>NZ_JBIAIE010000026.1:0-108225 GCF_042871185.1 Streptomyces sp. NPDC006012
GGTCTCTCCTGTTCCGGCCCAGACTGTGCACACGTGCCGCCCTCCATACCCCGGGAGAACCCCGGAGGCTGACCCCGGAACAGGGCCCCCAGGACGTGGCCTTCGCCCAGTCATGAGGGGCTCGGCTTCTCCGCTTTGGGTCTGACGAGGCTGCAAGGTTCGCTTCACGCTACGGCCCGCGTGCTTGCTCCCTCCAAAGAGGTTCTTGACATCCCGCTCAGCCCGCCGCGTCTCCACGACGAACCGGGACCTGCTACCGGGCACTCCGGTGTCTACCCGGACGGGACTCCCACCCGCGAGCCTGGACCAGCTTTCAGGACGCAACATGCCTGCGACCATAACCGGCCGTCCTGCGATTGATCTTGGTCGGTGAGTGCGGGGACATGGAGGCACCCGCGCGAGCTGCCTGGTGGGTGTCGAACAAACAGGACCCTCGCGGTCATGTCTCGTTCCGCCTCCCGCGGAGGCGACCGTCGGCGGGAGGCGGCCGGGCCTCGCGCCGACACCGTACCGACCGGACGCTGACCCGCAGGTCGTGAGCAATGACCCGGGTTCTCGTCGCGCTGCCCGAACCGCCCGGCCGCCGGCGACCGCAGCTTCTCGCGGACGGCTCCCGTCCTGTTCCCAGGGGACTAAGTGGCGCGTGCTCGTGCGGCCCGCCGGACTCGCTATACGATCAGCTGTCGACGGTGAGCTGCTGTGCCGGGGAGGCAGGGTGTACGAGCTGGTGCTCCGAGTGGATTCCGGTCCCGCGGCGTCCGCTGAGCAGGTGGAGCGCCACGTACGCAGCCTTTACCGGGACTTGCGAACGCTCGGCCTGTTCAATGTGGAGCGCAAACAGGCTCCCGCACCGGCCGGCTCGATGGCCTCCGCCGGGTACGAGATCGGAGCCCTCGTCGTCAGTGGCGCCTTCACCGCGGCGGCGATGAAGGCCATGAGCAACGTCCTGGTGGCGTACATTCAGCGTGCCAAGGCCCGTTCCGTGGAATGGGAGTTCGACGGCGACAAGGGCACGTTCCAGGCGCTCTCCGCGAAGGACCAGAGCAAGCTGGTCGATGTCGTGGCCTCGCGGATCGCCGCAGGAGTCAGCACGAATGCCGACAACGGGGAGCCGGGAGACAGCGATGGCGGGTCGCCGGATCGCGCTGCTGGTCGCGACTGACGGGTACGTCGATCCCGGGCTCAACCAGCTCCGGTCACCCGCGCGCGGCGCCGGTGAGTTGGAAGGGTTGCTCAAGGACGAGGCGGTGGGCCGTTTCGACTTCGTCCGTACGCTCACCAACCGGCCCAAAGAGGAGATCGAGCGGGAGATCGAGGCGCTGCTCAGCAATCGCGCGCCCGACGACCTGGTCCTGCTCTACCTCGCCTGCCACGGCATCAGGAACGACACCGACCGGCTGTTCTTCGCGACGGTCGGAACGGACCTGAACCGCCCGCACACCACCGCCGTCCGTGCCGACCTCATCCATCAGCTCCTGGACGAGTGCGAGGCCCGCACCAAGATCGTGCTCCTCGACTGCTGCTACAGCGGTCTCTTCCACCGGGCCACCCCCATGTCTCCCGCGCCGGTGGATGTGGAGGCGGCACTGGTCGGCCGCGGCACCTTCGTGATCACCGCGTCCACCGCGCTTGAGTACGCCTACGAAGGGGACCAGCTCACGCTGGACAACGCCCGGCCCGTGGCACGCTTCACCGCCGCGGTCAACGAGGGCCTCAGCACCGGACTGGCCGATCTCGACCGTGACGGTGTCATCACACCCGACGAGCTGTACACGTATGTGCACGACGCCGTCGTCAACCAGAGCGGCCCGGAACAGACGCCCACCAAGTCCGGTCAGTGCGAGGGACATGTCCCCCTCGCCTACGCTGCGCGCACCGACCCCTCCACCGGCTTGCCCTCGCAGGGGGCGAGGACGAACGAACTGGTGCTGGGGACGCTCCTCCCCCCGCCGGTCGACACCCCGGACCGCGGGTTCATCTGCGACTCCTGGGAGGGCGCGTCCCGGCTCGTGGTGCCGATCGGTCGTACGGCTGCGGCTTCCGGCGGCGAGCTCCTGTGCCTCGACCTTTCGGGGCGGAGCGGGAACGCTGCGGTCGTCGGCAGGCTGGGCAGCGGCAAGACGACGCTGCTGCGTGTCCTCGCGATGTCGCTGGCACTGACCCACACGCCGCACGAGGCGGAGCTGTATCTCCTGGAGGGAGCCGTCAACCGGCTGGGTGTGCTGCGGTCGATGCCGCATGTGAAGAAGGTCGCCGCCGCACACGAGCACGAGGCGGTCGCAGAGGTTCTCACGGCCTTGAAGGACGCCATCGCCGACCGACGGGCCCTGTTCCGGGACCTGGACATCGACTCCGTCGAGGAGTTCCGCGAGCTGCGGGCAGCGGGACGGCTCCCGCGCGCCAGCGCCAGCGATGTCTTCCTGGTGATCGACGGCTGGCTCGACTTCGACTGGGAGATGCCCGAGTTCTCCCAGGAGGTCCACCGGCTCGCCAACACCGGCCTGAACTACGGACTCCATCTCCTCGTTTCCGCCCGGCGGTGGGACGACTTCGGGGCCGGCCTGCTGGGCTTGCTCGGGACCCGTGTCGAACTGCCCCTGGACGACCCGTCGGAGTCGCAGATCGATGCGACTCTCTCGGCGAGCCTCGGGATCGGCTGGGCCCTGTCGCTCCGACGGCGCTTCCGGGTGGCCGTGCCTCACTTGGAGGAGGTCACCGGCTCCGCAGCGGCCAGGCAGGCCCTGGCCGAGACAACGCAGCGGATGCGGGAACGCTGGCTCGGCGTGCAGCCGGACACGGCGCCCCCGGCCCGCACGGACATCCCGTTCACGAAACTGTTCGGCATCGGCGACGCCGAGCGGTTCGACGTGGTCCGCACCTGGTCGCAGCGCCCACCGCAGGAACGGCTCCGGGTGCCGATCGGGGTCGGTGAGGACGGCCAGCCCGTCCTGCTCGACCTCAAGGAAGCGGCACACGGCGGGATGGGGCCACACGGCCTGTGCGTCGGCGCCACCGGCTCCGGCAAGTCGGAACTGCTGCGCACGCTGATCCTCGGCCTCGCCGTCACACACTCGTCGGAGACACTGAACTTCGTCCTGGCCGACTTCAAGGGCGGTGCCACCTTCGCCGGCATGGCGGAGCTGCCGCATGTTTCGGCGGTCATCACCAGTCTCGCCGACGAACTGACCCTCGTGGAGCGCATGAACGATGCCATCGGCGGCGAGCTGATGCGCCGCCAGGAGCTGCTGCGCGCTGCGGGCAACTACCCCAACGTCTCCCAGTACGAGAAGGCCCGAGCGGGGGGCGCCCGGCTGGCTCCCCTCCCCTCACTGCTCATCGTCGTCGACGAGTTCTCCGAACTCCTCACTGCCCGGCCCGACTTCATCGAACTCCTCATCCGGATCGGCCGCGTCGGCCGCTCGCTCGGTGTGCACCTGCTGCTCGCCTCACAGCGTCTGGAGGAGGGCAGGCTGCGCGGCCTTGACACGTACCTCTCGTACCGGATCGGCCTGCGGACCCACTCGGCCGCCGAATCCCGTACGACGATCGGGGTTCCGGACGCCTATCATCTGCCCCCGGTACCGGGCTCCGGCTACCTCAAGCACGACATCGGCGCCATGTCCCGCTTCCGGGCCGCGTACGTCTCGGCCCCCTACGCACCGGAACACGCCCCGGACACCGCGGACGGCACGGTCGTCGACGACGTCTTCGCGGACAGTCTGCTGGACGTGCTGATCCACCGAATCGCAGGCCAGGGACCACCCGCGCACCAGATCTGGCTGCCTCCGCTGGACGAACCGGCCACCCTCGACCAGCTGCTGCCGGAGCTGGCGGCCTCTCCGGAGCGCGGGATGCACCCTCCGGCGTACGAGGGGCTGGGCGGACTCCGGGTCCCGGTCGGACTGGTCGACCGGCCCGACCAGCAGCGCCGCGATCTGCTGTACCTCGACTTCTCGGCGGCGGCCGGGCACGGCCTGATCGTCGGCGCCCCCCAGACGGGCAAGTCGACGCTGCTGCGTACGGTCATCTGCGCGCTCGCCCTGACCCACACGCCGTCCGAGGTCCAGTTCTACTGCCTGGACTTCGGCGGTGGCGGCATGCGGCAGATCGAGCAGCTGCCACACGTGGGAGGGGTGACCTCCCGGCTCGCGCCGGATCACGTCCGGCGGACGGTTGCCGAGATCGCCGGCGTGCTCGCCGAGCGGGAGGAGTTCTTCCGGACCCATGGCATCGACTCCATGGCCGCGTACCGCAGGGGACGCGCGGCCGGAAGGTGGCCGGACCAACGGTGGGGCGACGTGTTCCTGGTCATCGACGGCTGGGCAGGCTTCAAATACGAGTACGAGCAACTGGAAGAGAGCATTCTCGACCTCGGGGCACGCGGCCTCGGCTATGGCGTCCATCTGCTGCTCGCAACCCCTCGCTACGCCGACGTCCGCACAGCGCTACGCGACCATTTCGGCACGCGAGTCGAGCTGCGCCTCGGCGATCCGATGGAATCGGAGATCGCACGCAAGGCGGCGGCGGATGTTCCGGTCGGTGCGCCGGGCCGTGGTCTGACCCTCGACAAGTTCCACTTCCTGGCCGCGGTGCCCCGGCTCGCGGACGGACCGAGCGCTCACACCGGACTGGCCGACGCCACAGCGGAGTTCGTCGAGCACATCCGGTCACTGTGGACAGGACCGACCGCCCCGCCCGTACGCGTCCTGCCCACGCTGCTGTCCGTGGACGCGCTCCCCCCGGACTTCGGCCGCTCCAGGGCAGAGATCGCCCTGGGCCTCGACGAAACGACCTTGCTGCCCTTCGGCGTCGACTTCGAGACCGACCCGTATCTGGTCGTCATCGGGGAGAGCGAGTCCGGGAAGACTTCACTGCTGCGCCTGCTCGCCCAGCGGATCAGCGAGCGGTACACGCCTGAGGAAGCACAGCTGATCGTCATCGACTACCGACGTTCACTGATGGGCGATCTGCCCTCGGAGTACGTGACGGAGTACGTCCCCAACGGCTTGGAACTGCCGTCCCACATCGGGGCCCTGACCCGCGTCGCGGCGCAGCGGATGCCGCCCTCGGACATCACCCCGGAGGAGCTGCGCAACCGCAGTTGGTACACGACGCCGGACTTCTTCCTGCTCGTGGACGACTACGACCTCGTCGCGACCTCCTCGGGCAACCCGCTCCGCCCTCTCCTGGACTACCTGCCGTTCGCGCGGGACGTCGGCCTCCGCATGGTGCTGTGCCGCAATTCGATGGGGGCGGCACGGGCGATGTACGAACCGGTCATGCAGTACCTGCGGGACCAGGGCGCGCGCGGGCTCACGCTCTCCGGCGACAAGTCCGAGGGCGCTCTCATCGGTTCGGTGACCCCGCACCGCCGGCCACCCGGCCGGGCCACGCTCACCGACCGACGCCACCTGCCGCGACAGGTCCAGCTGGCCTACCAGCCTCCCCGTACCGTCTGACGGGCGAGGGAGGGGCGGCTCGGCCTCACCCACAGGGGAACGGATGCGGGCGGTCCGCAACGGGCGCAACCCGTCCGGCGCGCAGCTGACCTTCTCCTCACCGGCAGACGACCCGTCCTGCGGGTCCCTGCCACCGCGCGAGCAGTGATCTCCGGCTGCCGCCGGGCGGGCCTGGCCCCGTGAGCCGCTGCCCCCTACGGTCCCGGGGCGGTGGGCGGGCCCCCACCGGGCAGCAGCTTCTCCGGTCCGGCCGCGACGACGTCGACGGCCTCGGTCTTGGGACTGCGCTGCTCCTGCCGGGCCACCCAGCCGGCGAACCACGAGAGCAGCATGCACATCCCGATGTAGATCGGCGAGATCACCATCACCACGGGGATGAACGGCAAATCGTAGTCGAGGTTGGACGCGATCAGCTTTCCGGCATGGAGGAACTCCTCATAGGTGATCAGATAGCCCAGCGAGGTGTCCTTCAGGGCCACCACCAACTGGCTGATGATGGCGGGCAGCATCGCCCGCACCGCCTGGGGCGCGAGCACGTAGGCCATCACCTGGGTCTTGTACATGCCGAGCGCGAACGCGGCCTCCTTCTGGCCTCGTTCGACGGCGTTCACACCGGAGCGGAACACCTCGGCGAGCACGGACCCGTTGTAGAGGGTGAGTCCGGCGACCAGGGCGGGCAGTGGCTGCACCTTGAGCGCCACGAAGATGAAGAAGATCATCACCAGTACGGGCATCGCGCGGAAGAACTCGACGACGGCCGTGGCCCCCAGGCGCACCGCCCGGTGGTCCGACAGCCGCCCGGCGGCCAGCGTCCCGCCCAGCGCCAGCGACAGGACGGCTGCCAGCGCGAACGCCTTGAGGGTGTTCCCGAGGCCGCGCAGCAGCAGTTCCTGGATGCCCTGGTACTCGAAGGGCGTCCACTTCTCGTGGGCGAACTGACCGGTGGTGACCAGGAGGGAGACGATCCAGCCGAGCAGGGCGAGGATCACCGCGCCGGACAGCGCCCCGTAGGCGCGGTGCCGCTGGACGGTCCGCGGCCCGGGGATGTCGTAGAGGGCGCCGGCCTGGCTCATCGGACCACCCCCCACGTGCGTTCCAGCAGGTGGAACAGGGCGCTGATGGCGAGCGTGACGATCAGGTAGCCGACGGCGATCCAGACGAACGTCCAGACGATGTCGTAGCCGAGTTCGCCGAGGGTCTTGTACGTGCCGAGCAGTTCGGTGACGCTGAACGCGCCCGCGATGGCCGAGTTCTTGGCGAGCGCGATCAGGGTGGAGCCGACCGGCGGGATGACGGACCGGAACGCCTGCGGGAGGATCACCAGGTTGAGGGTCTGCCCGAAGGTCATGCCGAGACTGCGGGCCGCCTCGCCCTGCCCCTTGGGCACCGTGTTGATGCCGGAGCGCAGCGCCTCGCAGATGAACGCGGAGGTGTAGCAGCCGAGCGCGATGACCGCGAACACCTGGAACGGCAGGACGAGTCCGAACCGGGGCAGTCCGAGCAGCACCGCGAAGAACAGCAGGGTCAGCGGGGTGTTGCGCAGGACGGTGACCCAGGCGGTGCCGATCGCCCGCAGCGACGCGACCGGCGCCACCCGGAAGGACGCCATGAGGAAGCCCAGCAGGAGCGCCAGCACCGAGGCGTAGACGGTGAGTTCGACAGTGCCGAGGAAACCCCGGACATAGGTGGGGAAGTTGTCCGTCAGTACGTTCAAACCGTCCTCGCTCAGCTCGCCGGGTAGCGGTCGATCGCGGGTGGGCGGGGCGCCGGCACGCCGGACAGGCCGAGCGTCGCCTCGTACGCCTTCTTCCAGTCGCCGTTCTTCTCATGTGCCTCCAACGCGTCGTTGAGTGCGAAGCGCAGTGCGTTGTCGCCGCGCGGTACGCCGATGCCGTACGGCTCCTCGGAGAACGGCTCGCCGACGAGCTTGAGTTCGCGGGGCGCCTTCGCCACGTAGCCGAGGAGGATCGCGTCGTCGGTGGTGACGGCGTCGACCTGGTAGGTGAGCAGGTTGTCGACGCACACCGAGTAGGCGTCGTAGGAGACCAGGACCGCTTGCGGATAGTCGGCCAGGATGCGCTGGTAGGGGGTGGAGCCGGCCGCCGAGCACACGCGTCTGCCCGCCAGGTCCTCGGGTCCGTGGATGCGTGTCTCGTCCTTGCGGACCAGCAGCGACTGCCCGGCCAGGTAGTAGGGCCCGGCGAAGCCGACCAGCTTCTTGCGGCCCGCGTTGATGGTGTAGGTGCCGACGTAGTAGTCGATCTGGCCGTTCTGCAGGGCGGTTTCGCGGTTGGCGGAGGCGATGGTCCTGAAGTCGATCGATTCCGGCGGCAGGCCGAGCGAGGCGGACATCATCCTGGCGATCTCGATGTCGAAGCCGGAGTAGGTTCCGGTCGCCGGGTCCCGCTCGCCGAGGTAGGGCTGGTCCTCCTTGGCCCCGACGATGACGTGGCCGCGCTGCTTCGCCCTGGTCCAGGTCGGGGAGTCGGGCAGCTTGAAGCCCCGGGCCACCTGGTAGCGGGGAAGCGTCGAGGCCGCGGGGCCCTTGCCGGGCGGGCTGCCCGCCCTGCCGCATCCGGCGGCGAGCAGCGCGGCGAGCACGGCCAGGGCCAGGGCGTGTTTCGAATGTCGCGTCGGAACGCGGCCCGGGGGCACACGTCTGGTACGGAACATGGGTGGCACCCCCCGGCTCAGTGCATGAGGATCTTGGGCAGGAAGTCCTTGGCCCGGCCGCGGTCCGGGCTGGTGGCGAATTCCTCCGGGACGTGGTCCTCGACGGTGCGGCCGTGGGGAGTGAAGTCGGTGCGGCCGTGGGGCGTGAAGAGGGCGCGACCGTTGAGGGTGAAGACGGTGCGACCGTCAGCGGTGAAGGCGGTTCGGGTCGGCCGGCCGACCCGGGCGAGGGGGCCGCGGGAATCGAGGAGTTCAGGGGAGCGGCGGTCGGCCCCGTCCCGCCGGTGCTCGCCCGCGCTGCCCGGCCGCACTCCGCGCAGCTGTGCCCTGCTCAGCCTCACTCCGCCCAGCCGCGCCGGCGGTCGGCCCTCCGCGGGCAGCCGGCGGCCGACGGGTCCGGCCGTTCCCGGACGGACGCTCTCCAGCCGCTCGACCGTCCTGCACGGCGTCGATGTACCGGATCCCGACGGGCCGATGACGACGACCACCTCTCCCTTGCCGACGGTGGGGCCGATGTCCCGCAGGTCCCGCAGCACATGCAGCTCGCCGTTGTACTCGTTGACGTCACTCAGCTCGATCAAGGGATCGACGGCCATACGCAGCCCTACTCACTCTCAGCTGTGTCGTGGTTGCCGCAAACTATCCAGACAAAGGTGGACTTAATACACGACACGCACTTTCGGGCATTAGCCGTATTTACTGTGCTGAACCTTCCGCATTCAGGCTTCGGCGACCTCTCCGTACAACTGCGACAGCTCGGGAACCCCGTTCGCGGCCCACTCCTGGCCGTCCGCGACGACATCGAACTCGCGCCCCGACGCGAGCCGGACGACGGGCTGCCCGCCGGGCCGGATCGCCCACTGCGCGCCGGGCACGGTGCGCACGATGACCGTGCCCAGATAGAGCCCGGCGTCATTGCCCAGCCAGGGCAGGATCTCCGGATCGTCGCGCCAGCGCGGCAGCACCTGGTCCAGCGCTTCCAGTGAGGCCACGGAGTCGTCGAGCCGGACGTCCTCCCGCGACGCCTGGGAGCGCAGCAGATCGCACTCGGACAGCAACCCGGCGAGTCCCTCGGGGTCGAGGGGCAGCACCGGAGCAGTGCCTCGTCTGTGCCGATTGCCCAGGAAGGGGATGTGCATACGCCCAGCGTGGCACCGACCAGGTCGGAGGCACCACAGGGCGGACGCGGGTGTCGTGCTAGACGTCCAGATCCGCCACCACCGGGGCGTGGTCCGAGGCGCCCTTGCCCTTGCGCTCCTCGCGGTCGACGTACGCGTCCTTGACGGCGTCGGTGAACGGCCTGTTGCCGTAGACCAGGTCGATGCGCATGCCCCGGTTCTTGGGGAAGCCCAGTTGGCGGTAGTCCCAGTAGGTGAAGGGCCGGTCGTACTTGAGGGGGCGGGGGACGACGTCCGACAGGCCCGTCTCGCGCAGCGCGGCCAGGGCGGCGCGCTCGCCCGGGGTGACGTGGGTGAGGCCCTCGAAGGCGGCCACGTCATAGACGTCCTCGTCGGCCGGCGCCACGTTGTAGTCACCGAGGACCGCGAACGGCCGGCCGCCCGACGCGTCACCGGCGACGGCGGCCCGCAACGCCTCGAACCACTGGAGCTTGTAGGCGTAGTGCGGGTGGTCGACCTCGCGGCCGTTGGGCACATACACCGACCAGACGCGGACCGGGCCGCAGGTCGCGGAGATCGCCCGGGGCTCCACCGCGCCCTCGTAGCCGGGGTCGCCGGGCAGGCCCTTGACGACGTCCGTCAGGCCGACACGGGAGAGCACCGCCACGCCGTTCCACCGGCCGGTCGCGTTGACCGCCGCCTCGTAACCCAGTTCGCGCAGCTGGTCCCGGGGGAACTGGTCCTCGGCGACCTTGGCCTCCTGCAGGCACAGCACGTCCGTGCCGCTGCTCTCCAGCCAAGCCAGCAGTCTGGGCAGGCGGGCGGTGATCGAGTTCACGTTCCAGGTCGCGATGCGCATGCTTCACAACCTACCCGGCGGCACTGACAGCGCCTGCCCGCGCTCAGACCTCGGCGCTGGCTCCGGCCGCGAGCCGCTGATGGTCCGAGCCGCCGAGGGCGCCGATCTGCCGGTCGTAGATCGGCCGGGCGAGGTCGGTGAGCAGGGCGTCGTGGATGTCGTAGGCCCGCTGCGGCTCGACCTCACGAACGTAGTCGATGACCTCGGAGATCTTGTTCCAGGGGGCCATCACCGGGAGCATCAGCGTCTCGACGGGGCAGTCGGGGACGGTGAGCGCGTCACCGGGGTGGAAGACCCGGCCGCCGTCGATCAGATAGCCGACGTTGGTGATCCGCGGGATGTCCGGGTGGATCACCGCGTGCAGTTCGCCGTGGACCTGGACGTCGAAGCCCGCCGCGGTGAACGTGTCACCGTGGCCGACCGTGTGCACACGGCCCGGGAAAGCCGCCGTGATCTGGTCGGCGACCGACTTCAGGGTCCAGACCTCGGCCGCCGCGTTCGCCTCCATGGCGGCCCGCAGCCGTCCCTCGTCGAAGTGGTCCGGGTGCTCGTGCGTGATCAGGATCGCGTCCGCGTCGACTGCGGCGTCGGCCTCGCTGAAACCGCCGGGATCGAGGACGAGCGTCCGCCCGTCCTGCTCCAGCCGGACGCAGGAGTGGGACTTCTTCGTGAGCTTCATGGAAAACATCCTCCCCCTCCCCCGTGCCCCGCGCTCAGTCCGCGGGCGTGGTCTCCTCCCGGATGACCCGCTGAGCCACCCTGAACGCGCTGTTCGCCGCCGGGACGCCGCAGTACACGCCCGCCTGCAGCAGCACTTCCTTTATCTCGTCGGGGGTCAGCCCGTTGCGCAGCGCCGCCCGGGTGTGGAAGGCCAGCTCCTCCAGGTGACCGCCCGCGACCAGCGCGGTGAGCGTGACACAGCTGCGCGAGCGGCGGTCGAGACCGGGCCGGTCCCAGATCTCGCCCCACGCATACCGGGTGATGAACTCCTGGAAGTCCCCGGAGAACTCGTCGGACTGGGCCAGCGCCCGGTCGACATGGGCGTCGCCCAGCACCTCACGGCGGATCTTGAGGCCCGCCTCGTACGAGTCGGGCCTCCCCGCCGGCCTCGGTGCCAGGACGGGCGGGGCTATCTCGGCTATGGGCACGGACTGCGGCGGGGCGGCGGCCAGGACCGGCTTGACGGGGGGCGCACCGATGGCGGCCATCTGGCCGGTCCCCGGGTCGAGGGCGGGCTGCCAGGCACTGGAGAAGTGCCGCACCAGCAGGTCGGTGACAGCACCCGGCTGCTCCACAGGGACCAGGTGGGAGGCGCCGGGGACCACCGCGAGCCGGGCGTCCGGTATCCCGGCGACCAGGGTGCGCGCCTCGGCCGGGCCGGTGACCTGGTCGTCCGAGCCGACCAGCACCAGCGTGGGCACGCCGATGCGACCCAGCTCAGGACGCACGTCGAAGGTGGCCAGCGCCTCGCAGGCGGCGATGTAGCAGCCCGGGTCGGTGGTGCGTACCATCTGCACGGCCCACTCGGTGATCGCGGGCTGCGCGGCGGCGAAACCGCTGGTGAACCAGCGTTCGGGCGAGACACGGGCGATCGGGTCCAGCCCGTTGGTCCGCACGATCACCCCACGCTGCCGGAACTCGTCGGCCGTGCCGAACCGCGGCGAGGTGGCGACCAGCGCGAGCGAGGCGAGCCGCTCCGGGTGGCGCAGGGCCAGCTCCATGCCGATCGCGCCGCCGAGCGCGCAGCCCGCGTACCCGAAGCGCTGCACGCCGAGCGCGTCGAGCGTGGCGAGCAGCAGCGCGGACAGTTCGGTGACGGAACCGGCCGGACGGGCGGGCGCACCGCCGTGCCCCGGCAGGTCGAACCGGAAGACACGCCACTGTCTGGTCAGTTCGGGGACCTGGCGGTCCCACATGTGCCACGTCGTGCCGAGCGAGGGGCCGAGGATGAGGACCGGAGCATCTTCGGGGCCGTCGAAGCGGTACTGGAGGGCAGGGGTCGTCGTCTCACTCACCGTTCCACGCTAACCGCCGGTTCACTCCATCGGGTCCCTGGCCCCCCACTCTCCACACCGGGCTCCCTGGGATCGACGGAGAATTCTCACGCAACATTCACCGGATGGTGGACTATTGCATCGAAGAGGTAACCCTGTGTGTTCGGCGTGGTGATGTCGGGCTGAGTGCGTCCCGTGGCGTCGGTGGCTCGGGCCAGCAGGACGTACCCACCCGGGGCCGGCGGACGCCAGTCGGTGGACCAGCGGACCCAGCCGGCCCGGCGCGGCGCGTCGTGCAGCCGGGCCCGCCGCCACGTCGTGCCGCCGTCGGTGCTGACGTCGACCCGGACGACGCCCCCGGCACCGGACCAGGAGCGGCCGGTGAGCCGGTGTTCGGTGACGTCGAGTCTCGCGCCCCAGTCCAGTTCCCAGGCGCTCTTGACCGTCTGCCGGGTCAGCGGGGCGCTGCCGCCCTCCGGATACACGTCGCCGAACAGCCGGTAGAACTCGGTGTTCCACGGCGAGTAGAGCGGCTGTGCCGACACCTCGATGTCGCCGACCCACTTGACCGAGGCGATGCCTGCCCAGGAGGGCACCACGACCCGTACCGGATGGCCGTGGTCGTACGGCAGCGGCTCGCCGTTCATCTCGTAGGCGAGCAGCACGTCGTCCAGGGCCTTGGCCAGCGGCAGGGGGCGCCGCACCCGTCCGAGGTCGGCGCCGTCGGCCGTGACGTAGGCGGGGTCGAGGCCGCGGGGCATGACGTCGACCGCATGGGCGCCGAGCCCGGCCCGGCGCAGCACGTCGGCCAGCCGGACGCCGGTCCAGCGGGCGGTGCCGATCGCGCCGAGCGTCCAGGCCGTGCCGGCGACGGTCTGGCCCTGCTGGCTGGTGAAGAAGCTGCGCCCGTTGCCCGCGCATTCCAGGAAAGCGGTACGGGTGACGGCGGGCAGACGTTTGAGGTCGTCGAGGGAGAACTCGACGGTCCGGTCGTGGACGAGGCCGTCGCCCCGGACGGTGAGGGTCCAGTCGGCGGCGTCCAGGACGGGGGTGACGGTGTGGTTGCGGACGAAGAAGTGGTCGACCGGGGTGTGGTAGCCGGTGCCCGCCAGAGAGGCGAACCTGGTCTCGGCGTTGGTGCCGCGCACCGTGAACCAGTCGTCGGGGAGGGCTTTGACGATGCCGCCGACGGCCGGAGCGGGCACGGCGGCGGGTGCGTGGGGGGTGGGTACGTGCGTGGTGGGGGTGGCGGCGGTGGGAACGTCGATGGCGAGGGCCGGGGTGGCTGGAGCCGCGGTGGCGAGGGCCGGGGTGGCGGTGACTCCGAGGCCGGCCGCCGTCAGGAGCCTGAGCATGACCCGTCGGGAGACCCCGTCTGCACGGGCCTCACCGGCCAGCCACTGTCGCAGGCGATGCCGGTCGTAGGCGGATTCGCCAGTGGATTCGGGGGTGCGGTCGGGGGTGCGGCGGCCGGCGCGATCGGCGTTGGGTGGGGTGAATCGGATTGATTTGGTGGTGGGTTCGGGGCTGAGTTCAGGGGTGGATTCAGAGGTGGATTCGGATTCGGAGGTGCGCATCGTGCGGGCCTGCCTTTCGGAGGGGCGGTGCGCGGACGGATGGCGTGTGCGGGGAGGGCGGACGGGCGGTACGCAGGCGGCCGGTACGCCGACGGGAGACACCGACGGCGACCCCGTACCGGAAGCGGAGGCCACTGTCCTGTGCCACGGGGTATGTGCCACGGGGCGCGGAGCGCTGGGCGCTTGGCTCGGTGACCGGCCTGGGTTCCGCGAGGCGGACCGGCGAGGGCTGGAAAGACCAGAAGGGCCGGACGGACCAGACGTGCCGGACGGGCTGTTCCGAAAGGGCCGGTGGCGAGAGGGCCGTCAGGTGATGACGATCAACAACAACAGCGACGGAACGCGAACGCGCGGAACCGCAGGGCGGCGGGGCGGCGTCGGCTGCTGATCATGGGGCCATGGTACGAGGGGACGGGCCGTGCGGGTGCGGAATCAGGCGGAATCGACGCGGAAACAAGTCTGAACGGCCACCCCGCCGGCCGACCGGACAACCACCGGCTCGCCTCCGGCACCCGGTCTCCGCACGCTCAGCTGTCGCCCAGGGCGTCCAAACCGGTCAACGCACCGACCGGGTCAGGGTCCGGGGTGCCTCTAGGCCACCAGTCCTCGCGGCCCGGCTCCGATTCGTAGGCGTACCACGAGCCGTCGCGGCCGAGGCGGAGTTGGACATGACCCCGGGGGTGGGTGAGGTGGTTGCGCCAGGGACGGAACGCGGGGAGGTCGGCTGCCAGCAGCTGGGGGCGGGCCCGGTCGAAGCGGCCCGCCGGTGGGTCCCAGGGCTCCTCCAGGACAGCGAGCCCGTCGAGTCCGCCCTGTCGCCAGGCGGCGACCGCACGCGCCAGTTCGGCCGGGGTGCGGTCCACGGCGGCTGCCAGAGAGGAGTAGAGCGCGCGGGTGGCGGCGGTCAGGCCGGAACCGGGGCGGGCCGCGGCGAGGCGCACCGCGTCCTGCCACAGCGTCAGTTCGCCTACCGGGTCCCAGCCGGTGGACAGCAGCGTGTACGCGCGGGCGGCGGCGTCCGTCGCCAGCTGGTCCAGGGCGAACGGGTCGGGTCCGCCCGGTGCCGCCGGATACGCCGGGGGCTGTTCGGGGTGCGCGGGCGGTGGCAACGGGGCCGGAAGCGGCGGGCGTTCGCCGGCCGCGAGTGCGTCGGTGGCCCTTACGCCGGGCAGCGGTTCCGGCTGCCGCTGCTGCACGGCGCGGGCCTCGGCGGTGGCGCTGCGGCGGGACAGCGCGTCGAGGAGCCGGCGTTCGCCCCGGCCGCGCATCAGGAGCAGGACGAAGGGGTCGGCGTCGAGCAGCCGTGCCGTCTGGTAGCAGAGGGCGGCGGCGTGCTTGCAGGGGTGGCCGGAGTCAGGGCAGTTGCACCGCGGATCGAGATCGCCGGGGCCGGGCAGCAACGCGGCGCCGCTGTCGGCCAGCGACTCGGGCAACTGCCGGTCGAGCAGCGCGGCGATCCGGCCGGGCCGTTCGGCGGCGGCGTCCAGGAAGCTCTCCCAGTCGGCGTCGTCGAACGTGCGCAGCCGCACCTGCACCAGGTAGGGACGCGGGCGGCTGCCGCGTACGTACGCCAGCACGAGCCCCGGTGTGACGGTGATCGCGTCCACTTGCCCCTGCTCGGCGTAGCCCCGTCCGCGTGCCAGGCGCCTGGCGTCCAGCGCGCCCTGTTCCAGGGCGGACACCCAAGCGTTGCCCCACCAGCTCACGGCGAAGGGCTCCCCGACTCCGCCAGTGACCGACCTGCCGGGAAACGGCGCGAAAGTACGACGCAGTTCCCCGTCCCGGTGCGGGGCACCCAGGGTCCAGGTCCCACGCGACGGAACGGATCCAGAACCTGAACCTGAACCGGATCCAGAACCGGAACCGGGACCGGAACCGGGGCTGTCCGCCGGTGACCCTTCATGGCCCGCGCGGGGTCCCGATGCGTCCTGGTCCGGGGCGGCGGATGTGTGCGGGTGCAGGCCGCCTTGGGCATCCGGACGCGGGCCGCCCAGCGCGGCGGGGCGCGAAGCGGCCTGTGCCTCCGGACGCGGGACGACCTCTGCCTCCGGGCGTCTCCAGGGCCAAACTCCCTGATCGGCGGCGGTGATGACGCGCTCGGGCTCAGTATCGGGCCGGGTCTCGGCGCCGGACACGGGCTCGGCCCTGGCCGGGGCGACCGCCGGGGACGGCAGGCGGAACACGTCGGCCGGCAACTGCCGCACGTCCCGGCCGGATCCGCCGCGGGCAGCACCGGCCCCCGCACCCGCCGACGGGCCGCCGGAAGCGGTCAGTGATGCTGCCGCCCCGGTAGCACGGGGAGCCGGGGCGCGGTTCGCGGCGCGCGGTGGCGTGGAGGGCCGGCGTTCCTCGCCGAGCCTCTGTGTCTCTTGGCGTGCCGCGCGCAGGGCCTCTCGGGCGGCGTCGCCGGGACGGCTCCCGGAGCCGGCGCCGTCGCCGGGACGGAGGTCGGTGGGGGCCGCAGCGGTGGAGGAGGACGCGGTGGGGCCGGCGCCGTCGGCGGGTGACGCGTTCTGCGGGGCAACGCGGTCGGCGAAGGTCCCGGCCGCGGTGTGGGATGCGGTGTCCGACGTGGTGTCCGATGCGTCGTCTGTCGCGGGTCGCTGCCCGTCACGACCGTCCCGCCGAACGGTCGGGTCAGGGGCAGCTGAGTCCGCGTCCGCCCGGCGAGCACCGTGCACAGCACGCCCAGAGCGCCCAGCGACGGCGGCCGACCTGAGCGCGGCCCGGGCCGCATCGCCTGGCCTCGACCGCCGCACCGGCGGATCGTCGCCCTCGGCATCGGCTGCCAGGGGTCCCTGATGGGCACCCGAAGCCGTACGCCGCGGCAGTCCCCCCTCGGCGTCCCCCTTCGTATCCCGTGACCTTCCCCCCACAACGTCCCGCACCGCATCGCGCGGCAGCCCCTCCGCCGCCTCCGGCCCCGCCCCTCCCGTTTGCTCCCCCGACACCCCTGGCCCAAGCCCTCGCGTTTGCGCCTCCGGCAGCTCCAGCCCCGTCCCTCGCGACTGCGTCTGCGCCGCACCCGAAATCGCGCCACGCACCCGCTCCCCGGACAGGTCCGAAACCACACCACGCGACCGATCCCCTGGCACGCCCGAAGCCACGTCACGCAACCGCTCCCCAGGCGCTCCCGAAGCCACACCCCCCAGTTGCTCCCCCGTCACGCCCGAAGCCGTGTCGTGCGCCCCCTTCTCCGCCCGGGAACGGGGCCGCGCCGTGTCTTCCCGTTGTGTGCCGGCCCGTTCGCGGGCCGCCCGCAGTGCGCGCCGGGCGATATCGGCGGGGCGCTCCTCCCCGGCCTTCCGCTCCCCCACGCCCTTCCGCTTCTCCGCAGCCTTCCGGTCCTCCCCAGCCTCCGGGCCTTCCCCAGCTTCCTGGTCCTCCCGAGCCTGCCGGGCTTCCCCTGAGTCCCGGGCCGTCATGACGTCCTCCGCAGCGACACCAGGTCGGACAGCTCACGGTCCGTCAGCTCCGTGAGGGCCGACTCGCCCGAGCCGAGGATCGCGTCGGCCAGGGCGCGCTTGGACTCCAGCATCCGGGCGATGCGGTCCTCCACCGTGCCCTCGGTGACCAGGCGGTGGACCTGGACCGGCTGGGTCTGTCCGATGCGGTAGGCGCGGTCGGTGGCCTGCTCCTCGACGGCCGGGTTCCACCAGCGGTCGAAGTGGACGACATGGCCGGCACGGGTGAGGTTCAGGCCCGTCCCGGCGGCCTTGAGGGACAGCACGAGGACCGGGGTCGCCCCGCTCTGGAAGCGGTCCACCATGCGTTCGCGCTCCGGTACCGGCGTGCCGCCGTGCAGCAGATCCACGGGGACCGCGCGGGCCGCCAGGTGGGCGGTGATCAGCCGGGCCATACCGACGTACTGCGTGAAGACAAGTACCGAGCCGTCCTCGGCCAGCACGGTGTCCAACAGCTCGTCTAGCAAGGCTAGTTTGCCGGAGCGGGCAAGCATGCCGGGCCCGTGCGGCGGCTCCTTGAGATACAGCGCGGGATGGTCGCAGATCTGCTTGAGCGCACCGAGCAGCTTGAGGACCAGGCCCCGGCGTGCGATGCCTTCCACGGTCTCGATCTCCAGCATCGATTCGCGCACCACCGCCTCGTACAGCGCGGCCTGTTCGCGGGTGAGCGGTACCGGATGGTCCGTCTCCGTCTTGGGGGGCAGTTCCGGGACGATGCCGGGGTCGGACTTCTTGCGGCGCAGCAGGAAGGGGCGGACCAGCCGGGCCAGCCGGTCCACCGCTTCCGGGTCCTCGCCGTTCTCCACGGCGCGCGCGTGCCGGGCGCGGAACGATTTCAGCGGTCCGAGGAGTCCGGGGGTCGTCCAGTCGAGCAGCGCCCACAGTTCGGAGAGGTTGTTCTCGACCGGTGTCCCGGTGAGGGCGACACGCGCCGGGGTCGGGATCGTACGCAGGGCCTTGGCCGTGGCCGAGTGCGGGTTCTTGACGTGCTGCGCCTCGTCCGCGACGACCATGCCCCACGGCTGGCCGGCCAGGCGGGGGGCGGTCGAGCGCAGGGTGCCGTACGTGGTGAGGACGAAGCCGCCGGACAGGTCGTCGAGGGTGCGGTCCGGGCCGTGGAAGCGGCGGACCGGGACGCCGGGCGCGAACCGGGCGATCTCCCGCTGCCAGTTGCCGAGCAGTGACGCCGGGCAGACCACCAGGGTGGGTTCCTGGCGGGCCCGCTTCAGGTGCAGTGCGATGACCGTGACCGTCTTGCCGAGGCCCATGTCGTCGGCGAGGCAGCCGCCGAGCCCGAGCGAGGTCATCAGGTCGAGCCAGGCCAGGCCGCGGAGCTGGTACTCACGGAGGGTGGCGTGCAGTCCGGCGGGCGGCCGGGCGGGGCCGATCCCGGCCGTGAGCCGGTCGCGGAGCGCGGCCAGCGCGCCGACCGGCACCGCCTCGACGCTCTCACCGTCGACCTCGGCGACGCCGGTGAGCGCCACGGACAGCGCGTCGACGGGGTCGAGCAGGCCCAGTTCGCGCTTGCGGGCCTTGCGGACCAGCGCGGGATCGACGAGCACCCAGCGGTCGCGCAGCCGGACCAGGGGCCGGTGCGCCTCGGCGAGCGCGTCCATCTCAGCCTCGCTGAGCGGATCACCGCCGAGCGCCAACTGCCAGCGGAACTGGAGCAGTTCCTCGCTCTCGAAGAAGCCGGTGCCGTCGGTCGCCGAGCCGGGCGCGGTGCGCACCACCGCGGTCGCCGACAGGTCGTGCGCCAGGTCCCTGGGCCAGTGCACGGCGACTCCGGCCGCGGCGAGGCGGGTGGCGGCCACACCGAGCAGATCGCCGAGTTCCGCCTCGGACAGGGCGAGCACGTCGGGCGCGTCCTGCTCGGCGAGCCGGTCCAGGGGCGGCCACACGCGGGCCGCCCGGCGGACGGCGAGGGCCGCGTCCACGCGCGCGCGTGGCCCGAACGCCGCGTCGGCCTCCCCCGCCCACAGGGCGGCGGCGTCGGCCACCAGGGTGGGGTCGGCGAGGCTGTGTACCTGGACGATCGCGACGCCCGCGGCGCGTGTCCCGGCGCCGCCGGCGGTCTCGTCGAACAGGTCGTGGGCCGACAGGTCGAGGCGGAGGGAGATCCGTACGCCCGTGTCCATGCCCGCGGCGACCTCCGCGGCCCAGTCGCGGGCGTCGGGCAGGAGGTGGGGCGCGCGGGCTGCGAAGGGCCCGCCGACGGTGTGCGGGGCGGCCGGGGTACGGGGCAGGGTGTCCGCGACCGCGTCCAGGAAGGAGCGGACCAGCGCCTCCGGCTCGGGCAGCCTGAGCGGACCCGGGCCGGACAGCGGGACGGCGTGCCCCTCGGCGGGGAGTGCGGCCGCCACGGCACGCAGGTGGGCGATGTCGTCGGGCTCCAGGGGGCCGGCCCGCCAGGCGTCGTGGCCGGCGGCGGTCAGGCCGGGCAGCAGTCGGCCGCGGGCCGCCAGCCGCAGCGCGTGCAGGGCCGCCGCGCCCCAGCAGGCCGTCGCCGGGTGGGCGGCCGGGTGGCGCCGGGCCCGCACGAGCAGGGGCAGGGCGGCGGCGAGCGGCAGGGACAGCGCGGGCACGGTCCTGCGGCGCACGCTCGCGCCGTGCGGGCGGACCACCGTCAGCTCGTCGCGCCGTACGCCCGGCGACGGCTCGTGGTCGGAGGCCGGCTGCGGTCGCCCCGCGGAGAGGGGCGGTGCGTCGGCGCGGACAGGTGGCGGTGGTGGGCCGGCCGGGTCCGGCAACTGGTGCGCGTCCGCCCGGGCGAGCCGCGGTTCCTCGTCGCCGACGGCCGGCAACGGCTCGCCGTCGGGATCCCAGAAGGCGATCCGGCCGTCGCGCGGCAGCGGCGCGGGAAGGTAGATCGCGGCGAGGCGCACCGGAACCGGGCCCCCGGTCTCGCCGGGTCGCCCCGTACGCTCGGCCGTCGCGGTCGTGCCCCTCATACGTTCTGCCACCTCCCACCCGTGCATCGGATCGAACGTCTTCGACTGTACGGGCGGGGTCTGACAACCGGCCCCGGCGACCGGCCCGAGCCGGATGGGTGAGCACCCCGACCGGCCCGGGCCGGATAGGTGAGCACCGGGGGCCGGTCAGAGCCGCGAATCGCTCAGTACCGCGGATCGGTCGGAGCCACGGAACCGGTCAAGGCACCGTGAGCGAGACGACGTACACCATCGGGAGCTTCGGGTCGGACATGTTCACGACCACTTCCTTGCGGGGCGCCGGGTTCTTCTTCCTGAGGCTGAAGCCCGACCACGGGCCGGGGCCGGTGAAGTCCCAGCCGGTGATCTTCCGGTCCCGGTCGGTGATGGTGATGTGGTTCGCCTTGAGGCTGTTCTGCTGCACGCCCATGGCCTCCAGGAAGCTGTCGAGGCCGGCGACAGTGGTGCGGAACTGGACGTAGAGGCGGCTGGTCTTCCAGTTGTTGGTCTCGTAGTAGGCGATCCGGTCGGCCGGGTGCGGGACCGACACCTGGTAGAGGCGGCGTTGCACCTTCGACGGCCAGCCCTCGGTGAGGCCGGTCGCCGAGTACTTGGCCTCCTTGTCCTTGCCGCTGTCCCGGCTCTGGTCGGCGGAGATCATCAGGTACCCGGCCGGAACGCCGATGAGCAGCACGATGATCAACAGGGTCAGGGCCCGGCGGCGGGCCCTGCGGCGGGGGCTCTCGACGGGCCGGGCCGGTGCCTCGGCCGGCTCGGACTGGTGCGGCAGCGACACGGTCATGCGGTGTCCCGGGGCCGACGGGCTGCCACGTACCGCTCGTAGCGCTCGTAGCGCTCCACCCGGCGCCGCTTGGCCCGGCGGAAGCGGCGGGCGACCAGCCGCGCGAGGTCGGCCGCGCCGACCATGCCGGCCTCGGGGCCGAGCTGAGCGCGGGTGATGCGCGCCTCGGGGCGGTAGCCGCGACCGGTGAGGTGGCGTTTGAAGGCGTCCCGCGCGGGGCCGATCAGCAGGTCGTCGGCGGCCGAGACGCCGCCGCCGATCACGAAGCAGGACGGGTCCAGGGCCGCCGCCAGGTTGGCGATGCCGACGCCCAGCCACTGGCCGATGTCCTGGAGCAGTTCGATGCACATCGCGTCGCCCTCACGCGCCAGCTCGGTGATCAGCGGGCCGGTGATGTCGCCGATGCTGCCCTTGACGTGCTCGATGATCCCGTACGCCACCGGGGAGTCGGCGGCGGCCAGTTCCCTGGCCTCGCGGACCAGGGCGTTGCCCGAGCTGTACTGCTCCCAGCAGCCGCGGTTGCCGCACGGGCAGCGGTGCCCGCCGGGCACGACCTGCATATGGCCGAACTCGCCCGCGACCCCGTACTTGCCCCGCTTGACCTGGCCGTCCTCCAGGATCGCGCCGCCGATGCCGGTGCCCAGCGTGATCATCACGAGGTGGTCCTCGCCGCGGCCGGCACCGAACCGCCACTCGGCCCAGGCGGCGGCGTTGGCGTCGTTGTCGACCAGCACGGGCACGGCGAGCCGGCCGGCCAGCCGGTCGCGCAGCGGCTCGTTGCGCCAGGACAGGTGGGGGGCGAACAGCACGCGGTTGCGGTCGGCGTCGACCCAGCCGGCCGCGCCGATGCCCACCGCGTGCACATCGTGCCGGTCGGACAGGTCGAGGACCAGTTCGACGATGGTGTCCTCGACGACCTTGGGGCTCTTGGACTTGTCCGGGGTCTCGGTGCGCAGCCGCTCCAGGATGTTCCCGTCGGCATCGACGACGCCCGCCATGACCTTCGTACCGCCGATGTCGATGCCCACGGTGGGGACTCTGGGGGCGGTCAGGTGGGACCGGCGTTCCCGCGTGCCGACCGTACGCAGGACGGGGGCTCTGCGGGATCCGATGGGAGCCGTGAGATCGCGGTAGGTGCTCATCACGGCCGATTCTGCCTCACCGTGGGGTGTGGATGGGGTCACGGCCCGACGGTCGTATTGTCCGGACATGATGACGGATCCAGTGGGCCGGCCGACCGCTCAGGACCGTACGAGCAACTGGAACTCGAACGAATAGCGCGACGGCCGGTAGATGTGGTCGCCGAACTCCACGGCGCGGCCGGTGTCGTCGAAGGTGGTGCGCTGCATGGTGAGCAGCGGGGCGCCCTCCGCCTCGCCGAGCCGCTCGGCCTCGGCCGCCCCGGCGCCACGGGCCCCGATGGACTGCCGGGCGCTGTGCAGGGTGATCCCGGCGGCCCGCATCAGCCGGTACAGACCGGTGGCCTCCAGTTGCGCGGTGTCCAGGTCGAGCAGGCCGGGCGGCAGATGGTTGACCAGGTACGCCATCGGCTCGCCGTGCGCCAGCCGCAGCCGCTCGATGCGGTGCACCTCGCTGCCCTCGGCCACGTCCAGCGCGGCTGCCACCGCCGCGGACGCCACGACGACGGTGTTGACGACGACCGAGGTCGCGGGCCGCTGACCGGCCGCCTCCAGGTCGTCGTAGAGGCTGCTCAGCTCCAGCGGGCGCTTGACCTGGCTGTGCACGACCTGGGTGCCGACCCCACGGCGGCGGACCAGCAGCCCCTTGTCGACCAGGGACTGGATGGCCTGGCGGACGGTGGGCCGGGACAGACCGAGCCGCCCGGCCAGCTCGATCTCGTTGCCCAGC
The DNA here is from genome assembly GCF_042871185.1 of Streptomyces sp. NPDC006012. Lineage (NCBI taxonomy): Bacteria > Bacillati > Actinomycetota > Actinomycetes > Kitasatosporales > Streptomycetaceae > Streptomyces > Streptomyces sp. NPDC006012. The sequence continues at coordinate 22,746 of NZ_JBIAIE010000026.1, forward strand.
AGGCTGCCGGGCGTGAGCGCTCCGTGTTCGATCGCGGCCTCCAGTTGCTGGGACAGCTGGAAGTACAGGGGGACCGGCGAGCTGCGGTCCACGCTGAGATCGAGTGAGGCGGTCGGGTCCACTTCTGGTTTCGGCACGGCCTGAGCGTAGCTCCGGGGCCGGTTGACGGGAAGTCGTGAGGTCCGATTGTCCGGACATAGCGATTGACAGCGTCCGGGATGGCCCTCAGTTTGTTTCCATGCGCATCGGGATCATCGGTACGGGCCGCATCGGCACCCTCCATGCGAACACGCTCAGCCGTCACCGCGAGGTCGGTTCGCTGATCCTCACGGACGCGGACCCGGCGCGGGCCCAGGACCTCGCGCACCGCCTCGGGGAGACGGCGGCGCCCGGCGTGGACGAGATCTTCACCTGGGGAGTGGACGCCGTGGTCATCACCGCGGCGACGGCGGCCCACGCCGACCTGATCGGGCGCGCGGCACGCTCCGCGCTCCCCGTCTTCTGCGAGAAGCCCATCGCCCTCGACCTGCCGGGCACCCTGCACGCGCTCGCCGAGGTCGACGCGGCCGGCACGGTCCTGCAGATGGGGTTCCAGCGGCGGTTCGACGCGGGCTACGCCGGCGCGCGCGAGGCGGTGCGGTCCCGGCGGCTCGGGCGGTTGCACACGGTGCGCGCCATGACCTGCGACCAGTCCCCTCCCCCGCCCGAGTGGCTGGCACTGTCCGGCGGGCTGTTCCGGGACACCCTGATCCACGACTTCGACGCGCTGCGCTGGGTGACCGGGCGCGAGGTGGTCGACGTGTACGCGACCGGGTCGGACGCCGGTCCCGCGATGTTCCGCGAGGCAGGTGACGTCGGCACGGGTGCGGCCGTGCTCACCCTGGAGGACGGCACACTGGCCACGGCGACGGCGACCCGGCTGAACGGCGCGGGATACGACGTCCGCATGGAGCTGGCCGGGGAACGGGACACCGTCGTGGTCGGACTGGACGACCGCACTCCGGTCGCCTCGACCGAACCGACCGGCCCGCCGCCCGCGGACAAGCCCTGGCCGGGGTTCCTGGAACGGTTCGGTCCCGCCTACGAGGCCGAGCTGTGTGCCTTCGTCGAGGTGGTGCGCGGCGAGCGGCCCAATCCCTGTGACGGCCGTGAGGCGCTGCGGGCCCTGCGCGTCGCCGAGGCCTGCGAGGTGTCCCGCCGGGAGCGCCGGCCGGTACGGCTGACGGAGATCCAGGGCGAGGGCGAAGCCCCGGGCGCACCCGCGCCGGCCGCCGGGTGACAGGGCCGCGGCCGGAGGACCACCCTCGTCGCCCACAGCGGCCTCCGCGCCGGCGGGCGGCGCATCCCGCGCATCGGCGGTTCGACCGGTGCCGCCTCGATCAACCCCGAGCCGTCCCGTTCCTGTCGTTCGCCTCGTTCATGCCGTTCGCATCATTGCCGTTCGTGTCGTCCAGGAGGCCCGCGTCGTAGGCGAGCAGGGCGATCTGTACGCGGTTGTTGAGGCCGAGTTTGGCGAGGATGCGGGAGACGTGGGTCTTGACGGTGGCGACGCTCATGAAAAGCGTGGCGGCGATCTCGGCGTTGGCGAGTCCGCGGCCGACCGCGACGGCGACCTCCCGTTCGCGGTCGTTGAGCGCGGCGAGCCGCTCCCGCGCGCGGGAGCGGCGGGTATCGGCCGCGCCTCCGGCCGCGTGCGCCATCAGCTGGCGGGTGACGGTGGGCGACAGGACGGGGTCGCCGCCCGCGACCCGGCGCACGGCGTCGACGATCTCGGCGGGCGGGGTGTCCTTGAGGACGAAACCGGCGGCGCCCGCGCGCAGGGCGTGCAGCACCTGCTCGTCGGCGTGGAAGGTGGTGAGGACGACGACCTGGGGCGGGTCCTCGCGATCTCGCAGCCGTTGGGTGGCCGTGAGCCCGTCCACCGACGGCATGCGGATGTCCATCAGGACGACGTCCGGACGGGTACGGTCGACCAGCGCCTCGACCTCGCTCCCGTCGGCGGCGGTGCCGACGATCTCGATGTCATCGGCGCCGCCCATCATCAGGGCCAGGCCCGCCCGTACGAGCGGGTCGTCGTCGACGAGGAGCAGTCTGATCGCAGTCATGGCCCTTACGTAATCACGGGTGTACGGCCTCCACGGGCCTCATGGGTACAAGACGGCCCGCGGACTCATGGATGTCCGGTGCACGGATGTCCACCGGCCCGCCGGGTACCGCGGACGTCTCAGGCGGCGGCCCACGGCAGCCACGACCGCACCTCGAAGCCGCCGTCGCCGGTGGCGCCGTGATCGAGGCGGCCGCCGGCCAGTGTCGCCCGCTCGGTGAGTCCGATCAGTCCCTGGCCGGAGCCGGGGACGTGCGGTACGTCGCCGTCCGGGGCGGAGTTGTGCACCGTGACGGTCAGCCCCTCGCCGGGGGCGCCGGTGAGGGTCACCGTGACCTCGGTGCCGGGGGCGTGCTTGCGGGCATTGGTCAGTCCCTCCTGGGCAATGCGGTAGGCGGTGCGGCCGACGGACGTGGGGACGGCGTCGGGCTCGGCGACCGGCTGTCCAGACCGACCTTGGCGCCCGCCGCGCGGGACTCCGCGACCAGGGCCTCCAGCGTGACCAGCGTCGGCTGCGGGCGCCCGTTGTCTTCGGAGTCGCCGGCCCGCAGCACGCCGATGATCTCGCGCAGGTCCTGCAGTGCCTCATGGGCGCTCTCCCGGATCACCCCGGCCGCCCGCACGACCTCCTCGCGGGGCGCGTCCGGCCGGAACTCCAGGGCGCCCGCATGCACGCTGAGCAGGGTGAGCCGATGGGCGAGCACGTCGTGCATCTCCCGCGCGATGGCCTCGCGGGCGAGCCGCTGTGCCCGCTCGGCGCGCAGCCGGGCCTCGGCCTCGGCCCGCCGGGCCCGGTCCCGCAGGCTCAGCATGAGCTGGCGTTTGGAGCGGGCGACCATGCCCCAGCCGATGACGGAGACGGTGAGCAGCGTGGCGAACAGGACGACGCCCAGATAGGGCAGCTCGGGATCGGGTCGCAGCCAGTAGAAGACCGGGGCCAGGGCGAGGTTGACGGCACCGGTCCAGGCCACGTACCGGAAGGGCCGGTGCACGGCGAGCGTGAACAGGGCGACCATGCCGGCGCCGCCCGCGGTGTTGGACAGCAGGCCGACCGGGATCATGGCGACGGCGAGCGCGACCGGCCACCGGCGGCGCAGCCAGACGGCGGCGCAGGCCAGGGCGCCGAGTGACTGGTCGAGGACGGCGAGCGAGTGGGCCAGGCCGACCTCATGACGCAGGGAATCGGCGCTCACCAGACCGAGGAAGACGGCCAGCAGGAAGCAGGAGAAGTCGACGAACCAGTCGCGTGCGGTGCGGCGCGGGCGCCGTCCGGCCTGCGCGGCGTCCGGGTCCAGCGCATGGATCACGGCCGACGGGAACAGCCACCGTCGGCCCGCGAAACCGTGGGCCGCCCGCTGCGGCTCCGCACCCTGCCTCGTACCACTCACGGTCGACAAATCTACGCAGGTTCGACGCCGGCGACCGCTGGGAGCGCGGCATCGGCGACCAAAGTCGGGGCGCCGGATACTTTCGGCGGCCCCGACGGCGGACACCGGCGACCTGCGGCGAGTACGGAGCACCCCACGGCCGATGCGACGCGGCGGGCCGGGGGGCAAGGGTTCGTGGCATGAAGCAGTTTCTGGAGCTGATCGGATTCCTCGCCCTGGCGCAGGGGGTCATGGGGCTGGTGCACGAGTTCACCGACTGGCACGTCGGGCTCCTCCAGCGGGTGGGTTTCCTCGACGGGTACGAGGTCTACGCCAGCATCGTGCTGATCGTGCTCGCGGTCGCCCTCTTCGCCGCGGCGGAGAGCCGGGGATCCGATTGAGCCGCGACTGACGGGGTGGGACAGAACGGGTTGACTTCGCGAAAATTCGTCGAACGCGAGGGAAAAACCCCGAGTTGTCATTGACATGCCACCATCTACGCGCGTCATCATGGGCCCATGAGATTCCCCCCACACAGCACCCGCATCGGCGCCACGGCGGCGCTCCTGTCCGCGCTGCTCATGGGCGCCACCGTCACCGCCACCACGGCCGACGCCAAGGCCGCCGCGGTCGGCGACATCTGCTACGGCGCCCTTCCTTCCCAGACGTACGACACACTCAGGCTGATCGACCAGGGCGGCCCCTACCCCTACCCGCAGGACGGCACCGTCTTCCAGAACCGCGAGGGCGTCCTGCCGGGCCAGTCACAGGGCTACTACCACGAGTACACCGTGAAGACCCCGGGCTCCTCCACGCGCGGTGCGCGCCGCATCGTCACCGGTAAGGACTACCAGGAGGACTACTACACGGCCGACCACTACGTGTCGTTCGACCTCATCGACTACGGCTGCTGAAAGCCGTCGGCATCACCGGCTGCCCGACCGGGCGCACGGCCGGAACGTCGACCGCAGTTCCCGGACGCCCCTGCCTCCGCGACCCCCGCACATCCGCCGCCGGGCAGGTGCGTCCGGACCCCACTCCACGGGTGCATGCGGACTTCACGCCACGGACGCATCTGAACTCCACTCCGCGGGCGCGTCGGGGCCTCGCACGGGTCACCGACGCGGCCGGGAACCGGCCGGCCTCACCCGACGTGCGTCGAGAACATTCCGCCCGTCGGTCCCTGCTTGTCGCCGCCCTGGGCCTTCTTCAGGGCGTTGGCGAGGCCCTCGATGGTGAGGGACTGCAGGATGACGCGGCCGCTGCCCTCCAGGGTGGCCAGTGACAGCCCCTCGCCGCCGAAGACCGCGTTCATGATCCCCTGACGGTTGAGACCGCCGATGCGCTGGACGCCGTACTGGATGCCCTCCTCGAAGGCGACGACACAGCCCGTGTCGACCTCGATGCGTCCGCCGAAGTCGGCCGGGTCGAGGTCGATGAAGTTGCCCGCGCCGGCGATGATCACCGTGCCGTACCCGGTGAACTTCTCCAGGATGAATCCCTCACCGCCGCTCATACCGGTCCGCCCGCCCTGGAAGGCGATCCCGAACTCGATCGTCGACTCGGCGGCCACGAAGGCGTCCTTCTCCGCGAACCACGCGCGCGTGCCGTCCAGTTCGAGGGCGCGCATCTCGCCGGGCAGCACGCCCGCGAAGCCGACGGTGCCCGCGCCGCCCTGGGCGGTGAAGTGCTGGAAGGCCAGTGACTCGCCGGCGAGCGCACGCTGACCCACCTGCATGGCCGTACCCATGGCCTGGCGCAGCAGGCCACCCATGCCGCCTCCGCCGCTCTGCTGTCCGCCGCCGTTCGAGTTCGACGGGCCCGACAGGCGGGTCTCCATGGTCACGTTCGCCGTCTTGAACAGGAACTTCCCGGCCTCGCAGTACACGCTCTGGCCGGGCTGCAGGTTGACGACCGCCATCTGCATGGCGTTGCCGACGATTTCTTGCTGAAGAGTCACGAGGGGAGAACGCAAGACAGGGAGCGAAGAGTTCCAGCCAGCCGAGGTCGCCGTCCGGGCTCAGTCACCCGTTCCCCGCTCAGCCGCCCAGTTCCTGGTGACGGGCGGCCAGCCGGGTCGCGCCCTGCTCGGTGAGCGAGCCGTGCAGACGCAGTCGTGAGATGCCGCCGTCCGGGAAGATGTCCACGCGCGCGTGCGTGCCGACGGCGGGTTCCGGCAGGACGAACCGGTGGTTCGTGTCGGGCTGCAGACGGGTCCGCGGAAGGATCTCGGTCCACTCGCCGACCGCACCGCCCGAGCCGACCGCACCGCCCGCCCCGCTCTCCCCGTCCCGGACGGACACCGAGGCCCAGCCGGCGCTGTTGCCCTTGAGGCAGGCGGTGTCGATCTCGATCGCGCGGATCGAGGACTGGGCGGCCAGCCGGTACCGGATCCAGTCATGGCCCTGGTCGCGGCGGCGGCGCGTCTCCCAGCCGTCGTCCATCTTGCGGGAGCGGCCGGGCCGGATGGTGTTGGTGGCGGGCGAGTAGAAGAGGTCGGAGGCGTCCTCGACCCGGCCGCCGTTCTCCAGGGCGACCACGTCGAAGGTGCCGAGCGCGGCCAGCCACGCGGGATCGGGCACCACCTCGCCGTACACCCGCAGGCGCGCGATGCCGCCGTCGGGGTGCTGACTGACCCGCAGGTGGGTGATGCGCTGTTCGACGGTGACCGCGAAGCCGTTGGCCGCGTGGCCGCCGACGGGGGTGCGCGGGAGAAGCGTCGTCCACTTCGCGTCGTCGGACAGCAGCGCGCCGGGGGACGGGGCACCGGGTACGGAGGTGCCCTCGATGGACACGGCCTGCGGGTAATTGCCGCGGAAGTGGGCGGTGTCGACGACGATGCCGCGTACGACGCCGGGTGCCCCGAGCCGGATCAGCGCCCAGTCATGGTCCTCGGCGGCCGGCCACGGGTGGTCCGCGGAGGTGCCGCGACGGCGGCGCGTCTCCCAGCCGTCCATGATCTTGCCCTTGTGCCCGAAGTGCTCGGGGTCGAACTCGGCCCGGCCGGGCAGCAGCAGGTTCTCGCGCTGGGCGAAGAACTCGTCGGCCGCGGCGACGACCGAGGCACCGAGCCGGCGGTCGGCGAGGTCGGCGAGGTGGGTGAAGGGGAAGTCGGCTGTGCGGTAGTCCGCGTACGGGTCGCCGCCTTCGTAGGGGTTCGCGTCGCCGGTGAAGCTGGGAATCGCCGTCACGGTGATCAGGGTTCCTTTCGGGATTCGGCCGCCGGATGGATGGAGGGGGCTCAGGGGGTACGGCTCAGCAGCCGGCCCTTCGGGACGCCGAACTCGCCGTCGGCGGCGATGCGTTCGCCGCGCAGCCAGGTGGACTTCACCACGCCGTACAGGCTCTTGCCCGCGTACGCCGTGACCCGGTTGCGGTGCTGGAGATGCGCCGGGTCGACGGTGAAGGTCTCGTCCGGGGCGAGGACGGCGAAGTCGGCGTCATGGCCCGGGGCGATGGCGCCCTTGCGGGCGCCGAGGCCGACCAGGGCGGCCGTGCGGGTCGACATCCAGCGCACGACGTCGGCCAGGTCGTGGCCGCGCCGACGCGCCTCCGTCCAGACGGCGGCCAGACTCAGCTGGAGGCCGGAGATGCCGCCCCAGGCGGTGGCGAAGTCGGCGGTCTTCAGGTCGGCGGTGGAGGGCGAGTGGTCGGTGACGACGCAGTCGATCGTGCCGTCCGCCAGCGCCTGCCAGAGCAGGTCCCGGTTGGCGGCCTCCCGGATGGGCGGGCAGCACTTGAACTCGCTGGCGCCGTCGGGGATCTCCTCGGCGGTCAGGGTGAGGTAGTGCGGGCAGGTCTCGGCGGTGACCCGCACGCCGTCGGCACGGGCGGCGGCGATCAGCGGCAGTGCGTCGCTCGACGACAGATGGAGCACGTGCACCCGCGCGTCGAGCCGCCTGGCCTGCGCGAGCAGGTGCGCGATGGCCGTGTCCTCGGCGTCGCGCGGGCGGGAGGCGAGGAAGTCGGCGTATCTGGGGCCGCCGTGCTGCGGGGCCGCGGCCAGCTCGTGCGGGTCCTCGGCGTGCACGATCAGCAGGCCGTCGAAGGAGGCGATCTCGGCCAGGGACCGGGCCATCCCGTCCTGGTCGAGGGGCGGGAACTCGTCCACGCCGGACGGCGACAGGAACGCCTTGAAGCCGAAGACCCCGGCGTCGTGCAGCGGGCGCAGGTCCTTGACGTTGCCGGGCAGGGCGCCACCCCAGAAGCCGACGTCCACGTGGGCCTGGCCGACGGCGACGGCCCGCTTGGTACAGAGGTGGTCGACCGTGGTGGTCGGCGGGAGCGAGTTGAGGGGCATGTCCACGAGGGTGGTGATGCCACCCGCTGCCGCCGCGCGGGTGGCGGTCCAGAAGCCCTCCCACTCGGTGCGGCCCGGGTCGTTGACGTGCACGTGGGTGTCGACCAGGCCCGGCAGCAGGACGTCGTCGCCGACGTCCGTCAGGCCGGTCCCCGCGGCCACGGGAGCGTCGTACGGCAGTACGGCCGTGATCCTCCCGGCCGAGACGGCGACCGAGGCGGCTCGCGTCCCCTCCGGGGTGATGACACGTGTCGAGCGCAGGACCAGTTCAGCGTCGGACACCGCGAGCCCTCTCTGCCGTCGTTCACATCCAGGAAACGGGATTTACCACCACGTAACGGATTTCAACGTTCTGTTGAAGGAGTCTTCACGCCCGGTCCCCCGGCGTCAAGGGGCACACTTTCCCTCAGAGCACCCTCCCGTCACGCTCTAGACATTTCCACTACACGGAATTACGCTTCCGACCAGCAGAATGCAGCGACGGAAAAGTGGGGAGTCGATCGGCCGCCGGGTAGGCTTCTGCCCTTCCTGCCAGCCCCGAAAGGAACGCGCCGTGCCGACGTCCAGCGCCAGCACCACCGACTCCGCCAAGTCCACCGGCGGCGGGGTCCAGTCCCTGGAGCGCGCCTTCGACCTGCTCGAACGGGTGGCGGACGCGGGCGGCGAAGTCGGCCTCAGCGAGTTGTCCGCGAGCAGCGGGCTGCCGCTGCCGACCATCCACCGGCTCATGCGGACTCTCGTGGCCTGCGGATACGTCCGCCAGCAGGCGAACCGCCGGTACGCCCTCGGGCCGCGCCTGATCCGGCTGGGCGAGTCCGCCTCCCGTCTGCTCGGCACCTGGGCCCGCCCCTATCTGGCCCGACTGGTCGACGAGACCGGCGAGACGGCGAACATGGCCCTGCTGGACGGGGACGAGATCGTCTACGTGGCGCAGGTGCCGTCCAAGCACTCGATGCGCATGTTCACCGAGGTCGGCCGGCGGGTGCTGCCGCACTCCACGGGGGTGGGCAAGGCCCTGCTCGCGGACGTGCCCGACGACGAGGTGCGCGCGCTGCTGTCCCGCACGGGCATGCCGGCCGCCACCGAGAAGACCATCACCACACCGGACCGCTTCCTGGCCGCCCTGGCGGACGTGCGCCGCCTCGGCTACGCGATCGACGACAACGAGCAGGAACTCGGCGTCCGCTGCCTGGCGGTCTCGGTACCCGACTCCCCCACGGCCGCCGCCATCTCGATCTCCGGCCCGGCGGGCCGGGTCACGGAATCGGCCACGGAGCAGATCGTGCCGCTGCTGCAGCAGGTGGCGGTGGATCTGTCGCAGTCCCTGGCGACGTCGACTCCCTGACGGGCCGCCGGCCGCGGCAGCATCGGGGGCTGGGCGCGGTCATCGCGCCGCCGCGCGACGTCTGTCGGCCGGTTCGGTTTCAGGGCCGTGGTGGCTCCCCGAACAGGTCCACCGCGGCACGGACCTCCGACAGGCTCCCGGACAGGGCGCTGACCGAGCCGATCGCGCCCGCGACCAGGAGCAGGGAACGGCGCAGCCTCGGGATCTCCGGGGCCCCGCCGGAGGTCATCGCGGCCAGCACCGCGAGTTCGTCCTCGGCTATGACCCGGTCCCGGAACTCGGCCGGGTGCGCGGCGAGTTCCCGCCGCAGCCGGGACACCGCTGTCCGCAGTTCGGCCACCCTCGGGTCCTCGCCGCTGCCGGTCACCGGCATCTGCCCCAAACTCCGCAACACGGCCCTCCCCCCTCGTACTCCGCGTGGCGCACGCGCCCGGCGGTTCCACCCCCTGCCCCGCGGCGCTGAGCGGACGCCGGGGGACGGCCAGTAAACGCCACCCGGCGGGTGCCGCGCCACTCCACGGACCGAAATTCAGCCCTCGGGCACCGGGTGATCCCCGCGATGTCAGGTATGCAGGACGTATGGCCATGGACGCATGACGGAGGACGTATGAGCAACGACCGAGGCGGCCCGGGTCCGGCCGGCGGCAAAGGCCCGGTCGCCGGGTTGGTGCTCGCCGCGGGCGGCGGGCGGCGGCTCGGCGGGCGGCCCAAGGCGCTGCTCGACCACCGGGGCAGACCGCTGGTCGAGCACGCGGCCACCGTGCTGCGGGCGGCCGGCTGCGAACGGATCCACGTGGTCCTCGGCGCCGCGGCGGACGCCGTCCGGAAGCGGGCCGCCCTCGCCGGCTGCGTCCTGGTGGACAACCCGGACTGGGCGGCGGGCATGGGGTCCTCGCTGCGGGCCGGGCTGGACTCGTTCGCCGGTACGGGCACGCGGGCGGCCCTGGTCTCGCTGGTCGACCAGCCGGGCATCGGCGCGGAGGCGATGCGCCGGGTCCGTGCCGCGTACCGGGACGAGACGTCGCTCGTCTCGGCAGTGTACGCGGGGGTCCGCGGCCACCCCGTCCTCCTCGGCCGCGCCCACTGGGCGGGCATCGCCGCCGTCGCGACCGGGGACCGGGGCGCCCGCGCCTACCTGAAGGCCCACGAGGGGGAGATCACGCTGGTCGAGTGCGGGGACGTGGCGCGGCCGTACGACATCGACACCGCGGCCGACCTGGTCCACCTTGAGTAAGTGGCGTGGCACCGCGCGCCACCTTGCCTCGACCCGGAGAATCTCGATATCAACAAACCATTGAAGTTCCACGATGAGGAAACTAGTATCCACTGGTCAGAAGCGCCCGACCGCTCCTCGGGCTCCACGGGCTCCACGGATCGATGGGCACCCGGTGCCAGGCTGAAGGAAGTGACCGCTCATGTCCGCACCAGCGCCGTCCCCGCTGGCCATCGTCGACGCCGAGCCCCTGCCCCGGCAGGAGGAGGTCCTCACCGACGCGGCACTGGCCTTCGTGGCCGAACTGCACCGGCGTTTCACGCCGCGCCGTGACGAGCTTCTCGCCCGCCGCGCGGAGCGCCGCGCCGAGATCGCCCGCACCTCCACGCTCGACTTCCGTCCGGAGACCGCAGCCATCCGCGCGGACGACTCCTGGCGGGTGGCTCCGGCCCCCGCGGCCCTGGACGACCGCCGGGTCGAGATCACCGGTCCCACGGACCGCAAGATGACCATCAACGCGCTCAACTCCGGCGCGAAGATCTGGCTCGCGGACTTCGAGGACGCCCTCGCACCGACCTGGGAGAACGTCGTCACCGGCCAGCTCAACCTGACCGACGCCTACCGCCGGAACATCGACTTCACCGACCCCGCGAGCGGCAAGTCGTACGCCCTGCGCCCGGACGCCGAGCTGGCGACGGTCGTCGTGCGCCCGCGCGGCTGGCACCTGGACGAACGCCACCTGGCCGACGCCGACGGCACCCGGGTGCCCGGCGCCCTGGTCGACTTCGGCCTGTACTTCTTCCACAACGCCCAGCGCCTGCTGGACCTCGGCAAGGGCCCCTACTTCTACCTCCCGAAGACGGAATCACACCTGGAGGCCCGCCTCTGGAACGACGTGTTCGTCTTCGCCCAGGACCACCTCGGCATCCCGCAGGGCACCGTCCGCGCCACCGTCCTGATCGAGACGATCACGGCCGCGTACGAGATGGAGGAGATTCTCTACGAACTCCGCGACCACGCGTCCGGGCTGAACGCGGGCCGCTGGGACTACCTGTTCTCGATCGTCAAGAACTTCCGGGACGGCGGGCCGAAGTTCGTCCTGCCGGACCGCAACGCCGTGACGATGACCGCCCCGTTCATGCGCGCGTACACCGAACTCCTCGTCCGCACCTGCCACCGGCGCGGCGCGCACGCGATCGGCGGCATGGCCGCGTTCATCCCGTCGCGGCGCGACGAAGCGGTCAACAAGGTCGCCTTCGAGAAGGTCAGGGCGGACAAGGACCGCGAGGCCGACGACGGCTTCGACGGCTCCTGGGTCGCCCACCCCGACCTGGTGCCGATCGCCATGGAGTCCTTCGACAGGGTGTTGGGCGACCGGCCGAACCAGAAGGACCGGCTGCGCGAGGACGTGCACGTCGCGGCAGCCGACCTGATCGCCGTCGACTCCCTCGACGCCAGGCCGACGTACCCGGGCCTGGTCAACGCCGTGCAGGTGGGCATCCGTTACATCGAGGCATGGCTGCGCGGCCTGGGCGCGGTCGCCATCCTCAACCTGATGGAGGACGCGGCCACCGCCGAGATCTCCCGCTCCCAGATCTGGCAGTGGATCAACGCGGGCGTCGAGTTCGAGAACGGCGAGAAGGCCACTCCGGAACTGGCCCGCAAGGTCGCCGCCGAGGAACTGGCCGGCATCCGCGCGGAGATCGGCGGCGAAGCCTTCGCCGCCGGCCACTGGCAGCAGGCCCACGACCTGCTGCTCCGGGTCTCGCTCGACGAGGACTACGCCGACTTCCTGACGCTCCCGGCGTACGAGCAACTCGCGGGCTAGTCCGGCCAGTCGGGCGGGGGACCGTCCAGCCCAGCCCGCCGGGCCCGCCGCCCGCGGGTGTCCGGGCTCATCCGTCCGAGTGGCCCAGGGATTTTTCCGGGGCCACTCGGTCGCGTACGGCCCGCTTCACGGCCGTCGGCTCGGGGAAGCCCTGGTCGCGCCGGTCCCAGACGACCTCGCCGTTCACCCGGACCACGAAGACGCCGCCCGTGCCCGGTTTCAGGGCCAGCTCCGTCAGCTCGGCCTCGAAGGTGGTGAGCAGTTCTTGCGCCAGCCAGGCGGCGCGGGGCAGCCAGCGGCACTGGGTGCAGTACTCGATCTCGACGCGCTGGTTCATCCCAGGTGCACCGACCAATCCTGTTCGGCCCCCGGTTTGCCGTGCAGGTCGGGGACCTCCTTGAGCCAGTCGGGGCGCCCCTGCTGTCTGCGCGCCGCCCGGCGGGCCTCCTCGGCGGCCAGTTCCTCCCCGGTGGGGAAGTCCGAAGGCAACCAGGCCGACGACGCCTGCACGCGTGCGTGCAGGTAGTCCACGTACGCCTGCCGGACGTCGTCCGGCGTCGGGAAGCCGGGTTCGTCCGCCAGCCACCCGTCCGGTACGGCGGCCGTGACCTCGCGCAGCAGGTCCCGCGTCACCCTGGGCGCCAGTTCGGCGTCGGCCGCACGGACGTCCGGCGCGGCGGGCGTCCCGCCGTCCGGCCCCGGGGGATGCAGCCGGCCGAGGGCGTGGTGCCGGAAGTCGTAGGCCTTCGCCGGGTCCGCCGTGTCCCAGCGGTGGTGGAAGACGAGGGCGGCACCGTGGTCGATCAGCCACAGCCGGGGCGGTGCGACGCCCAGGGTCGGCCAGATCATCAGGTTGGAGCTGTGCACCGTGCGGTCGACGTTGACGGTCAGGGCGTCGAACCAGACGATCCGGCCCGCCTCCCGGGGGTCCACGGGGAAGGTGTGCGCCACCTCGGGGGTGAAGTCGCGGGCGCCCGGCAGATAGTCCATGCCGAGGTTGACCCCGGCGCTGGCGCCATGGAGGTCGCGCACCTCCTGGTGCTCCTCGTGCGCGGCTATCGCCGGGTCGAAGTGCACCAGGACCAGTTCGGGGAAGCGCAGCCCGAGAGCGCGCGCCAGCTCGCCCACGATCACTTCGGCGACCAGCGCCTTGCGGCCCTGCGCCGAGCCGGTGAACTTGACCACGTAGGTGCCGAGGTCGTCGGCCTCTACGACTCCGGGTACGGAGCCGCCGGATCGCAAGGGTGCAACATAGCGAGTTGCGGTGACCTCTCTCAGCATCTTCCAAGGCCCCGAGACTCGTTTACCTTACATTCCATGGCAGGCTCCAGCATGCTGCAGTCCCGGGAGAACTCCCCGATCAGCCCTGGGGAGAATCCGGGGAGTTTCGACCGGCATCCCCGTCTCCCTGTCTCCCAGCAGTCCGTCAACGGCGGCGGCCCTCGCTTCCGGCCTCCGGCACGAGGTGAGCATAGTAACCGAGCGTGACAGCCGGGGACGAGTGGCCGAGCCATCGCACCGGCGTCACCATGGACCGCCCTGCCGCCGGCGTGATCGAGTCGCAGGTGTGCCGCCGGACGTGAAAGCCAGAGCACCGCGCCACCAAGGTGCTGCTCACACTCTGACCCGCCGGCACCCCCCTTCCCCCGGCCCGCTCCGTACCCCTCGCACCCGCGGGGCGCCACTCACCCGGTCCCCCGCCACTGTGTCCGTCGCGCTCACCCACGGCATGGCCCTCATACGGTCCAAGACAGCGGCGCGCAGCCCTCCCCGCCCTCGCGGCGCCGATGCCGTGGCGCTGACCGCCCGTCATGGACTCGGCCGGCGCCGACTCACGGCCGATCGGAGTACCGCAACCGCATCCACAGGTCCCGTCAGGATGGTCCGTTTGGCTCAGGCCGGATCAGGGTGCGGTGCCAGAGCACGCGAGCCCGGCGTGATCCGAACGAGAGGCCCCGGTCGGGGCAGGGGCGGCCCGCGAGGGCTCAGTCCCCGAGGCCGTCGCGCAGCAGGCGCCGGGCCACCTCGGTGCGGGCCGCGGCGAGTTCCGTGGCGATCCGCTCGGTCCGTCGGGCCTGCGGCACTACCGCCGCCGCCACGGGCTCCGCGGCGAGCAGGCAGACGCGCCGCAGATGGGTCGGCGGGTGGGTGGCGTCGACCTGGTGTCCGCGCCGGGCTCCGGCACGCCGCTGCCGTTCGTACTCGTGCTCCGGGACGGACGCCGCGTACGCGGTGAGCCGCCCCCACAGCGCGTCGGCCCGGGCCGTGGCCTCCCGGGCGGACCTCGACCCGCCGAGGGCGGCACGGTTGGCCTCGCTGCGCAGCAGGAGACCGAGCGGCCCGGTGATGAGCAGCCGGTCCATGAGGCCCACCGCCGCCTGCGTGGAAGCGGTGCGGGCGGCCAGCCGGTCAGCCAGGTACTCGGCCCGCGTCCCTGCCCGCGACGTCAGCCGGACGAACAGCGCCAGCGCCCCTCGGACCAGCAGGCGAGGCACCACGTAGAGGGCATTGACAGCCATCTCGATCGCGGACGGGTGCGGAAGCGGCCGGAGGGTGTGGTGCCAGAGGGTCAGGGTCCGCACGGCCGTGCCCACCATCAGGCCGTTGCGCGTGTCGCCGTTGGCGTAGTGGGCCAGTTCATGGCCGAGCAGCGCGATCCGCTCCTCGGGCGTGAGCACCTCCCACAGCGGCATACCCAGCACCAGTAGCCGCCGGCCGCGCACCCCGTACGTCGTGACGGCAGCGTTGATGCTCCCGTCCACGGCGATCGCGTGCACGCTCCGGGTTCCGACCGCCCGCGCCACCTCGTCCGCCAGGGCGAAGAGTTCGGGCGCGTCGGCCCGGAACAGCACCGGCCGGTCGTCGGGCAGGCGGCGAACCCTCGGGGCGAACCCCCAGGCCAGCGCCAGGAGCACCAGACCCGCCACCACACCGGCGCCACCCCAGCCCGCCACCACACACCAGACACCGCCGACGGCAAGCGCGAGGGTGACGCCGTGCACGGTCAGGGCGAGCGCGGTGGCCGTCACCGCCGAGGCGTCGCGCCGCGGACGCGGTTCCCGCCCGCTCAGCATCTCGGCGAGCAGTTGCTCGCCGTGTCGTCGGGCCAGGGCACGCTCGGCTCGTTCCAGCCGTCCCGTGTCCGGCCGCGCCTCCTCGGGGTCCACGTTCCAGTCGCAGGCGGCGCACCAGACGGTGAACCGGCTGTCTCCGCGGATCTCCGTGCCGCATTCCGGGCACGGCTGTGTCGTCTCTCTGGCGACATCAGGCATCACACTTTCCCCCCCTCCGCGGCCCCTCCCCGAGCCGCTACCTGCTGATACGGGCCGATCTGATCACATGGCGGGGCCGCGCTGGTCCGTACGGGCTGAACCGTGATGGCGCCGCAATCGTCCGAGGGGCGGCGGGGCGGCCAGGTGGTGTTCCTCAAAGACGTGCGGCACCCCGCCCAGGGGTGGGGCGGCTTGCTCTGACCGAGTCGGAGCGCAGGACGACCGCCGAGGGACACAGGTACGCCGACATATGGGCTGAGCACGCCTCGGACACCCAGCGCGTCGGGATGCCCAGGAAACCGCTTCAGCGGGAAACACCCGTGATCGCAGAGGACCCGCCCTCTTTGTAAGCACTTCTTTGGGCTCCAGCGCACGGGCCGGAAGTGGCTGCACGGCGTGGGAAGTTGATCTGGCTCCACTTGGCGGCCAGGAGCTGTGAAAGGCTCGCCGGATGGACTACGTGTTCGATGCTCCGCCTGTTGACCGGGAACTCCTTGATGTCGTTGTTCGCCTCGTCAGCCGTGGCTGGGCGTGGTCTGGGGTGCTGGGTGCTGCCGGGCCCGGAGCCGTCCTTGCAGTCGAGCCAGCGTGCCCAGGTCACAAAGCGCGCCAGTATTCGCGGAGCAAGGACCCAAGCACTCAACCCGGCCGGCTGGCCGGAGGAGCTTCTTGTCGCTCTCCACCGTCAGGCGTTCCTGATGTCTTCGATGGGCTGCATCGTGGACCTGGTCACGGGCCGCGCCGATGCCGTGGTGATCGCCGGTCCGCCGATGGGCTATGAGGATGTGGCACCGATGCCTGTCATCGTCACGGAAGCGGGTGGCCGGGTGACCGACCTGGGCGGGGCGTCCGTGCTGGAGGGCGACATGACGGTGCTGGCCACCAACGGCCGGCTTCATGACGCGTTCCTCGAACTGGTCAAGGACTTGCCGCGCGGTCGTGACCTGCAGGCCCTCGACGAGGGCGATTAGCGCAGCGGACTGCGCCGCGACAAAGCCCGTTCTCGTCCAGCCACCGCGGACACTGGGCGGTCCACGACGTGAGTCGAGCCGGTTGCCCTGGTCTCATTCAGCGGCATGCTGCGTAGCTTCCACGGTGTTCCTCACCTGGCTGGCCAGCCGTGAGATCCCTCGCTTCGCCCACATCACCCACGCGCACCTCGACCAGTTCCGTGACGACCTCCGCGCGGCCGAAGGCGCCATCGGCCACAAGCAGGACGTCCTCACCGAAGTCCGTCGGCTGTGGTCCTGTCGCGTCCTGCTGCCCGAGTCGCTGCGGCTGCCCCCAAGAATCACTTTGGGGCGGCGAGGACACCGTCGACCTGCTCGGCGCCAGGCGAATCGAGCAGGATGGAACGGCTGCACCCGCACCTCGCTGCCTGGTCGCAGGCGCAATCCAATAGGGACACTTGTGAACGAAAATCACGTGGGCGTCGGCCGGACGTGACTCGGCTGACGTGACTCGGCTAGCGAGTCCGTTGCGGACAGCCTCGGGAGTCCTGGGCCGACTCAACTGGCCGTCGGAGCCGGCAGCGTGACCACCTCGCGCAGTTCGTCGGCGGCCTGGGTGATGAGCTGGGAGAGGGAGGCGTCCGGGTCGGTCAGCCAGCGGGACGTGGCGCGCCGGTGGATCGCCAGCACCACGTCGATGATGAAGCGTGCCTTGCCCGGCTCGACGCCGCGGCGCTCAAGCGCCCGCGCCAGCGCGTCGGCGATGTCGGCGAGCTTGATCAGATCGCGCTCAGCCAGTGCCGGGTTGGCGGCGATCACTCTGACGCGGCGCAGCAGGAACTCCCGCGGGCGAAAGATCTCCTCGGCGGTTCTCAGCGCGGTCAGCACCGCCTCGATCGGCGTGAGGGCCGGGTCGGCCGCCTCGACCTGGGCGACGAGGTGGGTCTCGATCTCGTCACCGGCGAAGAGGACTTCCCGCTTGTCGGGGAAGTAGCGATAGAAGGAGCGCTCCTTCAGACCGGCGGCGCCCGCGATCTGCGCGACCGAGGTGCGCTCGAAGCCCTGCGTCTCGAACAGTTCGAGCGCCGCGCGCTCAAGCCGGCCCTGTGCGTCGGATTCCCATCTCGGCATGCCCACCAGGGTACGACAACAGAAGCTGTCATCAGCTGCTATGGTCGATGACAACAGATGCTGTCATCAACAGGAGATCGTCATGAAGGCTCTGCAATTCGACCGGTTCGGTTCCCCGGACGTGATCGTGCTCCGCGACGTCCCACAGCCGGAGCCGGGTCCCGGTCAGATCCGGATCGCCGTGCAGGCGTGCGGCCTGACGCCGGCCGACTGGCACGTCGTCGACGGTCTCCTCGCTGACCATCTGCCGCCGCTGCCGCGCGGGCTCGGCTTGGAGATCGCGGGCACCGTCGATGCGCTCGGTGAGGGCGTCACCGGGGTCCAGATCGGCGACCGCGTGTTCGGCCCGGCCGCCTTCCACGGCCCGACGGCCGGCGCCGCCGAGTACGCGCTGATGCCGGCCTGGGCACGCATCCCCGAAGGAGTCACCGCCGAGCAGGCCGCCGCGCTGCCGATGGCGGCCGAGACGGCGTGGCGCGCGCTCGACGACCTCGGCGTCCAGCCCGGTGAGCTGCTGCTCGTCCACGGCGCGGGTACCACCGTGGGTGAGGCGGCGGTGCGCTTCGCGCTGCACCGGGGTATTCGGGTGATCGCCACCGCCGGGCCGACTCGGGCCGCCGCCCTGGAAGAGATCGGCGCCCAGGTGACCGCCTACGGCGAGGGCATGGCCGAACGCGTCAGCACACTGGCCGGAGGCCGCGTCGACCGCGCCCTGGACGCGACGCCGGCCGGGGGCCGGATCGACCGCGCCGACCAGCCCAGCCCGGCTGGCGGCTCGCTACCGACCTTGATCGAGCTGACCGGGGATCCCGACCGTGTCCTCACCGTCTCGGACTTCGCCGCCGCGGCCGAGCTGGGCGTCCGGATCACCACCGAGATCAGCTATGACCAGATGGACGAGTTCGCCCGGCTCGCCGGCGAAGGCATCTTGGTCGTACCGGTCGCCCGCACCTACACGCTCGACCAGATCCAGGAAGCGGCCGAGCTCAGCCGGTCTCGCCGCCCCGGCGGCAAGCTCATGCTCGTCCTGTGATCACCCTGCCGGCCTGGTAAAGCAGGACATGAACGTCCCCGAGCTGCTCGAAGCCGCGACACTGCTTGTCCCCGAGGAGATCGCCACAGAGAACGACATCACGGTGCGGGACGTCTGGGATTACCTCAGGGAAGACTAGTGGGAGGTTGCCCTCGGGCTGCTGGAGGAGTTCGGCGACGTCCCTTCGCTCCCAGTCAGCTTCTGGGAGAACCCGGCCACCGCAGCCGAGCAGATGCGGCTGGAGAGGAGCGCGGCCTGGTGCCACTGGCGCTGCTACGAGAGGATCTCAGCTCCCAGTACATCTGCGCGGGCGGAATGAAGACGCCGGGTCCTGCGGATTCACTCGCGCGCTCCCGCCCCGTCGTCGGTGCGCAGCCAGGAGGGCAGCAACTGGTGGACGGCGGGCAGGGCCATGACGCGGGCTTCGCCTTCGCCCAGGCTGCCGGGTCGTCGGGGGCGTCGTGCTCGGTGCAGCCGCGCGGGCACTCGTCCGCTTGCCGGTCCACCGACCACCGGGGCGTCTGCACGCCCAGGTCAGGCGCGACGGGCACGGACACGGCGTTCCTCCCGCTTCTGCGTGAACTGGTCGACCTTGTCGTCCTCCTCGGCGACCGGGGCCAGCTTCCGCAGGCTCTCCATCACCGCGCGCAGCTCACGGGCCGCGTTCGCCTTGGCGGTCGGCCCGCTCCGCTCATCGACCGACGCGCCCGGAGTGAGAGCGAGCTGCGACAGGCCGGGGGAGATCTCACCGACCCGGAGCCGTTCGAACTCGGCGGCGGTCGCCTCGACGTTGGTCGCCATGATCCCCCTCCGGCCAATCAAACAGGCACAGCTCCACCACACCGGAGGTACGTGATGATCAAGCCTGGTCGGCGTTGATAATGCTCGTGATCAATACACCTAGCGTCCTGCGACTCGTCCCGGTGAAGTGGGAGACGCCGTCCGATGACGCACGGGGTCGTAGGGGGCCACCGGCCGGGAAGACGTCGATGTCTGCTGGGAAGCCTGCCCTGAGGCGCCCTGAGTTGGGTCCATCCGAGCCATACGAATCTGCTCCGGCGGCGGAACGATCGCGGCGGTGGCGGATGTCGCTCCCCTCGCGCGCAATGTGCTGTCCAGGCTCTTGGCGAACTCTGCCAGCGGATCCCCGTTGGCAGGTGTTCCAGCCCTCTGTTCAATCTGCTCCCTCAGTGTCTTGGCAATGGCAGCTTGGACCGTCAGGGGAAGACGGTCTGGGCTGATGGGTGTCGTCATCCTGTGACCTCCAGTGGATCGGTTCTCCCAGTGGTTTCCGTGAGTCAAGACGGAACCACGAATTAGAAGGTTCATCTCAGTCGAGGTCCGTGGCACACACCGCCCAGTGGCGCGGAGGTGCCGAACAGCCGGCGAGGCCCCGATCCGGCGGCACGGCACCCTCCTCGCCCACCGGACATCCGTCAACGACACACATAACCGACGATCAGGTGATCCCGCAGGGAACGCCCTGTGTGATGTCACCCAAGGTGACGGACTCCCCAGTACGGCTCTTCCTCTTCGTCAGGCCAGGGCACGATGTCAGCCGGCCGGTCTCCGGCCCAGTAGGGCAGTTCAAAGGGGAGCGGTTCGCCGATGTTCTCGATGATGCCGCTGTCCGGGGACAGGCTCAGCGAGCGGACCAGGCGCCCGTCCTCCCACACGGCGAACGCAAGCCAGTCGACAACGCTGTGCATGGCGTGCAGGACGAGCCTTCGGCCAGCGCCTGCCGCCACCAGGTGCTCCGGCAGCTGGGAGGGAAGGTCTATCATCACCCTGATCGAGCGGGCAACAGCGGGGAATCACGGAATCACGGGGAGTACAGCCGAGGCCGGCGAGGTTCCGTCCGGCCCGTTCTTTAGCCTCGCGCTTTCACGAGGTGGCCTGTCCACAGGCTGATCAGAAATACGGAAAGTGCCCTTGACCTGCAGCGATAGGACTTGCTGAGGGTCCTGTTGGTTGCGAGGGAAAGAGCACTTTCCAGGTGAGAGAGCCTATCGCGTCGTACCCGCGTGTCCGTGTCCGAGGCGACGGCCGCCAGGTGGTCTCGCAGGCCGGCTCGGTCCTGCTGATGGAGACGGTCCGCAAGGTTGGCCTTGACCGGGCGATATCTGTGGCACTGGCTCCGTGGCGCAAGCCCCGAGCCGTCCATGACCCCGGGAAGGTCCTCCTGGACGTCGCACTGGCGGTCGCGTTGGGCGGCGACTGCCTGGCTGACGTCGGCATGCTGCGGGCCGGGCCGGCCGTGTTCGGGCCGGCCGCCTCCGACCCGACGGTCTCCCGCCTGGTCGACGCCCTCGCAGCCTCCGGGGAGAAAGCCCTGCGGGCCATCCGTGCCGCGCGGGCTGAAGTCCGCGAAAACGTCTGGCGGTTGGCCGAAGGGAAAGCGCCTGATGCGGACGGGTCGGTGACTGTTGACCTTGACGGGGTGCTGGTGATCGCGCACTCGGACAAGGAGGACGCAGCTGCGACCTGGAAACGAACCTACGGACACCACCCGTTGATGGGGTTCGTCGACCACGGACCGGGCGGCACCGGGGAGCCGGTGGCGGCCCTGCTCAGACCGGGGAACGCGGGCTCGAACACAGCCGCCGACCACATCACCGCCGCCCGTCTGGCCCTGTCCCAGCTCCCGAAGAAGTACCGGCGTGGGCGGCAGACCCTGATCCGCACCGACTCCGCGGGCGGTACCCATGACTTCGTGGCCTGGCTGGCCCGGCGGGGACGGTGGCTGTCCTACTCGGTCGGCATGGTGATCACGGATGCGGTCCACGAGCACGTGCTGAAGGTTCCGGCATCCGCCTGGACGCCGGCCGTCGAGGCGGACGGCGAGGTCCGCGACGGCGCCTGGGTCGCCGAACTCACCGGCGACGTCCTGACCGGCTGGCCCAAGGGGATGCGGCTGATCGTCAGGAAGGAACGGCCGTACCCCGGGGCCCAGTTGAGGCTCACTGACGCGGACGGCATGCGGCTGACTTGCTTCGCCACCAACACCTCCGGACGGCCGATCGCCGAACTCGAGATCCGTCATCGGCTGCGGGCCCGGGCCGAGGACCGCATCCGGGCCGCCCGGGCTACCGGGCTGCGGAACCTCCCCTTGCACCGCACCGCCCAGAACCGCATCTGGCTGGAGATCGTGCAGATCGCGCTGGACCTGCTGGCCTGGATGCCGATGCTCGCGCTGACCGGAAAGGCCAGACTCTGGGAGCCCCGCCGCCTGCGGCTCCGCCTGTTCACCACGGCCGGACAGCTCGTGAGCACCGGCCGTCGGCGGATCCTCCGCCTGGCCCGGCACTGGCCCTGGACCAGTCACATCACCGCCGCACTTGACCGGCTGACCCAGCTGCCGGACCCCGGCTGACCGACGGATCCCCCATCCCTTCGACAGCACCTCAACACCCGGAGCAGTGGAACCCGGCGCCATCCCGAGGCGACACTCGGGCCTGGGTCCTGCCCAACCTCAGCCCAGAGCGCGAAAACGGTCCACCGACTTCGCCAGCGGACCGTCACGAAACTTCGAGGTTAGGTCAGCGCCCAAACCCGTTGCAAATGCCCGCAGTTTCCCAAGCTAAGAGTCAGCTCTAGGGATCACGCTCCTCCCCGCCGCCGGACTCTCATTGCTCGGTTACGCGATCGCGCATGTGGCGAGGAAGTCCCTGCCAGTCCTCCATCGCGCCCTGCACCAGTCGCTGTAGACGTTCCTTGCTCTCGAACTTGAGTACGTCTCGCAGGCAGGCGCAGTCGGCTAGGTCCTTGTTGCCAGCGATGCAAACGTAGATACCCGCGATCTGCAAGCCCCGTGCAGCTGCCGAGAGTTTCGCATCAACCGGCAGCGGGATCCTCCGGGCCAGTTCTTGCGCAAAGATCCGCTCAATCCTGGGGCGTCCCAACAAGCCGAAGATTCCGCCTGCTGCGCGGCCAACGGCCTCATGTAATCGTTCCTTTCCTTTGAGGATGCTGCGCGCCAACTGGGCGAGGTCATCACAGCCTCTCCGGCGGTGGCGATTCACGAGCGTTTTCCACGTCTTCTCCGAGACGTAGTCGGACGCGCGTTCAGCGATGACTGCGGTGCCACCGTGCTCGATGACGTCCAGGCATAACCGTGCTGCCTCCTCCGCTCTCTGACGCTCTCGGGTGGCTTGTGCTGGAGGCTGGGCGCGTCGTTGGGGCTGAGTAGCAGCCCTGGGCGCGGCTGACTGCCGCGGTGCTCGACGTGGGGGTTGGGCACGCTTCGCAGGTCGCTTACGGGGCGTAGGGACGCGTCCGGCTGGCCGACCGCGATGGTGATGACATCGCACGTCTGGACCGGTCACTCGGTTCTTGCACAACGTCCCGTCGTCGGTCTGCGCACGGCACCGATACACCATGCCGGAAGTCTGAGGACGTGCCAAGGGGCCGGACAAGGACGCCTATTTGGCCAGCAAGACCGCCGGTTTCTCTTCTCAGCCATGCCAAGGCACCAAGAGGGGTGGAGAAGGCGCATCCGTCTCGTTTTCCGTCTCATTCAGCGCCGTTCAGGGACGTTCAGTAGAGTCCTGGAGCCGGCTCCGCGCCCTCGGCCAGCTTCCCATGAACCGTGTTCAACGCACTGGGACGCCGCCCCTCACCCCACCACCACGGTTGGAAAGCGTGCGCTGCCCTCTCCTACCGCCGGGCGTCCTGTGTCACCATCGGGCGGAGTGTCCGCGATCAACGTCGAGGCAAGCGCCATGTGGTGTGGGGGAATCGTGACAGCAATGACCTGGGGCATCGTGGGCCTCGGAGCCCTTCTCATAGTGGCCGCTGCGTACGCACGCCTCGTGGAGCAGGAACAGGTACACCGGGGAGCTGATGCCCTTCGCTTCCGCGTCTTCAGAGTGTGGGTACCCCTTGTCATTGGCGTAGCGGCGTTCGGAAAGCTCCCCCGAGCTTTGAGCGCCCCATTCCCGGTCGTCGTCTTCTGCGACGTGTTGAGCCTGGCGCCGGCCGTCTTTGTGGGGGTACTGGGACTGGTGGCCGCCAGACAGCCACGCTCAAAAGTCCGCACCACAACCCCACCAGAAGGAGAGGGGAACACCGGGCCATCACGGTGAAAGCAGCCCCGCCCGACAAGGTTGTGCTTTTACCGTTCGCCCAGCTCAACGCCCTAATCAGCCCCAGAGTGTCGCAGCTTCCCAAGCTGAGAGCGCCCTTCACCACGGCAACCCTCCTGTCCTAATCGAGCCTCGGGAGGCACAGCGGCGTGGGTTTGAGTTCCACGTAAGTGGCCCAAGATGGCAAGCGTGAGTACCTGGGGGGAACTTGCGAGCCAAACAGCCAGTGCGCTGATAGGGACGTTGGCCGGCGGAGCCGTCACGGTGAGCGCTGCGCGGCGGCCCTCGGTTCGATCCGTCAAGGCATGCAGACCGATCTTCTCGCCATAGGAGACGATCATGTTCGCGCCCGGTACCCGACTCTCGTGCGGCTGTCCTACGACGTCGGGTGGAGAGGCATCGGCCAGGGAACCGCGAGCGTCAGATCCGCGACGTTCGCGGGTACCTGCGCTATGTCCAGTACACCCTTGAGGCCGTGATCGACCCGCTACACGTGGGATCGCCTACAACACAGCTCGGCCACCATCGCCCTGCCGTACAGCAGCGAAGTACAGCAACCACAGCAACCACCACGACCAACAGCCGCTCCGAGGAGCCGAATGGCGACGTCTGTGACCCTCGTTGACCGATCTCTGTAGAGCTACGGATCAGAAGGTTGCAGGTTCGAATCCTGCCGAGTGCACACAGGTGAGAGGACCCGGAGAGATCCGGGGCTTCTTGCATTTCGGGGGCGTACAGCAGCGAAGTACGGCAACGGGTCCGGTCGGGTGGTGCTGATGCCGCCCGCTGCCGATCGCTCGTCCCATGGCGGCTCCAGCCCAAGGCCGCGGAGCCGACCTCTCCCCGTTGCCGGCTCTCCGCTGACGGGAGCGGGGGACTGACGGAGATCGACTGAACCAAAGGCTCGCCACAAGCGTTGTAAAACGCGAACAGAGTCTCCATACATCAGCGTGTCAAAGTGAGCTTAGCTCACTCAACACCCACGAAAGGGATGAAATGCCGAAACCGGACCAGGCAGCCAACCAAAAGAAACTCGCCTATCAGGTTGCTTCGGGCGCAACAACGGGAGGCGCTGTAGCAGCTACCGTTGCTGCCGTATCTACGCAGAACAAAGTCGCGAGCGGTCTATACGGCTTGGCGGCAGGCGCCTCATTGCTTACTGCTGCTGGTACTGCTCTCCTATCAGCCCAGCAGGGGATGCACCGGCGACCTGGGACCGATATTGAGCTCGGGTCCCAGTCGTCCAACGCTGGCGCGCCGCAGCGGCCGGCTCCCGTGTACTTCCCTCCTTCTGCTCGCCAGTCCTCACCGGGGCGGTAGTTCCGCGTCTTCGTTCAGGCGTCTTTCGCGGGAATTTCGCCATTTTCGCGCTACGTCGGGCGCAGCATCGATGGCGTGATATCCACCCACAGATCAGAAGGTTGTGAGGGGGGTGGGTACGGAACCATTCGGAGTCCCGAGACCCACTGGTCCGGAGACCCCTATCCGGCCACCCCCCTTGGCCGCCGTGTTCTTCGGCGAGAACATCGAACCGGCCCACCTCTGCAACGGAAGCTAACAGCTCCCACTGACAACGCCCTTGTTCCCATAGCCGGCCCGCCTGCGGACGTGCCAGAACCGCGCCAGGTCGGTCGGGAAGACACGGGGGACACCGGGGAAGTCAGACCGCGACCTTCAGGAGTCACCAGCCATCCGCCGCAGGCCAGCATGCTTCCCGCCCGTGAGGCACACGAGCTTCCCGAGCTCAGAGCGCGGGTTCGGTTCCCGTCACCCGCTCCATGACCGCCCCCGGGCCACCGGCTCGGAGCTTGCTTGTTGTACGGACCGCACCAGACGGTTGAGGCCAGCGGCAGTCTCGGCACGATCAGCGCATGCTGAAGATGGCGATCACACGGGCCGGGGCGCGGAGGGCGCCGGGGAGGACAGAGGAACGTTCGACCAGGATCGAGCCGCCCGGGCGCGGACCGGCGAGCTCGTGGGACCACACAGGTCCGGCGACAGCCGGCCCGCACAGCCCCTCGGGAAGCTCGCTCTCGCCCTCCCCGAGTGCATATTTCTCGTCATATTCGAGCAGGGGCTTCCCCTCGGGGACGAGTCCCGCGCGGTGCAGGTAGTCCGGCATCTGCCTGCTGAGGAAGGACACCCGGGCGCTGCCGTTCTCGGTGACGTAGTGAATGTCCGAAGCGTCGGCAGGTATCGGCACGCCACCGGCCGAGATCACATCCGGCAGTCTTGCGTCGCTGCCCGCACAGGCTCGTGCGTCCCCGAACGGATGGAACAACTCGTCCTGGAACAACCACAGGAAACCTCCCGTTCCGCCCGCGAAGACGGCCACCACGACGGCCAGACACGACAGTCGCCGCCTCCACCGGGAAGATCCGGCGTCCGCGTCGCCCGCACCCTCCGGAGACGGAGCCCCTTCCGTGTCCTCGGAATCGGCCCTCCCGCCGGTCCCTTGTGCATGAGACATGAAGGCCCCCTTCGGCTGCGCTCGCATCGTGGCCGCCGAAGTCTAGATCGACCCGGATGGGGCCGACCTGGTGTTGATGCAAGGCGCACTGTTCCCCGGTGACGTCGGGCGCGGTGGCCAAGCCAGCCCCCTGGAAGTACGTCGGCCTGCCGCGCAGCCGCCGGCTCCCGACGCCCCGGCCGGCACGGTGCCGGGCAGAGCCCGGCGTCGACGCGGCCTCGGCCGGCTCACCGCGCCGAGGGACGAGACCCGGTCGGCAACGGCGCCCGCTGCGCCTCGTACCCGGCGAGGTAGAGCCGCATACGGCAGTGGTCCTCGGCCTCGGCGAACACCTGCCGCCGCCAATGGGCGCTCAGGCGGTGCGCGACCGCTACCAGCCGGCGGCGGTCCTGCGGTGTGTAGGCCGGGAAAGCGGCCCAACCCCGGTCGGCGATCTCGTTGCCCAACTCGTTGAACAGCACGGACCGGAAACGCCGCTCCTCCTCCTCGGTCAGCGGTGTGGTCGTGCCCTCTGCGGGCAGCACCCGGACGTTGTAGAGGTCCCGTGTCTCCATGTCGTCCTCCGACTGCTCAGGGCTCACGCACCCGTGGCCCACGTGTGCTCATGGCCCACGTGTGCTCGTGGCTCGCGGCTCGTCCGTGCAGAGACTACCGGCGCGCGGCCGAGGACGGCGGGCGTCCGGACGCCTCCCCCAGCAGACTCCCGGCTCCCCTAGCCGACAGGTTGCCGGTTCCGGTAGCCGGCATGCTCCCCGTTCCGATAACCGACAGGCTCCCCGTTCCGATGGCCGGCAGGCTCCCGGCTCCCCTCCGCCGCTTAGGCCAGATGCCAGCGTGCGGATGCGCACCCCCCGCGTTCCGCCACAAGATCCTGATCATGCGGACATCAATAGTTACCCGGCCGTCTCTGCGGCCGATGCGACGCGGCAGTGCGCGCCATGCCATATCCGCGGCTCTCGCCTTCGGCATCCTGCTGACGGCGACCACGGCATGCGGTGACACCACCGACTCGACGAGCCCCGGCGGCGCACCCGGAAACAACAACCCGGCGTCATCCGGCTCCCCCCGCCCGGCGGTGGGCATCCACCTCCCGGGCGTCGGAGACCGGATGAGCAAGCAGATACCGGCCGGTACCCGTCAGGTGATCGTCGTCTACGGCGAGCGCCGGGATTCCCCCGACAGCCTCCTCGTGCTCTACGAGAAGCGGGGTACGGCCTGGCAGCGGGCGGGCAGCTGGCCCGCGCACAACGGCAGGATGGGCTGGACGACGGACCACCGCCTGGACGACGAGCGCACCCCCGTCGGGGTGTACAGCCTCACGGACGCGGGAGGCTCGCTGCGGGACCCGGGCAGCCGGCTGCCGTACTGGTACGACGACAACGCCTTCGCCGCCACACTGCCCGAGGAAGAGGCTCACGCCCACGACTTCGACTACGTCATAGCCATCGACTACAACCGGCTGAAGGGCGCCCCGCCCTATGACTGGTCCCGGCCCGAAGGCGTGGAGAAGGGCGGCGGCATCTGGCTGCACCTGGACCACGGTGACGGCACGTCGGCCTGCGTCACGGTCCCGGAGACCGGGATGAAAACCCTGCTGCGCACCCTCGACCCGGCCCGGCACCCCGTCATGGTGATGGGCGACCGGGAACGCCTCAAGAGCTGAACGACACCCCGGCCACTCGGCTCCCGCAGTCCGCCGGGCCCCGGCCCGGCGGACGCCCCTCACCCGTACACGAACACGGACACAGAAACGGGCGGGCACGGGCCGGCACGGACACGGGCATCGCGCCCTGGTGTCCCACCGTGGCGGACGGCAGGTCGAGCGCGACCACGCCCTGCGTGTCCGTACCGGGAAATCCAGGTCAATGCCACCGTACGGGTGCGGAGTGGGCGGTACGATCGCGAGTTCGACAGGGACTTCGAGGCGTCCCGTTCACAGCGGGCGCGGGCGAGGAGGGGGTCGCATGGTGGAGCGGTCGGACGGGCGAACGGACTTAGCCGCGCAGGGGGCGGGGGCCGACGTGGTGGCCTTCGAACCGGAGGCACGGGTGTGGGTGACGCGGGCGGGGGCGGCGGCCGGGCGGACCGGTCTGGTGCCCGTGCCGCGGCTGGACGGTTCCCTGCGCACCGACACGGGGACACTCGACGACGACGCGGACGACTTCGGGCACATCGTGCACGAGGTCCCGGCGGTCGTGCTCCAGGCCGAGTCCGCGGACGACGTGGCGGAGATGATCAAGCTCTGCAACGACTACCGCGTCAAGGCCGCAGCCCGCGGTCAGGGGCATGCGACGTACGGTCAGGCGCAGGTCGCCGAGGGGCTGGTGATCGAGACGGGCGCCCTGGACGGGATCGGGCCGGTGGCGGCCGGGCAGGTCACGGTGGGCGCCGGGGCGGTGTGGAGCGCGGTGGCGCGGGAGACGCTGCGGCACGGGCTGACGCCGCCGGTGTTCACCGACTACCTGGAGCTGTCGGTGGGCGGCACCCTCTCGGCCGGCGGGCTCGGCGGCCAGGCGCACCTGTACGGCGCCCAGGTGGACAACGTCCTCGCGCTGGAGGTGGTCACCGGTACCGGCGAGGTGGTCAGCTGCTCGCCCACCCGGCAGCCCGACCTGTTCCACGCGGTGCTCGGCGGGCTCGGCCAGTGCGCGGTGATCATCTCGGCGACGCTGCGGCTGGTCACCGCGCCCGAGAACGTACGGCACTTCCTGCTCCCGTACGCGGACCTGGAGACGTTTCTCGCCGATCAGCGGCTGCTCGCCGGGGACCAGCGGTTCACGTACGTCGAGGGCACGGTCGAGCCGGACGAGCGGGGCGCGTACACGAAGTACGTGCTGGAGGCCGTCGCCTACGGGCCGCCCGCCGGGCCGGCGCGGGACGACGGCGAGTTGCTGCGCGGCCTGCGCTACGACCGGTCCGGGCAGCTCACCGCGCAGACGCTCGGATACTTCGACTTCCTGAACCGCCTCGCCGACGGCGTGGCCGCCCTCCAGCAGGAGGGATTCTGGTCGTGGTGCCACCCGTGGCTGAATCTGCTGCTGCCCGGCGACCGCGTCGCCGGGCTGTCCCGGACCCTGCTGGACGGGTTCGCCGGGCAGGACGTCGGTCCCGGCGGGGTCGTACTCCTCTACCCGCTGGTCCACCGCCGCCTGCACACCCCGCTGCTGCGGGTCCCCGACGACCCGGTGCCGTATCTGATGGCCGTGCTGTGGACGCTGGACCCGGCGGACCAGGCGGCCGTGAGCGCCCGGACGGCCGCCAACCGCGCCGCGTACGAGACGGTCCGCGCGGCCGGTGGCACCCAGTACCCGGTGGGGTCCGTCCCGATGACCGCGGCCGACTGGCGCGGCCAGTACGGCAAGCTGTGGGAGGAGTTCGACGCCGCCAAGCGCCGTTACGACCCCCATCGCCTGCTCGCGCCGGGCCAGCACATCTTCACCCCCTGAGCGGACCTGCCAACTGGCCCACGTCCACACCCGCATTCACCCCCACGCGCACCCGGCCCGGCACCCGTGCCCCCGCCTCTGCCCCCTGTCACCGCCCATCGCCCATCGCCCATCGCCCATGACCCGTCGCCCACCGGCCGGCGTCGGCGTTACCCGCCCGCCAGCGGGTTCGGCAGCGGCAGATAGCGGGCGTCGGCGCCGTCCGCGCGGGTCCAGCGCAGCAGCAGGTTCGTCTTGCCCGGCAGGGTGGGCGAGGCGAGCAGGGCGCCGGCCTCGGGCAGGCCGTGCCGGGTGAGTTCGCCGCGGACGGCGGGCCAGGGGTCGAGGCCGGGATGGCGTTCGGCGAGGGCGGCGGCGACCTCGACGAGGTTGTTGACCACCAGGGTGTAGACGAGCCGTTCCCAGCCGGCTGCCCGGGGCACGTCGGAAAGCAGTTTGACGCCCTCGGCGTCCCGGAACAGCGCCTGCACGGGCAGGCCGGTACCGTCCACGGCGATCAGCGTGTTCTGCAGATGTGCCTCGACCACCACGCCGTGGTCGGCGAAGGCCGCCAGCGCCGGCGGGACGACCTGGCGCAGGTACGCCGCCCACCAAGCGGCCGGGTCGGCGGTGGTGGCGAGCGGGTCGCCGTCGAAGCCCTCCACCAGTCCGGCGGCCAGCAGCGGCGTCGCCCCCGGCAGCAGGTGGCCGCCGAGCCCGTCGCGGACCAGGACGGCCAGTTCCTCGAAGGCGAAGGCGGCCGTGCGGTAGCCGCGGTCGCCGAGCCAGGCCGCCGGGCCGTCGAAGGCGGCGAAGGCGCGGCTCGCGGCGGCGTCGGTGCGGCGCAGCTTGAGCAGGTCGTGCCGCCACAGGCGGCGGATGTCGTTGGTGATGCGCACGTCGAGGCTGAACTTCAGGAACAGGTCGCGCCCGGGTTCGTACAGGGTGCGGATCGCCGCCGTGGGCCACACCTCGGACGCGGTCGTGCCCAGCCGCAGCAGGCGTCCGTCGGCGAAGGCGGGCGCGAGGGTGCGGGCGGCCAGGTCGAGCTGCCAGGGGTGGGCAGGCAGCAGCCGGTAGCCGGGCGGGGCGGTGCCGAGGGCGTCCAGGGCCGCGGTGTCGCCCTCCTCGATGACGGCGTCGGCGCGCACACCCAGCAGTACGAGCGGGAAGCGTGCGTGGGCCTCGGGGGCGTAGGGCAGCCAGCGGTCGGCCGGGCCGCCGCCGCGGGCCTTGGGCGCCGGGTGGCAGGGATGGCCGGTGAGCAGGGACTGCTCGGAACGCTGGTAGGGGTCGTCGGGCGGGGTCGTCCGGGCGCGGGCGGTGAGCAGCGCGGCGATGGTGTCGCGGCTGTCGAGCATCTCGCCGGGCAGCTCGTCGTTGGGCACGCCGGTGTGCCGGTGCAGTTCGTCGGCGACCAGCCCGACCAGCCCGTCGTGGTCGAGGCGGTGCCAGGCGCCGGCCGTGTACACCTCGGGTGCGGCGGGCCGCCGCAGGCCGCGCACGCGCAGCAGCCGGCCGCTCGCGGGCAGCCGGTGCACCGGCTGCCCGCCGGGTTCTGCGGGTTGCTCGGCGACCTCCCGGAGCAGGCAGTTGAGCAGGGGCGCGGCGGCGTACGCGTCGGCACGTACGCCGATGTCGTCGCTGGGGTGCCTGAGATCCACGCGGTCCGTTCCTCGTCCCTGCGTACGGATGGTGTCACGGGCCACATGGCGTCGCGCGCCCACGCGGTCCGATCCCGATCAGTATGTCTGTCGAACCCGGCATGCATGCCGCCCACCCGGATCCGAGGAGCCAGCCCGTGCACCGTCCCCCCACCGCCGAGGACCAGGTCGCCGCCGAGCTGGCCGACGTACGGCCCGGCCTCGTGCCGCGGTACGCGGCGGAGCTGCCCGGTGCCCGCGCGGCCGTGCTGACCCGTCTGTGGCGGGCGCTGGCCCACGAGCCGCTGCCGTGGCCGGCCGGCCGGGCGGCCGGTGCGGACGGGCTCGCCCTGCGGCTCGCCGACGGCCGGACGCTCGACGGGCCGCTCGCGGATCCGTACGCGAC
The DNA here is from genome assembly GCF_042871185.1 of Streptomyces sp. NPDC006012. Classification (NCBI taxonomy): domain Bacteria; kingdom Bacillati; phylum Actinomycetota; class Actinomycetes; order Kitasatosporales; family Streptomycetaceae; genus Streptomyces; species Streptomyces sp. NPDC006012. The sequence goes on from NZ_JBIAIE010000026.1 coordinate 54,317, forward strand.
CGACGCGTATGTGACGGCCGTGTTCCTGGACGGCACGGCGTACGACGATCCGGCCCGGCTGCTGACCGCTCTCGCGGTGCCGCACGCGGCCGGTCTCGCGGGTGAACTCGCGCACAGCGTGGCCTCGTTGGCGCTGTCGCGGGCCGGTCAGCCGGAGCCCTCCCCACAGTGGCCCGCGCGGGACTGGGAGTGGGAGCAGCGGGTGGTCGACGGTCATCCGTTCCACCCGGGCTGCCGGTCCCGGCCCGGTTTCTCGGTGGCGGAGCAGTTGGCGTACGCGCCGGAGCACCGGCCGGTGGTGGCCCTGGGGACGGTGCCGGTCGCCGCGGCGGAGTGCCTGGTGACCGGCGAGTGGCCCGCGGAGCTGCGGGACGGGGAGCGGCTGCTGATCCCCGTGCATCCCTGGCAGGTCGCCCATGTCCTCAAGTCCCCGGGCGGCGGCGGGCCGTCCGCGCATCCGCTGATGTCGCTGCGCACTCTCGCCCTGCCGGACGGCCCGCACGTCAAGACCGCGCTGAGCACCCGGCTGACGTCCTCGGTGCGGGACATCTCGGTGTACTCGGTGGGTGCCTCGGCGACCCTGTCGGCGTTCGCGGAGGGCCTGGCGGCCCGCACGGACGGGCTGCTGCACATCACCCGCACCCTGGGGGCGGCCACCGCCCACTCCCCCGATCTGGCGGCGGTGCTGCGCGAGTCGCCGCAGCGGTTCGCGGCGCCGGGCGAGTACGTGCTCCCGGTCGCCGCCCTCGCCGCCACCGATCTGCCGCACTCCCCCGCCCGGCTCGCGGCGTTCGTCCGGCTCGCGCTGACCGTCGGGCTGCGGCTGCTGGACCTGGGGGTGGCCCTGGAGGCGCACGGCCAGAACCTCCTGGTGGTGCTGTCCGGGACGGGCGATCCGCTGCGGCTGGTCTACCGCGACCTCGCCGACATCCGGATCAGCCCCGCCCGGCTGGCCCGGCACGGTATCGCGCCGCCCGGGCTGACGGGCCGTCTGATCACGGACGACGTGCAGACGCTGCGCCGCAAGCTGTTCGGCTCCCTGGTGGCGGGGGCGCTGGCCGCCGTGGCGGGTTCGGGAGAGGCGCTGCGGACCGCGCTGACGGCGGCCCTGCCGGATCTGCCGCGCACCGCCGATCTGGCCGCGCTGCGCGAAGGGCCGTTGCCGGCCAAGGCCCTGACCCTGATGCGGCTGTCCCCGCGAACCCCCGGTGACCAGTGGGCGGCGCTGCCCAACCCGTTCGTTTTGGAGCCCGACACCTCTGATCAATAGGATCCGCCGATGATCAGAACACAACGGCTGGCGGCGGGGGTCTGTGCCCTGCTCGCCGCCCTGACGGCCGCGCTGGCGTTCCCCGCCTCAGCAGCCGCCGACGAGACGGAGCAGGCCGCTCCGAAGGTGGAACTGGTGCTGGACGTCAGCGGTTCCATGCGCAAGGCCGACATCGACGGCGGAACGCGGATGGCCGCGGCGAAGCAGGCGTTCAACGAGGTGCTGGACGCGACCCCCGAGGAGGTGCAGCTCGGCATCCGCACGCTGGGGGCCAACTACCCGGGCAACGACCGCAAGGAGGGCTGCAAGGACACCGAGCAGCTCTACCCGGTCGGCCCGTTGAACCGGACCGACGCGAAGACTGCGGTGGCGACGCTGGCACCGACCGGCTGGACCCCGATCGGGCCGGCGCTGCTGAAGGCGGCCACCGACCTCGACGGCGGCTCCGGCACCCGCCGTATCGTCCTGATCAGTGACGGCGAGGACACCTGCCAGCCGCTCGACCCGTGCGAGGTGGCCCGGGCGATCGCCGCCAAGGGCATAGGGCTGACCATCGACACGCTCGGTCTGGTGCCGGACGCCAAGACCCGCGACCAGCTCAGCTGCATCGCGGACGCCACCGGCGGCACCTACACCTCCGTGCAGCACAAGGCGGAACTCAGCGACCGGGTGGGCCAGTTGGTCGACCGGGCGGCGGATCCGGTGGTCACTCCGGTGGCGACCGAGGGGTCCGGCGAGTGCGCCGAGGCGCCCGCGCTGAAGCCCGGCCTGTACACGGACCGCGAGGAGTTCGGGCAGCAGCGCTGGTACAAGGTGGACGTCGAGCCGGGCCAGGAGCTGCGCGCCTCGGTGAGCGTCGCGGCGGACCGGGCCGTGAACCCCGACTACGGGATACTGCTGCGGGCTGTCAACGGCCACGGGCGGGAGCTGGTGCGCGGCGAGGCGGCGGGCAACGGCCGTACGGACGTCACCTCGACGGGCCTGCGCTATCCGAAGCCCGAGAGCGACGACGACAACGCACCGGCCGAGTCGATCTGTCTTCAGGTCACCAACTCCTTCTCGGCGGCCGCCGGCGTGAAGACGCAGCCGGGGCTGCCGCTTGAGCTGACCGTCGACGTCGTGGACGGCCCGGACGCGGCGCACGACGTGGCCGCCTTCGGTCTCGGGCGCGGCTGGTGGCTGCTCGGCGCGCTGGTCGTGACCGGTTTCTTCGGGGGTCTGCTGTGGGGCTGGGTGTCACGCTGGCGGGTCGCGGTCTGGAGGTCCAACTGATGCGAATCACACGTATGGTGAGCGGTGCGCTGCTGCTGCTCGGGCTGGCCGCGGCGCCCGCGGCGGCCGACGCCACCCCGTCGCCGAGCCCGTCGGACGGCGGCAACGCGCCCACCCAGGCGGGGACTTCGTTCCGTACGGCGACCGAGATCGACCAGGGGCAGCAGGCCACCGCGGACGGCTCCACGGGTGACTACCTGTACTGGTCGTTCCCGGCGGACGCCGGGCAGCGCCCGGACGTCAGGGCCACGGTGAAGCTCCCCCAGACGCACGGCACGCAGACCTGGCAGCTGGACGTGTACGACGGTCTGCGCCGGCGCCAGTCCTGCCAGTACGGCACCCAGACCCGCACCGCCGCGGCGGGCACCGGCACGGTCGAGCTGGCCTGTGTGCTGCGCACGGTACGGGCCTGGTCGGAGACGTGGGCGAACGACCCGCTGCCGGGTACGTACTACATCCGGCTGACCGTGGTGGATCTCGCCCCGGCCGATCTGGGGCAGCCGGTGCGTGCCGAGCTGCGCGCCGACGCCAAGCACATCGGCGGCTCGGCCGCGGTGGACGGCTCGCTGGCCGAGCCGCTGGTGCCCGGGAACTCCGTCAAGCAGGACACGGCCGGGGACGAGGAGAAGGACGGGTCGGCGAAGACCGCGGTGCTCTCCAGCATCAAGCCCGACGACGGCTGGTCGTCCGGCTGGTGGTCGGACCGCTGGGTGTGGACCGGGGTGGGCGGTGTGCTGGCCGCGCTCGCGGGTGTCGGCGGGTACACGCTGACCCGTGGCTCGGGGCGGCCGTCCCGGGTGCCGCCGGGCGTCTGAGGACGACCGCACGCAACCGACCGCGCGCGCACGACCGCGCGCGCAGGAGGGCCCGCCGGACGGACCGGCGGGCCCTCACTCCTTTCACGCCTCCCGCAGCGCCTTGGCGAGGGGGCCGTCCCCGGTGACGGTGAGGCGCCCGGACCGCACCGCGTCCGACACCCGCAGCAGGCCCCGGGCGACGGCCGTACCGGTCCCGGTGTCCATCGAGAGCCGCGCCTCGGGCTCCGCGGGCGCCTGTCCGTCGCCGTACACCGGTCCGTCCTCGGCGCCGACGTACAGGTGGAAGTCCCCTTCGTCCAGACGGATTTCGACCAGGTGGACTTCGGCCAGGCGGACGTCGACGAGCCCTTCCTCCGCCAAGGCCCGCAGCAGGGGCAGCGCGAACCAGTGCGCGCGCACCGCGTCGGTCGGGCCGCGTTCCCTCAGCTCGGACTGCCCCCATGCGCCCAGTGCCTGCACGACGGGCAGCAACTCCCGTCCGCGTGCGGTCAGTTCGTAGACGTACGCGGCGGCCGGCGGGGGCAGCCTGCGGCGGGTGGCGAGGCCGTCCCGCTCCATGTCCTTCAGCCGCGAGGCGAGTACGTCCGTGCTCACTCCCGGCAGATCCGCGTGCAGGTCGGTGTAGCGGCGCGGACCCGCCAGCAACTCGCGGACGATCAGCAGGGTCCAGCGGTCGCCGACGAGGTCGAGCGCGCGAGCGGCGGAACAGTACTGGTCGTAGCTTCGGCGAGGTGACATGCGACGCAGTCTAGACATGTTGTTGGACTTTCCAAGCTCTCACTTGGTAAAACCAAGCAACACCAGTTATCTGAGGGGAAGCGGCGCATGGAGTTCCGGCAGTCGAACAAGCTCAGCGAGGTCTGCTACGAGATCCGCGGCCCGGTGATCGAGCAGGCCGACGCGCTGGAGGAGGCGGGCCACAGCGTGCTGCGCCTGAACACCGGCAACCCCGCGCTGTTCGGCTTCGAGGCGCCGGAGGAGATCGTCCAGGACATGATCCGGATGCTGCCGCAGGCCCACGGCTACACGGACTCACGCGGCATCCTCTCCGCCCGCCGGGCGGTCGCCCAGCGCTACCAGAACCTTGGCCTCGCGGTCGGCGTCGACGACGTGTTCCTCGGCAACGGCGTCTCCGAACTGGTGTCGATGGCCGTGCAGGCGCTGGTGGAGGACGGCGACGAAATCCTGATCCCGGCACCGGACTACCCACTGTGGACGGCGGTCACCACGCTGGCGGGCGGCAAACCGGTCCACTACCTGTGCGACGAGCAGGCTCAGTGGTACCCGGACCTGGCCGACATGGCATCGAAGATCACCGACCGCACCAAGGCCGTGGTGATCATCAACCCCAACAACCCGACCGGCGCCGCCTATCCGAAGGAAGTCCTCGACGGCATCCTCGACCTCGCCCGCCGCCACGGCCTGATGGTCTTCGCCGACGAGATCTACGACCAGATCCTGTACGACGGCAGCGTCCACCACCCCGCCGCCGCGCTCGCCCCCGACCTGGTCGTCCTCACCTTCTGCGGGCTGTCGAAGACGTACCGGGTGGCCGGCTTCCGCTCGGGCTGGCTGGTGGTCACCGGACCCAAGCAGCACGCCAAGGACTATCTGGAGGGCCTGACGATGCTGGCCTCCATGCGGCTGTGCCCCAACGCGCCCGCCCAGTACGCCATCCAGGCCGCGCTCGGTGGCCGCCAGTCCATCCACGAACTCACCGCACCCGGCGGACGCCTGCGGGAGCAACGGGACGTGGCCTGGCAGCGGCTCAACGAGATCCCGGGCGTGTCCTGCGTGAAGCCCAAGGGCGCGCTGTACGCCTTCCCCCGCCTCGACCCCAAGGTGCACAGGATCCACGACGACGAGAAGTTCGTCCTCGACCTGCTGCTCCGGGAGAAGATCCAGGTCGTCCAGGGCACCGGGTTCAACTGGCCGTCCCCGGACCGCTTCCGGATCCTCACCCTGCCGCACGCGGACGACCTGGAGGCGGCGATCGGGCGGATCGGACGGTTCCTCGGCGGATACCGGCAGTGACATCCGCCGGGCCCGGTGCCTGAGCGCGGTGTGGCCCCCAGGCGGGGATGAGTACCGGTACTCATCCCCGCGAAACGTTCCCCGGGCCACCCTGTGAGGACACCATCACGGCCCGACCCGAAGGACACCTGACATGCCGAACGCCTCCCGCACGCGCCGCTTCCTCGCGCTCGCCACGGACAACTGGCCCGCACGCGGCTATCTCGCCGTGGTCGCCGCGTCGCTGGCGTTCTTCCTGTACGCCGTGTACCTGTCGCCGGACCCGGGGTTCGCCGCGATCTGGCCGTACATGACCACGGCCCCGCTCAGCATCCTCGCCTTCCTGGTGCCGACCCCGGAATGGGACTCCTCGCTCTCCTGGCTGAGCCCATTGATCTTCTCCGCCGGTGTGGCGTTGTCCGGTCTGGTCAACGCGGCCCTGATCGGCCTGCTCGCGCGCGCGCTGCGCACTGGGACGCCGCACCCGACCGCCTGAAGAAGTCACCGGCCGGGGCACCGTCACGCGGGTCACGCGAGAGCGACCTCGCACCAGACGGTTTTGGTGTACGGGTCCGCACACGTCGTACCCCAGTGGGTGGCCAGTGCCTCCACCAGCAGGAGCCCTCTGCCGGACTCGGCTTCGAGACGGGCCGGTCGGAGGGTTCCGGGGCCGGGCGGACGGCGGTCGGGACGCGGATCCGTCACCTCGATACGGAGCGTGGCGTCCGCGGGGTACAGGGTGAGCCGGAGGCGGAAGCCCTGGCCCCGCGCCCGGCCGTGCAGTGCCGCGTTCGCGGCGAGTTCGGTCACGAGCAGCGCCACCGTGCGGTTGGCCTCGGTGTCGTACGTCCAGCCCCAGCTGTGGACTTGCTCGGCCGCCAGGTGCCGGGCGAGCCGGGCGCCTCTCGGAGTCGCGGAGAGGAGGAGGGTGGAATGACGGGTCACCGAGTCGGCAATATCAGCGTTCACCTCACCCAGCGTGGTCACTCGTATCTACGCTGAACAGCAACACCATCGGTACGCAGCGTCACTGTCCGGTCGCGGTCCGGGACTGTCCGGACGGCGACGCGTGACGCGGCGGACGGGTCGGCAGTTGCGCACGAGAGCCATGCGGTGGAGGTGTCGGAGTGGTGGACGTGACCGGTGGAGACACCGAGGACGAGGAGTCGGCGGCCGTCCTGCGGACCGTCGGCAAGGTCGTCAAGATGTGGCGCGAGCGGAAGGGGCTCACCCAGGCCGACCTGGGTACGGCCATCGGTTACAGCGAGGAGCAGGTGTCCTCGGTGGAACGGGGACGGCGGGCACCGAAGTCGCAGCTCCTCGAAACGGCGGACCAGGTGCTCGAAGCCGGCGGGATGATCGCCGGGTTGACGAAGGACGTGGAGCGGGCGCGGTATCCGAAGAAGGTGCGGGATCTGGCCAAGTTGGAGGCGGAGGCGGTCGAGATCTGCGCCTACGACAATTCCGTCGTCAACGGGCTCTTGCAGACGGAGGAGTACCTGAGGGCCGTGTTCGGCGCACGGCGACCGGCGTTCTCCGAGGAAGAGGTGGAGCGGCTTGTCGCTGCGCGGTTGGCGCGGCAGACGATCATCGATACCAAGCAGATGATCCCGGCCTTCGGCTTCGTGCATGATGAGGCGACCCTGCGGAGGCGCGTCGGGGGCAGAATGGTCCTGCGCCGACAGCTCGAACGGCTACTGGAAATCGGGCAGATGCGGAACGTGGAAATCCAGGTGCTACCTCTGGATCGCGAGGACAACGCCGGTCTCGGCGGGCCCTTTCACCTGCTGCGGCTCAGGGAGGGCACCACGGTGGGGCACAACGAGGTTCAGCGGACCAGTCGACTGATTTCCGAGCCCAAGGAGATCCAGATCCTCGAACTGCGCTACGGGGTCGTCCGGGCCCAGGCCCTTCCACCGCAAGACTCAATGGCCTTCATCGAGAAAGTTCTTGGAGAGACATGAGCGTGCAGCCCTCGACCGGTCACGACCCCGAGTTGAAGTGGTTCAAGAGCAGCTACAGCACCGACGACGGCCCCGCCTGTGTGGAGGTCGCCTTCGTCCCCGGCACTGTCTGGATACGGGACTCGAAGCGGCACCGGAGCCCCCAACTCACCGTCGGCGCCAAGCCATGGTCCGCCTTCGTCTCCTACACCACCGCGCACTGAGTACCCCAACCGAAAAGGGGGCCGCCGATGGCGGAGATCGACCTGACCGACCGCCCGCTGCTGCTCCTCGACGTCGACGGCCCGCTCAATCCCTTTCGTGCCCGGTTCCTGCGGCACCGCGGCTTCGTCACCCGGCGGCTGCATCCGGCGGACTGGTCGACTCGGCAGCCGCCGGGATCCCGGCGGCTGCGCCGCGGGCTGCGGGTGCGGCTGCACCCCGGTCACGGCGCCCGGCTGCTCGCCCTGCCGTACGAGCTGGCGTGGGCGACCACCTGGATGCACGAGGCCAACGAGATGATCGCGCCGGTGATCGGGCTGCCGGGCACGCTGCCGGTCATCGAGTGGCCCGAGTTGTTCGCCCCGGATCCCGAGGGGCTGTACTGGAAGACCCGGCACGTGGTGGCGTGGGCGGCCGGGCGGCCGTTCGTCTGGGTGGACGACATGGTCACGGATCTCGACGTACGGCATGTCGCCGCGTACCACGACCGCCCCGCGCTGCTCCTTCCGGTCGACCCGCGCCACGGCCTGCGGGAGCGTGAATTCATGGAGTTGGAGCGCTGGGCTCGTAGCCTGTGACCCATGGGTGATCTTCTCCTGGTCCGGCACGGCGAGACCGAGTGGTCACGGTCCGGACGGCACACCGGCTGGACGGACCTGCCGCTCACCGACCACGGCCGGGACGAGGTGCGTCGACTGCGGCCCCTGGTGGGCTCGCTGCGGATCGGCGCGGCGTTCGTCAGCCCGCTGCACCGGGCCCGGGAGACGGCCGGACTCATCGGGGCGGACGGCGCCCGCGTCGACCCCGACCTGCACGAGTGGGACTACGGGGGCTACGAGGGGATCACCACCGACGAGATCCAGCGCACCCGGCCCGGCTGGTTCCTGTTCACCGACGGGGTCGCGCCGGGGCCGCCGGAGCACCCCGGGGAGTCTCCCGAGCAGGTGGGCGCACGGGCCGACCGTGTCCTGGCCAGGGTGGACGCCGCACTCGCCGACCTCGACACCGACGCCGATGTGCTGCTGGTCGCGCACGGGCACTTCCTGCGCGTCCTCACCGCCCGCCGCCTGGGGCTGCCGCCCGCGCACGGTGCGCTGTTCCGGCTGGAGACCGGGACGCTGTGCCGGCTGGGCACCGAGCACGAGCGGCCCGTGATCGCGGAGTGGAACGCCCGGCCGGCCGGCTGACCGGGCCGGGTCGGGCCGGGCCGGTCCCACCGACGGGTTCGGCCCGCTGTCGGACCCCGGTCGTACGCTTCGAAGGGAGCGTACGACCGGCCCCGGGCAGGGTCGGTCGGCGGCTCCGTAAAGGGAGTGTCCACCGGGGAGGAGCAGGCCGTGACCCGACCGCCGACCGTCGCGCAGCGGCGGGTGATCGACGCCGCCGATCCCGTCACCGGACGGCTGCGCGGCACGGAGCCGCAGTTGGCGGCGCTGGTGAAGCGGGGGTTGGCCTTCCGGCATCCGCGTCCGCCGCACGACCACTTCCTCACCCCGGCGGGACACCGGGTGCGCGAGACGGCCCCGGCGCCCGCCGCCCCTGCCGGACCGGCCACGGCCCCGGCCGAACACCCCCACCTTCCCTCAGCCCCGGCCGACGACGGCGGGGTGTTCGCGGCCCGCGTCGGCGGACCGGAGGAGACCGGGGCCGCCTCTGGCCCGGACCGGGCGCGTGAGGTGCACACCGCCTGGCAGGGGCTGCTCGAACTGCGCCGGATGACGAACACCGACGGGTCGGCGGACCGCCCGTGCGGCTGGGAGCGCGCGCATCTGGTGCGGGCCGCCGCGCTCGCCCTGGAGGCGGCCGGACACCGGCCGGCCGGGCCGGACGCCGACGGCTACCGGGTGCGCGCGACCCCGCAGCCGGAGGCGGTCGCGGTGTACGCGCCGGACGCGGAGGAGTTGCGGGCCTGCGCGGCCACTCTGGAGGGCGCGGGCTGGCAGGCCGGGGAGTACACCCGGCCGAGGACACGGGAGCGGTATGTCCTGGCGTCCCCGCGCCGGGTGTGAGGTGCATGCCAGGATCGGAGGCATCAGTGCCTCATACACGAAGCACCGGAACACGAGAGAGAGCCGAACCGTGAGCGAGCCGTTTTCCGTCCGGGTGACCGTCCGCGGATACGAGACGGATGTCCAGGGCCACCTCAATCAGGCGGTGTACCTCAGCTACGCGGAACACGCCCGCTGGTCGGTGCTGCAAGCCGCCGGAATCAGCCAGAGCCTGCTGGCCGACCGGGGTGTGGGCCCGATCGTGCTGGAGACGACGATCCGCTATCTGCGTGAACTCCTCACCGGTGACGAGGTCGACGTGACCTGCGTGTTCGAGTGGGGCGAGGGCAAGACCTTCCGGATCCGGCAGACGGTGACCAAGGCCGACAAAACCGTGGCGGCCGAGATCATCGGCGTCGGCGGGATCCTCGATCTGAAGCTGCGCAAGCTGGTCGCCGACCCACGCAAGACCGTCACGGAACTGGCGACCGACCCCGGCCTGCTCGGGCTGTGACGACCCGCGGAACGGCTCTGCGCGTCGAGCGGCTCGGGCCGGTGCCCGGCATCGTGGGCCGCCCGTGACGCCACGGCCCATGACACGGCCGCCCGTGACGCGGCGGCCCGGCCACGGTGGCGTACGGCCCAGCCGGGTGGCGGGGCTCACCACTACCGCAGCGGCCCCGGCGGTGGCGCTACGGCGGCGGTATCCCCGACACTGGGCGAGGCGGACCTGAACTCGCCTGGAAACGGGTGGACTTGAGCATGCCGATACGCACGCGTGCCGGGCTCACGGGGCTCGTTGTCGGCGCGGCGCTGCTCCTGGGGGCCTGCACGGACGGCCGGCCCCGGTTCCCGGCGCCGGCACGGCGGGCAGCAGGCCGGTCGAGGTGGACGGGTACGGCACCGAGCAGCGCGCGGGCCGTCTCGTACTCTCCGCCGAGTACACCGTCCGCAACCCCACCCGGGCGCCGGTCCGGTACCGGATCGCGTTCGCCTTCCTCGACCAGGACGGGATGACCCGCGACCGGAAGTGGGTCACCCACACGGTGGAGGCGGGGCGGTCGGGCGACGGGACGGTGTGGGTGCCCTGGGACGGGAACGACCCGACGAGCGGGGTGTCGGTGGCCGAGGTCCTGGAGACTCCGCTCTGAACGACCCGGCGCCTGCGCGGCGGCCGGCGGTCGAGGAGAGCGCCGTCAGTGGCCGGCGGCGGCGATCTCCTCGCCCGCCTCCATGGGGTGGGTGACGTCCCGCGCCTGCCCGTCGCGGCCGAGGTGGTTGAAGACCAGGTTGAGCAGCACCGCGGCCACGCAGCCCGTCGAGATGCCCGAGTCGAGGACGATCCGCACGGTCTGCGGGAAGGCGTGGTAGAAGTGCGGCGCGGTGATCGGGATGATGCCGACGGCGAGGGACACCGCCACGATCAGGACGTTGTTGTCCCTGTCCAGACCCGCCCTGGCCAGCGTCTGGATGCCGCTCGCGGCCACCGAGCCGAACAGCACCACGCCCGCGCCGCCGAGCACCGGGGGCGGTACGACGGCGATGAGCGAGGCGGCCATCGGGCACAGGCCCATCAGGACCAGGAAGCCACCGCCGGCGGCGACCACGAACCGGCTGCGTACCCGGGTCATGGCGACCAGCCCGATGTTCTGCGCGAAGGCGCTGCACATGAAGCCGTTGAACAGCGGGCTGATCGCCGTGCCGAGCGTGTCGGCGCGCAGCCCGGCCGCGATGGTCCTCTCGTCGGCGGGCCGTTCGACGATCTCGCCGAGCGCCAGCATGTCCGCGGTCGACTCCGTCATCGACACCACCATGACCACGCACAGGGACAGGATCGCGGCGAGGTGGAACTGCGGTGTCCCGAAGTGGAAGGGGGTCGGGAAGCCGATCACGTCCGCGTCGGCGACCGGGCCGAAGTCCGTGACGCCGAGCGGTATCGCGACGACCGTCCCGGCGATCAGGCCGAGCAGGACCGCGATCTGTTTGACGAAGCCGCGGGTGAAGCGGCGCAGCAGCAGCACGATCACGAGGGTCGCGGCCGCGAGGCCCAGGTACTTCGCCGAACCGTAGTCGTGGGCGGCGGGGTCGGGGCCCTGCGCCCAGCCGAAGGCGACGGGCAGCAGCGACACGCCGATGAGCGTGATGACCGACCCGGTGACGACCGGTGGGAAGAAGCGGACCGCCTTGCAGAAGAAGGGCGCGGCCAGGAAGCCGAGGACTCCGGCGACCATCACCGCGCCGAAGATGACGGGCAGGGCGTCGGACTTGTCGTGGCTCGCGGCCACGATCGCGGTCATGGGGGCGACTCCGGCGAAGGTGACGCCGTTGACGAAGGGCAGCCGGGCGCCGATCTTCCAGAACCCGAGGGTCTGCAGGAAGGTGGCGAGGCCGGCGGTGAACAGACAGGCGCCGGTGAGGAAGGCCAGATCGGTGCCGGACAGGCCCACGGCGGCGCCGACGATCAGGGGCGGGGCGACGACCCCCGCGTACATGGCGGCGACGTGTTGCAGACCGCTGGTGGCCAGTTTGAGGGCGGGGAGTTTCTGATCGACTGGGTGGGGCGCGGCAACGGGGTTCGCGGACACGGCGGCTCTCCTCCGGTCGGTTGCACGTCGGCTCTGACGCGGGTGTCAAGGAGGTGGGGTATGCGGTTGTGGGGGTACCCCGCGCCGCGGTGGAGCCGGCGCGCGGGAAGGATCTGGAACGGGTCCGTTCCGGGGAACGGGTGACCGTCGCCGGGGCGCGCGGCCGAGCCGCGCGCCCCGGCGACGGCCGCCGTGGAACCCCCTGGGTTCCACGGCTGCCGACCGGGAGCCGTCCCTCCCGGCCGGAGCTGGTGCCCCGAAAGGCAGTGTTCGTCCCGTCCCAGCAGGACATCGCCTGCCGGGGCGCTGGTCAGTCCTGCGCGGCGAGCCGCGCCAGGCGTTGGGCCTCGGCCCTCGTGGACCGGGCGATGGCGTCCTCGTCGACGTGCAGCAGCCGCCCGTCCGCGACGATCTGCCGGCCGTTCACGAACGACGCCGTGACCGGCGCCGCCGCCCCGAGCACCAGCGCGGTCACCGGGTCCGCGATGGACGCGTGGGCCAGCGTGCCGAGATTCCACAGCACGAGATCGGCCAGCTTGCCCGGCTCCAGCGAGCCGATCTCGGCCGCGCGGCCCAGCACCCGGGCACCGCCGAACGTGCCGAGTCTGAGCGCCTGGCGGGCGTTCAGAGCGGCCTCGCGGTGTGCGCCGAGACGGTTGATCAGCAGGGCGTTGCGCAGTTCGGTGTGGAGTTCGCCGGACTCGTTGGACGCGGTGCCGTCGACGCCGAGGCCGACGGGGACGCCGGCCGCGAGCAGGTCGGGGACGCGCGCGATGCCGGCCGCTAGCCGCGCGTTGGAGGAGGGGCAGTGGGCCACGCCGGTCCCGGTACGGGCGAAGGCGGCGATGTCGGAGTCGTTCATGTGGACGCAGTGCGCCATCCACACGTCCGCGCCGAGCCAGCCCGTGGACGCGAAGTAGTCGGTGGGGCCCATGCCGAACAGTTCGTGGCAGAACTTCTCCTCCTCGGCCGTCTCCGAGCCGTGGGTGTGCAGCCGCACCCCGAGCTGCCGCGCCAACTCGGCCCCGGAACGCAGGAGTTCGGTGGAGACGGAGAAGGGCGAGCAGGGCGCGACGGCGACCTGGGTCATGGCGTCGAAGGAGGCGTCGTGGTGGCGGCGGACGGTCTCCTCGGTCGCGGCGAGGGCGCCGTCCAGGGTCTCGACGGCGAAGTCCGGCGGCAGCCCGCCGTCCCCCCGGCCGCGGTCCATCGAGCCGCGGGCGAGGGTGAACCGGACGCCGGTCTCGCGGGCGGCGCGGATGATCGCGCCGGACAGGTCGCCGGAGTCCCGCGGATACACGTAGTGGTGGTCCATGGCGCAGGTCACGCCGCCGCGGGCCATCATCGCCAGGGAGCCCTGGGCCGCCGCGTACACCATCGGTTCGTCGATGCGTGCCCAGGTCGGGTACAGCGCGACCAGCCAGTCGAAGAGGTTGTGGTCCGTGGCCAGGCCCCGGGTGATCCACTGGTAGAAGTGGTGGTGGGTGTTGACCAGGCCGGGGGTCACCAGATGGCCGGTGGCGTCGATACGGCGTCCGACGTCCGTCAGCCTCTCGGGTGCCCTGCCCGCGCCGACCGCCTCGATGCGGTTGCCGGCGATGACGACGTGTCCGTCGGCGTACTCGGTGTCGTCGGCGTCGACCGTCGCGATCGAGCAGTTCTCGATGACGATGCGCTGGGCTGCTGCCATGATTCGTCCTTTTCGCTCTGTGCACCGAAGGGGTGAGGGCACGGCAGGACCCCGGGGATTCGAGTGCCGCGGCCGAGGAGCGCTGCTCGTCGGCCGCGGGTGCCGAAGGCGGGTCGGTCAGAGGTTGGTGAGGTCCACCGGGATCCGCGCCTCGCGGCCTTCCCGCAGGACGGTGGCCTCGATGAGGCCGTAGGGGCGGTCGGCGGCGTAGTACACCTCGTTGTCGTTCTTCAGCCCGAAGGGCTCCAGGTCGACGAGGAAGTGGTGCTTGTTCGGCAGCGAGAAGCGGATCTCGTCGATCTCGCCGCGGTGGGTGAGGATGCGCGTGCCCATCTGGTAGAGCGTCTGCTGCAAGGAGAGGGAGTAGGTCTCCGCGAAGGCCAGGAGCAGGTGCTTCCTGGTCTCCTCGTAGGAGGTCTCCCAGTCGGGCATCGGCTGTGCGTCGTCGCTCCAGCCGAACCGCCAGCGGCCGGTGACCTCGGTGGCCAGGATACGGTCGCGGGCTTCCGGGAGCGTCGTGTACTTGTCCTTGACGTAGCCCCAGAACTCCGAGTCGGTCGAGTTCATGACGACCAGGTCCTTGAGGCCCGAGACGACCTCCCACGACGAGCCGTCGTAGGTGATCTGGGTCAGCCGGGTCTCCTGGCCCTTGCGGGCGAAGGAGTGCCCGGCGTCGACCGCACCGCCGGGCCGGCCCCCGGTACCGGCGGCCGGGATCCGTTCCCAGGCGTACTCCTCTATGCGGATCCGGGCCGTCCTGATCGGCTCCTGGTTCGTCACGAAGTGGCGGGCGAGGTGGATGCCGAACTGCTCGGCGGACTCGATGCCGTACTCCTTGGCGAACGCGAACACCGTGTTCTTGGTGGTGTCGGTCGGCAGGACGTTGGCGTTGGATCCGGAGTAGTGGACGTCGTCCATGTCGCCGCTCAGCGCCACGGAGACGCTGAGGTCCTTGATGTGGTGGGTCGCGCCGTCCCGCGTGATCCTGACGACCCGGTTCTCGGCCTTGCCGTACTGGTTCTGTCCGAGGATCACGTGCTGGCCCCGGACCGCGCCGGGGGCGGGGCGGGGGTCGGACGGTTGGGCGGGGCGGGAATTGACTGCCATGTGTCTGCTAGCTCCCTCGGTAAACGGAGTAGCCGAACGGGTTGAGCAGCAGCGGTACGTGGTAGTGCTCCCCGGCGGTCACCGCGAAGGTGACCGCCACCTCGGGGAAGAACACCGTGCCGCTGTCCCGGTTAGCGGGGGCGTCCTGCTGCGCATCGGCTTGGTTCTTCGCGCTGTTCTCGAAGTACGTCTCGACCTCGAAGTCGAGGCGTACGTGGGTGGTCCCATCCGGCAGGGCCGGCAGGTCCTTGCACCGCCCGTCCGCGTCGGTCGCACAGGCGCCGAGCGGTCGCAGGTCCGCGTCGCGCCCGGCGCGGGCGGCGAGCCGGACGGTGACGCCCGCGGCGGGGCGGCCGGCGCTGGTGTCCAGGATGTGGGTGGACACGGAGGTCTGCCGCGGGGCGGTGGTGGTCGTGCTCATTCGGGGAGGTCCTCTTCGACGAGTCGGGCCAGCCGGACACGGTTGATCTTTCCCAGCTCGGCGCGGACGATCGCCCGCTCCTGCTCCGGCGTGTTGCCGATCCGTTCCCGGACCGCGTCGCGCAGTTGTTCGGCGGTCTTTCCGGTGGCGCAGACGAGGAACACCTGGCCGAACCGGTCCTGGTAGGCCAGGTTCAGTTCGAGCATCTCGGCCTTCAGCTGTGCGGAGGCGCCGGCCATGCCGCGCTGCTCCCGGGCCGAGGCCGGGTCGCCGGGTCTCGGGCGGCCTATCGGCGGGTGCGCGGCCATCACCTCCGCGAGGTCCGCGGGGGTCAGGGCGGCGGTGGCGGCGTCGCTGGCGGCGTAGAGGTCGTCCACCGTGGCGTACGGGCGGTCAACGAGGAGCCGTCCCGCCCATGCCGGTGCGGCGCACGCCGCCCGGAGGGCGGCGCGGGCCGTGTGCTCCGCCAGGACGTTGAACCGGGCCAGGCCCGGGGGTGTGGGTGTCGAAGTCACGGGAGCCTCCGTTGCCGGGAGCGGCTTCGTACGGATCGGGCTGCGGCCAGCTAACGCCCTGCGCCACACGCCGTCAACACTTTGTTGAAAATCCGAGCGGCCGGACCATCCTCGTCCGGCCCTCGGACGTCGGCTGCCACCTCCCCGGGACCAAGGCCCTGATCAGGTCTCTTTCTCGCGGTTGAGGTAGTTGTAGACGGTGAAGCGGCTGACCCCGAGGGCGGTGGCCACGGTCTCCACCCCGTGCCGCACGGAGAAGGCGCCGCGCGCCTCCAGGACCCGTACGACCTCCTGCTTGGCCTTGCGGTCCAGGTCGGCCAGCGGCTTGCCGCGCCTGCGCTCCATGGCGGCGAGGATGTGGTCCAGCGAGTCGGCGAGCTGGGGCAGGCGCACGGCCACCACGTCGGATCCCTCCCAGGCGAGCACGACGTCGTCGGGGCCGGCCTCGTCCGGCGGCAGCAGTTGCCCGCCCATGGCGTCGACCAGTGGCTTCACCGCCGCGATGAACGGCTCGTCCCCGCTCAACTGGCCTCCTCCCCCGCCACGTTGACCTGGAGCGAGATCCGGGTGGCGCCGGCGTCGAGCGTGCGGCGCAGCAGGGCGTCCACGGCGGTCAGCACGGCGTCGGCGGAGCCCTCCGCGGTGTTGCCGAAGGGGCCGACGTCCACCGCGTCCAGCCCGGCCGCCTCGATGACCTCGCGGGCCACCAGCGCATGCGCCGGAGCCTCGTCGAGGTCGAAGGGCTCCGTCGTGAACTCCACCCGCAATCGCACTGTGCCCCCATGGCATCGCTCGCCCGGCCGCTGTGGGACGACCTTAACGGACGCCCGGGCCGACGGCTCCTGGCCTTGACAACCACCCACCCAGGGCTGCAGTCTTCCATTAAGCAGAAATCAACTTCCACAATATGAAATTCTCGACCGGAAGGGGGCGCGGCCCCGATGGGATTCGCAGACCAGCGCTTCACCGTCAACCTGTCGATCCTCTATACGGAGCTCCCCCTCCTGGAGCGTCCCACCGCCGCCGCCGCGGCCGGCTTCACCGCGGTCGAGCTGTGGTGGCCCTGGGTCGGCTCCCCCGCCCCCGAGCGGTCCCAGCTCGCCGCCCTGAAACAGGCGATCGACGACGCGGGCGTCCAGCTCACGGGCCTGAACTTCTACTCGGGCCGGCTCCCCGGACCGGACCGCGGGGCACTGTCCGTCCCGGGGGAGGAGTCCGAGCGGTTCCGCACCAACATCGACGTCGCCGCGGACTTCGCCGCCTCGCTCGACTGCACGGCGCTCAACGCCCTGTACGGCAACCGCGTCCAGGGCGTGGACCCGGCCGAGCAGGACGCCCTGGCCCTGGAGAACCTGGCGCTGGCGGCCCTCGCGGCCGACCGGATCGGCGCGATCCTGCTGATCGAGGCGCTGAACAAACCCGAGTCGCCGCTGTATCCACTGGTGTCGGCACCGGCCGCGGTCGAGGTCGTCGACCGGGTGAACGAGGCGACCGGGCTCGGCAACGCCCGCTTCCTCATGGACCTCTACCACCTGTCCATGAACGGCGAGGACCTGCCCGCGGTCATCGAGCGCCACCTGCCGAGGACCGGCCATGTGCAGATCGCCGACAATCCCGGCCGCGGGGCCCCGGGCACCGGCTCGCTCCCCCTGGAGGACCTCCTCGCCCAGCTGCGGAAGGCCGGCTACGAGGGCCGGGTCGGCCTGGAGTACAAGCCGGGCGACCGCCCGAGCGCCGAGGCGTTCGAGTGGCTCCCGAGCGAAGCGCGCTGAGCCCCGGCGCCGACCCCCGACCGAGCACAGCAGTCAGAGAGGCACCCCCATCATGAGCACCCCTGCGGACTCCCCCCGCGCCACCCTTCCGACGGTTGCCTGGATCGGCCTCGGCATCATGGGCGCGCCCATGTCCGAGAACCTGATCAAAGCGGGGTACGACGTCACCGGTTTCACCCTGGAGCAGGAGAAGCTGGACCGGCTCGCCGCCGCCGGCGGCACCGCGGCCGGCTCGATCGCCGAGGCGGTACGGGACGCCGACGTGGTCATCACGATGGTGCCGGCCTCCCCGCAGGTCGAGGCGGTCGCCTACGGCCCGGACGGCATCCTCGCGCACGCACGGCCCGGCACGCTGCTGATCGACATGTCCTCGATCACCCCGCAGACCTCCGTCGACCTGGCCGCCGCCGCCCGGGAGAAGGACATCCGCGTCCTGGACGCCCCGGTCTCCGGCGGTGAGGCGGGCGCGGTCGAGGCCGTGCTGTCCATCATGGCCGGCGGTGAACCGGCCGACTTCGAGGCCGCGAAGCCGATCTTCGAGGCGCTGGGCAGGACCATCGTGCGGTGCGGTCCGCACGGCTCCGGCCAGACCGTGAAAGCCGCCAACCAGCTGATCGTCGCCGTGAACATCCAGGCGTGCGCCGAGGCCGTGGTCTTCCTGGAGAAGTCGGGCGTGAACCTGGCGGCGGCCCTGGACGTCCTGGGCGGCGGCCTGGCCGGCTCGACCGTGCTGGCCCGCAAGAAGGACAACTTCCTGAACCGGGACTTCAAGCCGGGCTTCCGCATCGATCTGCACCACAAGGACATGGGCATCGTCACGGACGCCGCGCGCGCCGTCGGCGCACCCCTGCCGGTGGGTGCCGTGGTCGCCCAGCTGGTCGCCAGCCTGCGTGCCCAGGGCGACGGCGGCCTGGACCACTCGGCCCTGCTGCGGGCGGTGGAACGCCTGTCCGGCTCCGCGCTCTGAGCCGGCCCCAGTCTCCGGGCGGCGCCGGTGCCGACATCAGTCGTGTCGCGCCCAGGCACCGACGCCGCCCGGAATCCAGTTCAGCAGACCGCCGATGCCGGCTCCCCGCGAGCGCGCGGGTTTGAGCCCCCGCGCCGCGTCCGGACGAGCGGCCAGGCCGATGTCGAGGCGTGGCCGTCGAGGACGCGGTACGGGCGGGGCCGGGCCGCGGCGGACGTCCCCGGGGCCCGGCGAAGCCGCGGGCCGGGGACCTGCGAACCAGTGCGGTGGTGAAGGACCCGGGCCCCCTGCCCTACCGAAGGGGAGAGCGTCCCCGGTCCGTCGCGACCGCCGCGGTCCCGGCCCCACCTCACGGGCCGGGATCACGGCCGCCTCCCTCGGTGGCCGCGGTCCCGGCCCCGCCTCTGCACGAAGAGGCCCCACGATCCCGCCCGGCGGCGCGCATGTCCTCTCGCGCCCGGTCACGCGCCGCCGGGCGGCCAGGTACCCGCGGGCAGGACCGCGACGGGGCCGGGGTACGGCCGCTGCCGTACCCCGGCCTACGCAACCCTCAAATCAAGCTCTGAGCATCGCGCGCGGAGGCTTCGAGGGCCCTCGCCCGCGGGCACACCACCGGCACGCGGCGCCCTCCCGCACCGGGGCGGCGGGCCCCGCACGGGGGTTTCTCATGAGCCATGCGACAACGACCGCACCGGACCCGTACGCGGTCGCCCTGCTGCGCGGCGGCGACCGCGCCGCGGTGACCGCCGCCCTCGCCGGGCTGCAGCTGCGCGGCGTGGTCGAGGCCGGGCGGCCGGGCACGGTGCGCCGGACCGGGGTGAAAGGCGCCGTGTCCTTCCGCCATCCCTTGGAGAAGGCGGTACGCACGAGCCTCTACCGGCCGGCCGGACCACGGGAGCTGCCCGCCCGGGAGGTGGTGCGCCGGGCCCTGGCCAGGATGCGGGCGGAGCTGGTGGCGCAAGGACTGCTGCGGGCGCTGCCACCTGGCCGCACCCGCACCGGCCGCCGGCACCTGGCGGAGCTGCGGGAGCGCCATGCTCTCCCGGACGGCCCCGCCGGCCCCGACGGCCTCGCGGAGGACGCCGTGCTGTTCGCCGTCGCGCTGTACGGCGAGCGCGCCCTGACCGCCGTCCTGCCGCGTTTCGCCCGCGAGGCCGGGCTCGTCGGCCGTGGCGCGCTCGCGGACGAAGGCCGTTTCCCCTTCAGCCGGGGCAACGACATCCGCTTGCTCCGCCACCGGGCCGACGACGGCATCCTGTTCGACCTGGACGGGGACGACCGCGACCACGGGGGCGGGTCCGTGCACCACGGCCACGGTGGTTCGGCGCACGGCCACGACCACGGCGGCGGCTCCCACGGCCATGACTACGGCGGCGGCTGCGGAGGCGGCGGGTACGGCTGAACTCCCCCGCACCCGACGGCCGGGGCACCCCGAGGCACGCCGCGGGGGCGGCCCGTCGCCGGGCCGCTCCCGTGTGCACCGGCCGGGTCAGACCTTCAGCGTCCGGATCGACGTCGGCGCGTGACCGGGTTCGGTCGCGATCTCCTCGAACTCGACCACGTTGCCGATGTCGTTCGTCCCCGACATCGAGATGTTGGTGACGCGCTCCAGGATCGCCTCGACGACCACCGGCACCCGGTGCTCGGCGGCGAGTTTCTTGGCCTGCTCGAACGCGGCGCCCAGCTCGTTCGGGTCGGTGACCCGGATCGCCTTGCAGCCGAGGCCCTCGACGACCTTGACGTGGTCGACGCCGTAGACGCCCAGTTCCGGCGAGTTGATGTTCTCGAACTCCAGGCTGACCTGGAAGTCGATGTCGAACGCGCGCTGCGCCTGACGGATCAGGCCCAGATAGGAGTTGTTCACCAGGACGTGGACGTACGGGATCCGGTGCTGGGCGCCGACGGCCAGTTCCTCGATCATGAACTGGAAGTCGTAGTCCCCGGAGAGGGCGACGACCGACGCCTCCGGGTCCGCCTTCGCCACGCCGAGCGCCGCCGGGACGGTCCAGCCCAGCGGGCCCGCCTGACCGCAGTTGATCCAGTGCCGGGGCCGGAAGACGTGCAGCATCTGGGCGCCGGCGATCTGCGAGAGGCCGATCGTGGTGACGTACCGGGTCTCCGGGCCGAAGGCCTTGTTCATCTCCTCGTAGACCCGCTGCGGCTTGATCGGGATGTCGTCGAAGTGGGTACGGCGCTGGAGCCTGGCCCGCTTCTCCTGTGCGGCGGCGGCCCAGCCGGAGCGGTCGGGCAGCCGGCCGGCCGCCTTCAGCTCCCGGGCCACCTCGACGAACAGGTGCAGGGCGGCCTTCGCGTCGGAGGCGATGCCGTAGTCCGGCGCGAAGATCTTGCCGAGCTGGGTGGGCTCGACGTCGACGTGGACGAACTTCCGGCCGGCCGTGTAGACGTCGAGCTTCCCGGTGTGGCGGTTGGCCCACCGGTTGCCGATGCCGAGGACGAAGTCCGACTCCAGGAAGGTCGCGTTGCCGTAGCGGTGCGAGGTCTGCAGGCCGACCATGCCGGCGTTCAGCTCGTGGTCGTCCGGGAGCGCACCCCAGCCCATGAGTGTGGGCACCACCGGAGTACCGGTCAACTCGGCAAATTCCACGAGGAGTTGGCAGGCGTCGGCGGTGATGACGCCGCCGCCCGCGACGATCAGCGGGCGCTCGGACGCGTTGAGCAGCGCGAGCGCCTTCTCGATCTGGGCGCGGGTTGCGGCCGGCTGGTAGACGGACAGCGGCTCGTAGGTCTCCGGGTCGAACTCGATCTCGGTGAGCTGGACGTCGAGCGGCAGATCGATCAGGACCGGTCCCGGCCGGCCGGACCGCATCAGGTGGAACGCCTGCTGGAAGACGCCCGGGACCTGTGCGGCCTCCAGCACGGTCACCGCCATCTTGGTGACGGGCCCGGCGATGGAGGCGATGTCGACGGCCTGGAAGTCCTCCTTGTGGATCACCGCGGTCGGCGCCTGGCCGGTGATGCACAGGATCGGGACGGAGTCGCCGGTGGCCGAGTACAGACCGGTGATCATGTCGGTGCCGGCCGGGCCCGAGGTACCGATGCAGACACCGATGTTGCCCGCGTGGGTGCGGGTGTACCCCTCGGCCATGTGCGAGGCGCCCTCGACATGGCGGGCGAGGGTGTGGGTGATGCCGCCGGATGCCCTGAGCGCCGCGTAGAAGGGGTTGATCGCCGCGCCCGGCACACCGAATGCGTCGGTGACGCCCTCCCGCTTGAGGATCTCAACTGCCGCGCGGGCAGCGGTCATACGAGCCATCGAGTACTCCTGCTTCGGCTGTCGGTTGCGTACTCCCGTCGCGCCCCGCGGTGAGCACTGCCCTGTGGTGACGTGCGATGCCTGCGGCACCGCTTCCGCACTGACACTTCACGTTACTTCCGCATTGTGGAATTCAACTTCTACTATCTGGAATCAATGTAGGTCGGGGAGCAAACGTCGTCAAGAGACGGACAACGGAGGGCCGACGGGAGCACGATGGGACGGCTGTCCCGACACGACGCGATGGAGAAGGTGGGAGAGGGCCATGCCCGAGAGCCTCCCGGTGCGCTGTCCGGTCTGCCGGCGCGAGCACGTCTACAGCGCGCCCGCCTACCCCTGCGCATGCGGCGTCCCGGTCGCCCCCGCGCTGAATCCCGGCGCCGAGCCGGCGGTTATCGGCCACCTGGCCTGGGACGACCACTGGGTCACCGTGCGCTGCCCGGCCTGCGGCCGCCGGGACGACTGGCCGCACCCGGAGCTGGGCTGCCCGTGCGGGACGGCCCTCAGGGTCCCGGTGTCGGGCGGCGCGGCGGCGGCCGGCGGCGCCGAGCCCCGGGCGGCCTTCCGGCCCGTCACCATCCGCACCGCGCGCGACGCGGTCACCGATGCCGCGCTCTATCTGCGCTGGCTGGGCTACCGGGACATTCGCCGCGCCGACCAGCGGCCCACGGCGGGCATCGGCCTGGCCGCCCGGGGCCTGCTGGCCCAGGTCGACCCGACGGCCGGCCCGGCTTCACCGCGGGATGTCGAGTGCCTGTGGCTGACGGCCATGTCGGAGTCCGCGCAGTGCGTCTACTTCTCCCTGTGCGGGTACGCCGACGAGGCCCGCGACCGCGCCGACACCCTGGACATCCCCTTGTTCGTCCTCGACCTCACCGGCACACCGCAGCCGGTCAACGCCCCCGCCGCCCGCCTGGACGAGCACGGCCCCTGACACCGCGTCCGGATGAACCACCGGCGGGCCGGTCCCGTTACAACCGGGGGGAGAACGCCCGGCGGCCGGACTCAGGCCGCGGACTTACCGGAGGTTGAAAGATGCCGAGAAACGCCCACCCGGCACGAAAGAGGACACGCCGCGAGGCTTCCGAGGGGACGGCTTTCCTCCGAGACTACATAGACCCGAACAAGTCCGGCGACTTGTCAGTGAGGGACTATGCGACTTTTCGAGGCATAAATGACCATACCGCCGCCGGCTGGGCCCGCAAAAAGGAGGGCCAGGCTTACCTGGGGTTGGAGCCCGAGGAGCAGCACAAGCTGGAGGCACGCCTGCAGGAGAACAAATCGCAAAGTTACCGGCACCGGGAGCCGAGGACTGCCGTCAGCACCGCAGCGGCACAGGCACCCACACCGGATCCGATGAGCCATTTCACAGGAGCTCCGGAAGGAGTCCCCTCGACCGAGTGGCTGGCGCCGACGGGGGAGACCTTCGAATATCCGTACGGCACCTACGTCGCGGCCCAGTACCAACCCGGTGCCCCTGGTTCCTCCACCATGGCAAACGCCGCCGGCGGCCTCGAATTGACCGGACGCGCCCTCGACTGGACCCAAACAGGGCTCCCGCCCCTGCCGACAGGCCGCGAACCGCACCCGGACCCGGTTTACGGAAACCACTACAACAGACACCGCGGCAGCGGGCACAACACCGGAACGGGACACGGCCGCTGACGCCCCCACAGCAGCCACACCTCCACGCCCCCTCCTGAAACAGCAGGAGGGGGATCCCCGCAGCTCACGCCCCAGGCCAACACCCCGCCACCCCGGCCGAGTCCACACCCTGACGCCACGTCCACCTGAACCACCCGCGCCCCGGCCCTGTTGTCAGCAGGAGAACGTCCCCAGCGGCCGGACTCCCGGCCACAGGCAGTCAACACCCCCGCCGCCCGCCTGGACGAGCGCGGCCCCTGACACCGCGTCCGGATGAACCACCGGCGGGCCGAGCGGAGACACCCCTGCCCGGCGGAGCGTCTACGCGTACCGCGCCCGCAGTTCGACCTTGCGGACCTTCCCGGACACGGTCATGGGGAAGGAGTCGACGATCTCCAGCCGGCTCGGGATCTTGTAGTGCGCGATCCGGTCCGCGCAGAAGGCCCGTACGTCCGCGAGGGTCGGTGGGTCGGCCGGGTCGCGCGGGACGACGCAGGCCAGCACCTCCTCGCCGTACCGCTCGTGCGGCACCCCGACGACCTGGACGTCCCTGATCCCCGGATGGGTGTAGAGGAACTCCTCGATCTCCCGCGGATAGACGTTCTCACCGCCCCGGATGATCATGTCCTTGATCCGGCCGACGATCTCGACGTACCCGTCGTCGCGCATCGTCGCGAGGTCCCCGGTGTGCATCCAGCGGCCCGCGTCGACGGCCTCGGCGGTCAGCTCGGGCTCGTTCCAGTAGCCGAGCATCACGCTGTAGCCGCGGGTGCACAGCTCCCCCGCCGCGCCGCGCGGCCGGGTCATTCCGGTCGCCGGGTCGACGACCTTCACCTCCAGGTGCGGCAGCACCCGGCCGACCGTGCCCGTGCGGTGCTCCAGATCGTCGTCCGTCCGGGTCTGGAGGGAGACCGGGGAGGTCTCGGTCATGCCGTAGCAGATGGCGACCTCCGCCATGTGCATCTCGGCGACCACCCGCTTCATCACCTCGACCGGGCAGGGCGAGCCCGCCATGATGCCGGTGCGCAGCGTGGACAGGTCGTAGTCGGCGAAGCCGGGCAGGTTCAGCTCCGCTATGAACATGGTCGGTACGCCGTACAGCGAGGTGCAGCGCTCGTTCTGGACCGCCTCCAGCGTCGCCGCCGGGTCGAACGACGGCGCCGGGACGACCATGCACGCGCCGTGCGAGGTGGCCGCCAGGTTTCCCATCACCATGCCGAAGCAGTGGTAGAAGGGGACCGGGATGCAGATCCGGTCCTGCTCGCTGTAGTCGATCAGCTCGCCCACGAAATAGCCGTTGTTGAGGATGTTGTGGTGGGAGAGCGTGGCACCCTTCGGGAAGCCCGTCGTGCCCGAGGTGTACTGGATGTTGATGGGGTCGTCGCAGGACAACTCTGCTTCTCGCGCAGCCAGTTCGGCCCGTGGCACGGTCTCCGAGCGTGCGGTGAACTCCGCCCAGCCCGGGTCGCCGAAGTAGACGGTCTCCCGCAACTCGGGGCAGTCGCCCCGTACTTCTTCGATCATCGCGCGGTAGTCGCTGCTGCGGTGCCGCACGGACGCGAACAGAGTGGAGACACCGGCCTGGCGCAGGACGAAACCGACCTCGTGGGAGCGGTAGGCCGGATTGATGTTCACCATGATCGCGCCGACCCTGGCGGTGGCGTACTGGACCAGTACCCACTCGGCGCAGTTGACCGCCCAGATGCCCACCCGGTCGCCCTTGGCGACCCCGCTCGCCAGCAGCGCACGGGCCAGCGTGTCCACGTCCGCGGCGAATCGGGTGTACGTCCAGCGGCGCCCGGACGCGACGTCGACCAGTGCCTCACGGTCCGGCCAGGCCGCGACCGCCCGGTCCAGGCTGGCCCCGATGGTGTCGCCGAGCAGCGCGGTGCCGCTCGTCCCGTGGGCGTAGGACCACTCGCTCACCTGATGTCCTCCTCGCGGAACTCGTTCGCGGAACCGGCTGCCGTGGCCTCGCGCAGTTCGATCCGGCGGATCTTGCCGGAGACGGTCTTGGGCAGCTCGCCGAACTCCAGGCGGCGGATGCGCTTGTAGGGGGCGAGGATCTCGCGGGAGTGCTCGAACAGCATCTTCGCGGTGTCCGGTCCCGGCTCCCAGCCCTCGGCGAGCACGATGTACGCCTTCGGCACGGCCAGCCGCAGTGCGTCCGGCGCGGGCACCACGGCGGCCTCGGCCACCGCCTCGTGCTCCAGCAGCGCGCTCTCCAGCTCGAACGGGGAGATCTTGTAGTCCGAAGCTTTGAACACGTCGTCCGTGCGGCCGACGTAGGTGATGTAGCCGTCCTCGTCCCGGGAGCCGATGTCACCGGTGCGGTAGTAGCCGCCGGCCATCGCCTCGGCCGACCGGTCCGGCTCGCCGTGGTAACCCGCCATCAGGCCCACGGGCCGCTCGGACAGGTCGAGACAGATCTCGCCCTCCGCGACCCCGGGGGCGCCGGAGACCGGGTCGAGCAGGACGACCCGGTAGCCCGGGCTGGGCCGGCCCATGGAACCCGTCTTGAGCGGCTGGCCGGGGCTGTTGGAGACCTGCACGGCGGTCTCGGTCTGCCCGAAGCCGTCGCGGATGGTGACGCCCCAGGACCGCCGGACCTGCTCGATGACCTCGGGGTTGAGCGGCTCACCGGCGGCGGCGGCCTCCCGCGGCGGGGTGCCCAGCTGGGTCAGGTCGGACTGGATGAGCATGCGCCACACGGTCGGCGGCGCGCAGAAGGTGGTCACCCGGGCCCGATCCATTTCGGCCATCAGTCGGGCCGGGTCGAAGCGCGTGTAGTTGTGGATGAAGACGGTGGCCTCGGCGTTCCACGGGGCGAACAGATTGGACCAGGCGTGCTTGGCCCAGCCGGGCGAGGAGATGTTCAGATGCACGTCGCCCGGCCGGACGCCGATCCAGTACATGGTGGCCAGGTGCCCGATCGGGTACGAGGTGTGGGTGTGCTCGACCAGCTTGGGGCGGGCGGTCGTGCCGGAGGTGAAATAGAGCATCAGCGGGTCGTCGGCGAGCGTCGGCCCGTCCGGGGTGAAGTCCGAGGAGGCGGCGTACGCGTCCTCGTAGCGCTGCCAGCCCGCGGGGGCGCCGCCGACCGCGACGCGCGTGTAGCGACCGGGTACGCCGGTGAACTTGCCGGTGTCGGCCGCGCTCGCCAGCACGTGCCGGACCCGGCCGCGCTCGACGCGGTCACGCAGGTCGGCGGGGCCCAGCAGCGGGGTGGCCGGGATGACCACGGCACGCAGCTTCATCGCGGCGAGCGCGGTCTCCCACAGTTCGGCCTGGTTGCCGAGCATGACCAGGACGCGGTCCTCGGCCCGGACGCCCTGCGCGCGCAGCCAGTTCGCCACCCGGTCGGAACGGTCGGACAGTTCGGCGAAGGACAGCCGGCGCTCGCTGCCGTCCTCCTCGACGATGCGCAGGGCGGTGCGGTCGTTGCCGTCCGCGATGACGTCGAACCAGTCGAGGGCCCAGTTGAAACGGTCCGGGCGCGGCCACTCGAAGCCCTGGTAGGCCGTGGCGTAGTCCTCGCGGTGTTCCAGCAGGAAGTCCCGTGCCCTGCGGAACAGCTCAGTCGCCGTCGTCATCTGTGCTCCCTGTTGCTCGGTAGCGCGCCACCGGAGCGCGCCGGCTGCCGCCGGCGTCGGCTCACCCCTGCGGCTCACTCCCATCGGTGCCGGACCATTGCCGGGCGGCTCTCTGGCATCGTGTAATCCGTGATGCAGATCTCACTACCCCCGAACGGGGGTGTGGATCGCAATGAGCCACGGTGAAGGGGCGAACAGGTGGCGGCAGACGTCACGGGGGCGGTGGAGATCAGCGGTGCGCTGTCCCGGCTGCGACGGGTCACGGGACTGCCGGTCGCCTTCGGCGGCCTGGTGGAGGCGGGCCGGCCGAGGGTGCGGATCAGCGAGCTGAGCGGGACGTCCACAGCGGCCCTGCGCGCACTCGCGGTGACCTCGGGCAACGGGCTCGGCGGCAAGGCGGTGGAGCTGGCCAGGCCGTGTGCGGTGACGGACTACTCGGCCTCGCGGCAGATCAGCCACGAGTACGACATCCCGGTGGCCGTCGAGGGCCTGCGCTCGGTGGTCGCCGTACCGGTGGTGGTGCGCCGGCGGGTGCGGGGCGTGCTGTACGGCGCACTGCGCTCGGCGCAGCCGCTGGGCGACCGCACGCTGAGTGCGGCGATGGCGGCGGCCCGGGACGTGGAACAGGCGCTCGTGGTGCGGGAGGAGGTGCGCGGGCTGCTGGCGGCGGCCCACCCGGAGCGCCCGGCCGACGGGGACGCCGGTCCCGTCCGGGAGCAGGTGCGCGAGGCGCACGCGGCGCTGCGCGCCCTGGCCCCGCGGATCGCCGACCCGGGGCTGCGGGCCGAACTCCTGGCCGCCTGCGGGCTGTTGACGAAGACGGAGGCAGCGCGGGGCGCGGGTCTGGCGCCGCGCGAGGTGGACGTCCTCGCCTGGGTGGCCGCGGGCGCGACCAACGCGGCGGTGGCGGACCGGCTGGGCCTGCGCCCCGAAACGGTCAAGGGCTACTTACGCTCGGCCATGCGCAAGCTGGGCGCCCACACCCGCGGGGAGGCGGTGGCGGCGGCCCGCCGGACCGGGCTGTTGCCCTAGCGGGGGTGGTGGGCCCGCCGCAGGAGAACGGACGCCGGATCCGGCGTCCGCAGTCAGAGGTGGTCTACGTCGACGACGGCCTGGGCGAAGGCGGTCGGTGCTTCCTGGGGCACGTTGTGGCCGATGCCGGCCAGCGTCCGGTGCTCGTACTTCCCGGTGAACCTGTCGCGGTACGAGGAGCCGTTGCCCGGCGCCGTGAACGGGTCCCGCTCGGCGTCGATGGTGATGGTGGGCACCCCGATGGACGGGGTGGCGGCGAGCTTGTCCTCGTAGCCGTCGTAGCGGGGTTCGCCCTGGGCGAGGCTGAGCCGCCAGCGGTAGTTGTGAATGACGATCGCGGGGTAGTCGGGGTTCTCGAAGGCGGTCGCGGTGCGGTCGAAGGTGGCGTCGTCGAAGTGCCAGGTGGGGGAGACGATGTACCAGACGAGGTGGGTCAGTTCGCGGCGGTGGGTCTTCTCCTCCATGGCCAGCCTGCCGCGCTCGGTGGCGAAGTAGTACTGGTACCACCAGGCGTACTCGGCCTTCGCCGCGATCGGTTTCAACTGGGCTTTGCGGTTGGTGATGAGGTAGCCGCTCACCGAGACCAGGGCCTTGACGCGCTCGGGCCACAGGGCCGCGATGATGTCCGCGGTCCGCGAGCCCCAGTCGAAGCCGGCGAACACGGCGTCGTGGATCTTGAGCACGTCCATCAGCGCGATGATGTCGAGGGCGAACACCGACTGCTGTGCGTTGCGGAACGTGCGGGAGGACAGGAAGGTCGTCGTGCCGTGGCCGCGGAGGTAGGGGACGATCACGCGGTAGCCCTGGTCCGCCAGCAGCGGAGCGACGTCGACGTAGCTGTGGATGTCGTAGGGCCAGCCGTGCAGGCAGATGACCACGGGGCCGTGGGCGGGGCCCAGCTCCGCGTAGCCGACGTTCAGCAGACCGGCCCTGACCTGCTTCAGCGCGGGGAAGGAGGTGTGCGTGCCCGGGGTGATCGCCGGCACGACCGGGATCCTGCCGCCGCCCCCGCCGCCCTCGCCGCCGCCACCGCCCCGGGGGACGGCGGAGGGGCCACGCAGTCCGGCCGGCGAGACGGCAGCCGTTCCCGTGCCCAGACCCAGGACTTTGCTGAAGGTGCGCCTGTCGATCATGTGAACCCTCCGTCTGTCGCCGGTGTGCCGACCGGTACGGGGCTGCTACGAAGGAGAAGGGTGTGTGGCGTCACTCCGGGTACGTCCCGCGACGACATTGGCGCAGAGTTTCATCACTGGTCAACATGATGACAATTTTCAACATTTATGGCACATATCGTCATTGAGTCGACCATAAATGTGGACACACGGCAACTCAGGGTGCGAAGGCCCGGTCGGTCTCCGCTCCGGCCGCGGGTGGTCACCCGCGCGCTTCGGGCCCCGTGTCCCCCTCTTCGGAGCGGGCCCGGCAGGTCACGGTTGGCGCGGGCCGTCATCATGGAGACATGCATGCCTGCTCGCGTACCCAGTGGTCCAGTGCCGACGTCGAGGCGTCGGACGCGTTCGCCTACTGGGCCGACGTCGTCTGCGACACGTTCGTCGGGGTGGCGGTGCGCCCCGGGCCGGACGCGGGCTTCGAGGGCCGGATCGAGACCTCGGTCCTGGACGGGATCGGGTTCGCCGCCCTGACCACGGGCCCCCAGCAGGTGGCACGGACGCGCCGGCTGATAGCGCGTGACCGCGAAGACGTCCTCCTCGCCAACATCCAGCTCCGCGGCCGGGCCAGGCTGGAGCAGAACGGACACGTGGCCGTGCTCACCCCGGGGGCGATGGCCTTCGTCGAGAGCGCCCATCCGTACGCGCTGGACTTCGCGGACGGCTTCTCCCAGCTGGTGGTCAAGGTGCCCAGGGCCCGGCTGCCGCACCGCTCGCTGAGCGGTGCGACCGCCGTGGAGCTGGATGCCTCCGGACCCGGCCGGGTCGTCGCGGACTTCCTGGTCGGGCTCAACCGTCTGCAGGGCCACGCCCCGGGGGAAGCGGCGGCGCTGCTGCCGCACGCCGTCGACCTGCTGGACACGGCGCTGGCCTGGGCCGCGGGCGCCGCGCCGCGTCAGACGTCGGCGGCGGCGCTGACCCGCGAGCGTGTCCATCGTTTCGTGCGCCGTCACCTCACGGACCCTCGCCTGGACGCCGCCGCGGTCGCCGCGGGCTGCGGTGTCTCCCGGCGCACGATGTACCGCGTGCTGGCACAGGACGGCGAATCGCTCACGGCACTGATCCGCCGGCTGCGGGTGTCACAAGCCCAGCGGCTGGTTCTGGCGCACCCCGAGCGCCCGCTCGCCGCCGTGGCCCGCGAGTGCGGGTTCGGCAGCGAGGCGCAGCTGTACCGGACGTTCAGAGCCGTCACGGGCATGACGCCCGGCGTCTACCGTTCCCGATGACGCTCAGCCGGTCCGGGGCCCGCCCTTCGGCATGAGCTCCCTGACCGACTCGATGAACTGGGGCGGAGCCGGCGGCATGGGGGCCTTGACGAACTCGCCGAGGCCGACGTCGTAGCGCTGCCCCCACTGCGGTTCGACGACGTGGTAACCGTCGAGACGGAGCTGGTCCACATTGCGCTGGACGGCGGGCTTGTTCCACATCTCGCCGGTCATCACCGGGAAGAAGACCACGGGGAAGTCGGCGGCGGCGATGGTCGCGCTGAGCATGTTCGGCACGGCGCCCGTGGCGGTGACGGAGAGCATGTTGGCGGTGGCCGGCAGGACGGCCATCATGTCGTGTTCCGCCGCCAGGGTCGCCTGGTTCTCCCGCGCCCAGTCGTCCGGATCGGTCCCCGTCACCACGCGGTCCGCGAAGAGGGCGACGGTGTGCGGCGGGAGGAACGTGGCGGCGGTGTGCGTCATCAGGACGGTGACGGTCCCGGCGAACGTGGTGCGCAGCGCGTTGATGTACATCGGCAGCGTGGCGACGGCGGCGGAACCGGTGGCGCCGATGAGCAGGCGCCCACCGAAGCTGGAGGGGTTGTTGCTGGTCATGCCTCCAAGATGGTCCGGCGCACCGACCGGGGTGTGACCATGTGTGCCACGGGAGCTGACCGTACGTGCCGGGTCCGGGCCGGCCGCGCCGCCGGCTCTCCCCGTCCCCCGCGTTTCGGCGGGGGAGAAGGCGAGCGGGCCCGACGGCGGGCGGCTGCGCGGTCACCCTCTCCTTGGCCGTGGATCCGGGTGGCCCGGCACCGCTGCGAGGAGTCCCGTGCCGCACTCCCCCACGCCCGTACACGAGAACGGGAACACGCGCCGAACGCGGCTCCCCCTTCCGCGGAGACCCAAAGAAGGGCCCCAAGCCCCACCAGGAGCCCGGCATCCGTTCACTTGACGAAGATTTGAATTTCTCGGTACGCGCCCCCGGTTATTGCCCTCGGTACACCGTCCATCCGAATTTCAGGAATCATTGCCTAGAATTTGGCCCGGACACGACACACAAGGGGAGTGGTGACCGTGCGACGGGACTTCCGGGAGCCTGCGAGATACCGCCCCGACCTGGTCTTCGGCCGGGACGAACCATTAGCCGCCGCGCGTGACCAGCTCGCCTCGGGCGGCAGCGTGCTGCTGCACGGCCCCGCCGGAATAGGGAAATCGACCGTCCTGCGGGCCTTGGCCGCCGAATACGCGGGAGCCGCCCGCACCGTGTTGCGCTGCTCCGCAACCGAGTCCGAATCCCATCTTCCCTTCCTCGCCCTCGCCGACCTTCTCGGCCTGGTCCTGGAGGAGGTCTCCGGCCGGCTCCCCGCGGCCCAGCGCACTGCCCTGGAGTCGGCACTGACCGGCCGCGGCGAATCCACCCTGCAACGCGACGGCCTGGCGCTGCGCCTCGCGGTGCTGTCCGCGCTGCGCGCACTCGCCGCCGAGGGCACCGTCCTGGTCGTCGCCGACGACCTGCAGTGGCTGGATCCGGCCAGCGCCGAACTCCTCGGCTTCGCCGCACGCCGCCTGGGCGGCACCCCGGTGCAACTCCTGTGCGCGGTACGCACGGAGGGGCAGGAGTACGACCGACAGTTACGTGCCTCCCCGCCGGACACCGTGGCCATCCGGCTCGGTCCGCTCAGCCGTGCCCAGGTCGCCACGCTGCTCGACCACCGCGGCCACCGCCTGCCGCGCTCCACGGTCCGCGAGATCCACCGCACCAGCGGCGGCAACCCGCTGTTCGCCCTGGAGCTGGGCCGCGCGCTGTCCGAAAGCCCCACCCCACCCCGGCCCGGCGAGCCGCTGCCCGTGCCCACCTCGCTGCGCGCCCTCGTCCTCAGCCGCCTCGACCTGCTGTCGGTCGAGGCCCGCCGCACCCTGCTGGTGGCGAGCGCGGGCGCCCGTCCCACACCCGCGCTGCTGCTCGCGGCCGGCCGCGACAACGTGGAGGCCGAATGCGCCCAGGCCGCCGAACTCGGTCTGCTGGCCACCGACCTCGACGGCCCGTCGGGTCCCACGATCCGGTTCGCGCACCCGCTCATCTCGGCCGCGCTGTACGCGGAAGCGCCCGCGCACGAGCGGCGTGCCGCGCACGCCGCGC
Source organism: Streptomyces sp. NPDC006012 (assembly GCF_042871185.1). Classification (NCBI taxonomy): domain Bacteria; kingdom Bacillati; phylum Actinomycetota; class Actinomycetes; order Kitasatosporales; family Streptomycetaceae; genus Streptomyces; species Streptomyces sp. NPDC006012. The sequence continues at coordinate 86,960 of NZ_JBIAIE010000026.1, forward strand.
TGTCCACCGCGGCCGGCGATCCGATCGAGCGGGCCCGCCACCTCGCCCTGGCCACCACCGGCACCGACCCGGAGGTCGCCGCCCGGCTCGCGGAGGCCGCCACCCTGGCACGGGACCGCGGGGCCCCCTTCGTGGCCGCGCACCTCGCCCTGCTCGCCGGCCGGCACACCCCCGCCGGCACCGTGCCGGGGCCGGACGAGCACCGGTTGCAGGCCGCCGAGGACGCGATCACCGCGGGCGAGGTGGACCTCGCCGGGGACATCGCCCGTGAGGTGCTGACCCAGGCCACCGCGCCCGCCGACCGGGTACGGGCCTGGATCATCGTGATCGACACGGCGGGCCACACCATGACCGAGGTCGACTCGGTCTTCCCGCAGGCCCTGGCCGACGCCGGGGACGACCCGCGGCTGCTCGCCCTGGTCCACTACCAGCTGGCCTGGCGGGGGCTGATCCTGCAGGGCGACTTCACCGAGGCCCGTGAGGCGGCCGCGCACGCCGCGGAGCTGGCCGCCCGTGGCGGCGACCGGCGCACCGAACTGCTCTCGCTGGCCTTCCAGGCCCAGACCGAGACCCTGATGGGTCACCCGGACGCACCCGCCACCATCAAGCGCGCCCTGAAGGAACCTCAGGATCCCGCGGTGGCCTGCCATCACAACGGCGCGGGCAGCGCCCGGTTCCGCTGGCTGGTCATGGGCGACCAGTTGGCTCAGGCGCGAGCGACCGTGACCGCGCTGCTGCGCGAGGTGCGGCGGCGCGGGTCGGTGGAGAGCGAGGTGCACTTCCTGCGCGGGCTCGCCGAGACCGAGCTGCGTTCCGGGCACTGCGGCCGGGCCCTCGACCTGGCCCGCGAGGGCCTCCGGCTGGCCCGGGACTCCGGGATCGGGCAGACCGCCTCCGCCATGCTCACCTCGCTCGCCGAGTCCTCCGGCGGGGACGTGGACCGGGGGCTGGTGCTCGCCCGGGAGGCGGCGGACCAGGCCGAGGAGGACGGCGACCAGATGTATCTGTCACGGGCCCTGGGCGCGCTCGGGTACGCCCAACTGGTGGTCGGGGACCCGGCGGGCACGGTCCGCTCGCTGCGCCGGGTGCGCGAACTGGAGGACGGACTCGGCATCACCGACCCGGCGCGCGGCCGCTGGCAGGGCGACCTCGCCGAAGCGCTCGTCCGTATCGGTGAACCGGTCGAGGCGCAGGCCGTCATCGATGTCACCCGGGAGCACGCGCTGCGGCTCGGCCGGGAGAGTGTCCTCGCCGTCCTGGACCGGTCCGAGGCGCTGGCGCGCGCCGCCCACGGCGACATGGAGGCCGCCGTCTCCCAGCTGACCGCCGCTCAGGACCGGCTCGCCAAGCTGGGCTACGGACTGGAGGAGGCCCGGGCCGCCTTCGCCCTGGCCGGGCTGCACGTCCGGTGGGCGGAGGCCGACGCTCCGGGGGACGGCCGCGGCCCGACGACGTCGTACGAGGAGGCCATCCGCCTCTTCAGGCGGTGCCGTGCGCTGCCCTGGCTGCGCCGGGTGGACGAGGCCGCGAGCGCGCCGGAACCACGGCCGGCCGCCGCCCCGGCCGCGCTCGACGGCCTTGAGGGGCTCGCCCCGACGGAGCGTCAAGTGGCCGCGCTGGTCATGGAGGGGGCGACCAACCGGGAGATCGCCGCGCGCCTGTTCATCAGTGTGAAGACGGTCGAGGCGACCCTGACCCGGGTCTACCGCAAGCTCGGGATCCGTTCGCGGGTGGACATCGTCCGTTTGGCGGCGGGCCGCCGCGCGAAGTGAGGGCGCTGCCGGTTAACTGGGCGCGACCGAGGGTTTTCCCTGCCCTACTCCCTTAGGGGGTTCCCTCTCTTGGGAGTCGAGGGTTCCGGGTCCTAGCGTATGGGCGTGCCGCTCGCCCGGGCACATGAGGGTCTCTCCCGCGACTCTCATGACCCCCCACCCCGCGCGTCCCCCACCGGCCACCCCCCACTGAGGAGACTCATGTTCGGGCTCACCCGTGCCAGAAAGACCGCCGCCGCCTTCGTGGCCACCGCCGCTGCCGCCACCGCACTGATCGCCGCCCCCTCGGCGCTCGCCGCTCCGCAGCCCATCGTCGGCGGGACGACGACCACGACGACCGCGTACCCGTTCATGATGCAGATCACGGACGCCGCCCAGAGCCAGTTCTGCGGCGGCACCCTGGTGTCCGCCACCAAGGTGGTCACGGCCGCGCACTGCATGGTCGGCGAGAGCACCGGCAGCGTCCGGGTGGTCGGCGGCCGGACCTACCTGGGCGGGACGGACGGCACGGTCAGCCGGGTCAGCAAGATCTGGATCAACCCGGACTACACGGACGCCGCCAACGGCGACGACGTGGCCGTGCTGACCCTGTCCACGTCGATGCCGTACACCACGGCGCCGTACGTCTCCTCCTCCCAGACGGGTGTGTACGCCGCCGGTACCACGGCCCGCGTCCTCGGCTGGGGCACCACCTCGGAGAACGGGGGCTCCTCCAACCAGCTGCGGACCGCGACCGTGCCCGTCGTGTCCGACTCCAGCTGCCGTACCGCCTACGGTTCGGACTTCGTCCAGACCGACATGGTGTGCGCCGGATACACCTCCGGCGGCGTGGACACCTGCCAGGGCGACAGCGGCGGTCCCCTGCTCATCGGGGGCGCCCTGGCAGGGATCACTTCCTGGGGCGAGGGCTGCGCCCGGGCCGGTTACCCGGGTGTCTACACCCGGCTGACCACCTTCTCGAACCTGGTGGCCGCGCAGGTCGGGTCGTAGCCCGGCCGGGCACCCGGTCCCGTCCGAGAACTCCTGAGCGCCCCTCAGGCCGAGCCAGGGGGGCGTTGCGAGCCACCACGAGCGGCCCGCAGCGCCCCCCTTTCCAAGGGCCGTTTTCCATGGGGCGCTTTCCATGGGCCGTTTTCCATGGGCCGTCCGCCCGGCTCCGTCCGGCCGCGGTGTCCGGTCGGCTTCCTCCGGTCAGATTCTGCGGATGGCGACGGCGGCGACGTCGTCGCTCAGGTTGTCCCCGCTGTGTTCCAGCAGGGCGTCATGCAGGCATGTCAGGACCTGCCGGGGCGGGTTGTCCATGTTGTCGCGGGCCCAGACGGTGAGGGGGAAGAAGGTTCCGTCGGCGCCGCGGGCCTCGGTGACGCCGTCGGTGTAGAGCAGGAGTTGGTCGCCGGCGCCGAAGGCGAAGCGGCAGATGTGGAAGGTGGGGGTGAGCAGGCCGCCGAGGTTGAGGGGCGGGGCGGGATCGTGGGAGTCGAGGACGTGGACGCTGCCACGGCGGCCGAGCAGGGGTGGGGGGTGGCCGCAGCTGAGGATGGTGGCGTGGGCGGCGTCGCGGGGGATCTCGGCGAGGACGGCGGTGGCGAAGAGTTCGGACGGGTCGCCGTGGGCGAAGGCGGCGGCGGCGTCGCGGGACAGGGCGGTCTCCAGACGGCTGGCGATCTGGGCGAGGTCGACGGCGTCGTAGGCCGCCTCCCGGAACGAGCCGAGCACCGCCGAGGCCGCGGCGAGAGCGGGCAGACCTTTGCCGCGGACGTCGCCGATGATCAGGCGGATCACGTCGGAGGTGTCGGCCAGGCCGTAGAAGTCGCCGCCGACCCGTGCGTGCGGGGTGGCGGTCAGGTAGAGGCTGCCGATCTCCAGAGGTCCGACGTGGCTCGGGATGGGCCGCAGCAGCACCTTCTGCGTGGCATCCGCCACGGTACGGACCTCGGTGATCGTGCCCTCGCGCTGCAGGCGCAGATGGCTGGCGTACGCCGCGGCCAGGGTGACGGCGCCGATCGAACCTACGGTGAACGCGGCGGTGTGATCCGCCGACACCATGGCGTACACCCCGGCCCCCAGCAGACAGACCAACCCGAGGAGCAGTGTGGGGACGACCGGCCACAGCACCGCGGCGAGCGCGGGTACCGCGGGCAGGAGCCGGTAGACCGGTTTCTCGGGTGGCGTCAGCACCTCGCCGACGGCGAGGAGCACCGCCAGGAGGGCCGGCGAGACCAGCACCGGATCCCGGCGCAGCCGGCCCAGCCAGCCGGTCCTGGCCCTAGCGGATATTCGCCTCATAAAAGGCAAATATATGCAAAGTACTCGCCGAAGGTGACTACGGGCCGACCGCCGCCGCCGAGTCGGCCGTCAGGTCGATTCCACACATCGCACGGACAGTGAGAGCGGCCTTCCTTTTCGTGACCGCATGTCCGGCACTGATCACGGTACGAGGGCTCACGGACTCGGGACGACATCCCTCTTGATCATTGAATGAGGGTCAAAGGCGGCCCGAAAGCATTCCCGACGAGACGGACACGGCCCACGTCAACCACCCTTTTCCGCAGGGCGGTTGACCGGCATGATCTACGTCTCCCCCGGCATCTCGACCATGGTGGATATGGCACGTCCCTGACAGGATGAGCTGCTTTTTGAACGGCGCTCACGTCACACCCCTGCCCGCCCCACCGACAGACAGGACGACAGTGCTGGGATCACGAAGAAGAACAAGACGGCTCACGTATGCCTCCGCCTGCTCCGGCGCGCTGATGATGACGGTGGCCATGACGACGGGGCTCACGACCGCCCCGGCCGCCGCAGCGGGTTCCCCGGCCGTGGCGGCGCCGTCACCCGCCGCCGCCTCCTCCTACCGAACGGTCACGCTGATCACCGGCGACCAGGTCCTGCTGGACGGCGACAGCAACGCCGTCGGTGTGACACCGGCCAGAGGCAGGGCCGGCATACCCCTGCAGATCAGCCACACCGGCGACCACACCTACGTCGTCCCCGCGGACGCCGACAGACTGATCGCCGAGGGCAAGGTCGACCGGGCGCTGTTCGACGTGGCCGAGCTGGCCCGCCCCGAGTACCGCGACCTGACCCGCGGCGGCGCCCCGGTGCTGGTGAAGTACACGGCGGCGAACCCGGCGGCCCGCGGCCGGCTGCACGCGGACACGGACACGCAGGTCCGGGAACTCACCTCCGTGGGCGCCGAGGCCCTGGTGGTGCCCCCCGAGGAGACCACCGCGGCCTGGTCCGCGCTCACCGACACCAAGAACCGCACGAGCGAACTGGCCCCGGGCGTGGCGTCCGTCGCCCTCGACCGGGTGGTGACCGCCGCCCTCGACGTGAGCGTTCCGCAGATCGGTGCACCCGGCATGTGGAAGGCCGGCTTCGACGGGACCGGCGTGAAGATCGCCGTGCTGGACACCGGCATCGACTCCGGGCACCAGGACCTGGCCGGCCGGATCGTCGCCCAGCAGAACTTCTCGACCGACGACGACGTCCTGGACCACAACGGGCACGGGACCCACGTCGCCTCGACGGCCGCCGGTACCGGAGCGGCCTCGGACAGCAAGTACAAGGGCGTGGCCCCCGGCGCCCGGCTGATCAACGGCAAGGTCCTCAACGCCGCCGGCTCCGGCCTGACGTCCGAGATCCTCGCGGGCATGGAGTGGGCCGTCGCGCAGGGCGCCGACGTCGTCAACATGTCCCTCGGCGCCCCCGACGAACCGGGCACCGATCCCCTCGAAGAGGCCGTCGACGCCCTCTCCGACCAGGCGCTGTTCGTGATCGCCGCGGGCAACTCCGGATCCGCCGCGGGCACGGTCGGCTCCCCGGGTGTGGCCGAGGACGCGCTGACCGTGGGCGCCGTGGACAAACTCGACCAGCTCGCCGGCTTCTCCTCACGCGGCCCGCGCTGGGACGGGGGCGTCAAGCCCGACGTGACCGCGCCCGGTGTCGGCATCACCGCGGCCGCGGCCGAGGGCACCCGGCCGGACGACCCGCACCCCGCGCCCGGATACGTCACCCTCAGCGGTACTTCCATGGCCACCCCGCACGTGACCGGGGCGGCGGCCCTGCTGATGCAGCAGCATCCGGACTTCAGCGGCGCGCAGATCAAGGCGCTGCTGACCGGATCCGCGAAGCCCGGCGGCTACAGCCCCTACCAGCAGGGCACCGGACGGATCGACCTGACCCGGGCCACCGCGCAGACCGTCGTGGCCGAGCCCGGCTCGCTGAACTTCGGCCGCACCTCGTGGCCGCACACCGACGACGAGCCGCAGACCCGCACGGTCACCTACCGCAACTACGGGGACCAGCCGGTCACCCTGGACCTGACCGCCACCACCACCGGTCCCGACGGCGGCGCCGCCCCCGACGGTCTCTTCACCCTCGGCGCCGGCCGGGTCACCGTCCCGGCCGGCGGCACCGCCGGTGTCGAGGTGACCGCGGACACCCGGGTCGGGGGCGAGACGAGCGGCGCGTACAGCGTGACGCTCGTCGCCACCGGCGGCGGCCAGACCATCCGCAGCGCGGGCGGGGTCGACCGCGTGGCGAACACCTACCGGGTCACCGTCAAGGCCCTCGGACGCGACGGCCTGCCGCCCGGCTTCTACGACTGGGCCGCCTGGCTCACCGGCATCGGCAACGACGAGCTCAAGCTGGTCCAGGGCGAGGACGGGACCGGCACCGTGGAGGTGCCGGCCGGCGAGTACGCGTTCGTCGGACGCAACTTCGCCGACGACGGCATCGACAATCTCGTCGCTCCGAAGGTGACGGTCGACCACGACATGACCATCGCCTTCGACGCGCGCGACACCCGGCCCGTCGAGGTGACCCTGCCGGACCCGCAGGCCACCGGCTATTCCACGCTCATCTCGACCCAGGTGCGCTCCAGCGGCGCCGAGGCGTCCATCGGCATCGGGCTGAGCGCCAGTCTGAACGGCGCCCGCACCGCGATGATCGGCGAGGCACCGGCGCCGGGCGAGGTCACGTCGTACTTCACCTCGCACTGGTACAACGGCGCGACCGAGTACCACATCGCCGACACCCTCCGGGACGGCTTCTACACCGGTCACGTCCAGCACGTCACCGCCAAGGACCTGGCCAAGCTGACCCTGCATCAGGGGGCGTCCGTCCCGGACGTCCTGGGGCTGAACTGGACCATCCTTCCGGCAGCCGGGGGCCTGGGCGTCGGCTTCTACGACGACCTGCCCAGCACCCGGACGGTGTACGTCCAGGGCGGCTACACCTGGGCGGCGCTCTCCGAGCAGCGCAACCCGACCAACGGCAAGGTCCAGACCCAGTACGAGGTCCCGGCCCGCGCCTACCCCGCCGGTACGAGCCGCGCCGAGACGGTCGGCACCGGCGTGTTCGGACCGGCCCTCGGCGACGGCGGCGGACTCGTCCGGGACGGCGACACGCTCACCGGGACGATCGCCCCGTTCACCGACGGCGCGGGACACCGCGGCGACAGCCTGTACGACGCGGCATCGGCCTCCACCACGCTGTACCGCAATGGCAGGAGTTACGCCACCGCGAACGGCGTGCTCGACGCCGTGAGGTTCGAACTGCCGCCGGACAGGGCCCGCTACCGGCTGGTGACCACGGTCGGCCGGGCGTCGACCGGTGTCTCCTCGGTCACCTCCGAGGTCACCTGGCAGGCCGAGTTCACCTCGGCCCGCACCGCCTCGCGCACCGCGGTCCCGGCCAGTGCCGTCCGCTACACGCCGCGACTCGCGCTGGACTCCACCGCGCCGGCCGGCGTCCGGCAGTCGGTGCCGGTCACCGTGCAGGGTTCGGCGGCCGGCCGGAACCTGGCGTCGCTGACGGTGTCCGTGTCCTACGACGGCGGAAAGACCTGGCGGCCAGTGACCGTCCGGCACGGCGCGGTCCGCGTGGCCAACCCGCCCGCGGGCGGCTCGGTCTCGCTGCGCGCCGAGGTGAGGGACCGTCAGGGCAACGCGTTCGCCCAGACGGTCCTCGACGCCTACCGCACCAAGTGACCCCGGCCGCCCCGGCGGCAGGCAGGGGATGAACGACGGCCGGGCCGCGGGACGCCGGCAGTGGCGTCCCGCGGCCCGGCCACTCCCCCGCCGGGACCTGCGGCGGTACGAGCCGTGCCCTGCTCCGACCGGTCAGGAAGGCAGGGTCCAGCTCTGGTTGGCCGCACCGGTGCAGGACCAGATCTGCAACCGGGTGCCGTTGGCGGAGCTGGGGCCGGTGGCGTCCAGGCACTTCCCGGACTGCGGGTTCACCAGCGACCCGGACGCGCCGGGCTGCCACTGCTGGGCGCCGGAGCCGTTGCAGTCGTAGAGCTGCACCTGGGCGCCGTTCGCGAGGCCGCCCGAGGTGATGTCCATGCACTTGCCGAGCGCCCGCAGGCTGCCGTCCGCGGCCACCGTCCAGTTCTGCGCGCCGGTGCCGTTGCAGTCGTAGAGCTGCACCGCGGTGCCGTTGGCGGTGCCGGCGCCGGCCACGTCCACGCATTTGCCCCCGTAGCCGTGGATCGGTCCGGTGCCGGCCGGCGGCGGGGTCGTGCCCGACTGTCCGCCCAGCCAGCGCAGGCCCTGGATGAGCAGTTGGTTCTGCTGGGTGCTGGCGAAGGTGGAGGACAAGGGGGTGTTGGTGGAGTAGTCCATCGCGTTGTGGCCGAAGTTGGCGTAGATCATCTTGTAGTTGCGGTTGGACCAGACGATCGGGTAATAGCCGCTGTACCAGGACTGGTTGGGGTCGGTGCCGACCGGGAAGGTGGAGGCGTCCAGCGACGCGAGGATGTCGATCGCCGGGTTCTGCCGCAGGTCGTTCTGCCAGCTGTACCACTCGCTGACCGAGGAGGCGATGGTGGCCGGCAGGCCCGCCGTGGCCGGGTGGGCGGGGTCGTCGATCCTGAGCGTCTCGGCGGTCGGCCCCCAGGTGTTGCTCCTGAAGGTGCCCGTGCCCAGGAAGGTGTTGTGATACCAGGGCCAGTCGCTGCTGTCGTCGTTGTAGGCGGAGACGTGGAAGCCGAAGAAGCCGCCACCGTTGTCCATGTAGGTCTTGAACGCCGACTGCTGCGCGGCGGTGTGGGGGTAGTTGTCGAGGAACATCACCGCCTGGTAGTTGGCCAGGTTGGCGGTGTTCAGCTGGTTCCAGTCGTTGGTCGAGGTGTACGAGAAGCCGTTCTGCGCGGCGGCCTGCGGGAACCAGGTGTTGGCCTCGCGGACGAAGCTGATGTGTGCCGCGTCGTACGTCCCGTCGTAGAAGGCGAGCACCTTGAAGGCGGGAGCGGTCTGCGCCGCGTGTGCCGGAATCGTCTGCAGGCCGAGCACTACGGCGAACAGTGCGAACAACCGCGACAGGGTCCGGGACCACCGGCGGGTGGTGCGGGGTCTGAACATGTGGGGGCCCTTCCTCGGATACCGGATGGGAACATGTGCCCGTGCACTGCATTCCTTAGCCCCTTCATCATGTCCAGGTCAATGGTCCAGACCTACTTGCCCTCTCGGGGCGCCGAGTCCGAGCTGAACGTTTCCGCTTCCGGCACCAGGCACTCCCGTCGGCCCCCGTACCGCCAACTGGCCCCCGTCCGCAGTGGAATCCGGGCAAAACCATGCCCGGCACGCGACGTTCTCGTTGGCCCAAGTGGTGAAAGGGTCGATGTGCCGAGGCGGGAGTGACAGACGGATGCTTGACCAGAGCCGCAGACAGGCGTGGGGGATGCTCTTGTGTGCGCTGTCCGTACTGGTGGTCGCCGCGTTACAGATCGTGCCGGCCTTCGAGATGCTGGGAACCGGGGGCACCCTGGCCACGGGGACGGAGGCGGAGCACGCCGAACGGCGGGCCGCCCGGCTCGGTCTGCCCCGCCCGGACGTCATCTTCGCGGTGTCCGCGATGCCCTCGACGTCCGCGGCCTCCACGGGTCCGGGGGCCGCCGCCGCGACCTCGGCACGCCTCACCGACGCGGATCGCAGGATCACGTCGCTGCTGGCGCACACCCCGGGCGTCGACGCGGTCACCTCCTTCGGCACCACGGGTGACCCGTGGCTGCGCTCGCGCGACGGGCGGACGCTGCTGGTCACGGCCGACCTGGCGGGCGACGAACGCCGGCGGGGCCGGACCGCCGAACGGATCGCGCCGGAGGTACGCGCGGCTGCCGCGCCCGCGACGCTGGAGATCAGCGGCTCGGCATGGCTCACGGCACAGATCGACGCGCAGTGCGAACGGGACCTGTTGCGGGCCGAGTTGCTCGCCGCGCCGGCCGTACTGCTGGTGCTGCTGGTCGCCTACGGCTCCCTGGTGTGCGCGCTGCTGCCGGTCCTGGTCGCGGCCTGCGCCGTGGTGTGCACCATCCCGGTACTGGGACTGCTGGCCAGGGTCACGGACGTGTCGGTGTTCGCCGTCAACGCCGCCTCCGCCATCGGCTTCGGGCTGGCCGTCGACTACACCCTGTTCCTGCTCTCCCGCTACCAGGAGGAAATGGCGTACGGCGCGACGCCGGTGCGGGCCCTGCGCACCGCCTGGCGGACGAGCGGGCGGTCCGTCGTCTTCTCCGCCGCCGCGGTCACCGCCTGCCTGGCGGCCACGCTCGTCGTCCCCTCACCGCTGCTGCGAGCCCTGGCCCTGGCCGGGATCGTCGTCACCGTGCTGTCGGCCCTGGCGGCACTGTTCCTGCTGCCCGGCCTGCTGACCCTGCTGGGCTCCCAGCTGCATCGCGGCGACCCGCTGCGCGGGCTGCGCCGGTACCGGCTGGGCGAGCCCAGCAGATTCTGGCAGTCGGTGACCCGGCGGGTGACCGCCCGGCCACTGCCCTCCGGGGCCGCCGCCGGCGTGGTGCTGCTCGTCCTCGCTTTGCCGTTCAGCCGGGTACACCTAGGCGTCATCGACCAGCGGGTCCTGCCCGCGTCCGCGCCGGCCGCCGCTGCCGTGACCCGGCTGGAGGCCGGCTTCGACCACCCGCCCGACCGGCTGCTGTCGGTCGTCGCCGACCTGCCCCCGGCCGCCGGGGCCCAACAGCGCGCACGCGAACGGTACGAGAGCAGGCTGCGCGCGCTGCCAGGGGTGGCCGGGGTACGGACGGTACCGGCGCCGACGGCCGCCGCGATGCGTTCGGCACAGGGCGTGTTCGTCGTGGCCGCCGGCCACGCACCCGGCGGGGAACAGGCCGCCCGGCTCGTGCGCGCGGTGCGGCAGGTACCCGGCGTCGCCCTGGTCGGTGGCCGCGCCGCCGAGATCACCGACACCGTCGTCGCGGTGCGCGCGGCACTGCCCGGGGCCGGCTGCTTGCTGGCGGCCGCGTTCGTGGTGCTGCTCGTCCTGCTGACCCGCAGCCTGGTCGCCCCGCTGAAGGCCATGGTGGTCGCCGTGCTCAGCCTCGGCGCGAGCGCGGGCGCGCTCGTGCTGGTCTTCCAACTGGGGTACGGCCGGAGCCTGGTGGCCGGTTTCTCCGTCACGGGTACGCTCGACGCGTCGCTGCTGCTGTTCACGCTGGCCATCGCGCTCGCCCTCTCGGTCGACTACGAGGTCTTCCTGCTCGGCCGGATCAGGGAGGAACACGACCGCACCGGCGACAACACCTTCGCCATCGTCCGGGGCATCGCACGCACCGGCCGGCTGATGACCTCCGCCGCGGCGGCCGTCGCGGTCTCCACCGTGGCCCTGGTCACCTCGCGGGTCAGCAGCCTGAAACTGGTGGGCGTCGGTGTGGCGGTCGCCGCCCTCGTCGACGCCCTGCTCGTGCGCGGGGTGCTGGTCCCCGCGGTCATGGCGGCTCTCGGCCCGGCGAACTGGTGGGCTCCGACCCTGCGCCGCGCCCGGCCCACCGGCACGCCCCGGTCGCAGCCGGACGGCCTGCGGCCCGAGCCGGACCACACGCTGACCGTGGTCGAGGGCCAGGGGAAATAGCGGACGGCTGAGACGGGCCCGAGGTCCTGGCCCGGACACCGGGGGGACGTTGATCTCCGACGCGAGTCACCGACAGTACGGGGCGCGGGCCGGCCGTGTCGGCAGCCGCGGGTGCGTTCGTCCGCGGGGCTTCAGGGCGTGCCGAGCACCAGGACGGTGTTCTGGCCGCCGAAGCCGAACGAACTGGACACGGCGACGCCGACCTCCGCGGGACGCGGCACACCGGTGACGATGTCGAGTTCCTGGCCCGGCAGTTGGCGATGCAGGTTCGCCGTCGGCGGGATGTGCTGGTGCTGCATCGTCAGTACGGTCAGCGCGGCCTCGATCGCGGCGGAGGCACCGAGTGCGTGGCCGAGGACGCCCTTGGGCGCGGTCACCGGCGGCGGGGTGCCGTCGAACGTGCGGAGCAGGGCGAGCGCCTCGGCGCTGTCGCCGGCCGGCGTGGAGGTGCCGTGGGCGTTGACGTGGTCCACGTCGCGCGCGGTGCAGCCGGCGTCGGCCAGCGCCGCGCGCAGCGCCCGCTCCGCGCCCGCCCCTTCCGGGTGCGGTGCCACCGGATGGTGGGCGTCGCTCGTACAGCCGTAACCGCGCAGCACGGCCCGGATCCGGGCGCCGCGGGCCCGGGCGTCGTCGGGGCGTTCGAGGACGAGGACGGCCGCGCCCTCGGAGAGCACGAGACCGTCCCGGTCGGCGTCGAAGGGCCGGCAGGCGGCGGCCGGGTCGTCCAGGCGCCGGGAGAGGGCCGTCATCTGGGCGAAGCAGGTGACCGGCATCCGGGAGACGCCGGATTCCGCGCTGCCCGCGAGGACGATGTCGCAGGCCCCGGCGAGCAGCAGGTCCCGGGCCACCCCGATGGCCGTGGCGCCGGAGGCGCAGGCGCTGGCCACGCTGAAGCTCGGCCCGTGGATCCGCAGGTCCATCGCGACCTCGCCGGGGACCATGTTGGGCACGCTGCGGGGCAGCGCCACTGGTGAGACGGCCGTGGGGCGGCCCTCGCCGAGCAGGGTGAACTCCCGGACGTAGGTCTCCAGGCTGTTGCCGCCGATGCCGAGGATGACGCCCACCCGTTCCCGCGGCCAGTGCTCGGGGTCGAGTTCGGCGTCGACGACGGCCTGCCGGGACGCGTGCAGGGCGAGGTGCGTGAAGCGGTCCAGACGCCGGGCGAGCCGGCGGCCGTACACGGCGACCGGGTCGAAGTCGTCGATGCGGCAGGCGATGTCCACCGGCAGACCGGCCAGTTGTGGGTCGGTGCGCGCGAGGCTGCGTCCTGCGCAGACGGTGCGCCAGGTCTCCTCGGCCGTCGGGCCGCCCGGTGTGATCATGCCGATGCCGGTGACGGCGACCTCACGTGTGTGCGGCACGGCCGCCTCCTTCCATGCGCTGGTACAGGGTGCGGAAGCGTTCCGCCGTGGCCTTCGTCCGCTCCAGCGCCACCCGGTTCGGCCGGGACCGGGCGTGGGGCGAGTGGGTGCACCGCTGGACGGCGGAGGAGGACCGGCACGCGCACGCCCTGCGCTACGTTTCAGCAGCCGTTCGGCGCTCGGTTCGAGCGCGGCGAGGAGGTCGGGGGCAGCAGTCATCGCGATGAGTCCGATTCCCGTCGGTCCGGGGCGGGGCCGGGAGGTGCGGTCGCCCGCCGCGCGGTGACGTGCAGGCTCCGTAACTGCGGCATGACGTATCCGGCGGTGGGCGGCGGGGGGCCCGCGAGCCGCCAGGTGACGGCGTACGGCAGCACGGCCCGGACGAAGGCGACCGCCTCCAGCCGTGCCAGGTGGGCGCCGAGGCAGTACTTGGGGCCGTGGCCGAAGGAGAGGGTGCCGACCGCCGCGGGGTCACGGGTGGCGGCGGCGATGAGGACCAGCAGATGGGTCTGCGCCGCGACGGGGACGCCGGCCAGGACCGTGTCACGGCTCGGGATCCGGCTGACCATGGCGGACGGCGGGCAGTGGCGCAGCCAGGTCTCGACCGCGTCGGGGATCAGCTCGGGCCGGGCCAGCAGGGTGGCCGCAAGTGCGCCGCCGTCCTTGAGCAGTTCGCGCATCGCGGTGCCCAGCAGCGCGAACGTCGTGCTGAAGCCGGCCTGCAGCAGCAGCCCGCACTCCGCCGGGGTGACCCGCGACCAGGCGGGCGGGGCGCCGCCCGGGTGGATCCTGCGCCGCAGGGCGCGAAGGTAGCTCTGGAAGTCCGCGAGGGCACGGTCGGCGCTCTCGAAGTCCGTCTCGGTGGGGAACAGTTCACCGACCATCTGGTTGCGCAGCGTCAGTTCGGCGAGATACGCCGCGTCCTCGTCGGGCAGGTCGAGCAGCGCGCACAGCACACGGGCGGGCAGCGGCAGCACCAGGTGCTCGACGGCGTCCGCGACGCCCTCCCGGGACACCACGGAGGCCAGCCGGCCGGCGCAGTCGTCGGCCAGCTCCCGGACGGTGGAGCGCAGGGCGGCGATCACCGGCCGGCTCACGAGCGCGGCGGACCGGCTCCGCAGGGCCTGGTGCCCGGGTGCATTGGTGTTGAGCAGACTGGCCGCGTACTGCTCCGCCGACGGATGGCGGCGCCACCCGGGCGTGTGCAGATCCCGCCAGGCGGGATCCGGCACCCGGAAGTCCGGGGAGCGCAGCGCGTGCCGGCAGACGTCGTAACCGCACAGCACCACGGTGCGCAGGGCCGGTACGGGGAGCACGGCGCCCAGTTCGCGCAGGCGGTCGTAGACCTCGTACGGGTCGGGGGCGCGGCGCAGCCCCAGCAGCAGCCGGGTCGCCCGTGCCTGCACGGACGAATCCGTGCTGATCACTTTCATGAAGCTCTCTCGGGAGGTCAGTCCGCTGCCACGGCCAGGACGCTGTTCTGGCCGCCGGGGGCAGTGGAGACGCACAGTGCCTTCCGCAGCCGTACGCCGCGGGGGGCGCCCGTGACGACGTCCAGGTCCATGCCGGGTTCCTGCTGCTCGTGGTTGGCCGTGGGCGGGACGAGGTGCCGGGCCGCGGTCAGCACCGTCAGGGCCGCCTCGGTCGCGCCGGAGGCCGCTCCGGCGTGCCCGAGGACGGCCTTGGCCGCGGTCACGGCCGGCCGGTGCGGCAGCAGCCGGGTGAGCCAGCGCGCCTCGGCCCGGTCGCCGGCCTCGGTGGCCGATCCGTGCGCGTTGACGTGCTCGACGTCGCGGGCCGCCCATCCGGCGTCGGCGAGCGCGGTGCGCGCCGCCTGTTCGCCGCCGCGGCCCTCGGGGTGCACGGCCGCGATGTGGTACGCATCGCCCGCCGCGCCGTAACCGGCGAGCCAGGCGAGCACCCGGACCCCGCGCGCCTGCGCGTGTGCGGCGGTCTCCAGGACGAGCACAGCGGCTCCCTCGGACGCCACGAAACCGTCGCGTGCCACGTCGAAGGGGCGCACGGCCGCGTCCGGCCGGGCGGCCCGCCGCGCCAGCACGCCCATCTGCGCGAAGGCGGCGAGCGTCACCGGATGCAGCAGGCAGTCGGCTCCCCCGGCCAGCATCACGTCCACGGCGCCGGACCGCAGCAGTTCCATGGCGGTGCCAACGGCGACCAGCCCGGACGCGCAGCCCGCCGAGGTCGCGAAGCCGGGGCCGGCCGCGCCGCGGTCCAGGGCGATCTCGGCCGCGCAGGCACTCGGCAGGGAGCGGGCGAGCCCCATGGGCGAGATCGTCGCCGCCCGGCCGGCCCGCCAGCGTTCGTGGGCGTCGGCGACCCCGGCCACGCCGGTGCCGCCGGCTCCCATCACGACCCCGATCCGGTGCGCCGCGACCTCGCCCGGCGCCAGGCCGCTCGCCTCAGCGGCCTCCCGGGCGGCGACCACGCCCAGTTGCGTCGGGCGGTCCATCCGCCGGGCCAGCCGCCGCCCCAGCAGGGCGTCACCGTCGAATCCCCTGACCCGGCACACCATGTCAACGGGCTCGTCCGCCAGTTCGGGTGCGCGCTCGGCCCGCCCCACCGCGGCGCAGACGGCACCCCAGGTCGGCTCGGCACCGATGCCGCCCGCGCTCACCAGTCCCACGCCCGTGACGGCCACCCGGTCTCGGCAGCGCCTCACCACGTCGGCGCGGCGGAGCCGGCCACCTGCAGACCGTCCGGGGCGCGCAGAGCGGCCTCGAACCGGTCGGCGATCTCGCCCAGCGTCAGGTCCAGGGACAGGTCCACGTCCTCCAGGCGCACCCCGGTCAGGTCGGTCACGATGACCGCCAACTCGGCCATGCTCAACGAGTCCAGCTCCAGCTCACGGCTTGTCGACCGCGGGGTGATCCGGTCCTTCTCGATACCGAATTCCTCCGCCAGCAGCTTCGCGAGCGTGTCGTACATTCAGGGTTCCTTCTTCGCAGTGTCGACCGTGGCCACGACGTGCACCGGCAACGGCCGCCCGGGACGGCCGTCAGAGATCCGCATGCAAAGGGGGCGAGGCGGCAGCGGCCGCCTCAGTGAGTCAAGTCCGAGGTTATGTCCCTGGGTGACGTCACGACGTTGATCAAGGCCCGCCGGACCTTTAGTTGACCCTTACGAGGGACATCCCGTCCGCGGTCGAGATGATCTTGCTGGGGTGGCCGTGGCATCCACCCGTCGTCCCGCGCCGCCACGAAGGCGGCCGGGGCGAACTCCTGCGCCGCGAGACGGAACACGGCGCCTGCCGCGCACCACCGCCCCAGGGGCGCGGCGCCCCGCGGCGGTGACCCGGCGTGGCGGCACGGCACGCGCGCGTGCGCTGGGGACGGCGGACCGGGGAGGTGGTCGTCAGAAGGGTGCCAAGAAGTGGGGTCCGGGGTGGTGGGAAGCCGGGGTGCGGAGGTGGACTGGGGAGGGTTTCCGAGGAGTTCCGTCGGCCGGAGGCACCGGCCGGCGTGTGCAGAACGGTGGATGCGATGTCCGAATCCCGCCCGCCCGCAGCCGCTCGCATCGTGGTAGGCGTGAGCGGCTCTCCGGGGAGTCTGACCGCCCTGGGCCGGGGCGCCGACGAAGCGCGGCGCCGAGGAGCCGAACTGTGGCCTGTGCTGGCCTGGGAGCCGCCCGGCGGCGAGCTGACGGACCGCAGGTCCCCGGCCTGCGCCCTGCTCGGCGAGGACTGGGAACGGCTCGCCCGGGAGCGGCTGGTGCGCGCGCTGCGCGAGGTGTTCGGCGGCATGGACCCGGGGCTGCCCGGACAGGCACTCGTCGTCCGGGGCGCCCCCGGACCGGTGCTGGTGGACGTCGCCGACCGGGACGGCGACCTGCTCGTGGTGGGCGCCGGGCAGCGCGGGCGGCTGCACCGCGCACTGTGGCCCTCGGTCAGCCGCCAGTGCCTCGCCCGCGCCTGCTGTCCGGTCCTCGCGGTGCCGCCGTCCCCGCTGGAGGCGGCGCTGGCGGCCGTGCACCGCCGCAACGCGTGGCGGCTGCGGCTGGACACCGGGGATCTGGCGAGGGAGTTCGAGACCGTCCCGCCGGACGCCTGAGACGCCGGCGGGCCGGCCGTCAGGAGGTGGCCGCCGCCGGCAGTTCCGGCCGCACGGGGCGGCGCCGCGGTGCCGTCCGTACGGCCAGCACCATGGTGAGGCCGCCGCCGGGCGTGTCCTCGGCGTGCAGGGTGCCGCCGATGGCCTCGGCGAAGCCGCGGGCCACCGCGAGGCCGAGGCCGACACCGACACCGCGGGGCGCGTCGCCGTAGCGCTGGAAGGGCTCGAAGATGCGGTCCTTGGCCTCGTCCGGCACTCCTGGTCCGCGGTCCACGACCCGGACCTCGACCCGGTCGGCGAGGGCGCTCGCGGACACCAGGACCTTCGCGTCGGGCGGGCTGTGCTTGACGGCGTTCTCGACGATGTTGGCGACGGCCCGCTCCATCAGCCCCCGGTCGACGTGGACCATCGACAGCGTCTCGGGGATGTCCAGGTGCACGCTGCCCTCGGGCACCCCGCCGAGCGCCCTGGGCACGACCTCGTCGAGATCGGTCTCGCGGATGAGGGGCGTCACGGTGCCGGTGTGCAGCCGGGACATGTCCAGCAGGTTCCCCACCAGGTGGTCGAGCCGGTCCGCGCCCTCCTCGATGGCCTCCAGCAGATCGGCCTGGTCCTGCTGGGACCACTCCACGTCGTCGGACCTGAGCGAGGACACGGCGGCCTTGATCCCGGCGAGCGGGGTGCGCAGGTCGTGGCTGACCGCGGCCAGCAGCGCGGTCCGCATCCGGTCGCCCTCGGCCAGCGCCTTCGCCCGGTCGGCCTCGTGCTGCAGGCGCCGGCGGTCCAGCACGACGGCGGCCTGCGCGGCGAACGCGGCCAGCACCCGGCGATCGGCGGCGGGCAGCACCCGGCCGCGCAGGGCCAGCGCCATGTGGTCGCCGACCGGTACGTCGACGTCGGCGTCCTCCGGGTTCGGTGCCGGTCCGGGTCCGACGCTGCCGGCGCAGGTCCAGGGCGCCGCCTCGCCGGTCCGCTCCAGCAGGGCCACCGACTCCATGGCGAAGGTCTCGCGGACCCGTACCAGCAGCGCCTCCAGGGTGTTCTCGCCGCGCAGCACGTTGCCGGCGAGGAAGGACAGGATCTCCGACTCGGCGCGCAGCCGGGCCGCCTGGTCGGTGCGCCGGGCCGCGAGGTCCACCACCGACGCCACGGACGCGGCGACCGACACGAAGATCGCCATGGCGACGATGTTCGCGGGGTCGGCGACGGTCAGGGTGTGGACGGGCGGGGTGAAGAACCAGTTGAGCAGCAGGGAACCGGCCACCGCGGAGGCGAGTGCCGGGAGGAGCCCGCCGAGCAGGGCCGCCGCCACCGTCAGCGACAGGAACAGCAGCATGTCGTTGGCGAGGCCGATCTGCGGAGTGGCGCCGGCCAGCAGCCAGGTCAGCAGGACCGGGCCGAGCACGCCGACGAGCCAGCCCCGGACGACCCGGGACCGGCCGAGGCGTGCGCCGCGCGCCACGGGCAGTCCGCGGCCCCTGCCCGCGTCGTCGTGGGTGACGAGGTGGACGTCGAGGTCGGGCCCCGACTCCTGGGCGACCGTGGCGCCGACGCCCGGTCCGAAGAGGTACTGCCAGCTCCGGCGGCGGGAGACCCCGAGGACTATCTGGGTGGCGTTCACGCCTCGGGCGAAGTCCAGCAGCGCGGCCGGGACGTCGTCGCCGACGACTTGGTGCCAGGTCCCGCCGAGGTCTTCGACGAGGGTGCGCTGGGCGCCCAGTTCCTTCGGGGAGGCGGTGGTGGCCAGGCCGTCGCTGCGGGCGATGCAGACCGCCAGCACCTCGCCGCCGGCGCCCTTCTCCGCCAGGCGGGCCGCGCGGCGCAGCAGGGTGCGCCCCTCGGGGCCGCCGGACAGGCCGACCACGATCCGCTCCCGCGAGCCCCAGATCTTCGACACCCGGTGTTCGCTGCGGTACTCGGTCAGATACTCGTCGACCCGGTCGGCCACCCACAGCAGCGCCAGCTCCCGCAGGGCGGTCAGGTTCCCCGGCCGGAAGTAGTTCGACAGGGCCGCGTCCACCTTGTCCGGCTGGTAGATGTTGCCGTGCGCCATACGGCGGCGCAGCGCCTGCGGCGACATGTCGACAAGCTCGATCTGGTCGGCGCGGCGGACCACCTCGTCGGGCACGGTCTCGCGCTGCCGCACACCGGTGATCGACTCGACCACGTCGCCCAGCGACTCCAGGTGCTGGATGTTGACCGTCGAGACCACGTCGATCCCGGCGGCGAGGATTTCCTCCACGTCCTGCCAGCGCTTGGCGTTGCGGGAGCCGGGGACGTTGGTGTGCGGCAGTTCGTCCACGAGCGCCACCCGGGGGCGGCGCGCGAGGACCGCGTCCACGTCCATCTCGGTGAACGTGCCGTCCCGGTAACCGACCTCCTTGCGCGGCACCTGTTCCAGGCCGTGCAGCAGCACCTTGGTGCGCGGCCGTTCGTGGTGTTCCACGACGGCCACCACGCAGTCGGTGCCCCGCTCGATGCGGCGGTGCGCCTCCG
This sequence comes from Streptomyces sp. NPDC006012, assembly GCF_042871185.1. Taxonomy (NCBI): domain Bacteria; kingdom Bacillati; phylum Actinomycetota; class Actinomycetes; order Kitasatosporales; family Streptomycetaceae; genus Streptomyces; species Streptomyces sp. NPDC006012. The sequence continues at coordinate 106,526 of NZ_JBIAIE010000026.1, forward strand.
CCAGCATGGCGTAGGTCTTGCCGACGCCCGGTGCCGCGCCGAGGTAGATGCGGAGCTTGCCGCGGGTCATGTCACCCCTCGAAGCGATAGCCCATGCCGGGCTCGGTGATCAGATAGCGCGGGTGGGAGGGATCCCGTTCCAGTTTGCGGCGCAACTGCGCCATGTAGACCCGCAGATAATTGGACTTGTTGCGTTGCGAGACGCCCCAGACCTCCTGGAGCAGGTACGTCTGTGTGATCAGCCGGCCGGGGTTGGTCACCAGGATCTCCAGCAGGTGCCACTCGGTCGGCGTCAGCCGCACGTCCCGGCCGTCCCGTACGGCCTTCTTGGCGATCAGGTCGATGCTGAAGTGCTCGGTCTCCACCAGGCGCTCGGGGGCCGGCGCAACATCCTCGGTGCGGCGGACGGCGGCCCGCAGCCGGGCGAGCAGTTCGTCCATGCTGAACGGCTTGGTGACGTAGTCGTCGGCGCCCGCGTCGAGCGCGGACACCTTCTCGTCGGAGGCCTGGCGGGCGGAGAGGACCAGGATCGGCACGCGGGTCCAGCCGCGCAGCGCCTTGATGACGTCCACCCCGTCGATGTCGGGCAGACCGAGGTCGAGCAGGACCACGTCGGGCTGGCGCGCGGCGGCGAACCGCAGGGCCGTGGCCCCGTCGGGCGCGGCGTCCACGTCGTACCTGCGTGCCTCCAAGTTGATGACGAGGGCCCGCACGAGCTGCGGGTCGTCCTCCACGACGAGCACCCGGGTCATGAGCGCCTGCCTCTCCTGCTGCCTGGGGCCGTGCGCGCCGGTCGCGGGGCGGCCTGCGCATGAGGGCGGGAGCCGGCGGAACCGGGAGGTCTCCCGGGCCGCCGACTCCCGCGTGAGTCGCGTAAGGCCGTCACTTGCCGGCCACGAGGTCCTTGAGCGCGATGTTGAGTTCGAGGACGTTCACGCGGGGGTCGCCCATGAAACCGAGGGTGCGGCCGGTGGTGTGGTCCTTGACCAGCTGGTCCACCTGGGCGACGGGGAGGTGGTTGCGCTCGGCGACGCGGTGCGCCTGGAGTCCGGCGTAGGCCGGGGAGATGTTCGGGTCGAGGCCCGAACCGGACGAGGTGACCGCGTCGGCGGGGACGTCGGAGGGCAGGACGCTGTAGCCCGGCACCGAGTTGTCCTTGACGACGGCTTCCTTGGCGGCGACCACCTGGGCGCAGAGCGTGCCGTCCGCCGGCTTGGCGGGGCACGTGCCGTGCACGGCGCCGCTGTCCGCGGCGAGGTTGGTGGCGCCCGACAGCACCAGCGCGTACTGCGTGTTGATGCTGTTGCTGCCGAGCCCGTTCGCCGGGCGGCCCTGGAACCACTTCAGGTCCGCGTCGGGGGTCTCCTGACCCTTCTTCAGCGGCAGGTTGTACGACTGCCCGATCAGGGAGGAGCCGACGACCTTGCCGTCCGCCTTGATCTCGGAGCCGTTCGCCTTGTCGTTGAACAGTCCCTGGGCGATGCCGGTGACGACCAGCGGGTAGATGACGCCGGTCACCAGGGTCAGCACGAGGAGGGCGCGCAGGCCCGCACCGAGCAGCCGGACGGTGTTCGAGACGGAGTTGTTCATGGCGATCAGCCGATTCCGGGGATGAGGGAGATGAGCAGGTCGATGATCTTGATGCCGATGAAGGGTGCGATCAGGCCGCCGATGCCGTAGATCCCGAGGTTGCGGCGGAG
>NZ_JBIAIE010000027.1:0-106008 GCF_042871185.1 Streptomyces sp. NPDC006012
CCGACGTACGCGTCGTCGTCATCGACTGGACCGAGACAGGCGCATCCCCGCCCACCGCCACCGAACCGACATGGATCTGCCGCGACACGCGGCGCACGGCGATCGGCCGGGGCGGGATCTCGGGAACACCGAGGGAAATTGCGGTCATACGTGTCACTCCCGGTTCCCGGAGACCGTCTCACGCATGGCGCGCAGCGACTCCTTGAGCGATCCCATGGTGGCGAGGACGGCGGTGGGCTCGTAGCCGCAGTGCGCCATGCAGTTGGCGCAGCGCGGGTCCTTGCCGCGGCCGTACTTGTCCCAGTCGGTCTTCTCGATCAGTTCGCGGTACGTCGGCACATAGCCGTCGCTCATCAGGTAGCAGGGGCGCTGCCAGCCGAAGAGGGAGTAGTTCGGGATCGCCCACGCCGTGCACGGGAAGTCGACCTTGCCCTCCAGGAAGTCCAGGAAGAGGGGCGAGTGGTTGAGCCGCCAGCGCCGCCGGTTGCCGCCCGAGAACGCCTTCTTGAACAGTTCGCGGGTCTGCTCGACGCCGAGGAAGTGCTCCTGGTCGGGGGCCTTCTCGTAGGCGTAGGCGGGCGAGATCATCATCTCGTCGACCTGGAGGTCGTCGTTGAGGAAGTTGAGCACCTCGACGATCGTCTGCGGGGTGTCCGTGTTGAAGAAGGTCGAGTTGGTGGTGACCCGGAAGCCGCGCCGCTTGGCCTCCTTGATCGCCGCCACGGCCTCGTCGAACACGCCTTCCTTGGCAACGGACTCGTCGTGCCGTTCACGCAGCCCGTCGATGTGCACGGCGAAGGCGAAGTAGGGCGAGGGCGTGAACTTGTCCATCTTCTTGCGCAGCAGCATGGCGTTGGTGCACAGGAAGACGAATTTCCGCTTGGCCACCAGCTGCCGCACGATCTCGTCGATCTGCGGGTGCATCAGAGGCTCGCCGCCGGCGATCGACACCATCGGCGCACCGGACTCCAGCACCGCGCCGACGGCCTGGGCCACCGGCATACGCTGCTTGAGCACCCCGGCCGGGTGCTGGATCTTGCCGCAACCCTCGCACTTGAGGTTGCAGGCGAACAGCGGTTCCAGCTCGACGATGAGCGGAAACTTGTCGCGCTTGCGGAATTTCTGTTCAGCCAGGTACGTAGCGACCTTGATGGACTGGCGCAGTGGCATGGCCATCTGGCTCACCTCCGAGGGAGCAGCAAAGAACGGTGCCATTCAAGAAATGCAGGCAGGACAGAGCGAAGAACACGGAATGCAGATATTCCACCGCGCACCGTGCCGATCCGGACGAGTTCATGTTCCGGAGCGTCCACGACCACCCGTACGGCAGCGACGGGGCGCTCGCCCGTCCGCACGGCGCTCAGGAGCGTGGCGGCCGACTCCATGTCGACCGCGATCGCACCCGTGTCGAGGAGGTCCGACCGCTCGTTGCCCCGGACCACGTGGTCCGAGCCGGTGAGCGGGCCGGTGTGGACCGTGCGTCCGGGCACGGTCCGGGTCAGCTCCTTGACCAGCAGGTCGGTCCCCGCGCAGGGGACGTCGCCCCGCGGGTCCCGGGTCTCCTCGGCGACGACCAGGTCGCCGGGGTGCATACCGGGGGCGAGGCCCGCGCAGAAGCCGGTGGCCACCACGGCGGCCCCGGCGAGCGCCGGATCGGCGAGGGCCCGGGCGACGGAGCGTTCCGCCGCCCTCGGCCCCATGCCGGTCCGCAGGACCGTGACCGGCCCGCCGGCCCCGCCGCGCTCGCCCGCGCGCAGAGCGAAGTGCTCGATGCCGAGCGCGCAGGCGATCAGCAGCGGGGCGGGCTGGGTACTCATCAGCCCCCCTCGCCGTCGGCGCGGGGCGCTCCGGCCGCCCCGGCGCCCCGGTCGGTGAAGGGCTCGCCGTGCACGTACCGGCCGAGCGCGGTGAGCGGGAACACCTGCCGGTACAGGTGGTAGTTGATGGAGAAGTCCCAGGGGAAGCCGGTGCCCGTGAAGTACGGCTCGTCCCAGGAGCCGTCCTCACGCTGGGTGCCGGCCAGCCACTCGACGCCGCGCTCGACGGTCTTGGACTCCTTCTCCCCCGCCGCCAGCAAGGCCATCAGCGCCCACCCGGTCTGTGAGGCGGTCGAGTCGCCGCGCCCGCTCCAGCCCTTGACGTCGTCGTAGGAGCGGAGATCCTCGCCCCAGCCGCCGTCGTCGTTCTGGGTCGACTCCAGCCAGGAGACCGCGCGCCGGATCGCCGGGTGCGAGGTGGGCAGCCCGGCCGCGACCAGCGCGGGCACCGCGGATCCGGTGCCGTAGAGGTAGTTGACGCCCCAGCGGCCGAACCAGGAGCCCTCCGGTTCCTGTTCGGCCAGCAGCCAGTCGACGCCGCGCCGGGTGCGCGGGTCGTCGGCCAGGCCCTCGACCGCGAGCATCTCGACGACGTGCGCGGTGACGTCGGCCGACGGCGGGTCGATGACCTCGCCGAAGTCGCAGAACGGCAGCCGGTTGGGGAACGGGCTGGTGTTGTCGGCGTCGAAGGCGCCCCACGCGCCGTTCTTCGACTGCATGCCGAACAGCCAGCGCCCCCCGCGTCCGATGGCCTTCTCGATGCGGTCCGGGTCGTGGTGTCTGACCCGGCGCAGGGCGAGCAGCACCTCGGCGGTGTCGTCGGTGTCGGGGTAGTTGTCGTTGTGGAACTCGAACGCCCACCCGCTCGGCGGGAGTCCGGGCCGTTTGACGGACCAGTCGCCGGGCCGCACAATCTCCTCGCCGAGCATCCAGTCGGCGGCCTTGACGAGCTGCGGGTGATCGGCGGACAGGCCCGCGTCGGCGAGGGCGATCACGGCCAGACAGGTGTCCCACACCGGGGACTGGCATGCCTCGATCATCCGGGAGCCGTCCTCGCGCCACACGGCGTACTGGTCCAGCGACTGAAGGCCCGCCCGCATCACCGGGTGTTCGAGGTCGTAGCCCAGCAGGTGCAGGGCGATGACCGAGTACACGGCCGGCGGCTGGATACCGCCGAAGCAGCCGTCGTTCTCCTGCCGCTCGATGATCCAGCGGGCCGCGGAGTTCATCGCGGCGCCGCGCAGCCGGCGCACGGCGATCGAGCGGTAGCCGCGCACCACCTTGTCCAGCCGCTGGAACAGGCCGTCCCAGCTCAGTGCCGGAGCAAGCGGCTGCGGCGGGTTGGGACGGTCCGGGTCGGTGTGCAGCTCGTCCAGCGGGAACGGCGCCGGGCGCACCGGGCGCTTCGCCGAGACGATGGTGAGCGGCACGATGGTCTGCCGCGCCCAGGATCCGAAGTTGTAGATGTTCAGCGGGAACCACTTCGGGAAGTACATGAGCTCGGGCGGCAGCTCCGGCAGGTCCTCCCACTTCCACCAGCCGAACAGGGCCAGCCAGATCCGTGTGAAGACACGGGCGGCGGCGATGCCGCCCCGCTCCCGGATCCAGGCGGACGCCTTGGCCATGTGCGGTGCGTCGGGCGCGTCGCCGGCCAGCCGGAGGGCTACGTACGCCTCGATGGTGGTCGAGAGTTCCCCGGGGCCGCCGTAGAAGGTGGCCCAGGCGCCGTCCGCGCGTTGTTCGTCGCGGATGTAGAGAGCCGCACCGAGCGTCGTCGCCTCGTCGCGGATGCCCAGGAACTGGCGCAGGAGCAGATCCTCGGCGTCCATGGTGACGTTCGTTTCGAGGTCGCCCTTCCACCAGCCCTCGGCGTCCTGCTGCGTGAGCAGGAAGTCGGTGGCGCGCTGTACGGCGCGAGTGGCGGCGTTTTTTACCCCGTCCGCCGCGGGGGTCGTGAACTGGACTTCGCTGGCCGAGGCAGCGCGGGGCGGCATGGTCGCCCCGGTACTTCCGTCGGTCGTCGCTGTCATGGCTTCCCCTTCTTGCAGTCCTGCAAGTCATGCTGCTGTGGGTCCGCCGTCGGCCGATGTCTGTCATCCCGCGACACCGGCCGGCGACTACGCGAGGGTCATTGGACTGATAGTGATCATCTCTTTCGGACTACTACGAAGTCGGCGAGCGCTGTGAACCGGGCCCGAACCGACTCGGGCATGTCGATGGCGTTCAGAGCATCGATGGCGATGGTGTACTGGCGGCGTGCCTCTTCGGCGGTCCACTCACGGCCGCCCGCTTCCTCGATGAGGGCTGCACGGGCCGCGAACTCCGCCTCGGAGAAGTTCTCGAAGTCGCTGCTCTTGGCGTCGGCGGCAAGCATCTCGCCGAGCCGCTCCGAGGCGGTGCCGCCCGCCGCGAGCGCGGCCACGACCGGCAGGGATTTCTTGCGCTGGCGCAGGTCGCTCCAGGTCTGCTTGCCGGTGGACTCCGGGTCGCCCCAGATGCCGAGCAGGTCGTCGACGGCCTGGAAGGACAGGCCGAGGTGGTAGCCGTACTTCTCCAGGGTGTCGGCGGTGCGGTCGTCCGCGCCGCCGAGCACCGCGCCGATGGAGGAGGCGCAGGCGAGCAGGGCTCCGGTCTTGTTGCCCTCCATCTCCAGGCACTCCGGGACGCTGACGCGGTCGCGGTGCTCGTAGGAGATGTCCTGTGCCTGACCGTCGATCAGGGCCCGGGTGGCGGTGGTCAGCCGGCGGGTGGCACGGCCCGCCTCGACCGTGGCCAGTTCCAGCAGGATCTCGTTGGCGAGGGCGAACAGGGCGTCGCCGACCAGGATTGCCTGGGCGGGGCCGTGCACCTTCCAGACGGTGTCGCGGTGCCGACGCTGTTCGTCGCCGTCCATCAGGTCGTCGTGCAGCAACGAGAAGTTGTGGACCAGTTCCACGGCGACCGCGCCGGGGATACCGGTCTCCGGCGCACCGCCGGCGACCTCGGCGGACAGCACGGCGAGAGCGGGGCGCACGGCCTTTCCGCCGTCGGATTCGGCGGGGTTGCCCTGGGCGTCGATCCAGCCGAAGTGATAGGCGGCCACGGTGTCCATGGGCGGGGCCAGGCGGTCGACGGCCGCCCGCAGTACCGGTGTGGCCAGGGTCCGGCCGCGCTCCAGGAGCGCGATCACATCGACCGCGGTCGCTTGAGCGGCCGTCTCGGCCTCGGGCACAGTGGGCACGGTCTCTCCTCTTCTTGCAGTACGGGGGGTGCGGGGGGCTGCCGCATGCTGATCGGGCATCAGGCCGCCTCCTCGAACGCGAAGAGGTGACTCGGGCGGGGCCGGCCCAGGGCGCTGAGCACCCCGTCGGCGGCGTTCACACCGCTGCGGACCGCACTCTCCATGGTCGCGGGCCACCCGGTGGCGGTCCACGCTCCGGCCAGCCAGAGGCCGGGGGCATTGGTACGGGCGCCGGGCCGCAGCCGTCCGACGCCCGGGGTGGGGGCGAACGTCGCCGTGCGCTCACGGGTCACGAAGAAGTCCGTCACTTCCGCCCGGCGCGCGCCGGGGAGCAGCCGCTCCAGTTCGGGCAGGTAGCGCTCGCGCAGCTCGGCCACGGGGGTGTCGATCTCGTCCTGCGCGGCCGACTGGGACAAGGCCAGATACTGGCCGGTGCGCAGCCCGGAGGCGTGGGTGCGGTCGAAGACCCACTGCACCGGGGTGCCGAGGGCTGCGAAGAACGGCTTCTTCAGCACCGTGCGGTCGTAGATCACATGGACGTTGAGGATGGGCGCGGTGCCGATCTGCAGCAGGCGCTCGGGGTCGTCGAGGGCACCGGGCGGGAGCAGACCGTGGGCCTCGCGCTGGGGCACGGCGAGCACGACCGCGTCGCAACGCAGCGTCTCACCGGGAACCTGAACGCTCCATCCACCGTTCTCATGGGTGGAGACGGAGGTGACACGTGCACGGATCTCGGTACGGACGCCCGCGGAGTCGAGCGCCTTGCGGGCCAGACGGTCGTGCAGTTCTCCCAGGGGTACGTGTGCCCAGCCGATGTCGGCGGCTCCCGGGTCGGACAGCAGACCGGTCTTGAACACCATCGCGGCGAGCCCCAGCGAGGCGTCGCCCGCGACCGCGTTGAGGGTGGCGACCCCGACCAGGTCCCAGAGGGCCTCGACGGCGCGCGCCGACTGGCCGTGAGCGGCCAGCCAGCCGCCGAAGTCCTGTGTGTCCAGGGTCGGATCGGCGAGGTCGAGTCCCTTGAGCGCGAGCGCGGCACGCCCCACCCTGGCCCGGTCGGCGAGCGACAGGTGCGGATACGCGGCCAGACTCCGGCCCAGATGCAGGGGTACGGGCAGCGGATCGCGCCGCAGTCTGCCGAGCCGCCGTCCCTCGGGTCTGGCGAGATCGAGGACGGGTACGTCGAGGCGGTTCTGCACCGGTGCCAGTTCCGCTCCCCCGATCCGGTCGAGGAACCAGCGGTAGGCGGTGCAGCAGCGCAGGTACACGTGCTGGCCGTTGTCCACGGTCAGGTCGCCGCGTTGGAAGGAGAAGGCGAGACCGCCCAGTCTCGGTCTGCTCTCCAGCAGGGTGACGCGGACGCCTGCGTCCGCGAGCGCGAGCGCGGCCGTGACACCGGCGAGACCGCCGCCGACCACGACGGCACTGCGCCCGGTGCGCCCCGGGATGTCCGCCTGCGGTCCCTCGGGCTGCTTCCCTCCGGTCATCGCGCGTCCTCCCGTGCCCGCCCGCCACGCCAGTGGTACGGGACGCGGCGGGCCATCTCAGTCAGGGACGCCACGCCGCATCGGAAGGTTGCTCGTTCCCCGGCGGAGTCACCGGGGTCTTCCTGTCCTCTCGGGTCCATCAGGCACGCCTCCTGACGGTCTGCCGGGCCACGTGCCGGGCGTCGAGTCCGGACAGTCCGCGCACGGCGACATACGCCTTCTCGTGCCCGGGCAGCGAGACCCGGCCGCGCAGCACGGCCTCGGGCTCGCGCTCGATGCGGTCGAGCAGCCGGCGGTAGATCCCGGCCATGGCGGCGACGCACGCACCGCTGCGCCGGTCGAGCATGGGCAGCAGCTGGTAGCCCTCGGCGAAAAGGGCCCGGGCCCGGCGCACCTCGAAGTGCACGAGACCCGCGAAGTCGGAACCCTCCGGCGGCGTCGGTCCGTTGAACCCGGCCGAGCAGCCGAACTTGGCGAGGTCATCGGCCGGCAGATAGGTACGGCCGCCCTCGGCGTCCTCCCGGACGTCCCGGAGGATGTTGGTCAGTTGCAGGGCGAGACCCAGTGTGTCGGCGTACTCGGACGCGCGCTCGACGCCGCGCGCTCCCGGTTCGGTACCGAACATGCCGAGCGAGAGCCGGCCGATGGCCCCGGCCACGCAGCGGCAGTACACCTTCAGGTCGTCCCAGGTCTCATATGTCTCACCGCGGACGTCCATCTGCACGCCGTCGATGAGCTCGTCGAGGCCCCCGAGCGGAATCGGGAACACCCGCGCGGCATGGTCGAGAGCCACGGCGACCGGGTCGGTGTCGTCCTCGGCGACCTCGCCCGCGCGGACCCGGGCGAGCAGCGCCCGGGTCTCGTCGAGCCGCGTGGCCTTGACGTCGTCCGCCAGCTCACCGTCGCCGATGTCGTCGACACGCCGGGAAAAGGCGTACAGCGCCGACATCGCGCGCCGCTTGGGCGTCGGCAGCAGCCTGATGCCGTACGCGAAGTTACGGGCCTGCTGCCCGGTCACGGCCTCGCAGTAGCTATAGGCGGCGAGTACCGGTGCGGACACGTTCGCTTCCGACTCCACAGCCCGGATCACCCCTCTCCTCGCAGAGTCACGCCCACCTCGCGCAGCAACTGGACCTTGCCGGGCTTGGGCGGGCCGGGAAGTACGTCGTATTCGGCAGCGACGATCGCTCGGATCGCCGCCCTCCCCCCCGCCACGAATCCCGCGAGCAGCAGCTTCAACCTTCCGTGGACGCTACCCACAAGGGGGGCGCCTTCATTCAGGAGGTCGCGGGCGCGTTGGACTTCGTACGCAACCAGGGCGCGCGCGGATGCGCCCGTGGTCTTCGCGGCGAGATCCGCCTCCTGGACATGAAAACGCTTCATGTCCTCGGCCGGCAGATAGATCCGGTCGCGGCCGAAGTCCTCGGCCACGTCCTGGAGGTGTTCGACGATCTGCAGCGCGGTGCAGATCAAGTCGGAGAGACGGATCCGCTCGGGGGTCGAGGTGCCGGTGACGGCGAGGACGAGGCGGCCGACGGGGTTGGCGGACAGTTCGCAGTACGCGAGGAGGTCGTCGTAGGTCTCGTACCGCTTGACGAGCTGGTCCTGGCGGTTGGCCGCGATCAGGCCGAGGAAGGGTTCGGGGGTCAGGGAGCGGCGGCGCACCGTGGGCTGGAGGCGCCGCAGCAGCGGGTGGCGCGGGGTGGCGTCGAAGACGCGGCGCAGATCGGCCTCGAAGGCGTCGAGGAGGACGAGCCGGTCCTCCGCGTCCGCGGGCGACACGCCGAGCAGCCGGGCGTCGGCACCACCCGGGGCGAGGTCGCCGTCGCCGATGTCGTCGACGAGGCGGGCGAAGCCGTAGACCGCCATCAGGTCGTCGCGCCAGGGCCTGGGCAGGAAGAACGGAGCCACGGGGAAGTTCTCTCCCGCGGCCTTGTCGAGCGTGCTGCGCTCCGGGCTTCCCGAGCGCGCCATGTCGAATCCCGTCACCGGGCACTGCCCGGGGCGCGGACGGCACATGCTGCGCTGAGCTGGGGAGTTTCCGTAGCCATTGCCGTCACATCTCCCGTTCTACACTGCCAAACCAATACACACTATTTCGGACACGCCGCCCAGCCGTCCGTGACGGCGCCCGGCGGAGGGTGTCGCGCATTATCGCCCCACTTGCCACTTTCCGGGACCGACACAGTTTACGTTGTACAACGCAGCGAGGTTCGCGGGGGTGTCCTGCGCATCACAACAACACACCGATTGCTTCCAAGATTCCTTGACGGACTGCGAGTTGACGTTTCTTTTGCACACGAAGGGCCCCGCCGGAAAGGTTCCGGCGGGGCCCCGGGCGTGTCGGGCTACTTGCCCGTGAACTTCTCGTACTCCTTGAGCACCTCGTCGGTCGGTCCGTCCATCCGCAGTTCACCCCGTTCCAACCACAGGACCCGATTGCAGGTGTCACGGATGGACTTGTTGTTGTGGCTGACCAGAAAGACGGTGCCGGCTTCCTTGCGCAGCTCCCGGATGCGCGCCTCGGAGCGCTTCTGGAAGGACCGGTCGCCGGTGGCCAGCGCCTCGTCGATCATGAGGACGTCGTGGTCCTTGGCGGCGGCGATGGAGAACCGCAGCCGGGCGGCCATGCCGGAGGAGTAGGTGCGCATGGGCAGGGTGATGAAGTCGCCCTTCTCGTTGATGCCGGAGAAGTCGACGATGTTCTGGTAGCGCTCCCTGACGTCCTCGCGCGACATGCCCATGGCCAGGCCGCCCAGGATGACGTTGCGCTCGCCGGTCAGGTCGTTCATCAGGGCCGCGTTCACCCCGAGCAGCGAGGGCTGGCCGTTGGTGTAGACCTTGCCGCTCTCGGGGGGCAGCAGCCCGGCGATGGCCCGCAGCAGGGTGGACTTGCCCGACCCGTTGGAGCCGATCAGGCCGACGGCCTCGCCCCGGTAGGCGATGAACGACACGCCGCGTACGGCGTGCACCTTGCGCACACCCCGCGCCGTGTCGTCGGAGCCGCGCCCGAGGATGCGGCTGAGGGCGGCGGTGGCGCTGCCCCGGCCGGTACGGGCGCCGTTGACTCGGTAGACGATGTGCAGGTCCTCCGCGATGACGGTCGGGACGGGTTGCCCGGTACTCTGCTCAGCCACGGCCGTACCTCTCCTCCGCCTTCCAGAAGTACACGAACCCCCCGGCGAAGGCGGCCAGGGCCCAGCACAGGGCGATGCCCCAGACGTGCGGCGGGAGATTCGAGGAGTCGTAGCCGTCGATGAGCGCGAAGCGCATCAGGTCCATGTAGACCGCGGCCGGATTGACCTGGAGCAGACGCACGATCCACTCGGGGCGGCCTTCGAGCGTCGCGCTGATCGAGAACATGACACCGGAGGTGTACATCCAGGTCCGCAGCACGAACGGCATCAGCTGCGCCAGGTCCGGCGTCCCGGCGCCCAGGCGGGCGATGACCAGCGCCAGCCCGGTGTTGAAGAGGAACTGCAGCGCGAGCGCCGGCAGGATCAGCAGCCAGGACAGGCCGGGATAGCTGCCGAAGCCGACCGCCACCACGAACAGCACGATCATCGAGAACAGCAGCTGCTGGAGCTGCTGGAGCGCGAAGGAGATCGGCAGCGAGGCGCGCGGGAAGTGCAGGGCGCGCACCAGGCCCAGATTGCCGGAGATGGCGCGCACGCCCGACATGATCGAACTCTGCGTGAAGGTGAACACGAACACGCCGGTCACCAGGAACGGGATGTACACGTCGTGCGACATCCCCCGGCTGGCGTGCAGGATCAGGCCGAAGATGAAGTAGTAGACGGCCGCGTTCAGCAGCGGGGTGGCCACCTGCCACACCTGGCCGAGTTTGGCCTGGCTGTACTGGGCCGTCAGCTTCGCCTGGGAGAAGGCGAGGATGAAGTGCCGCCGCCCCCAGAGCATACGGACGTACGCACCGAGCGAGGGCCGGGCGCCGCTCACGGTCAGCCCGTACTTGGCGGCGAGCTGCCCCGGCGTCAGTCCCTCGTCGGAGGACCGGCTCGTGGTCATCGCGATCCCGCCGTCGTGCGCTGTCTCACTCACGCGTGGAAACTTTCCTCTCCGAGTGCGTCATCGAGTGGGGCCGGGCGCCGCGCGGGCCCCCTGGAACCGAGCTTGTCAGATCACCGGGGGCCGACCCAGTCGGGTCAGCCGCCACACCGTACGCCACTTCATGGGCCGGCGCGGCCCGCACGCGGTGGCCCAGCCCTCCCGGAACCCGCCGAACCAGGCCTGCAGGGCCGGACGGGAGGGGCGGCGCAGCAGGGTCAGCAGCAGCCAGACCCCCAGGTACACGGGGACCAGGAGCGCGGGGAGGTTGCGGCGGGCCAGCCAGACCCGGTTGCGGGCGACCATGCGGTGGTACACCGCGTGCCGGGAGGGGGCGGTCGTCGGGTGGTACAGCACCATGTCGGAGCGGTAGTCGATCATCCAGCCCGCGTCCAGGGCCCGCCAGGCCAGGTCGGTCTCCTCGTGGGCGTAGAAGAACGCGTCCGGCAGGCCGCCGACCTCGGCGAAGACCCCGGTGCGGACGGCGTTGGCGCCGCCGAGGAAGGTGGTGACCCGGGAGGAGCGCATCGGGTCGGCGGCGCGCAGCCGCGGCACGTGCCGGCGCTGGGTCTCGCCGGTCTCCGGGTCGGCGATGCGGAAGCTGACGATACCGAGCCGCGGGTCCGCGGCGAAGGCCGCACGGCACAGCTCTGCGGTGTCGTGGCGGGCGAGCAGTCCGTCGTCGTCGAGAAAGAGCAGTATGTCGACGTCGCGGCCGCCGGGTCCGAAGGCTTCCATGCCCACGTTGCGCCCGCCCGGTATGCCCAGGTTCTCGGGCAGTTCCAAGGTGCGTACGCCCTCGGGGACGTCCGGCACGGGCGAGCCGTTGCCGACGACGACCACCGCGATCGGGTCGCCGTCCTGTTTGGCGACCGAGTCGAGCAGGGCGCGCAGTTCGTCGGGGCGGTTTCCCATGGTGATGATCACCGCGCCGACCCGCAGCGACGGGAAGGTGTCCACGGCGCTCACCGCAGCCTGCTGGAGGCCAGGACGGACACCAGGTGCAGCAGGGTCTGCACCAGCGCGATGCCGGCCAGCACCGCGGTGCCCAGCCGGGTGAAGAACAGATCGCCCCTGCTCTCGTCCACGACGGCCAGGACCAGGATCAGCAGGGTCGCCTCGATCCCGAGGATCAGCCGGTGGAACTTGAGGGCCGCCGCGGCCCTGCGGGCCAGCGCCATGCCGGACGAGCGCGGCTCGGCGGCGGATTCCGCGACCGGGGGCAGCCCGCCCTGGTGACGGGCCACGCCGACGAGGTCGGTCTCGGCCTTGACCAGGATCGCACCGAGCGCGGCGAGCGTCCCGAGGAAGGCCCACAGCCAGTCGATCCGACCCGGGCCCCACAGGTCGGCGGCGCGCAGCCCGAGGCCGACGAGGACCGCGGCGTCGGTCAGGTAGGCGCCCACCCGGTCCAGGTAGACCCCGCCGAGCGAGTACTGCTGTTTCCAGCGGGCGACCTCACCGTCGACGCAGTCCAGCAGCAGATACAGCTGGACCGCCACCACACCGAGCACGGCGCCGGCGATCCCCGGCACCAGCAGGGCCGGGGCGGCGAGGACGCCGAAGACGGTCATCAGGTAGGTGAGCTGGTTGGGCGTGACCCGCGTGGTGACCAGATAACGGTCCACGCGCAGGGACACCTCGCGCATGTAGAGGCGCCCCATCCAGTGCTCACCGCTGCGCCGGTCCTTCACCCCCGGGGGATGGACGACCGTACGCAGTTCAGCTACCGATGGCCTTGACATAGTCGACGTAGATGTCCTTGATCTGATGGGTTTTGAGGTCGAGGTGTTCGAGGATGGTGTAGCGGCCGGGCCGGGTCTCCGGAGCGAACTCCACGACCCGGACGAACTCGTCCGCCGTGAAGCCGATCTCGTGCGGCAGGACCGGCAGGCCGTGCCTGCGCAGCACCTCGGCCATGTACGCCGCTTCCTCGTGCGCCCCCCGCAGATACATCGCGAAGGCCGCGCCCAGGCCGCACTGCTCGCCGTGGCTCGCCGCGCGCCGGGGAAACAGCAGGTCGAAGGCGTGGTTGATCTCGTGGCAGGAGCCGGAGGACGGGCGGGAGTCGCCCGACACCGACATCGCGATACCGCTGAGGACCAGCGCTTCGGCCAGCACCTGGAGGAAGTCGTTGTCGCCGATGCCGCCCGGGTGCCGCAGCACGGCCTCGCCGGCCTGCCGGGCCATCGCCGCGGCCAGGCCGTCGATCTTCTCGCCGGTGACGCGGTTCGACAGTTCCCAGTCGGCGATCGCGTTGACGTTGGAGACCGCGTCGCCGATGCCCGAGCGCACGAACCGGACGGGAGCCTCGTGGATCACGTCCAGGTCGATGACGACCGCGATCGGGTTGGGCACGCCGTAGGAGCCGCGGCCCGCGTCGTTGTCGAGGGTGGCGACGGGCGAGCACAGGCCGTCGTGCGCGAGGTTCGTCGGGACGGCGACCAGCGGCAGACCGATCCGGGCCGCGGCGAACTTGGCACAGTCGATGATCTTGCCGCCGCCGAGGCCCACCACCGCGTCGTAGCGGCCGGCCCGCATGTCCCCGGCCAGCCGGACCGCGTCGTCGAGGGTGCCGCCGCCGACCTCGTACCAGGAGGCGCCCGGCAGCGAGGGGGCGATCCGCTCGCGCAGCAGCGCGCCGGAGCCGCCGCTGACGGCGACGGCCAGCCGCCCGGAGTGCGAGATGCGTTCGTCGGCCAGTACACCGGCCAGGTCGTCGAGGGCACCCGGGCGGATGTCCACCACGACCGGCGAGGGGATGAGCCGGGTCAGTACTGGCACGCGATCTCCCGTCCCCGGGCGAGATCGTCGTGGTTGTCGATCTCGACCCAGCTCACGTCGCCGATCGGAGCCACGTCGATCCGGAAACCGCGGTCGACGAGTTCCTGGTAGCCGTGCTCGTAGAACTGCTGCGGATCGGTCTCCCACACGGTCTTGAGCGCGTCGGCCAGATCGGGGGCGGCGTCGCCCTCGATGAGGGTGACGCCGATGTACTCGCCGGTGGCCTCGGCCGGGTCCATCAGCTTGGTGATCCGCCGCATGCCCCGGTCGGGGTCGGCGACGACCTTCATCTCCTCGTCGGCCAGCGACTTCACCGTGTCCACGGCGAGGATGATCTTCTTGCCGCCGCCACGGGCGTCCAGCAGGGTCCGTTCGACGGAGACCGGGTGGACGGTGTCCCCGTTGGCGAGGATCACGCCGTCCTTGAGGGCGTCACGGCCGCACCACAGGGAGTAGGCGTTGTTCCACTCCTCGGCCTTGTCGTTGTCGATGAGGTTGATCTTCAGGCCGTATTTCCGCTCCAGGGCCGCCCTGCGCTCGTACACGGCCTCCTTGCGGTACCCGACGATGATCGCGGCCTCGGTCAGGCCGATCTCGGCGAAGTTGCCGAGGGTGAGGTCCAGCACCGTGACCTGGTCCTCTATGCCCTCCTGCGCCGCGTTGCGCACCGGCACCAGAGCCTTGGGGAGGCTGTCGGTGTAGGGCCGCAGGCGCCGTCCGGCGCCGGCCGCGAGCACGAGGCCGATCATGCGGTTTCTCCTTCGTCGTGTACGGCGGGCGCGCCACCCAGGTGGGAGGCCACCCAGAAGCGGATGCTCTCGGCGAGCACCAGCAGGGCGACGACCACGGCGAGGACCGTGAGCGCGACCTTGAACTGCGCGGCGGTCAGCAGCACGGCCAGGACGGTGACGAGCAGCGTCCGCCCCTCGTGCCCCCCGATGACGCGCACCAGCCAGGCCGGCGGCACTCCGGCGTCACCGCGGATCCGGTAGACCGTGTCGTAGTGATGGTAGGCGACGGCTGCCACCAGGCCGAAAGCCGCAGGAAGGGTTCCGTTCACCCCGGATTTGGCCGCGAGGACGAGCACGGTGCCGTACTCGGCGGCCCGGAAGAAGGGCGGGACCAGCCAGTCGAGGGCGCCCTTGAGGGGGCGGGCGACGACGAGGCCCGAGGTCACGGCGTAGACGACGGCTCCGGCCACGGGCAGCGCGCTGCCGAAGTCGGACAGCGCGGCGGCGCAGACCACGACGGCTCCGCCGGCCAGCGCGACGGCGGGGACGGCGAGGCCGGGCAGCCCGCGCCCGCCGAGGCGGGCGAAGGCACGGGCGAGCGGGCCCGAGTCCGCGAGGTCCGCCAGCGCCCGGGCCGCCCGGTCGGTCCGCCCTCGCCTGCGGGCCACGGAGCGCAGCACCCGGCCCGCGGTGGTGTAGGTCGCGGCGAAGGCGCAGCCGATGAGCAGCACGTAGAAAGTGATGCGAGGGGTGGTGACGGCCGTGAGGACCGCGATCATGGCCCATCGTTCGCCGATGGGCAGCACTATCATCCGGCGCAGCCACACCGTCCAGCCGACGCTGTCGAGCCGGCCCGAGAGGGCGGCGGTGGGGCTGGTGTCGGCGGTGTCGGCCGGATCCCCGGCGTTCGATTCGTTGAAGGCGAAGTCCACGACGTGCCGGCAGGTCTGCAGGACCATCGCGCCGAGGGCGAGGGCCCAGACGTCGTCGCCGCCGCGCGCCGCGCCGAGGGCGAGGCCCGCGTAGTACGCGTACTCCTTGGCCCGGTCGAAGGTGGCGTCCAGCCAGGCACCGAGCGTGGAGTACTGCAGCGAGTAGCGGGCGAGCTGGCCGTCGGTGCAGTCCAGCACGAAGGAGAAGATCAGCAGGAGGCCGGCCGCGACGAAGCCGCCGCGGGTGCCGGTGGCCGCGCTGCCCGCCGCGATCAGCGCGGTGATCAGCGAGGCGGTGGTGACCTGGTTGGGGGTCAGGCCGCGACGGGCGCACCAGCGGGCGAGGTAGCGCGAGTACGGGCTGATGCAGAACGTGGTGAAGAAGCCGTCGCGGGCCTTCACGGCCGACCGCAGGCGTACCGCCTCGTCGTCGACGGCGGCGACGGCCTGCCGTGCTTCGTTGCGCGCCTGCGGGTCGCCGGGGACGGCGGCGACCAGGCTGCCCAGCTCGGGGCGGTGCACCTCGGCGCCCTCGGCGTCCAGGGTGGTGACGACCCGGTCGGCGAGGCTGTCGACCGCCAGGGCCGTGCCGCCGCCCGCCGTGGTCGGCCCGGCCAGCGCGCGGGTCAGGGCCTCGCGGCCGGCCGGCTGGGCGGTGACGGCGCCCGCGACGGCCGCGAGCGGGAAGCGGGGGTCGGTGAGGCCGAGGCGCAGCGCGTGCGGGTGGCCGACGAAACGGGCGTCGACGAGGGCCACGCGGCGGTCGGCCGGTACGGCCGCGAGGAGGGCCGCGGCGTCGGCGGCGTCGGCGGCCGACCGCACCTCGAAGCCCAGCAGCCGCAGATCGTTCTCCAGCGACGATCCGGGCACCGGCTGACCGGTGACGATGGCGGTCGACAACCGAACTCACTCCCTGGGTGCCGACGCGTCCGCGCCGGCCGTCTGCTGTGTCGGGGCGCCGCTCGTCCATGGCTCCCGGGCGGCATGTCGGCAGAGGTTATCGGATACCTGGGGGGCCTTGTTCACCGGCCGTTAACGATCCGGTCGACGCGGACCGACCCGGCCTTTGCCGAGATCATCATCAGCGATCAAGGCCCGACCGCCAAACCACGCCCCGCGGTTGTGCCCACAGAACAGGCATGGGCGGGCACAGCAGATGTTCCGTATGTATCTGTACAAGGGGGGTGACCGTACAAGGGACGAAGGTCCGTCGGCCGGCCCGCCGACGGGGCCGGACACACCTGAGCCGCCCGCAGCCGACGGGGCGGCGGCGGTGGACCTCCCGTTGCGTGCCGGCACATCCCTCTGAGTACTGGAGCCACCTTGTGACCCGAACTTCATTTTCGCAGGTCAGAGCAGACGACAACGGTGTTCAGTGCCGCATTGCCGGATACCCCCCACCCGTAGTTCACTGCGGGGACGACAGGAGAGCCTGAACGTGCGCGGCGCGTTCCTGGAGGTGGCCGCGGACGCCCTGGGCTCGCTCGCGGTGCTCGTCTCGGCCGCGCTGATCCTGGCCACCGGCTGGCAGCCCGCGGACCCGATCGCGTCGCTGGTCATCGGCCCGATGATCGTCCCGCGTACGGTGAAGCTGCTGCGCGAGACCTTGGACGTGCTACTGGAGGCGGCGCCGAAGGGCGTCGACATGGCGCGGGTGCGTGCGCACATCCTGGCGCTGGACGACGTGGAGGACGTCCACGACCTGCACGCCTGGACGATCACCTCCGGCCTGCCGGTGGTCTCCGCACACGTGGTCGTGCGCTCGGACACACTCAGCGCCGTCGGGCACGAGAAGGCACTGCACGACCTGCAGGGCTGTCTCGGGCGCCACTTCGGCGTGGCACACTGCACCTTCCAGCTGGAGCCGGGTGGACACGTGGCGCACGAGGCGGAAGTGTGCCTGTGACGCACACCCCGGACCGCACTCTGCCTGGGCCGGCGGTCCGGCACACCCTTCGATCGGGTGTTCGACGCCCCAGGGCGGTTCCCGGTCGGACGCGTCGGGCACGATCGTCTACCGGGTCCCCCTTCCGGCTCCCGGAGCGGCCGCGGTCCGTCCCGCGCGCGGGACATGCGGACGTGCCGGGAAGTGCCGGGAGTGCCGGGTTCGTACGGCAGACTTGGGGTGCGAAGACCGAGGCGAAGGATGGTTATGTCGATCACACCGGCCAGCACGACGCACAGTTCGTCGAACGGCACCGCAGAGGCGATTTTGCTCGAACTGGTCGACGAGAAGGGTGTGACGATCGGCACGGCGGAGAAGCTCGCCGCCCATCAGTCGCCGGGACAGCTGCACCGCGCCTTCTCGGTGTTCCTCTTCGACAAGCACGGCCGGCTGCTGCTCCAGCAGCGGGCGCTCGGCAAGTACCACTCCCCGGGTGTGTGGTCCAACACCTGCTGCGGCCACCCCTACCCGGGCGAGGCGCCGTTGGCGGCGGCGGCCCGGCGCACCCATGAGGAGCTGGGGGTGTCGCCGTCGTTGCTCGCGGAGGCGGGCACGGTGCGCTACAACCACCCGGATCCCGCCTCGGGCCTGGTCGAGCAGGAGTACAACCACCTGTTCGTCGGCCTGGTGCAGGCCACGGCGGCGCCGGACCCGGAGGAGGTCGCGGCGACCGCCTTCGTCACCCCGGCCGAGCTGGCGGAACGGCACGCGCGGGACACTTTCTCCACCTGGTTCATGACCGTCCTGGACGCGGCCCGGCCCGCGATCAGGGAGTTGACCGGGGATTCCGCGGGCTGGTGAGCCACCTCACCGCGGCCGCACGGAGGTGAGCGGCAGGGCGGCCCAGATCACCTTGCCGCCGCTCGCGGTGTGCGCCACGTCGAGCGTGCCGCCCGCCTCCCTGGCCGTCTCACGCACCAGGAGCAGTCCTCGCCCGCCGGTCTGGCCGTGATCGGCCTCCAGGGCCGTCGGGCGGTAGGGATGACTGTCCTCCACCGCCACGCGCACCCACTCCGCGCCGACGGCGACCTCCACGGCGAGCATCGGCGACAGCAGCGCCGCGTGTTTGACCGCGTTGGTGACCAGTTCGGACACGATCAGCAACAGCCCGTGGACCAGGTCCTGCGAGACCGGCACACCCTGGCGGGCGAGCAGGTCCCGTACGGCGTGTCGCGCCTGCGGCACCGACGCGTCGACGGCGGGGGCGGTGAACCGCCAGACTCCTTCGTACGGCAGTGGATCCGGCGATCGCCGGTCGTCCCGCCCGGGGCGCGGGCCGCACCCGCGCCCATCATCGTCCATGGTCCGGTCGCCACCCTTGC
This sequence comes from Streptomyces sp. NPDC006012, assembly GCF_042871185.1. NCBI lineage: Bacteria > Bacillati > Actinomycetota > Actinomycetes > Kitasatosporales > Streptomycetaceae > Streptomyces > Streptomyces sp. NPDC006012. The sequence continues at coordinate 18,304 of NZ_JBIAIE010000027.1, forward strand.
GCTCGATTGTCACCACACGTCGAGTGTTGGCAACGCTCCGCTCCGGTCCACCGCAGTGACGTCAAATCAGCTGCTATCGAGCGTTTCTGACCGTTGGCGTATGACCTGGTCAGGTGCGGGACTGCTCCTGTCGTCCGCAGGCTGTCTTCGCGAACTCTTCCGTTTGTACGGCTCGTCCGACCACGCCCGATAGCATCCGGCTCATGGAGCCCCAGCTGTTGCACTCGGTCACCGACTCGGTCGCCACCGTCGTGGTCCACCACCCGGCCAAACGCAACGCCATGACGGCCGCCATGTGGCGGTCGCTGCCGCCACTGCTCGACGCCCTGGCCGCCGATCCGGGCGTGCGGGCGCTGGTGCTCACCGGCGAGGGCGGCACCTTCTGCGCCGGGGCCGACATCTCCACCCTCCAGGACTCACCCGAGGAGGCGCAGCGGCTCGCCGTGGCCGCCGAGGAAGCGCTCGCCGCGTTCCCGAAGCCGGCGCTCGCGGCCGTGCGGGGTCACTGCGTGGGCGGCGGGGCGCAGCTCGCGGCGGCCTGCGACCTGCGGTTCGCCGAGGCCGGGGCGCTGTTCGGGGTGACTCCGGCGAAGCTCGGCATCGTCTATCCGGCGTCCGCGACCCGGCGGCTGATGTCGCTGGTGGGTCCCGCCACCGCCAAGTACCTGCTGTTCTCGGGCGAGCTGATCGACACGGACCGGGCCCTGCGCACGGGCCTCGTCGACGAGGTGCTGCCGGAGGGCGAACTGGACAAGCGGGTGGCGGAGTTCGGCCGGCTCCTGGCCTCCCGGTCGCAGCTGACGCAGGCCGCGGCCAAGGAGTTCGCGAACGGCCGCACCGACCGGGACGGCCACTGGGCGCAGCAGGCAGACGGCAGCAGCGACACCGCGGAGGGCGTCGCCGCGTTCCTGGAGCGCCGCCCGCCGCGCTTCACCTTCAGCGTGTCTACGCCACGCTGAAGCGGCTGCCGGCGCGGAATCCCTCGACGAGGTGGGCGGGCGCCTTCTCCGGGGAGCCCGCGTCGTAGGGCGGCTGCGGGTCGTACTCCGTCAGCAGCTGCACCGCCTGCGCCTGTTCGTCCCCGGCGATCCGGCCCAGCAGGGCGAGACCCATGTCGATGCCGGAGGAGACGCCGGCCGCGGTGACGTACTTGCCGTCGAAGACGACCCGCTCCCCCGTCGGCCGCACTCCGAACCCCGTCAGGGCGTCGAGCGCCAGCCAGTGCGAGGTGGCACGCCGGCCGTCGAGCAGCCCGGCGGCGAGCAGCAGCGAGCCGGTGCACACCGAGGTCGTCCAGGTGCTGGTGGCGTCGGCGGTCCGCAGCCAGTCCAGGAGGACCGCGTTGTCCATCTGCGGGGTCTGGCCGGGGCCGCCGGGCACGATCACGATGTCGGGGTCCGGCACGTCGGCGAGCGTCCGGTCGGCCGTGAGGGCAAGGTTCCCCGTCTCGTTGCGCACGGGTCCGGTGCGCTCGGCGACGAACACGGTCTCGGCGCCGGGGAGACGGCCGAGCGTGTCGTAGGGCCCGACGGCGTCCAGGGCGGTGAAGCGGTCGTAGAGGACGATGGCGATCTGCATGGGTTCCCTTTCCAGGCACGGGTACGGCACGGAGTACGGGTACGGGTACGGGTACGGGGTACGCGGGACTCCCCACGGGGACGCGTCCAGGTGCGGTGCTCAGGTGGTCGGGCAGGTGGTCGGACGGTCGGTGTCGATGGCCTGGCACCGTCGGGTCGATGGCCGGCATGGTCGGGGTCAGCTGGTGGGGGCGGGGCGGAAGCGGCGTCGGTATTCCGCCGGGGGCGCACCCATTGCCCGGGTGAAGGCGCGGCGCATGGCCTCGGGCGTGCCGTAGCCGCAGGCCCGGGCGATTTCCCCGATGCCGTCGCCGGTGTCCTCCAGCAGACGGCGGGCGTGTTCCAGGCGCACCCGGTCGACGTAGCGGCCGGGCGTCGTGCCGGTCTCGGACTGGAAGGCGCGCGCGAAGTGGCGCGGGGAGAGCGCGGCCCGGGCCGCCAGCGCCTCGACGGTCAGGTCGGCGGCCGGGTGCTCGGTGATCCACCGCTGCACCTCCTGGAGGGGTTCACGCCGGGCGGTCTGCGCCGCCAGCTGGACGCTGAACTGGGCCTGGTTGCCGGGCCTGCGCAGGAACACCACGAGACGGCGGGCGACCGTGAGCGCGACGTCCCGGCCGAGATCCTCCTCGACGAGGGCGAGTGCGAGGTCGATGCCCGCCGTCACCCCGGCCGAGGTGGCGACGCGCCCGTCGCGTACGTAGATGGGGTCCGCGTCGACCCGCACGGCCGGGTGGTCGCGGGCCAGCCGGTCGCAGTACGCCCAGTGCGTGGTGGCCCTGAGGCCGTCCAGGAGGCCGGCCTCGGCGAGCCGGAGCGCGCCCGTGCAGACGGAGACCAGACGCCCGGCACGCGGGCCGTGGACGCGCAGCCACGCGGTCAGCCGGGGATCGGGCCGCCGGGTGCCGGGCCCGCCGGGGACGAGCAGCGTGTGCGGATCGGACACCTCGTCGAGTGCTTCGTCCGGCACCAGGGTGAGACCGCTGGACGTACGCACCGCGGCCCCGTCCAGGGACGCGGTACGGATCCGGTACGTCCCCGGGGAACACCGCTCGGCCCCGGCGAAGACCTCCACCGGGCCGGTGACGTCGATGCTCTGCACGTCGTCGAAGAGAACGACGAGGATGGTTCGCTGCGCCATACCGTCGATTCTTCGCGCCCCCGGGGACGGCCGCAATGACGTGTTTCCCACCTTTCCTGCCATCGGACCGGCCGACGCGCCCGTGCGTCGGGTGCGCCCTGATCCCGGGTTGTCGGTGCCACCTGCCACAATTGCCGCGCAACCTCAGTGGAGAAGGCGGTACGGGATCGTGACGACACCCGGGTCCATCGAAGTAGGGTCCATCGAAGGCAGGATCGCCGAGGAGCTCGGCGTACGGGAGCGGCAGGTGAAGGCCGCGGTGGAGCTGCTCGACGGCGGTTCGACGGTGCCCTTCATCGCCCGCTACCGCAAGGAAGCGACCGAGATGCTCGACGACGCGCAACTGCGCACGCTTGAGGAGCGGCTGCGCTACCTGCGGGAGCTGGAGGAGCGGCGGACGGCGATCCTGGAGTCGGTGCGCGAGCAGGGCAAGCTCACCGAGGAACTGGAGGCACAGATCCGGGGCGCCGAGACCAAGGCGCGTCTGGAGGACATCTACCTGCCGTACAAGCCGAAGCGGCGGACCAAGGCGCAGATCGCGCGCGAGGCGGGTCTTGAGCCGCTGGCGGACGGCCTGCTCGGCGACCCGACGGTCGAACCGCTCGCTGCTGCCGCCGCCTTCGTCGACGCCGACAAGGGCGTCGCCGATCCGCAGGCCGCCCTGGACGGCGCGCGGGCGATCCTCACCGAGCGGTTCTCGGAGGACGCCGACCTCATCGGCGAGTTGCGCGAGCGCATGTGGACGCGGGGGCGGCTGGCCGCCAGGGTGCGCGAGGGCAAGGAGGAGGCGGGCGCCAAGTTCGCCGACTACTTCGACTTCGCCGAGCCGTTCACCGAACTGCCCTCGCACCGCATCCTCGCGATGCTGCGCGGTGAGAAGGAAGAGGTCCTGGACCTCGTCCTAGAGCCGGAGGAGCCGTCCGAGTCGCCGACGGCCGCGTCGTCGTACGAGGGGATGGTGGCGCACCGCTACGGCCTCCTCGACCGTGGCCGCCCGGCCGACAAGTGGCTGCAGGACACGGTGCGCTGGGCGTGGCGCACCCGGATCCTCGTCCACCTCGGCATCGACCTGCGCCTGCGGCTGCGCACCGCCGCCGAGGACCAGGCGGTCGACGTGTTCGCCGCCAACCTGCGGGACCTGCTGCTCGCCGCGCCGGCGGGCACCCGGGCCACGCTGGGCCTGGACCCCGGCTTCCGTACGGGCGTGAAGGTGGCCGTGGTCGACGCGACCGGCAAGGTGGCGGCGACGGACGTCGTCCATCCGCACGTGCCGGCCAACCGGTGGGACGAGGCGATCGCCGCCCTGGCCCGGCTGGCGAAGGAGCACGCGGTCGAACTGGTCGCGATCGGCAACGGCACGGCGTCCCGGGAGACCGACAAGCTCGCCGGTGAACTCATCTCCAAGCACCCGGAGTTGAAGCTCACCAAGGTGATGGTGTCGGAGGCCGGCGCTTCGGTGTATTCGGCCTCCGCCTACGCCTCGCAGGAACTGCCGGACATGGACGTGTCGCTGCGCGGCGCGGTCTCGATCGCGCGGCGGCTGCAGGACCCGCTGGCCGAACTGGTGAAGATCGACCCGAAGTCGATCGGCGTGGGCCAGTACCAGCACGACCTGTCCGAGGTGAAGCTGTCCCGCTCGCTCGACGCGGTGGTCGAGGACTGTGTGAACGGCGTGGGCGTGGACGTCAACACGGCGTCCGTGCCGCTGCTCGCGCGAGTGTCCGGCATCTCCTCCGGCCTGGCCGAGAACATCGTGGCGCACCGGGACACGAACGGGCCGTTCACGTCCCGCTCCGAACTGAAGAACGTGGCCCGGCTGGGCCCGAAGGCGTTCGAGCAGTGCGCGGGCTTCCTGCGCATCCGCGGCGGCACCGACCCGCTGGACGCCTCCAGCGTGCACCCGGAGGCGTATCCGGTGGTGCGGCGGATGGTGAAGACCAGCGGTCAGGAGGTGGCCGCGCTGGTCGGCAACACGGGCCTGCTGCGCTCGCTGAAGCCGTCCGAGTTCGTCGACGAGACGTTCGGGCTGCCGACCGTGAGCGACATCCTCAAGGAGTTGGAGAAGCCGGGACGCGACCCGCGGCCCGCGTTCAAGACGGCCACCTTCAAGGAGGGCGTGGAGAAGCTCTCCGACCTCGCGTCCGGGATGATCCTGGAGGGCGTGGTCACGAACGTGGCGGCCTTCGGGGCGTTCGTGGACGTCGGTGTCCACCAGGACGGCCTCGTCCATGTCTCGGCGATGTCGCGGACGTTCGTCAAGGACCCGCGGGACGTCGTGAAGCCCGGGGACATCGTCAAGGTGAAGGTCCTGGACGTGGACATCCCGCGCAAGCGGATCTCGCTGACGCTGCGGCTGGACGACGAGGCCGCGCCGCAGGGGCAGCCGCAGCGCGGCGGTGGCGGCCGCCCGCCGCAGCAGCGTCAGGGCCAGGGCCAGGGCCAGGGCCAGGGCCAGCAGCGGCAGGGACAGCGGCAGGGCCGCGGCGGCGACCGGGGCGGGCGCCAGGCACCGCCGCCCGCCAACAGCGCGATGGCGGACGCGCTGCGGCGCGCGGGCCTGCTCGACTCGAAGAACGACCGCCGCTGAACCGACGCGCGCGAACGGTCCGGGCCCGGCTCCTCAGGTACGACGTGAGGAACCGGGCCCGGTGCGGTCAGCGCTCGCCGACCTTGCCGTCGGCCACCTCCAGGCGGCGGGTGACACGGACGGCGTCCAGCATGCGGCGGTCGTGGGTGACCAGGAGCAGCGTGCCCTCGTAGGCGTCGAGGGCCGATTCGAGCTGTTCGATGGCGGGCAGGTCGAGGTGGTTGGTCGGCTCGTCCAGGACCAGGAGGTTGACGCCCCGGCCCTGCAGGAGCGCCAGGGCGGCCCGGGTGCGTTCGCCCGGGGAGAGGGTCGCGGCCGGGCGCAGCACGTGGTCCGCCTTCAGGCCGAACTTGGCCAGCAGGGTGCGGACCTCGGCGGGCTCGGTGTCGGGGACCGCCGCGCGGAACGCGTCCAGCAGGGACTCCGCACCGTGGAACAGCGCACGGGCCTGGTCCACCTCGCCGACCAGGACACCCGAGCCGAGCGCGGCGTGCCCCGCGGTCAGCGGGACCCGGCCGAGCAGCGCACCGAGCAGGGTCGACTTGCCGGCGCCGTTCGCGCCGGTCACCGCGATCCGGTCCGCCCAGTCGATCTGGAGTGACACCGGGCCGAGGACGAAGTCCGCACGGCGCACCTCCGCATCCCTGAGTGTGGCGACGACGGCGCCGGAGCGGGGCGCGGAGGCGATCTCCATGTGCAGTTCCCACTCCTTGCGCGGCTCCTCGACGACGTCCAGCCGTTCGATCATGCGCTGGGTCTGCCGGGCCTTCGCGGCCTGTTTCTCGCTGGCCTCGCTGCGGAACTTGCGGCCGGCCTTGTCGTTGTCGTTGGCCGCCTTGCGGCGTGCGTTGCGTACGCCCTTGTCCATCCAGGAGCGCTGCGTCTGCGCCCGGTCCTGAAGGGCGGCCTTCTTGTCGGCGTACTCCTCGTAGTCGTCCCGGGCGTGCCGCCGGGCGACCTCGCGCTCCTCCAGATAGGCGGTGTAGCCGCCGCCGTACAGGTTGATCTGCCGCTGGGCGAGGTCGAGTTCGAGGACCTTGGTGACGGTGCGGGTGAGGAATTCACGGTCGTGGCTGACCACGACCGTGCCCGCGCGCAGGCCGGTCACGAAGCGTTCGAGGCGGTCCAGGCCGTCCAGGTCGAGGTCGTTGGTGGGCTCGTCGAGCAGGAAGACGTCGTAGCGGGACAGCAGCAGCGAGGCGAGTTGGGCGCGGGCCGCCTGGCCGCCGGACAGCGAGGTCATCGGCTGGTCGGGGCCGACGGCCAGTCCGAGCGTGTCGAGGACCTCCTCGGTCCGCTCCTCCAGGTCCGCGCCGCCCAGGCCGAGCCAGCGCTCCAGGGCGGCGGCGTAGGCGTCGTCGGCGCCGGGCGCTCCGTCGACGAGTGCCTGGGTGGCCTCGTCCATCAGCCGCTGGGCGCGGGCGACGCCGGTGCGGCGGGCCAGGAACGCGTGCACGGTCTCGTCCGGCCTGCGCTCGGGTTCCTGCGGCAGATGGCCGACGGTCGCGGTCGGCGGCGAGAGCCGCAGTTCGCCCTGCTCGGGCGGGACGAGTCCGGCGAGCAGCCGCAGCAGCGTGGACTTGCCCGCGCCGTTGGCGCCGACCAGACCGATCACGTCGGCGGGCGCGACGACGAGGTCGAGGCCGGAGAAGAGCGAGCGGTCGCCGTGCCCGGCGGCGAGGTTCTTGGCGACGAGGGTGGCAGTCATCAGAGCGCCGATCCTAGTCGTCGGTCGGCCGGTGCCACGCCGAAGGTCGTGTATGCCCCGAACACGGTGAGCATCACCAGACATGGTGTGAGTATCACTGGAACGGCATGGATGTGAGCATGACGGGGCAAAATCCGCCGCGCCCGTGGCGCGATCCGCGCGCGGGTCCTGCCGTTCGGGCGCCGAGGTTCTATCGTCCCCGCGTGGAGCATGAGCCGAGTGACGAAGTGATCGTGATCGGTGGCGGGGTCATCGGGCTGACGACCGCCGTGGTGCTGGCCGACGGCGGCCGGCGGGTGCGGGTGTGGACGCGGGAGCCCGTCGAGCGGACCACCTCGGCGGTGGCCGGCGCGCTGTGGTGGCCGTACCGCATCGAGCCGGAGCGGCTGGTCGGCGACTGGGCGCTCACCTCCCTCGTCGTGTACGAGGAACTGGCGCGGCAGCCCGAGCGGACGGGCGTGCGCATGGTGGACGGCGTGCACCTCGGAATCCGTCCGGCCGATCTGGGGCCGTGGGCGGCGCGGGTGCCGGGGCTGCGGGCCACGGACGACGGCGGCGGGGTGTGGGCGCGGCTGCCGTTGGTCGACATGCCGGCCCATCTGGTGTGGCTGCGGGAGCGGCTGACGGCGGCCGGCGGGGTGGTCGAGGAGCGGACGGTGTCGGACCTGGCCGCGGTGCCCGCCGCCGCCGTGGTCAACTGCACCGGTCTCGGCGCCCGTGCGCTGGTGCCCGACCCGGCGGTGCGGCCGGTCCGGGGGCAGCTGGTCGTCGTGGAGAACCCGGGGATCACCACCTGGTTCACCTCGGTCGACGACACCGCGGGCGATTCGGCCTACTTCTTCCCGCAGCCGGACGGGCTGATCCTGGGCGGCACCGCGCAGCGGGACGTGTGGTCCCTGGAACCCGACCCGCGCACCGCCGAGGAGATCGTCGCCCGGTGCGCGGCGGTCCGGCCGGAGATCGCCGGGGCGCGGGTGCTGGGGCACCGGGTGGGCCTGCGTCCGACGCGGCCCACGGTACGGCTGGAGCACGGGACGCTGCCGGGCGGGCGGACGTTGGTGCACAACTACGGGCACGGCGGGGCCGGGGTGACCGTGGCCTGGGGGTGTGCCCGGGAGGCGGCCGGGCTGGCCGAGACCTGAGCGCCGGGGCTGCGACAGGCCCCGGGCCGGTGCCGGGACGGTTCCAGCCCGGTGCGGGGCGGTGCCGGCCCTGCTGTGCCGGGCCGGTGCCGGGACGGCTCGCCCCGCGGCACCGCCGGGGTGGGGCGGCTGAGCCGCGGTGTGGGCGGCCGAGCGGCGTCGGGGCGGCCGGGTCCGGACCCGGCCGCCCCTTCCCGGTCAGCTCGCCGGGACCCGCTGCACGGCGTGCGGCGCCCGGACGCCGTCCAGGGCCGCGGCGCCGGGTGCGGTGGACGCCGCGCCGGAGGCGGCACGGGCGAACGCGGCCGCGCCGCCGACCAGCGGTACCCGGGCGGACGTACGGGCCAGGTCCAGGGTGAGTGCGGGCCTGTCGGCCGGCGGATCGATGAGGCCCCTGTCGGTGCCCGCGACGATCAGCGCAAGGCGGTGGCCGGCCGGGACGACATGGTCGGTCGCGGCCAGGTCGAGCGTGATCGTGTAGGGCCTGCCCGGAGTGAGCGGGACGCCCTTGCCGCGGTCGGCGTAGGTGCCGAGGTCGGCCCAGCCACGGCTGAGAACCGTGTAGTCGACGGCCGCCGTCTTCGCCCGGGTCTCCTTGAAGCAGGCGCTGTCCCCGGGTGTGCTCTCGCCCCAGCAGTTCCGGTCGGTGCCGGTGGTGATGCCCTCGCCCGAGTCGGCGTGGTCCCGGACGGTGTCGGGGCCGAGGTCGACGAGGACGGCGGACAGATGGGCCGTCGGCGCGGACGGGGTGGCGGTCACGGTCACCGCGGAGGACCCGGACAGACGCAGGTCGCGGCGGAGGGGACCGGTGCTGAACCCGGCCTTCTCGGGGGTTGGCCTGCCGATCGCCGCGGCCCAGTCGGTCTCGCTCAGACCCGGGTCGTCGGTGAAGCTCTCGGTGCCGTGGCCGGGGCGCAGGCCGAGTGTGCCGACGCCCGCCAGGTCGCCGGCGGCGGGCCGCAGGGTGGTGGTGCCGGTGCCGCGCGGCGGCCAGAGCGCGGACGTGACCCACTGGTCGGGCCGGCGTTCGAGGTCGGCCATCGGCTCCCGGTCGATCCCGTTGTCGTAGCCGAGGAGTTCATGGTCGAACCAGCGGTGCAGGGTGTCCACCCAGGCGCCGCGCCGGAAGTCGAAGGGGTCGACGTGCCCGGTCTGGGAGAGCCAGATCTTACGCTCGACGCCGTGCGCGGCGAGGGCGTCCCACCACTGGCCGAAGTTCTTGGTGCGGACGTTGAGGTCCTGCATGCCGTGCACGAGGAAGATGCTGGCCCGGACCTTGCCCGCGTCCTTGACGTAGTCCCGTTCGCTCCACAGCCGGGTCCAGTCGCCGGTGCGCGGGGCGCCGTCGACGAGTGTGCGCTGCACGGCGGCGCACCGGGTGAGGGCGGCGTCGCTCTCGACGGCGCCGGCCAGCCAGTCGGGTCCGGAGTCGTACAGCGGGGCGCCCTGGGCGAAGTAGTAGTCGTACCAGGAGGAGATCGCGCTGATCGGGACGATGGTCCGAAGTCCCTCGACGCCGGTGGCGGCGACGCCGTTGGCGATGGTGCCGTCCCAGCTCTTGCCGACCATGCCGGTTCTGCCGTTGCTCCAGCCCGCGCTGACGGTGGTGGTGCCGGTGCGGCTGGTGTAGGCCCTGGCGCGGCCGTTCAGCCAGTCGATCACGGCCTTGGCGGACTGGATGTCGGAGCGTCCGCCGACGTCGATGCATCCGTCGGAGCGGTTGGTGCCGGCGAGGTCGACGCCCACGACGGCGTAGCCGCGGGGCACGAAGTAGTTGTCGTAGAAGAGGGGCATCTGCACGACGCGCCCCTGGGCGTCGTACGTCTTCAGCTGGCTCTCGTTGCCGCGCCCGCAGCACGAGTAGTAGGGGCTCGCGTCCATGATGACGGGGATCCTGCGGCCCTGCTGGGCGGGTTCGTGGGGCCGGACGATGTCGGCGGCGACCCGGTCGGTGTGTCCGTCGCCGTCGGCGTCGAGGCCGGTGTCCACCCAGACGGCCTCGCGGACGGCGTTCGCGTAGGAGTAGACCGGCTTGCTCTCCCGGGCTGCCGGGCCGGTGGCGGCCTGGGCCGTCGGAGTGAGGAAGGCAGCCGTCAGGGCGACGACGGCTGCTGCCGCGAGCGGTCTCCAGATCGTGAAGCGCATACGTTTCGGCATGCGCGGACGGTACCCCGGCCAACTCCCGTGAAGAAGAGGACACGTGGCACGCCGGGGGGCCGGAACATGCGCGTGGCACGGGCCGCCTCATGACGGCCGAATGGCGATCGTGTGACAGCGCGGGGCGTGGACACGTCAGGAGGCGGCGGGACTGAATAGGCTGCGAACAGGCTCAGTGCCCCTACGACTTGGAGCTCATGTGCACCGCAGAATCTTCGCGCCGGGCGCTCTCGCGGCGGCCTCCCTCCTGCTGGCGGTACCGGCGTCGGCCGCGAGCTACACCCCCGGCGCTCCGGGCATCGGTGACCCCTACTACCCGTACTACGGCAACGGCGGTTACGACGTCTCCCACTACGACCTGCGGCTGCAGTACCAGCCCGCGACGGACGAACTCGACGGCACGGCGACGATCCTGGCCCGGACCACGCAGGACCTGTCCCGCTTCGACCTGGACTTCCTGCTGGACGTGAGCGAGGTCCGGGTCAACGGCGCCAAGGCCGCCTTCGCCACCTCCGGCGAGCACGAGCTGGAGATCACCCCGAAGACGCCCCTGACGAAGGGCACGCCGGTCACGGTCGTGGTCCGCTACAGCGGAGTGCCGTCCACGAAGACCGCGTACGGGTTCTCGACCTGGCACCGCACCCCGGACGGTGCCGTCGCCGCGGACGAGCCCGAGGCCGCCTGGTGGTGGTACCCGAGCAACGACCATCCGCTCGACAAGGCCACCTACGACGTGTCGGTGGCCGTGCCGGACGGCACCCAGGCCATCTCCAACGGCACACTCCAGTCGACCAGTTCCAGACTCGGCTGGACCCGCTACACCTGGCGCCAGAACAAGCCGCAGGCCACCTATCTGACCACGCTCGCGGTCGGCAGGTTCGACCTCACGACCAGCACCTCCGAGGGCGGGGTCCCGGTCGTCAACGCCTACAGCAAGGACCTCGGGGACAACGACGGCGCGGCCCGGGCGAGCGTGGAGCGGACCGGGGAGATCCTGGACTGGCTGAGCGGGTACTTCGGCCCGTACCCGTTCGCCTCGGCCGGCGGCTATGTGCCCAACACGACCACCAGCTACGCGCTGGAGACGCAGACGCGGGTGTTCTACAGCCCGAAGCAGTTCGCGAACGGCTCCAACACCTCGGTGGTCGTGCACGAGCTGGCCCACCAGTGGTACGGCGACTCCGTGTCGCTGAAGGACTGGAAGGACATCTGGATCAACGAGGGCTTCGCCCGGTACGCGCAGTGGCTGTGGTCCGAGCACGAGGGTGAGGGCACCGCGCAGGAACTGGCGGACTACACCTACGCCTCGCACCCGGCCGACGACCCGTTCTGGACGGTGGCACCCGGCGACCCCGGTGCGGACAACCAGTTCGACACCGCCGTCTACGACCGGGGCGCGGTGGCCATCCAGGCGCTGCGCAACGAGGTCGGCGACGACGCGTTCTTCGCCATCCTGAAGGGCTGGCCGAAGGAGCACGCGTACGGCAACGCGTCCGTGACGGACTTCCGGAAGTACGCCGAGCAGGTGTCCGGGAAGCCGCTGGCCGCGCTGTTCGACACCTGGCTGTTCCAGCCGGCCAAGCCGGCCGCGCCCGCGGTGCGCGGCACGGCGGGCGCCAAGGTCCAGGCCACCCCCGTCCAGCCGAAGTCGTGGAAGAAGATCGCGGCGACGAACGACGCGCACTGAGCCCTCCGCGGGAGGGGCGGGACGGTGATCGGCTGATCTCGTCGGCGGGTGCGTCGTGGCCGGTCGTCGCTTCCCCGTGTTCGCGGCTTCGCCCGAACACGGGGAACCTGACCCCTGTTCCCCGCGCCCTCGGCTGACAGAGGCGGCCACGTCCTCCCCGGCCGGGGACCTCGCGAGGTTTCACAGTGGTGGTGGGACAGCGATACTGCTGCGCATGACGACCGACGCCGAGGAGCCACCCCTCACCATCGACGAGTTGGCCGCGCGGGCCGGCGTCACGGTCCGCACGGTCCGCTTCTACAGCACCAAGGGCCTGCTGCCGCCCCCGGCGATCGGGCCCCGCCGGGTGGGTCACTACGGGCAGGGCCACCTCGCACGGCTCGCGCTGATCGAGGAGTTGCAGAGCCAGGGCATGACGCTGGCCGCGATCGAGCGCTATCTGCACCGGCTGCCACCGGATCTGACCGCGCACGACCTGGCCGTGCACCGTGCGGTGGTGTCCTCGTGGGCACCGGACGCGGCGCGGACCCTCACCCGCGCGGAGCTTGAGCGCCGGGCGGGGCGTCCGCTGGACGGGGGCGACCTGGACCGGCTGACGGCGATGGACGTGGTCGAGCGGGCCGGGGACGCGTTCCGGGTCGACCTCGGGCTGCTCAGGCTCGGTGTCGAACTGCTCGACGTGCCACTGTCGCAGGCGTCGATCCTCGCGGCCCGCGGCGTGCTGCTGGAGCACGCCCGCGCGGCGGCGCACGAGATGTCGCGGCTGCTGCGCGAGGAGGTGGCGGAGCGGGACGCCCGGGACGTGCGCTCACTGTCCGCCCATATGCAGCCCCTGGTCGTCCAGGCCCTGCTGACCGCCTTCCAGCGGTCCCTGAAGGAGGAGCTGCGGGTCTGGCTGGGGGACGGACGGGCGCCGGACGAGCCGGCCGCGCCGTCCGGATCCTCCTGAGTGTCGCGCGGCTGAGCGTGCGGCAACCCCCCTGAGGGGCCGCCCCACGGCGGTGCCGCCGGCCTCAGCGGGCGTCGGTGAAGACCTCCCCCTTATCGGCCTTCTCGACCAGCAGGGCGGGCGGGGTGAACCGCTCGCCGTAGCGCTCGGCGAGTTCACGCGCGCGTGCGACGAAGCCGGCCGGCCCGGTGCCGGTCCCGCCCTCGTAGCCGTTGACGTACTGGAGCACACCGCCGGTCCAGCCGGGGAAGCCGATGCCGAAGACCGAGCCGATGTTGGCGTCGGCGACCGAGGTCAGCACACCCTCTTCGAGCAGCCGTACGGTGTCCAGCGCCTCGGCGAACAGCATGCGCTCCTGCATGTCGCCGAACGGGATCCGGTGGCCGGGCCGGGTGAAGTGCTCGCGCAGCCCCGGCCACAGCCCGGTGCGCCGGCCGTCCGCGTCGTAGTCGTAGAACCCGGCCCCGCCGCTGCGGCCGGTGCGGCCGAACTCGTCGACCATGCGGTCCATGACGGCCTCGGCGGGGTGCGGTGTCCAGGTGCCGCCCGCCTCCTCGACGGCCCGCCTCGACTCGTTTCGGATCTTGCGGGGCAGGGTGAGGGTCAGCTCGTCCATCAAGGAGAGCACCTTCGCCGGGTAGCCCGCCTGCGCCGCCGCCTGCTCGATCGACGCGGGCTCGATGCCCTCGGCGACCATCGCCACTCCCTCGTTGATGAAGTGGCCGATGACGCGGGAGGTGAAGAAGCCGCGCGAGTCGTGCACGACGATCGGCGTCTTGTTGATCTGCCGGACCAGGTCGAAGGCGCGGGCGACGGCCTCCTCGCCGGTGCGCTCGCCCTTGATGATCTCGACGAGCGGCATCTTGTCGACCGGCGAGAAGAAGTGCAGCCCGATGAAGTCGGCCTGCCGCTGCACGCCCTCGGCGAGCGCGGTGATGGGCAGGGTCGAGGTGTTGGAGCACAGCAGCGCGTCGGGCGCGACGACGCTCTCGATCTCCTGGAAGACCTTGTGCTTGAGCGCGGTGTCCTCGAAGACGGCCTCGATCACCGCGTCACAGCCCGCGAGGTCGCCCACTTCGGCGGTGGGCGTGATGCGGGCGAGCAGCGCGTCGGCCTTCTCCTTGGTGGAGCGGCCCTTGGCGACGGCCTTGGCGCACAGTTTCTCGGAGTAGCCCTTGCCCTTGGCGGCCGCCTCGGAGGAGACGTCCTTCAGGACGACGTCGATGCCCGCGCGGGCGCACGCGTAGGCGATGCCCGCGCCCATCATCCCGGCGCCGAGCACGGCCACCTTGCGGACCTGGCGGGGCTCGATGCCCTGCGGCCGGCTGGCGCCGGAGTTGACGGCCTGCAGGTCGAAGAAGAACGCCTGGATCATGTTCTTCGCCGTCTGCCCGGCGGCCAGTTCCACGAAGTAGCGGGCCTCGACGGCCTCGGCGGTGGCGAAGTCGACCTGGGAGGACTCGACGGCGGCGGCGAGGATGTTGCGCGGGGCCGGGTAGGGGGCGCCGTTCGTCTGCTTGCGCAGGCTGGCCGGGAAGGCGGGCAGGTTGGCCGCGAACTTCGGGTTGGCCGGGGTGCCGCCCGGGATGCGGTAGCCGGGCCTGTCCCAGGGCTGCTGCGACTCGGGGTTGGCGTCGATGAACGCGCGCGCCTTGGCCAGCATCTCCTCGGGCGTGCCGGCGACGTCGTCGATCAGGCCGTTCTCCAGCGCGCGCCTCGGGTTGTACTGGGTGCCCTGGAGGAGCACCTTCAGCAGCGCGTCGGTGATGCCGAGCAGCCGTACGGTGCGCACGACGCCGCCGCCTCCGGGCAGCAGGCCGAGGGTGACCTCGGGGCAGCCGATCTTCGAACCGGGTACGTCGAGGGCGATGCGATGGTGGCAGGCGAGGGCGATCTCGTAACCGCCGCCGAGGGCGGCGCCGCCCAGCGCCGCGACGACGGGCTTGCCGAGGGTCTCGATGCGGCGCAGGTTGCGCTTGATCGCCATGCCGCCGTCGAAGAGTTCCTGGGCGGTCTCGGGCGTGACCCGGATCAGGTCGCGCAGGTCGCCGCCCGCGAAGAAGGTCTTCTTGGCGGAGGTGACGATGACGCCGCGGATCGAGTCGCGCTCGGCCTCCAGACGGTCGGTGATCGCGGCCAGCGACTCCCGGAACGCCTGGTTCATGGTGTTGGCGGACTGGTCGGGGTCGTCGAGGACGAGCGTGACGACGCCGGTGTCGTCCTGTTCCCAGCGGATGGTGGTGCTCGTGGTCATGAGGGGTCTCCGTTGAAGTCGGGAAATCTGCCGCTGGGGAGGTCAGATGCGTTCGACGATCGTGGCGATGCCCATGCCGCCGCCCACGCACAGGGTGGCGAGGCCGTAGCGCTTGTCCTGGCGTTCCAGTTCGTCGACGAGGGTGCCGAGGATCATCGCGCCGGTGGCGCCGAGCGGGTGGCCCAGGGCGATGGCGCCGCCGTTGACGTTTACCTTGTCGAGGCTGAGACCCATGTCCTTCACGAAGCGCAGGACGACGGCCGCGAACGCCTCGTTGATCTCGACGAGGTCGATGTCGTCGATGGTCAGTCCGGCCCGGGCGAGCGCCTTGCGGGTGGCGGGCGCGGGTCCGGTGAGCATGATGGTGGGCTCGGAGCCGGAGACGGCCGCGGAGACGATCCGGGCGCGCGGGGTGAGTCCGCCCCGCTCGCCGGCCTCCTTGGAGCCGATGGCGACGAGCGCGGCGCCGTCGACGATGCCGGAGGAGTTGCCCGCGTGGTGGACGTGGTCGATCTTCTCGACCCAGTGGTACCGCTGGAGCGCCACCGCGTCGAAGCCGCCGAGGTCGCCGATGTCCGCGAAGGACGGCTTCAGCTTGGCGAGCGAGTCGGCGGTGGTGCCGGGCCGCGGGTGTTCGTCGTGGTCGAGGACGACGAGGCCGCTGCGGTCCTTGACGGGGACCACGGAGCGCTCGAAGCGGCCCTCCTTCCAGGCGGTGGCCGCGCGTTCCTGGGAGAGCGCGGCGTACTCGTCGACGTCGCGCCGGGTGAAGCCCTCGATGGTGGCGATCAGGTCGGCGCTGATGCCCTGCGGGACGAAGTTGACGGCGAGGTTGGTCATCGGGTCGTTGAACCAGGCGCCGCCGTCCGAGGCCATCGGCACCCGGGACATCGACTCGACGCCGCCCGCGAGCACCAGGTCCTCCCAGCCGGACCGGATCTTGGCGGCGGCCATGTTCACCGCCTCCAGACCGGAGGCGCAGAAGCGGTTCTCCTGTACGCCCGCCACGGTGTCCGGCAGCCCGGCCGCGATGGCGGCGATCCGGGCGATGTCCGAGCCCTGGTCGCCGACCGGGCCGACGACGCCGAGCACGATGTCGTCGACCGCCGCCGGATCGAGGCCGGGGAAGCGGGCGCGGATCTCGTGGATGAGGCCGACGACCAGGTCGATGGGCTTCGTGCCGTGCAGGGCGCCGTTCGCCTTGCCGCGGCCGCGCGGGGTGCGGATCGCGTCGTACACGTACGCTTCGGTGCTCACTGAGGGGCCTTTCCACGAGGGTTGCGGAGCGAGGGGACTTCGGGCTGCGCGGGAGGCCAGGGCAGGTCCGCTGTGGTCCGGACCGCGCTGGTCCGGACCGCCGGGCGGGGCGCGGCTCGGGGGGAAGGCGGTTCCATCATGCGTCGTCCCCGTCGGGGGCGCAGAGCAAGCCGGGTACGCGCCAGTCGCGCGCCACGTCCGCGGTGTCCGCCCCGGGCCGGGCGGGAGCGGTACGGACCGCGGTCGGGGTCGCGGAGAACCTGGGTGCGGGGGCCGGCTGGGTGATGCCTGCGTGGTCGGTGAAGGTGCCGCGGGCGGCGAGGTGCGGGTGGTGCGGGGCCTCGCGCAGCGACAGGACGGGCGCCACACACGCGTCGGAGTCCGCGAAGACGGCCGTCCACTCGTCGCGGGTACGGGACTTGAACCGGGCGGCGATCCGCTCGCGCAGTTCACCCCATCGGGTCCAGTCCTTGCGGGCCGGGATCAGCTCGTCCAGGCCGAGCAGCCGCAGGAACTCCTCGTAGAACTTCTGTTCCAGGGCGCCGACGGCCATGTATGCGCCGTCGGCGGTCTCGTAGGTGCCGTAGTACGGGCAGCCGCCATCCAGCAGGTTGGCGGCCCGCCGGTCCTGCCAGCCGCCGGCGGCCAGCATGCCGTGGATCATCGCGGTGAGATGCGCGGTGCCGTCGACGATGGCGGCGTCGACGACCTGGCCCGCACCGGTCTCGCGTACGTGGTGGAGGGCGGCGAGCACGCCGACGACCAGGTAGAGGGAGCCGCCCGCGTAGTCCCCGACCAGGTTGGCGGGCACGGGGGGCGGCTCGTCCGGGGCGCCGATCATGCCGAGGGCGCCGGTGACGGCGATGTACGCGACGTCGTGGCCGGCGCGGTCGGCGAGCGGGCCGTCCTGTCCCCAGCCGGTCATCCGTCCGTAGACCAGTCGCGGGTTGCGGGCGTGGCAGTCCTCGGGGCCGACGCCGAGCCGTTCGGCCACGCCCGGCCGGAAGCCCTCGATCAGGATGTCCGCCCGCTCGGCCAGGTCGAGGACGCGGGCCGGGCCGTCGGCGGACTTCAGGTCGACGATCACGGAGCGCTTGTTGCGGTTGGTGACGTCGTGGGCCGGATCGACGGCGAGTTGCGGGGTCCCGGGCCGGTCCACGCGGACGACGTCGGCGCCCAGGTCGGCGAGGAGCATGGCGGCGAACGGACCGGGTCCGATACCGGCCAGCTCGACCACGCGCAGCCCCGCGAGCGGGCCCTGTCCCTTCGTCGGCGCCCCTGCCGTGGTCATGCGACCCCCAGTCGATGTGACACAAGCGATGTAACACCACTGATGCTAGGAACACGCTCCACCGGGCACAAGGCCGGATGAACAAGCGCTCAGCCAAGTTACCCATAGTTACCCGCACGTCGCCACGACCGGCCGTCCGTGCGGGGGGCGTGCCGTGCGCCCGGGTCCGGCGGAGCGCGGTCGCCTATGTACGGCGGCGGCGAGGGAGGGCCGTTCGGGTAAGCCGGCGCCGGGATCAGCTGCCGGCCTGCTTCCGCCGTCCGGGACGGGCCCATCGAGTCCTCATCGGATCCAGCCGACCAGGGTGTAGATCATTCCCGCCGTCCAGGCGAGTCCCGCCAGTACGCCGAGTGCCAGCGCGAGGGCCGCGGCACGCCCGGTGGGACGGGGACGCCGCGGCGCCGGCCGCGGGCAGGGTGAGGTCGTCATGCGGCCCAGCCTGCCGGTCGGCCGGCGGGACCACATCCGTACAGGTACTCAGACGGCGCATCTGCGGCACGGCTGCGACCGCGGGCACGGACCGCACGTGCGGACGGCGGCCTGACCGCCGTCCCCTCCCCCATCCCTCTTCCTCCCTTTGAGACTTTTCGGAGGATGACCGCGTGCCTACAACGGCCCTGATCGGAAAAGTGCCAATGGGGAGTTCAATGAAACAATGGAAGCCCAAGGTCCAAGGAGGAAAACAGCGTGAAGTTCGTTCTGGAGGTCGCCGTCGACGACACGGCGACGGCCGGCGACCGAGCCGGGGAACTGGGCCGGATCCTGCGCTACTGGGGCGGAAACCTCGGTCACTACGCGCTCGAACCCGGAGACGGCTCGGCCGTCTACGACTCCGGGTACCGCGAGGTCGGGGAGTGGCGCATCGTCGCCTCCTGAAGCGCCCGCCTGCACAGCGCGTCCGCGCGGCGGGTCGTCTCCGGGAGCCGGAAACCCGCGGTGAGCGCGAGCGTATGGGCGCAGGCGTTGTCCAGGCTCACCCGGTGGCCGACGGAGACGAAGACCGGTTTGACGGCGTCCCGGGTGCGCAGGGCGCGGCCGACCTCCTCGTCGCCCGCGCGCAGCGGGGTGGCGCTGCCCCGGCCCGGTGCCGGGTCGTCGTGGGCGAAGGTGAACGGGTTCTTGGCGACGCCGATGGTGGGCAGGCCGGTGAGGACGCCGAGGTGGCTCGCGAGCCCGAAGCGGCGCGGGTGGGCCAGCCCGTAGCCGTCGCAGACGACCAGTCCGGGCGGGCCGGGCAGCGCGTCGAGCGCGGCCAGCACGGCGGGGATCTCACGGAAGGCCAGCAGACCGGGCACGTACGGGAAGGCCACCGGGCCGACGGCGGTCGCCTCGGCGACCACCCCCAGGGTGGCCGCGTCCAGCGTGACGGCCGCGGCCGCGACGAGGTCGCGGCCGTCGTCGTAGGCGACGTCGACCCCGGTGACCCGGCCCGTCCCGGGTGGCGGTCCGGGCTCGTCCAGCACCACCCGGCCCCGCAGCGCGTCCTGCACCGCGCGCGCCTGTTTCTCGGTCACGGGCCAGTTCTCGGGCAGCGCTAGGGTCGTCATGGTGGGGACGAGCCTACGGGGCGGCCCGGGATCACCGGTCGCCGCGGGTCCGTCGCAGTCGGTCCGTTACGTCAGCTCTCCAGGCGTGCCACCCGCCCCTGCTCCCCCGCCGCCCAGCAGCTCAGGTCGGGGGTGCAGGTCACCGTGTCGTACGAGCCGGTGTCGATGGTCCGCCAGGTGCGGCCGGCGTCGGTCGTCAGGTCGGTGCCGGTCGGGCCGACGGCGAGGGCCGCGGTGCGACTGTGCGGGAGCCAGGCGACGCCGGAGCGGTAGGCGGGCGGAGCCGTGGCGGCGGGCCGCCAGGTGCGGCCGCCGTCGGACGTGCCGGCCGCCGCCCGGGGCGAGGGCCGGCCCGGGCGGTAGTCGCCGCCGACGGCGAGGCCGTGGGTACGGTCCCGGAAGGCGAGGGCGAAGACTCCGCGGGCCGGGTCGCCCGCCGGCAGCGGTGTGCCGGCGGCGGTCCAGGTCAGTCCGCGGTCGGCGGAGTGCAGCACGCGCGCGTCGGCGCCGCCGCCCGTGGCCAGCCAGACGTCCGCGGACCCGGACGTCACCAGGCACTGTCCGCCGGCCGCGAAGCCCGCCTCGCCGTCCAGGGCGGGCGGCATGCCGGCGGCCGGCAGCACCCGCCAGCTGCGCCCGCCGTCGGACGTGGAGAGGATGCGGAACCTTCCGTCCACCGGGTCGCTCATGGCGAGGCCGTGGCGACGGTCGAAGAAGGCGAGGCAGTCGTAGAAGGACTTCGGGTCGTTGTTGCGGAAGGACTCCGTCCAGGTGGCGCCGCCGTCGTCGGTGCGGTAGACGCGGGACGCCTCGCCCTCGCCGATGGCCAGCACCACCGCGCGGCGCGCATCGAACGCCTCGACGTCGCGGAACTCCAGGTCGGCGGAGCCCGGCGGCGAGACGTTCCGCCACCTCGCCCCGCCGTCCGTGGTGCGCAGCACGGTGCCGCCGGTGCCGGCCAGCCAGGCCGTACGACGATCCACGGCCGACAGGCCGCGGAAGCGGACGGCGGAGGCGCCGGTGTCCTTGAGGTCCCAGTGGGGGGCGCGGTGGCCGAGCGGCCGGGCCTCGGCGGGTCCCACGGTGAGCGCGGCCAGCGCCGCCCCGCAGGCCACCCCCGCGGCCACCACTCGACTCGTACGTCCCCTGCGTCGCGTGCTCCCCAAGCGCCTCATGGCGGGCGAAGCTAGCCCACTCCCCCGCCGCCGTCCAGAGTCCGGGACGCGCCCGCGCGCCGGTCCGGACCGGCGCGCGGGCGCGTCCGCGGTGACCGAGGTCACTCGGAACGCGTGTGCACGGATGCGGCCGTTTCGTCGTCTCTTCCAGTGCCAGGGTCGACCACCCGCACGTTGGTCCAGCCGTCACGAGGGAGCAAGGCGTTGTCCACCGTCATCGAGCAGCCCGTGGAAGCCCGCCTTGTCGCCGCCGCCCCGCGCATGCAGAGCTTTCCCGCCACACTGCGCTACGACCGGCGCGACCCGTTCGCCGTGTCCATGACCTTCCCGGGACCGGCCACCCTGGACGGCGTGGACGTCAGCTGGACCTTCGCCCGGGACCTCCTCGCGGCCGGCCTGCACGGGTGCGAGGGCAACGGCGACGTGCGGGTGCGGCCGTACGGGTACGACCGCACCGTGCTGGAATTCCACGCCAGTGAGGGCACAGCGGTCGTGCACGTCCGCTCGGGTGAGATCCGCAGTTTCCTCAAGGCCACCGGCGATCTGGTGCCGCTCGGCCTGGAACACCTCCAACTCGACCTCGACCACGAACTGGCCGAGCTGATGCGCCGGCCCTGACGGCCGCCGCCACCCACGCCTCGCAGCGGTCCGAAAACGCGTTGACAGCCGCGGTACCCCCTCGTACGGTGCTGCGTGGTCCTGTTGCCGCCGATTGGAGAAGGACGTTGCTCGTCTGAGGTCCTGAGACACCGCGTCACACCCGTGAGGTGTGCGCAGCGTGCGACCTCGGCGTCCGAGCCGTCCTTCGGCACAGGCCGTTTCCCTGGCCCCGGTCCCCCGGTTGTCGCCCAGCGGTGCCTCGACACGCGTTTGCCCCGACCACACCAAGCAACCGCGAGGCCCCCATGTCTGCTTCTCTCACCTGCGTCTCCCTGTCCTTCGCCTGGCCCGACGGCACCCCCGTCCTCGACGGTCTCGACGCCGCCTTCGCCTCCGGCCGCACCGGACTCGTCGGCGTCAACGGATCCGGGAAGTCCACCCTCCTGAAGCTGCTCGCCGGCGACCTCACCCCCGCCGGCGGCACCGTCCGGGTGACCGGCGAGATCGGCTACCTCCCGCAGAACGTCACGCTCGACACCGCACTCCGCGTCGACGAGGCCCTCGGGATCGCCGCCCGGCGCACCGCCCTGCACGCCATCGAGGCGGGCGACGCCGCCGATCAGCACTTCGAGGCGGTCGGCGACGACTGGGACGTCGAGGAGCGCGCGGTCGCCACCCTCGGCGAACTCGGCCTGGGCCACATCGGCCTGGACCGTACCGTCGGTGAGGTCTCCGGCGGCGAGTCGGTGCTGCTGCGGCTGGCCGCGCTGCTGCTGCGCCGCCCGGACGCGCTGCTGCTCGACGAGCCCACCAACAACCTCGACCTGTACGCGCGCCGGCGGCTGTACGCGGCCGTCGCGTCCTGGCCGGGTGTGCTGGTCGTGGTCAGCCACGACCGGGAACTCCTCGGCCTGGTCGACCAGATCGCCGATCTGCGCGCCGGACGGATCACCTGGTACGGCGGCGACTTCACGGCGTACGAGGCGGCGCTCGCCACCGAACAGGAGGCCGCCGAGCGCATGGTGCGGATGGCCGGGGCCGACGTCCGCAAGCAGCGGCGCGAACTGGCCGACGCCCAGGTCAAACTGGCCCGCCGCAAGCGGTACGGCCAGAAGATGTTCGAGCAGAAACGCGAACCGAAGATCGTCATGGGGGCGCGCAAACGCGCGGCGCAGGAGTCCGCGGGCAAGCACCGCATCCTGCACGAGGAGCGGCTGTCCGAGGCCAGGGAACGGCTCGACGAGGCCGTGGACGCCGTACGGGACGACGACGAGATCCGCGTCGACCTGCCGTACACGGCCGTACCGCCGGGCCGTGGCGTCCTCACCCTGCGGAACCTGGAGCTGAGGTACGGAGCGCGCGTCGACGGCCTCGACGTGCGCGGGGCGGAGCGGATCGCGCTGGTCGGGCGCAACGGCGCGGGCAAGACGACGCTGCTGCGCACCATCGCCGGTGACCTGCCGCCGGTGGCGGGCGAGGCGACGGCGCACGTACCTCTGCGCTTTCTGCCGCAGCGGCTCGACGTCCTCGACGGCGGACTGACCGTCGCCGAGAACGTGGCCCGGTTCGCGCCGGACGCCACCGGCAACCGGATCCGGGCCCGGCTCGCCCGGTTCCTGTTCCGCGGCGCCCGGGCCGACCGGAAGGCTGGGACCCTGTCCGGCGGGGAACGCTTCCGGGCCGCCCTGGCCGCGCTGATGCTGGCGGAGCCCGCGCCGCAGCTCCTCATGCTCGACGAGCCGACCAACAACCTGGACATGGCGAGTGTCCGGCAGCTGACCACGGCCCTGGAGTCGTACGAGGGGGCCCTGCTGGTGGCCAGTCACGACCTGCCGTTCCTGAGGTCGGCCGGCATCACCCGCTGGCTGCTCCTGGAGAACGGCGAACTGACGGAGACCACACCGGAGGCGGTCGGGGACCCCGCGTAGTGCCGCGGCATGCGTCCCGGCGGACGGGCCGGCACACGACGCACACCATGGCCCGGCGCCAGGGGGTGTCCCGGGTGCCGGTCCGCCCTGCATGATGGCGGACCGGCACCGCATGACCGGCGCCGGCACCGCCCCGCCGATCCGGAGGCCAGCCGTGCCCAGCAAGAAGGCCCTCGTCCGCCGACCCGGCCCGCGCCTCGCCGACGGGCTGGTGACCCATGTCGAACGGCAGACGGTGGACGTGGACCTGGCCGTCGAGCAGTGGGAGGCGTACGTCGGGACGCTGCGCGCGCACGGCTGGGAGACGATCGAGGTGGAGCCGGCCGACGACTGCCCGGACGCCGTGTTCGTCGAGGACACCGTGGTGATGTACCGGAACGTGGCGCTGATCGCCCGGCCCGGCGCCGAGTCCCGGCGCGGCGAGACCGCCGGGGTGGAAGAGGCCGTCGCCCGCCTCGGCTGCTCGGTGAACTGGATCTGGGAGCCGGGGACCCTGGAGGGCGGGGACGTCCTCAAGGTCGGCGACACCGTCTACGTGGGCCGGGGCGGACGCACCGACGCGGCCGGTGTGCGGCAATTGCGGGCGGCCTTCGAACCCTTGGGCGCTCGCGTGGTCGCCGTGCCGGTGAGCAGGGTGCTGCACCTGAAGTCCGCAGTCACCGCCCTGCCCGACGGCACGGTGCTCGGGCACATCCCGCACGTGGACCGGCCCTCCCTCTTCCCCCGCTTCCTGTCGGTGCCCGAGGAGTCCGGCGCGCACATCGTGCTGCTCGGCGGCGACAAGCTGCTGATGGCCGCCAGCGCACCGAGGACACGGGAATTGCTGACCGGCCTGGGCCACGAGGTGGTCCCGGTGGACATCGGCGAGTTCGAGAAGCTGGAGGGCTGTGTGACGTGCCTCTCGGTGCGGTTGCGGGAGTTGTACGCCTGACGGCGGCGCCTCCCGTCGACGGCTCGGGGCCACGGGCCGCGGACCCCTGCCGGAACTGGCGCCGGCTCCGGAACCGTGCCAGCACCGTATGCTCGTCCTACCGCTGCGACACCGCTGAACAGCACTTGTTTACGCCACACTTAACCTACGACTTCGTAACCTACGGTCTCGTAGCCTACGATCGCGTAGGTTCCCGGCGCCGCACTCGCCGGTTCCAGCGGTTCTTCCCCCATGTGCCCGTCGTCCCCCTGGAGTTCTTGTGACGATCACCCCTCCCCACCTCGGCAGCCCGTCCGTATGGACCGACACACGGCTGCTGTACGCCCTGGAGGAAGTGGTTGAAAAGGAGCTCAACCGCCATCTGAAGGTCACCCGGGACTGGATGCCGCACGAGTACGTGCCGTGGAGCGACGGGCGCAACTTCCCCGGTTTCTTCCCGGACGGCGAGGTCTGGAGCAAGGAGCAGTCGAAGGTCACCGAGATCGGCCGGACCGCCCTGGTGGTGAACCTGCTGACCGAGGACAACCTGCCGAGCTACCACCACGAGATCGCCACGCTGTTCGGCCGGGACGGCGCCTGGGGCACCTGGGTGCACCGCTGGACGGCCGAAGAGGGCCGGCACGGCATCGTGATGCGCGACTATCTGCTCGCCTCCCGCGCGGTCGATCCGGACAAACTGGAGCAGTTCCGGATGGCCCACATGAGCGAGGGCTTCCAGTCGGACAACCGGCACTCGATGCTGCACTCGATCGCGTACGTCGCCTTCCAGGAACTGGCGACCCGCATCTCGCACCGCAACACCGGTCACCAGTCGGGTGACCCGGTCTGCGACCGGATGCTGTCCCGGATCGCGACCGACGAGAACCTCCACATGGTCTTCTACCGCAACCTGCTGAAGGCGGCCTTCGAGATCGCGCCCGACCTGACCATGCAGTCCGTCCGGGACGTCGTGGTGGACTTCCGCATGCCCGGGCACGGCATCCCCGGCTTCGAACGCGCCGCCGCCCAGATGGCCATCGGCGAGGTCTACAACCTGCGGATCCACCATGACGACGTGCTCCAGCCCGTGCTGCGCTTCCTGAAGGTCATGGAGCTGGACGAGCTGGGTCCGGAGGGGCGTCAGGCGCAGGAGGAGGTCGGGATGTTCCTGGGCGGGCTGGACGCGGAGGCCGCCAAATTCGACGAGAGGCTGGCCGCGCGCAAGGCTCGGATGGCGGCGCGGGCCGCCGTCTGAGCGACGGCACCCGAGGCGGCGCACCGGACTTGCGGTGCGCCGCTGCCCGTACGGGGTTCGCGGCCGCGTGCCGGGACCCGCGCGGTATTGCCTCCACCGCTCGACCGGGCTCGTCGGGAGGGGGGGCGGGCGCCGTCGGCCGGCCGACGGCGCCATCGGGATGGAATCAGGCCTTGCGGCCCCGGCTCAGCAGACCCCGCTGTCGGCGATCTTGACCGTCGCCGCGGTCCGGCCGTTCTGGGTGCCCAGGGCCTCGATCTTGTCGACGATCTGCTGGCCCTCGACCACCTCGCCGAAGACCACGTGCTTGCCGTCGAGCCAGTCGGTCACGATCGTGGTGACGAAGAACTGCGACCCGTTGGTGTTCGGCCCCCGGTTCGCCATGCTCAGCAGGTAGGGGCGGTCGTGCTTGAGGGTGAAGTTCTCGTCCTCGAAAGTTCCGCCGTAGATGCTCTTGCCGCCGGTTCCGTTGCCCTCGGTGAAGTCGCCGCCCTGCAGCATGAAGCGGGGGATCACCCGGTGGAAGACCGATCCGGCGTAGCCGAAACCGGGCTTGCCGGTGGCGAGCTGCCGAAAGTTCTCGGCGGTGCGGGGCACCACGTCGTCGAAGAGCCGGAACACGATCCGGCCGGCGGGCTGCTCGTCGATCGTGATGTCGAAGTACACGTTCTCACTCATGGCGGCCAATCTATCGTCCGCCGGCAGCGGCCCCACGACTACGGTCGGCCGGCCCGCTCACCCCTCGTACGAAGGCGGCCCGTGGACCCGGTCCCACACAGTGGAGCGGTTGACGCGTGTGATGCCCCGCACGCCCGGCACAAGGGGAAGCGGGGGCCGGGGCGCGGTGCCGCCGCAGGCCCCCGGTGGGCCCGCGCCACCCCCGTTCAGCGGGATGTACGCCGCAGCTCCAGCCGTTCTTTCTCCGACAGGCCGCCCCAGACGCCGAACCGCTCGTCGTGGTCCAGCGCGTAGTCCAGGCAGGCTGAACGGATCGGGCACAGGCCGCAGATCCGCTTCGCCTCGCGCACGGAGCTGCCGGGCTCAGGAAAGAAGAAGTCGGCCCCGGTCTGCGCGCACAACGCCCCCTCCTGCCAGGTGAGGTCGGGCGAAGTGATCGAATCGAAGTGCATGGCGAGGATCGTGCCGTCCGGCGAAAAACGTTCGCTCAATGCGCGCTCAACGCCGCGTCCGGGGCCTGTGGCCGTCCCGATGATGCTCCGCGGGCGGTCCGTGGCGCACGGCGGCGCGCGGGAGTCGCAGCACACCGGCACAGTCCCGCCGGTCACCCCGAGTGCCGCGGGGCATGCGGACGGGCCGGCGGGCGATCGCCCGTGGGCGGTGCGAGACTCGGCTGTGCAGGACGGGACCCTTCCGAGGAGGGCGACGATGCTCACCACCCGTTTCGTCGACGGCGCTCCCAACTGGGTCGACGTCGGCACGACCGACCTCGACGGCACCGCGGCCTTCTACGGTGGTCTCTTCGGCTGGCGTCTGCGGCCGGCGGACCCCGGCGCCGGCGGTTACGGCGTCTTCGAGCTGGACGGCAGAACGGTCGCCGGGGGTGTGCCGATCGCCCCGGAGCAGGGTCCCGCGGCCTGGACGGTGTACTTCCGGAGCGAGGACGCCGAGGCCACGGCAGACGCCGCCGAACGCGCCCACGGCCAGGTGTTCCGCCGGCCGGCAAAGGTACGGGGACAGGGCCGGCTGGCGGTGCTGGCCGACCGGGCGGGTGTGCCGTTCGGAGTCTGGCAGCCCGGCCACCTCAAGGGCATGGGCATGGCGAGCGAGAACGGTGCGCTGTGCTGGGTCGAGCTGTACACACCGGACATCGCCTCGGCCGCCGCGTTCTACCGCCGGACACTCGGTCTGGAGACGTCGGCCGTGCCCTTCCCCGGTGGCACCTACACCTGCGTCAATCCGGCCGACGGCGGGGACGAGGCGATGTTCGGCGGGATGGTCGCGCTGGCCGACGACCCGACGGAGGCGGCGGCCGGCGCGTGCTGGCTGCCGTACTTCGGGGCCGCGGATCCCGATGCCACGCTCGCCCGGGCGCTGGAGCTGGGCGGCACCGTCCGGATGCCCGCCACCACCGTGGAGGGCGTCGGCCGGATGGCCCGGCTCGCCGATCCTCAGGGCGCCCGTTTCGCAGTGATCCGGGGCGAGCCCCCGCAGGAGTGAGCGCCCGCAGCACGGCGGCCGTCACGGGCGCCGGGCGGCGGGCAGCGTACGGACGACGACGCCGAGGACCCGGTCATCGGGGAAGAGGCCGAGGGTGCGCGAATCCACGCTGACGGCCGTGTTGTCCCCGAGCAGCACCAGCGAGCCCCCGGGCACGCGTCTCCCGGGCGCCCCGGCCGGCGCCGGGACCGCCCGCGGCGGCACTGGATCGCCCGCGGCGGCGGCGACCCGTTTGACCAGCCAGGCACGTTCCGCCACGGCTACCGCGCCGGCGGCCGCGGACAGCGGGCGCCGCTGCCCCGCGTACCGCCCCGTCCCCTGTTCCACGACCACGACCTGCCCCTGGAGGGGCGAGGCGGAGCGCCGCACCAGGACCCGGTCCCCGTCCCGGTACGCCGGTTCCATGCTGGGCCCGCGCACCGTCACCACCGCCCAGGTCCGGGAGAGCCACAGGACGAAGGCGGTGCCCCCGGTTCCGGTGAGGACGGCGCAGCCTGCCGCGGTGGCCCGGTCGGCGTTCGTGAGCAGGGACACGGCCGCCGCCACGGCGCTCAGGACGACCAGGGCGCACACGCGGGTCCTGCGGGCACGCCGGGCCCGGTGCACCCGCGCCCGGTGGGCCCGCAGCCAGGGGACCGGCCCGCTCCGGGTCATGGGGTTCCTCCCCGCACCGGGTGGCCGGCGGGGTGCTGGTCCTGGTAGCCGGCGGCCTGAAGGGCGAACAGCCGCTGGTAGTCACCGCCGGCCGCCAGCAGCGCGTCATGGGTGCCCTCCTCGATGATGCGTCCCCCCGACAGCACCACGATGCGATCGGCGTCCCGCACCGCGCTGAGCCGGTGGGAGATCAGCAGGCTGGTACGGCCGCTCCGGTGCGTCCGGATCGCCGTGTGGATCTCGTATTCGGCACGGGCGTCGAGACCGGCGGAGGGCTCGTCCAGGACGAGGAGTTCCCGGCCTTCACCCAGGAACGCGCGGGCGAGCGCCACCCGTTGGGCCTGCCCGCCGGACAGGACGACCCCCGTGGACGGGTCGTCCTTGTCCGACTCCAGGAAGAACGAGCGGGACAGCAGCGTGTCGTAACCGTGCGGCAGGTTGTGCAGGACGCCGTCCACACCCGCGCGGCGGGCGGCGGTGCGGACGCGTTCCCGGTCGTGCAGGGCGGACAGGTCGCCCAGCGCGATGCTCTCGGCCGCGGTGAGGTCGTAGGACATGAAGTCCTGGAAGACCGCGCCGATCCTGCGGCGCAGTTCCTCCGGACGAACCTCACCGATGTCGACCCGGTCCCACAGGATGGCGCCCCGGTCCGGGTCGTAGAACCGGCACAGGAGCTTGACCAGCGTCGACTTTCCGGCCCCGTTGAGGCCGACCAGCGCCACACTCGCACCCTGCGGGATGAACAGGCTGACGCCCCGCAGGACCCAGGGATGCCCGGGCGAGTAGCGGAACCACACATCGCGGAGTTCGATGCCGCGGCGGAGCGCGGGCAGCCGCTCAGGCGCGGCGCGCACGGGCAGTTCGGGCTCCGCGGTGACCACCGCGAGGTAGTGCCCCAGGAGCGTCAGTGCGTGATGGGTACGGGCGACGTCGGCGGCGATCGCGGCCAGACAGCCCTGGACACCCGCGACCGCCGCGGTGAACACCATGACGTCCCCGACGGAGAGCCGGCCCTCGTGCGCCGCCTGGATCGACCACAGCAGTCCGCCGCCCGTCGCCAGTGCGGACAGTGCGCCCAGGACCGTCTGGACCTTCAGCCCGCGCCGGTCGACGGTCCGTTTCGCCGTGTTGACGGCGCGCTGTTCGTCGATCATGCGGTCACGCAGGAAGCGGCCGATCCCGAACAGCCGCACCTCTTTGGCCGCCTGCACGCTGGAGAGGAGATTGCCGTAGAAGAACTCGCGGCGTTCGGCCGGGCTCATCCGCTGGGCCACCCGGGCGCGTCTGCGCGAGAGGCTGATCTCCGCGGCCAGGGCCGGTGCGCCGAACAGCACCGCGAAGACGGTCATCAAGGGGCTGAGCAGCCACAGCGAGACGAGGAATCCCGCGATGGTCAGCCCGGAACGCGCGGCACCCAGGATTCCGTCCACGGCCTGCCCGGGGTTGCTGCCACCACCCTGGCGTGCGAGCCTCAACTCGTCGAGGAACCGGGGGTTCTCGAAACGCCCCAGCCCGGTGAACCCGTTGACGGCGTCGAACAGCCGACGCTGCGCCAGCAGCCCCACGCGGCGGTCCGTCTCCGCCTTGCAGAACTGGCTCAGCTGCGGAGCCAGCCGGCCGAGGACACCGACCGCGGCGAGCGCCGCGCTGATCACGATCAGTTCGCGCCCGGGGCCGCCCTCGACCAGCCCGTCCAGCATCCGCTTGGTCAGCCACGCGGCGGCCACCGGCACCGCGCCCGTCAGCAGGGCGAGGGCCGCGTGGGCGACCAGCACCCCGGGGCAGGCGCGTCCGGCCAGCGCGCCCGCCGTCGAAAGCCGCGACAGGAGCGAGAGCCTGCGCCCCGCCGACCGGGCCGGGCCCCCGCCCGCTGCCGAGTCGTCCTGGGTCACCGGGCCGCCGCCGCGGGAGTCAGTTCCGCGGCCAGCCGGTTCTCCGCGACCACCACGGCCCCGTGCTGCCGCGCCACCCGCAGGACGGTGGGGAACGCCCTGACCTGGAAGGCGCCACTCAGCGGGCCGTCGGGGGTCTCGACGACGACCTGTGCCACCTCGCCGAGCGCGTCCGCGAAGAGGCTCCCGTCCCCGGCCGCGTCGACCACCACCGCGAGCACCCGGTCCCGGCCGCCCGGCACATGACGCGCGAACTGGGCGAAGGCGGGGACCTTTTCCCGGCACGGGCGGCAGTCCGGGGCGAAGAAGGCCACCACGGTTGCGTCGGCCAGACGTGCCGTGCTGATCTCGGCACCGCTCTCCGTGACGGCCGTGGCCTCGCCGACGCGCTCGCCGACCGCGATCACGGGAAGCTCACGCCCGTCCGTGGCGCCCGGTGCCAGCAGATCGGTGTGTTCCCGCAGCCTCCTGATGACGCCGAGCAGCAGGACGAGGTTCAACGCGCCGAGCGTTCCCGCGAACGCCACGGCCGCGATCAGATAGATCATGGCTGCCTTTCCGTGTGGTCTGCCGGGGTCCGTACCGTTGCGGAAGTCCTGGAGGGTGCCGGAACCTGCCGGGTTGCCGGAATGTGCGGGGCTCGTCGGACAGTGCCTGTGGTGGTTCCTGGGCCGGGGCCTGCAGTGGTTCCTCGGGCAGAGCCCGTAGTGGCTCCTCTGCCGCCACCCGTGATGGTTCCCCGGACAGAGCCCGTAGTGGTTGCCGGGCGGGGGCCCGCACCGAAGAGGGCCGCTACGTCGTCCAGGGCCGCGACGAGGAGCGCTGCCACGATGCCCGATGCCACGGCCGTCACCGTGCCCGCCGGGTGCGCCCGGCCGAAGGCCGGTGTACCGGCCGCGGCGACCACCGACACGCACACCAGCGCCGTGTTCCGCACCACGTGCCGCCACCCCGTCGGAGCCGACGCGGCGCCGAAGCACCGGCAGGGGGTCCGCACCCCCCGGCGCAGGGCCGACACGATCGCGGCGGTGAACACGCACAGGAGGCCCGCCGCCGCCGCGGGACCCAGCGCACGGGGGCCCGGGACCGGGACCAGCAGCAGTACGGACACCACCGCCTCGGCAGCCACGACGACGCCGGCCAGCAGGCGGGCCCGGTCCCCCGGTGCCGCCGTCATCGACCGTACCGACACCACGAACGCCTCGAAGGCGGCCGCTCCTCTCACCTTGCTGACGACCGAGAGCAGGAAGACTCCGCCGAGGAGACACCGTGCACCGATCGTGACGTACAGCATGCTCGCCACTCCCTCCTCGCCGGGAACGGACCTCGGCCCCGGCGAACGACCGGGCGGCGCGTGGGGCGCCGCCCGGCACGATCAGGCCGTCAAGGGCACGGGCTCTCCGAGCGGTCGCATCCGGACCCGTCGCAGCACTCGTGCCAGTAGCCGGCGATGCACGCGTACCAGCAGCCCTGCGCCGAGGCCGACGCCTCGGCCCTGGGGGCAAGCCGCTCCAGCAGGGCGGCACCGAGGTTCTCCAGCTTCCTGTACACCTGAGACTCCTTTTCCTTGAGTGGTCGTGACGCCCGGCAGGGCCAGGGTCCGCGCGCGAGGTTGCTGCGTCCCGCAAGCGCACCGGGCCCTGCACAGGCTGGTTCTCGTGATGCACCGACGACGATGCCGGGACGGGAAGCGAATGTGATTGACCGTCCGTGCACAGGTGTTGTCTGTTTCCGCAGACGACCGGTGAGCGGGGCTGACGTATCCCGTGCGAGGGGCCGGCCGGCGGATACCGACCGCCCCCATGAGCCGACTTCGCCTGGTACGCCCTGTCCGGACATCCCCGGACAGTTTCCTGACCAGCCCGGACACCAGTCGGCTGTCTGGGACAACGGCAAGCCCTTGCTGCCGGGAATCCGTGACTGCGAGCATTCCCGCACCGGCGCCTGCCGGCCCTGGCGACAAGGTGTGCGCCGGCCGGCCGCAGGCGACCCGGCCCGCATGCCGTCCGCGTCCGCGACGAGCCGTCCCGTCGTGGTCCTCGGCCTGCCCATCGTCCGCCGACCCGGCCGACGGACGCGTGCAACACCACGACAACCGGACAGAGTTGGGGGCAGACATGCACGTGAGCGAGTTCAGTACGGAGATCGTCCCGGCGCCGGAGCGATTCGCCCTGTGGGCGGACACGACCGCACGGACCCACGTGCCCAACCGCTTGCACAGCAGGGACAAGGACGACTTCCGGGCGCGGATGCGTGTCGTCGACCTGGGAGAGTTGCAGGCGGCCGCCATGGCGTACCCGCATCTGGGGGTCGCACGGACGGTGAAGACGATCCGGCAGTCCGACCCGGAGATGTATCTGATCAACTACTTCGCCAACGGGGCAGGAACCCTCTCCACGGCCCGGGGCGACATCACGCTGCGGCGCGGCGACCTGGTACTGATGCACAGCAGCCGGCCGTACCACGGGGATGTCCAGCACTGTACGGGCGCCTGGTCGCACCTGACCGTGCAGTTTCCCCGCGAGCTGCTTCCGCTGCCGGAGAGGACGGTGCAGCAGTTGTTTGCGGTCCCGATCAGCGCACGCCACGGGATGGGCGGGGTGTTCGCCCGCTGGCTGACCGATCTCACCGAACACGCCCCCGAGCACACTCCGGCGGCGAGTTCGACCCTGGCCTCGGTCACCATGGACCTCTTCGGCTGCGTCCTCGCCCGCCATCTGGAGGCCGAGGCGGCGACGGGCCCCCGGTCCGGGGAGCGGGCCCTGCAGGTACGCATCCGGGACTTCATCCAGCGGCACCTCACGGACCCGGGCCTGAGCCCCGAGACCGTCGCGGTCGCGCACGACATCTCGATCCGTCAGCTGTACCGGATCTTCAGCGACGAGGACGCGGGCGTCGCCGGGTGGATCCGGCAGCGCCGGCTGGAGCGCTGCCGCCGTGATCTCGCCGACTCCGCCCAGCGCTCCCGTTCCATCCAGGCCATCGCGTCCCGCTGGGGCTTCCCCGACCCGGCGCACTTCAGCCGCACGTTCCGTGCCGCCTACGGCATGTCGCCCCGCGACTTCCGGCATTCAGCCGTATCGCCACCCGAGACCAAATGACCACTGTTCCTAGGCGGAGGCCCGTCGTACCAGCGTCGTCGGCAGGATCATGCTCTCCGGGAAGTCCGGCCCCGTCTCGCCCCGGTGGCTGCGGTCGAGGCCCGTCAGCAGCAAGTGGGCCATCAGCCGGCCCATCTCCTCGATGTCCTGGCGGACCGTCGTCAGGGGCGGCTCGGTCTGCTCGGTGACCGGCAGCACGTCGTCGAAGCCGATCACGGCGACGTCCTCGGGCACCCGCCGGCCGCTCTCGCGCAGCACGCGCAGGGCTCCGGAGGCGGTGAGGTCGTTGGCGGCGAACACGGCGTCGACGTCCGGGCAGCGGTCGAGGAGCTCCCGCATGGCACGCTCCCCGCCGCCCGGGGTGAAGTCGCTCTCCACGACCAGCCGCGGATCGCAGTCCCCCATGACGTCCCGGAAGCCGTCCAGCCGGTCCACCGCGGAGGTCTGGTCCAGGGCACCGGTGATGTGCGCGATCCGGTTCCGGCCGAGCCCGACGAGATGGTGTACGGCGGCACGCGCCCCGCCCCGGTTGTCGCAGTCGACGTACACCGAACGCCCCGACTCGTCCTTCCAGTCGGGGCGCCCGCCGAAGACCGTGGGCACTCCCGCGCTCCTGATCAGGCCGGGCAGCGGGTCGTCGATGTGGAGCGAGAAGGCGAGCGCGCCGTCGACGTGTCCGCCGGCCAGGTAGCGGGCCACCCGGGGGTGGTCGTCCCGGCCTTCCGTCAGCAGCAGCACGAGTTGGATGTCGTGCGTGGTCAACTCCTTGCTGATTCCGCGCAGTTGCATGCTGAAGAAGGGGTCGGCGAAGACCCTGGCCTCCGGTTCCGCGATGACCACGGCGACGGCGTCGTGCCGCCGGGTCACCAGACTGCGCGCCGCACGGTTGGGGACGTATCCGAGTTCCTCGACCGCCCGCCGGACCCGTTGCACCAGGAGCTCCCGCACCCCGTGGCCGCCGTTGA
Source organism: Streptomyces sp. NPDC006012 (assembly GCF_042871185.1). NCBI lineage: Bacteria > Bacillati > Actinomycetota > Actinomycetes > Kitasatosporales > Streptomycetaceae > Streptomyces > Streptomyces sp. NPDC006012. Next base: position 52,256 of record NZ_JBIAIE010000027.1, read on the forward strand.
CCACGCGGGACACGGTCGCCCGTGACACCCCCGCCAGCGCGGCGACGGCCTCCAGTGTGGGACGCGGCGCTGGCTCGGACACGGCGGAACTCCCCTCGGCGGTTCCGGCTCAGGATAGCTCCGGGCCGCACACGGAAGTGAGGGCGCTCCGGCCCGCGGGCCCCTGCCGTCGGGCCCGCGGCCGACGCTCAGGCCAGCAGGTCGATCGGGCGGCCGATACCCCGCCGCCGCGCCTCTTCGTAGGCGATCCAGGCCAGGGCCAGGTCCTGCCAGGGCAGTCCGACGGGGGCGTAGACGGAGAGCCGGCCGGGCGTGGTCCGGCCGGGGTGGATGCCGTCCAGGATCTCGCCGAGGGTGGCGTCCATCGTCGTCTCCGGCAGCCCGGAGGTGGCCAACACGCCTGATCCCACGGCCAGTTCGCGGTCGTCGACGACGAGCAGCGCGGCGTCGAGCAGGTCGTCGGCGAGTTCGCGCTTGCCCGGCTCGTCCGCGCCGAGGCTGGTGAGGTGCTGCCCCGGCCGGGTGTCGGCGAGCCCGAGGAGCGGGGCGCGGGACCAGGTCGCCAGCAGCACCACGTCGGCCGCGCCGGCCACCTGCGGCGCGGAGGCGAGGACCCGCCCGCCGGCCCGTCGGCTCCGCCTGCCGTCGGACCAGGTGCGGATTCCCCTGCGCCAAGGTGATGCAAAGCGGCCCGCACACCGGGTCGCCGCCTCGGCGTTCCGACCCTCAGTGCTTGTGCGCGGCACCCGTCCCGCCCGCCGCGGGCGTCTCCTGCGCAGTATGCGGTGCATGCGGCTCGTACCCGGGAATCGTCCCGTCCGTCTTCTTCACCAGGAACAGGCCCACCATCCCCATGTCGGAATGGCTCTGGACGTGGCAGTGGTACATCCACGCGCCCGCGCCGACCCCCTCCCCCGCCAGCACCTGGAAGCCGAAGGAGTCCGCGGGACCCACGATCTTGTTGTCGATCACCTGGCTGGGGTCGTCGGGCCCGGTGAGCAGCCCGGTGCGGTTGTCGGCCCAGCGATGACCGTGCATGTGGAACGTGTGGTAGTACTCGCCGTGCGTGATCATCACGAACTCGACGCGGTCGCCCACCGTCGCCTCGAAGTCCGGCCCGGTGTGCGGCGCACGGTTGTTGATGGTCATGTCGTTGAAGACGATGGTGTGCGTCCGGTCGGGCAGGACGTCGCCCTTGCGCCGGACGACGACCGGACCGTACAGCCCCTTGCGGATGCCTCCGGTGCCGTGCTCGGTGCCGACGACGTGGTCGTGGTAGTGCCAGTAGCCGGCGCTGCCCGCCCGCCAGGTGCCGTCCGAGCGGCGGCCGGGGGCATGGGTGCGCCAGGTGTAGGTGCGGGTGCCGCCGGGCTCGACGTCGCTCTTGTTCATCTTGGTGCCGTCGCTGGAGATCTCGTAGTCGAGGCCGTGGACGTGCAGACTCGCGGCCACGTCCAGGGTGTTCTCGAACTCGATGTGCAGCGTGTCGCCCTCGTTCAGCTCGATGAGCGGGCCGGGGATCGACGCCTTGCCCTTCTCGAAGCCGTAGCCCAGCTGCCCGTCGGCCAGCTTCTCGGCGTAGATCTTGATGTGCCTGACCTCGCCGCCGGCCGGTGCGGTGCGCGGCGGTGTGACCGCGCTGACGGCCTCGGGCGCCAGAGACAACGATGTCGCGACCGCCGCGCCGCCCAGCAGCACCCTGCGGTTGAACGCGCGTCTGTCCATGCGGAACTCCCCACCCTGGTAAGGACTTTGCGGAGGTGCACCTGTGATGAACCTGTGCGACGGTACCGGCCCGGCGGCCGTTTATCCACTCTAAGGACAAAGTTCGTTTGATTGCGGTCATAGGTATTGGCGAGTCGTGAAAAGCCGCCTAGCTTTCTTGGCGCTGTTGCCGTGACCGAGGAGGTGCCCATGCACTTGAGAGCGTTGAGCGCCAGAAGCAAGGGGAGACGGACCTGGGCGGCCACCGTGACCGCGGGGATCGTCGCGGCCGGACTCCTCTCGGGCCCGGCCGCGAGCGCGCGGCCGGCCCCGGACCCATCCTTGACAACGATGTCGATCAAGTCGCCGCCAGGCGGCGCCAACGTAAGAGTGCTGCTGTTCTACGGCTCCGCGGCCGCCGGCGACGAGTCACCGTTGGTGAACGCGGGGATCGAGGCGATCGAGAAGATCGGCCTGTCGGGCCCCGCCAAGGAGCGCTTCACCGTCGAGGCCACGGACGACGCGGCCGTGTTCACCAACGCGACCAAGCTCGGCCGCTTCAACTCCGTCGTCTTCCTGACCGGCGGCGGCGACGTCCTCGACCCGGACCAGGAAACGGGCCTGGAAGCCTATATGGAGGCGGGCGGCGGTTTCGTCGGCATCCATGACGCGGCCCGCGCGGAACCGTACTCGGACTGGTTCACCGGGCTGATCGGCGCCCGTCCGGCCTCGTCCAGTCCGACGACGGCCCAACGGGCCACGGTCGAGGTGGGCGACCGGCTGAATCCGGCCACGCAGAGCCTGCCGCTCGAATGGAAGCGGCCCGACCAGTGGTTCAACTGGGTGAAGAACCCGTCCGGCGACGTGCACACGGTCGCCCGGGTGCGCGAGTCGACGTACCGGCCCGGGACCGGTGCCAACGGCGCCGACCACCCGGTCAGCTGGTGCCGCGACTACGACGGCGGCCGGTCCTTCTACACCGGCATGGGCGGCACGGTGTCGTCGTACGACGAGACCGACTTCCGGGCCCACCTGCGCGGCGCCCTGCTGTGGACCACCCGGCTCGCCCAGGCCGACTGCAAGGCCACCATCAACTCCAACTACCACGCCGAACGCCTCACCCAGCCCAACAAGGCCGGGCAGAACGACCAGATCGGCGAGCCGCACGGCATGGTCGCCGCGCCCGACGGGCGGGTGCTGTACATCGGCCGCGGCGGCGCGGACTCCGCGCAGCCCGTGATCACCGACTGGAACAACCCGGACGTGGGCAAGGGCAAGGGCCAGATCCACGTCTACGACCCGAAGACCAAGCAGGTCACCCTCGCGGGCGAGTTGACGGTCTTCGGCAACAAGGGCGGCGGCGACGAACTGACGAAGGTCGAGGAGGGTCTGCTCGGGATCGAGCTCGACCCGCGCTTCGAGCAGAACGGCTGGGTGTACCTGCACTACACACCCCATGCGCAGCTCAACCGCGACACCCAGATGGCCGAGCGGCGGGTCTCCCGCTTCACCCTCGACCTCACCACGAACAAGCTGGACCTGAGCAGTGAGAAGGTACTGCTCAAGTGGCCGGTGCAGGTGCACAGCTGCTGCCACGCGGGCGGCGGGATGGCCTGGGACTCCAAGGGCAACCTGTACATCGCCACCGGCGACAACAACTCCAGCCAGTTCAGCGACGGGTACTCCGGCAACAACCCGCAGCCCAACTACAAGGGTGTCTCCTTCGCCGACGCGCGCCGCACCGCCGGCAACACCAACAACCTCAACGGCAAGATCCTGCGCATCCACCCGGAGGCCGACGGCACGTACACCCTGCCGGACGGCAACCTCTTCACCGGCAAGGAGACCGAGGAGGGCGGCGGCAAGACACGCGGCGAGATCTATGTGATGGGCGTGCGCAACCCCGCGCGCATCTCCGTCGACAAGGCGACGGACATCCTGTACGCCGGCTGGGTCGGCCCGGACGCCGGCGAGCCGTCGACCACCTGGGGACCGGCGAAGTACGACACGTTCGCCGTCATCACCAAGGCGAGCAACCGCGGCTGGCCGTACTGCATGGGCAACAAGCAGCCCTACCGGGACCGCAACCTGCCCGATCCGTCGAAGCCGCTGGGCTGGTACGACTGCGACCACCCGAAGAACGAGTCACCGAACAACGACGGACTCGTCAACCTTCCGCCGGTCACCGGCAACAACGTCTGGTACTCGCCGCAGGGCGGCGGCCCGGACTACCCGCGTGACGCGAACGGGATCCCCTCGTACAAGAAGGAGGAGGCCACCTACCGGCTGCCGTGGCTCAAGGGCGGCGGGCAGGCCGCGATGAACGGTCCCGTCTACCGCTACGACGCGAGCAGCACCAGTGCCGTGAAGTGGCCCGCGTACTGGGACGGCAAGTGGTTCATCGGCGACTTCTACGACGCCGACCAGCCGCGAAACGCCGTGGTCATGGACCCGAGAACCCAGGGTGACGGCGGGCTGCCGGTGCACTCGCAGTCCCTGAAGAAGATCGTGCCGATCGGCAACGACGGCATCAAGAACCTCATGGACTGGAAGTTCGGTCCGGACGGTTCGCTCTACGTCCTCGACTACGGGCGCGGCTTCTTCACCTCGGACTCCAAGTCGGCGCTGTGGCGGGTGACGTACACCGGCGGCGGTCCGACGCCACCGGCCGACCAACTCGCCAGGGGGGCGAAGTGATACGACGACGAAGACTCCTCACGGCCCTGCTGGCCGCCGTCCTCGTGCTGCTCGGGCTGCAGACGGTGCCGGCCGCCGGGCGCGGCGACGCGCCTTCGGCGGCGGCCGAGCAGGTCCTCACCTGGACCGCGGGCGACGACATCACCAAGTACGGGTCGGCGCCCACGACGGCGGTCGCGGGGCAGGCCACGATCGTGTTCGAGAACAGCGCGGCCACCGGCAACACCACCGGCATGCCGCACACGCTGACCTTCGTGAACTCCGACCCCGAGTACAACAGCGACGTCCAGGTCAACATCCTCGCCAACCCGTTCGACGACCAGGGCGGCCGGCACTCCGTCGAGGTGAACCTGACGCCGGGCCGCTACTTCTACCACTGCACCATCCCCGGCCACACCCAGATGCAGGGCGTCCTGGTGGTGACCGAGGGCGGCGGCTCGGACAGCACACCGCCCGAGACCAAGGCCACGGTCGACGGCACCAGGAACGCGCAGGGCGAGTACGTCGGTTCCGCGAGCGTGGCGATCGAGGCGACCGACGCGGGATCCGGCGTGGACCGCGTGGAGTACGCGGTCGACGACTCCGACGCCTGGCAGCCCTACACCGCGCCCGTGGTGATCGACCAGGTGGGCGCACACACGGTGCGCTACCGGGCGACCGACAAGGCGGGCAACGCGGCCGCGGAGAAGAACGTCGCGTTCACCGTCGTCGCCCCGCCCTCGGACGACACGACACCGCCGGAGACCTCGGCGACGGTCAGCGGTGAGCGCGACGCCGCCGGCGCGTACATCGACATGGCCACGGTGACGGTCACCGCCTCGGACACCGGGTCGGGGGTCAACACCATCGAGTACGCGGTCGACTCGGGTGCCTGGCAGCCGTACACCGGGCCCGCGATGGTGCACCAGACCGGCGACCACACCGTCCGCTACCGGGCCACCGACAAGGCGGGCAACGCGGCCGCGGACAAGAGCGTGGAGTTCACGGTGGTCTCGGCGCCCCCGCAGGACACCACGCCGCCGGTCACCGGGGTGAGCGTCGACGGCACGCGCAACTCGGACGGCGCGTACGTGGGCAACGCCAAGGTGACCGTGACCGCCGCGGACGAGGGCGGCTCGGGCGTCGCGGCCGTCGAGTACTCGCTGGACGCCGGGCCCTACCTCGCGTACACCGCTCCCGTGGTGGTGGACCGGGCCGGGGCGCACACCGTGTCGTACCGGGCGACCGACCAGGCGGGCAACACCGCCGAGCCGCGCTCCGTGAGCTTCACGGTGGTCGCGGGCGGGGGTGTGCCGGCCCCCGACTGCCCGGAGTACGACGAGCGGTTGACGGTGATCGTCGGCACGGTCGACACCGGGGTGCCGAACCGGGTCACCAACAACCGGTGCCGCATCAACGAACTGATCGAGGACGAGAAGGAGTGGACCTCCCAGGCGCTGTTCCTCAAGCACGTGAAGACGGTCCTGGACCGGCTCCGCAAGGAAGGGGTGATCGACCAGCGGGAGTACAACACCATCCAGCGGGCCGCCCGGCAGTCGGGCATCGGCAAGCCGGGGCAGACCACCGGCTACCGCACGATCCTGGACGGCACCGCCGACTCGTTCGCCAAGTGGGAACAGGTGGGCGGCGGTTCGTTCGCGCTGAACGGCGACGGGTCGATCACCAGCGGTACCAGCAAGGACGGCCTGGGGATGCTGTGGTTCCCGCAGCGCAAGTACGGCGACTTCTCACTGCGGCTCCAGTGGCGTGACGACGCTCCGGGCACCGGCAACGCCAACTCCGGTGTGTTCGTCCGGTTCCCGCAGGTCCACGACAATCCGGAGGAACCGCGGCCGGAGTGGGCCGCCATCAAGTACGGGCACGAGGTACAGGTGTTCGACCAGCCCGACGGCGACATGTACAAGACCGGTTCGGTCTACGGCTTCGACCGGGTCGGTCTTGCCGGTGCCGGTGTGACGCAGAAGGGCACCTGGAACGACTACGAGATCCGCGTGGTCGACCAGCACTACTCCATCTACCGCAACGGCGTGCTGATCAACGAGTTCGACAACACCGGCGGCCAGCTCTTCACCCCGCCCCGCTCGGACGACCCGGGCACCGACGGGCGGCGGTTCGCCTCCGGCTACATCGGACTGCAGGTGCACAGCACGTCGGACGTGATCTCCTTCCGGGACGTCCGGATCAAGGACCTGTAGGAGACCGCGAGGGACGACGAAGGGCGCCGGGCCCGTAGGGGACGGCGGCCCACGAGGAACAGCGCGGACGAGGAGCCGGCCGGCCGTCAGGACCCGGCCGGCTTCTCCCTGCCCACGGCCGGCTCCTCCTGGCCGGTGGCCGCCTGCTCCTTGCGCGCCCGGCTCGGCTGTACCCGCTTGGGCTCCCCGGGCATCTTCGGGTACTCGGGCGGGTACGGCAGATCGCCCAGACCGTGGTCCTGCTCGTCCCGCCGCGCCAGATCGAGCAGGGCGTCCAGGGAGTAGGTCTGTTCGTCCATGTCCGCGTGTACGTCGCCGAGTTCGGCGAAGCGCGCGGGCATGGTCGCGAGGTCGAAGTCCCCGGGCTGGACCCGGTCCACCTCGTCCCAGCGCAGCGGGGCCGAGACCGGGGCGTGCGGGTGGGGCCGCACGGAGTAGGCGGAGGCGATGGTGCGGTCGCGCGCGGTCTGGTTGTAGTCGACGAAGATGCGTTCGCCGCGCTCCTCCTTCCACCACTTGACCGTCACCTGGTCCGGCATCCGCCGTTGAAGTTCCCGGCCCACGGCGATGGCCGCGCGCCGCACCTGGGTGAAGGTCCAGCGCGGTTCGATCGGCACGAAGACGTGCAGGCCGCGACCGCCGGAGGTCTTGGGCCAGCCGCGCAGACCGCCGAACTCGTCGAGGACGGCGCGCAGTTCGTGGGCGGCGCGCACGGCGTCGGCGAAGTCGGTGCCGGGCTGCGGGTCGAGGTCGATGCGCAGTTCGTCGGGGCGGTCGACGTCGTCGCGGCGCACCGGCCAGGGGTGGAAGGTGAGGGTGCCGAACTGCGCGGCCCACAGCACGGCGGCCTCTTCGGTGGGGCACATCTCGTCGGCGCTGCGACCGCTGGGGAAGGTGATGTGGGCGGTCGGGATCCAGCCGGGCATGTTCTTGGGCGCCCGTTTCTGGAAGAAGGACTCGCCGGTCACCCCGTCGGGGTAGCGCTCCAGGGTGGTGGGGCGGTTGCGCAGGGCGCGCAGAATGCCGGGACCGACCGCGAGGTAGTACCGGGCGAGGTCCAGCTTGGTGAATCCGCGCTCCGGGAAGAAGACCTTGTCCGGGCTGGACAGCCGTACGGTCCGGCCGCCCGCCTCCAGCTCCACCGCGTCACCCATGCGGCCACGGTAGGCGCAGCCCGTACACCTCGCACGCCGGAACGCACCCGCCGTAAGCGGGAGTGAGCGCCCCTGCGCAGAATCGGAGCGCGTCCGACGTCCCCTCCCTGCCGTGGGTCGCGGGCGCCCTGGCGGTCGCCGGCGGCCTCGCCCGCGTCATGGTCCTGTCTGCCGTGCAGGTGCTGCCGTCCTGGCTTCGCACCGGCGACGGAAGACGCAAGTGGTACCGCCCGAGTCCGCGCTCAGGCGAACGAACGGGCGGCACTCGATCCGTGACAGGAGTTCAGAAGTTCGCGAAGTGCGTCGGCGTCCCTCGGCGCGTGAGTCGCGGCCGGTTCCGGTCCTGGGGCCCACGCGCCGGTCGAGGTTCGGGCGAGCGGGGTTACTGTCCGGCGGCGCAGCAGGTCTGTGGGGCGGTGCTGGTGGCGCTCTTCCCGAGGGTGTCGGCGTCAGCTTTCACCACGTAGACCTCCCAGGGTTCCCGGCCGGGGCCGTGGACCCAGACCTTGTCCTGGAGGGCGTAGCAGCAGGAGGTGTCATTCTCCTCGAACGTGGCCAGGCCGGCGTTTTTGAGGCGTGTGGCGGCCGCGGTGACGTGGTCGGCGGACTCGACCTCGACACCGAGGTGGTCCAGCCGGGTTTCCTTCCCGGGTTCTCCCTGGATCAGGACGAGCTTGAGCGGGGGCTCGGTGATGGCGAAGTTGGCGTAGCCCTCGCGACGCTTGGCCGGTTCGGTGCCGAACAGCTTCGAGTAGAAGGTGATCGACGCCTCCAGGTCGCTGACGCGCAGGGCGAGCTGAGCGCGGGACATGACACGACTCCCATCCGGATTTGATTGATGTCTGTCGATGCAACCTTGCAGGTTGAATCGAAGTCCGTCAACATAGAGGAATGTCGAAACAAGAGGTCACGGTGCTCGGTCAGGGCGACGGCGTCGACGTCTGCTGCCCGCGGCTGCTGACCGCTCCCCTGGACGAGGGCCAGGCCGCGGAGCTGGCGAAAGTGTTCAAGGCGCTGGGTGACCCGGTCCGGCTGCGCCTGCTGTCGATGATCGCCTCACAGGCGGGCGGCGAGATCTGCGTGTGCGATCTGACCCCGGCCTTCGACCTGTCCCAGCCGACGATCTCGCACCATCTCAAGCTGCTGCGGCAGGCCGGACTCATCGACAGCGAACGGCGCGGCACCTGGGTGTACTACCGGCTCGTCCCGGAGATGACGGACCGCCTCGCGGGCATCCTGACCCGCCCCGCAGGCCGCCCACTGGATGACCCGGCCGGGGCCGCCTCGTGAGCACCTACGTCTCCGAGGGGCATGTGGCGGGGCGTCTGTCCTTCGTGGACCGCTTTCTGGCCGTGTGGATCCTCGCTGCGATGGCCGTGGGACTCGGTCTGGGCCGCCTGGTGCCCGGCCTGGGTGACGCGCTCGCGAAGGTGACCGTGACAGGGGTGTCCTTGCCGATCGCCCTCGGGCTGCTGGTGATGATGTACCCGGTGCTGGCCAAGGTCCGGTACGACCGTCTCGGCACCGTCACCCGTGACCGCCGCCTGCTGCTGCCGTCCCTGCTGCTGAACTGGATCGTCGGTCCGGCGCTCATGTTCGCCCTGGCCTGGCTGTTCCTGCCGGACCTACCCGCCTACCGCACCGGCCTGATCATCGTCGGCCTGGCTCGCTGCATCGCCATGGTCATCATCTGGAACGACCTCGCCTGCGGTCACCGCGAAGCCGCCGCCGTCCTCGTCGCCCTGAACTCCGCGTTTCAGGTGATCGCCTTCTCCGCGCTGGGGTGGTTCTACCTCTCCGTCCTGCCCGGCTGGCTCGGCCTGCAACAGAGCGGCCTCGATGTCCCGGTGTGGACCATCGCCCGCAGCGTGCTCGTCTTCCTCGGCATCCCCCTCGCGGCCGGCTACCTCACCCGCCGCATCGGCGAGAAGTCCAGGGGCCGCACTTGGTACGAGGCCGAACTCGTGCCCCGCATCGGCCCGTTCGCCCTCTACGGGCTGCTGTTCACCATCGTCATCCTCTTCGCCCTCCAAGGCGAAGCCATCACCTCACAGCCCCTCGATGTCGCCCGCATCGCCCTGCCGCTGCTGGTCTACTTCGCCGTCATGTGGGCCGGGTCCATGGCCCTGGGCCGCACCGTCGGCCTGGACTACCCCCGCGCCACAACGCTGGCATTCACCGCCGCGGGCAACAATTTCGAACTCGCCATCGCGGTTGCCATCGCCACCTTCGGTGCTTCCTCCGGACAGGCCCTCGCCGGCGTCGTCGGCCCCCTCATCGAGGTCCCCGCCCTGATCGGCCTGGTCTACGTTGCTCTCTTTGCCCGCCGCTACTTCACCGCTCCTGCCGCCCAGGAAGACCCCGCCCGTGTCTGACACCACCGCGCCGTCCGTGCTTTTCGTCTGCGTGCACAACGCCGGACGCTCCCAGATGGCCGCCGCATTCCTCACCCACCTCGCCGGTGACCGCGTCGAAGTCCGCTCGGCCGGATCCGTCCCCGCCGACACCGTCAACCCCGCCGTCGTCCAGGCCATGGCAGAGGCCGGCATCGACATCTCGTCCGAAACCCCGAAGGTGCTCACCGTCGAGGCCGTCCACGCATCCGACGTCGTCATCACCATGGGCTGCGGCGACGCCTGCCCTGTCTTCCCCGGCAAGCGCTACCTCGACTGGACGCTCGCCGACCCCGCCGGCCAGGGCGTCGACGCCGTCCGGCCTATCCGCGACGAGATCGAGAAGCGTGTCCGCGGCCTGATGGCCGAGCTTGCCATCCAGGCCCGAGCATGATGACAAGCCGGTGCTGTTGGTGCTCGTGAACCGACGCCTCGTCGGCCCCTGCTGCCCGAGGCAGCGGGGGCCGTTTCGTCATGCCCGGACGCAGGAGCGCCCACGGCCCCACCCGCGCGATACGGGCCGCTGCATCCAGGGCCAGATGCCACGGGTTTCCTTCGGCCTTCCCTGGTCGGGCTGGTTCGGCACGAAGCCGCCGTCTCCGGGCCCGCGCTTGACACCCTGCGGCCCCGCTCGCCTGCTCCCCGCCTCCGGCGGGGCGGACTTCCGTAGCGGAAGTCGCATACGCCGAACCACCCAGAACTACTGTTCGATATAATCTGGCGCCAGACCCGCCGGCCCCGACTGGCGGAGGACCGGAAAGCTCGACCAACCGGGGCCGGGCCGTACCCGCATCCGACGCCGTCTCACGCAGCTCTCACAGCCTCCATGCGGAAAAGCCTCCGAACCCCGTCCCCCATGGACACAGTGGACGCCACAACGATGGGCGGACACCGAAAACGGCCCATAGAGTCGGAGCATGGATCTGCCGGTCATGCCGCCCGTGAAGCCGATGCTCGCCAAGTCGGTGGCGAAGATCCCGCCGGACATGCACTACGAGGCGAAGTGGGACGGCTTTCGCTCCGTCGTGTTCCGCGACGGGCCCGAGGTCGAGTTGGGCAGTCGCACCGGAAAGCCGCTGACCAGGTACTTTCCTGAGCTGGTCGCGGCGCTCAAGGAGCGGGTTCCCGAGCGGTGCGTGCTGGACGGGGAGATCGTGATCGCCCTCAACGGGCGGCTGGACTTCGACGCGCTGACCGAGCGGATCCATCCGGCCGACTCCCGGGTGCGCACGCTGGCCGAGCGGACGCCCGCTTCGTTCGTCGTCTTCGATCTGCTGGCGCTGGCCGACGAATCGCTGCTGGACGTGGCGCTGACGGACCGGCGGGCGCTGCTCGTGCGGGCGTTGTCCGGCACGAGCGCGCCGGTGCACGTGGCACCGGCGACGACGGACATCGACGTGGCGCGGCGGTGGTTCGAGCAGTACGAGGGTGCGGGTCTTGACGGTGTCGTCGCCAAGCCCCCGGCCGGGCGCTACCGGCAGGACGAGCGGGCGATGTTCAAGATCAAGCACGAGCGCACGGCGGACGTGGTGGTGGCCGGCTACCGCTTCCACAAGAGCGGCCCGGTGGTCGGCTCGCTGCTGCTGGGGCTCTACGACGACCGCGGCACGCTCCAGCACGTCGGGGTGTCCGCCGCGTTCCCGATGAAGCGGCGCGCGGAGCTGGTCGAGGAGTTGGAGCCGCTGCGGCTGGCGGATGTGTCAGGGCATCCGTGGGCGGCGTGGTCCGAGGAGTCCGCGCACGAGACGGCCCGGCTGCCCGGGGCGCCGAGCCGCTGGTCGGGCAAGAAGGACCTGTCCTGGGTGCCACTGCGGCCGGAGCGGGTGGTCGAGGTGGCGTACGACCACATGGAGCACGGGGCCCGCTTCCGGCACACGGCCCGCTTCCGCCGCTGGCGCCCGGACCGCACCCCCGAGAGCTGCACCTACGCCCAGCTGGAGGAGCCGGTCGGTTACGACCTCGCGGAGATCCTCGGGCCGCGGGACTGACGCCCAGGGGCTGAACCGTACGGCCGGTGGCTGGGCCGAACGGCCCAGTCCGCGCGCGGAACCGGCAGCCGTCGGGTAGGGCCGTCGATGAACCGATGAACGGACGATCGACGGCTTGGACGGGATGGCGACGGTGGGCATGGGGCAGCGGGCGCGCGGTGGGCGCGCGACGACGGCGGGCGTACTGGCCGCGACCATCACGGCGGCCCTTCTGGCGGGCTGCGCGACAGGGCAGCGCCCGGTGGACGACGGCCGCGGCACGGAGCACCGCCCGGCGTCGTCACCGAGCGCCGCGGGCGGCTCCGGAGGCGGTGCCACGCCGGACGCGACCCGCTCCGCGACCGGCCCGCTCCTCGCGGTGAAGATCGACAACGTGGGCGCGGCCCGCCCGCAGGCCGGACTGGACGCGGCGGACGTGGTGTACGCGGAACCGGTCGAGGGCGGGCTGAGCCGGCTGCTGGCCGTGTACGCGTCCGAGCTGCCCGAGGTGGTCGGGCCGGTACGCAGCGCCCGCGAGTCCGATCTGGAGCTGCTGCGCCAGTTCGACCGGCCGGTGCTGGCCTTCTCCGGGGCGCAGCGCAAGCTGCTGCCGCTGATCGACCGGGCTCCGCTGCGGCCGGCGGCGCCCGACGACGCCTCCGGCGCGTACTTCCGCGACGTCGGCCGGACGGCGCCGCACGACCTCTATGTGCGCCCGCACCTGCTGCTGTCCACGCCGCCCGGCGCGGCGGCCCTGACCACCGGCTTCCGCTACGGCACGGCGCCCGCCGACGGCCGGCCGGAGTCCACGCGCACCGTGCGCTATCCGTCGGTCCGTTTCAGCTTCAGCTGGTCACCGGACCTGAACCGCTGGCTGGTCGCCATGGACGGCACGCCCACCCGGACGGCCGGAGGGAAGCGGGTGGCTCCCGCCACGGTCGTCGTGCAGTACGTGAAGGTGCACGCGTCCGCTTACCACGACGTGCTCGGCAGTAACACCCCGTACACCGAGACGGTGGGCTCGGGGACGGCGGAGGTGCTGCGCGACGGCCGGGCCTACGACGGTTTCTGGGAACGTCGGACGGCGGGCGGCGGCACCGAGTTCACCACGCCGGAGGGGGCGCCGCTGAACTTCGCCGAGGGCCAGGTATGGGTGGTGTACGCCCGGGCCGGCGGCTGAGCTCAGGGCCGGCCGACGAGGGGTTCCGCGGGGTTGCGCAGCCCCTCTGCCGCATCCGTGACGCGGCGGATCAGTTCGACGAACAGGTCCTGTTCCGCCGCGGAGAGCGGGGCCAGGAAGACCTGGTTCATCCGGGCGGTGCGCACGGTCAGCTTGCGGTGGGTGCGCAGGCCGACATCGGTGAGCCGGAGCAGGTAGCGCCGGCCGTCCTGCGGGTCGCGCACCTTGACCAGCAGGCCGCGGCGGCCGAGCCGGCTGATCACCTCGGCGACGGTGGACCGGTCGAGGCCCACCCGCTCCCCCACGGTGCGCTGGTCCAGGCCGGGCTCGGCGAGGAGCGCGTTCAGCACCGCGAACTGCGGCGCGGTGATCTCCTCCGAGACCATCGCGTTCCACAGCAGGTAGTGCGCCTGCTGGAGTCGGCGGGCCAGGTGCCCGGGGTGGCTGGTGAGGTCTACCGTCATGCGTGCCCCCTGATCAAATTAGTCTGTGCACTGAACGATACCTGGCTGCCCGCCCGACGTGTGCCGACGTGACTCACATCATGCGAGGTCTTGAGGGTAAAGCTGCACGACGGCAGCGCGATGGACACCTCGCCAGATAGTCAGTACCCTGATTAATTCGCGGGAAGCCACCGCTGTGGGCGTTCGGAAGAGACGAGGCTTCACGGATGGACAAAGTGGTTGCCACGGCCCTGGAGGCGGTGGCTGACGTGCCGGACGGCGCTTCGCTGGCGGTGGGCGGCTTCGGACTGAGCGGTGTGCCGAACGTGCTGATCCAGGCGCTGCACGAGCGCGGCGTGTCCGGGCTGGCGGTGGTGTCGAACAACTGCGGCGCGATGGAGTCCGGGCTCGCGGTGCTGCTGGCGTCCGGACGGATCGCCCGGGCGACCGGTTCCTACATCGGAGCAAACAAGGAGTTCGCCCGGCAGTACCTGGCCGGGGAGCTGGAGGTCGAGCTGATACCGCAGGGCACGCTGGCGGAGCGGCTGCGGGCGGGCGGCGCCGGGATTCCCGCGTTCTACACGCCCGCCGAGGTGGGCACGCAGGTCGCCGAGGGCGGCCTGCCGTGGCGCTACGACGGCTCCGGCGCGGTCGCGGTGGCCTCGCCGCCCAAGGAGGTACGGGACTTCGACGGCGTGGAGTACGTGCTGGAGCGGGGTATCCGCACGGACTTCGCGCTGGTGCGGGCGGCGCGCGGCGACCGGCACGGGAACCTGGTGTTCAACAAGTCGAGCCGCAACTTCAACCCGCTGGCGGCGATGGCGGGCCGGGTGACGGTGGCCGAGGTGGAGGAACTGGTCGAACCGGGCACGATCGACCCGGACGCGGTGCACGTGCCCGGCATCTTCGTGCAGCGGGTGGTGGCGCTGACACCGGCCCAGGCGGCGGACAAGCGGATCGAACAGCGGACGGTGAGGTCCTGATGGCGTGGGAGCGCAAGGAGATGGCCGCCCGGGCGGCCCGGGAGCTTACGGACGGGCAGTACGTCAACCTCGGGATCGGGCTGCCGACGCTGATCCCGAACCATCTGCCGCCGGGGGTGGAGGTGGTGCTGGAATCGGAGAACGGCATCCTGGGCACCGGCCCCTATCCGGCCGAGGACGAGGTCGACCCGGATCTGATCAACGCGGGCAAGGAGACCGTGACGGTACTGCCGGGCGCGTCCTTCTTCGACTCGGCGCTGTCGTTCGCCATGATCCGCGGCGGGCACATCGACGTGGCGGTGCTGGGCGCGATGCAGGTCTCACAACGGGGTGACCTGGCGAACTGGTCGGTGCCCGGCAAGCTGGTCACGGGCATCGGCGGGGCCATGGACCTGGTGCACGGGGCTCGCAAGGTCATCGTGGTGATGACCCACACCACGAAGGACGGCGCCCCGAAGATCCTCCCGGAGTGCACGCTGCCGCTGACCGGCAAGCGTTGCGTGAACCGGATCGTCACCGACCTCGGCGTCCTCGACGTCACCGACGACGGACTGGTGCTCGTGGAGACCGCGCCCGGTGTCGCCGCCGCGGAGATCACCGCCAGGACCGGTGCCGAGGTGCACATCCCCGAGGAGGCCCGGCCGTGACGGACGTGTATGTCGTCGACGCCGTGCGCACCCCGGCGGGCGGGGTCGAGTCCATGACCCGCGCCCCCTGCGTCCTGCCCAAGAGCGACCGTCCGTTCCCGGCGGGGAACACGGAGCTGTACTCGACCGCCCTGGGCTGGCGCATGGTCAACCCGCGGATGAACCCCGAGTGGACCATCCCGCTCGGCGAGTCCGCCGAACTCATCGCGGACCAGTACGGGATCAGCCGCACGCAGCAGGACGAGTACGCGCTGGCCAGCCACCGGAAGGCGGCAGCGGCCCAGGAGGCGGGCCTGTTCGACGCGGAAATCGCGCCCGTGACCGTCGCGCGGCGCAAGGGCGACCCGTTCGTCGTCGCCGCCGACGAGTGCGTACGCCCGGACACCTCCCGCGCCACGATGGCCAAGCTCAAGCTGTCCTTCCGGACCGAGGCGGGGACGGTGACCGCGGGCAGGGCGTCACCGTTGAACGACGGCGCTGCAGCCCTGCTGCTGACCGACGAGGAGGGCCTGAAGGCCACCGGCCGCGAGCCGCTGGCCCGCGTCTCGGCGACCGGCGTCTGCGCCCTGCTTCTCAAGAACGGATACCGCCCCGCTTCGTCTTCGGGAAACCGTCCGGAACGCCAGGAAGCGACCTATGACTCTCAGTCAGCAGGACATCGACCAGGAGATCGCGGCGAAGCGCGCCGGGTACCAAAAGGGGCTCGCCGAGGGCGCCCCCGTGGAGCACCACCCGCGCCGCGACTACGCCCCCTACCGCTCCTCCGTACTGCGCCACCCCGAGCAGCCGCTCGTCCCCGTCGACGTACGGCAGGACCCGGAGCTGGTGGAGCTGCGCTCCCCCGCCTTCGGGGAACGCGACGTCACCGGGACCGACAACGACCTCACCCGGCAGCACACCGGCGAGCCGATCGGGGAGCGCATCACCGTCTCCGGCCGGCTCCTCGACCGTGCCGGCCGTCCGGTGCGCGGTCAGCTCGTCGAGATCTGGCAGGCCAACTCGGCGGGCCGCTACGCCCACCGGCGCGAGCAGCACGACGCGCCGCTCGACCCCAACTTCACCGGCGCCGGCCGCACCCTCACCGACGCTGAGGGCCACTACCGGTTCACGACCGTCCAGCCGGGTCCGTATCCCTGGCGCAACCACGTCAACGCGTGGCGCCCGGCGCACATCCACTTCTCGGTGTTCGGCGCGGCGTTCACCCAGCGGCTGGTGACGCAGATGTACTTCCCGAACGACCCGCTGTTCCCCTACGACCCGATCCTGCAGTCCGTGACCGACGACGCGGCCCGGCAGCGGCTGATCGCGACGTACGACCACAGCCTGTCGGTACCGGAGTTCTCCTTGGGCTACCGCTGGGACATCGTGCTCGACGGCCCGCACGCCACCTGGATCGAAGAAGGACGCTGACCTCATGACCAAGACCGACACGGACCGGTCCGAGGGCGTGCTGCCCACCCCCTCGCACACGGTCGGCCCCTTCTACGGCTACGCGCTGCCCTTCACCGGTGGCAACGACATCGCGCCGGTGGGCCACCCGGACACCATCACCCTCCGGGGGCACGTGTACGACGGCGCGGGCGACCCGCTGCCGGACGCGCTCGTGGAGCTGTGGGGCGCGGACCCGGACGGCCGGGTGCCGCGGGTCGACGGTTCGATCCGGCGCGACGCGTCGACCGGCGGCCATCTGGGCCGCAACGGCGTGGAGTTCACCGGGTGGGGGCGGATCCAGACCGACGCGGCCGGGCACTGGTACGCCCGTACGCTGCGGCCCGGCGCCCGCGGGCAGAGCGCCCCCTACCTGAGCGTGTGCGTCTTCGCACGCGGGCTGCTGGTGCACCTGTTCACCCGGATCTATCTGCCCGGAGACGACGCCGCGCTCGGCGCGGACCCGCTGCTTACCCGGATCGACCCGGCGCGGCGCGGCACGCTGATCGCCGCCGACGAGGGCCGGGGCACGTACCGGTTCGACATCCGTCTGCAGGGCGAGGCCGAGACGGTCTTCCTGGAGTACCGGTGACGCCCGGACCCGCCGGGCACGCCGCACCGCCGGCCGACGGCGACTGCGGCCTGCTCGCGCCCGGGTGGGCCGGCTCCGCCGCCGCGGCCGCGACGAGCGACACCGCGTATCTGCGGGCGCTGCTCGACGCGGAGGCCGCGCTGACCCGCGCCCAGGCAGCGCTGGGACTCGCGCCGGCCGAGGCCGCGCGCACGGTGACCGAGGCCGCCGGGGCCGCCCGCTTCGACGTCCGCTCGTTGGCCGACCGCGCCCGGGACGGCGGGAACGCGGTGATCCCGCTGGTCGCCGACCTGACCACGGCGGTCGGCGCGGAGTACGGGCCGTACGTCCACCGGGGCGCCACCAGCCAGGACATCATGGACACGGCGACGATGCTGGTCGCCGTGCGCACCCTGGATCCGGTGCTGGCCGACCTCGTACGGACGGAGCGGGCGCTGGCCCGGCTCGCCGCCGGCCACCGTGCCACGCCGATGCCGGGGCGCACGCTGACCCAGCACGCCGTGCCGACCACGTTCGGGCTGAAGACGGCGGGCTGGCGCTCGCTGGTGCTCGACGCCCGGGACCGCTGCGCCCGGGTCCGCGCCTCGCTGCCCGCGCAACTCGGCGGCGCGGCCGGAACCCTGGCCGCCTTCGGCGCGTACGGCGCGTCCGACGTGCTCGTCCTGCCCGCCGCGTACGCCCGTGAACTCGGGCTCGCCGAGCCGCCGCTGCCCTGGCACACCCTGCGCACCCCCATCGCCGACCTGGCCGGCTGCCTGGCCTTCACGGCGGGCGCGCTCGGCAAACTCGCCGCGGACGTGCTCACCCTCTCCCGTACGGAGATCGGCGAGGTCGGCGAAGGCAGCGGCGGCGGGTCATCAGCCATGCCGCACAAGGCGAACCCGGTACGGTCCGCGCTGCTCGCCGCGGCGGCCCGGCGTGCCCCGCAGCTCGCCGCGACGCTGTACGGGTCGCTCGTCGCCGAGGACGAGCGGCCCGCCGGTGCCTGGCACGCCGAGTGGGAGCCGCTGCGCGACCTGCTCCGGCTGGTGGGCGGCGCGGCCCGCGACGCGGCGGAACTGGCGGAAGGGCTGCGGGTGCACCCGGACGCGATGCGCCGCAACCTGGACCTGACCCAGGGGCTGATCGTCTCGGAGCGGTTGTCGGCCCAGCTGGCACCGGTGCTCGGCCGCGCCCGCGCCAAAGAACTGCTCACCGATCTCGCCCGTCGCGCCCACGCCGAGGGGCGCGGCCTCGCCGCACTCCTCGCCGAGCAGCCCGAGTTGCAGGACGTCGGCCTCGACGACCTCACCGATCCCGCCCGCTACACCGGCGCCGCCTCAGCCCTCACCGACCGTGCCCTGGAGCGACGTTGACCGGGAACCTCCTCAACCACCGTGCCGAAGGGCCCGTCTCGGCACCGCCGCTGCTGCTCGGACCCTCGCTCGGCACCTCGTACGCCCTGTGGGACGAGATCGCCCCCGAGCTGTCGATCACCCATCGGGTGGTCCGCTGGGACCTGCCGGGGCACGGCGGTTCGGCGGCGGACCTGATCGGGCCGGGGGCCACCGTGGGCGACCTGGCCGGTCTGGTGCTGGCGCTCGCCGACTCCCTCGGCATCGAACGGTTCGCCTGCGCGGGTGTGTCGCTCGGCGGCGCGGTGGGGCTGCACCTCGCCGTGCACCACCCCGAGCGGCTCAGCTCGCTGGCCGTGATCTGCTCCTCCGCCCACTTCAACGGCGCCGGTCCCTGGCGGGAGCGGGCCGCGCGGGTACGCCAGGAGGGCCTTGAGTGGCTGGCGGAGACCGCCGGCTCCCGCTGGTTCACGCCGGGCTTCACCGTGCCGCGGCTCGTCCGGGACCTCCGGGAGGCCGACCCCGGGGCCTACGCCGCCTGCTGCGACGCGCTGGCCGCGTTCGACCTGCGCGACCGGCTCGCCGAGATCCCCGTACGGATGCTGCTGGTCGCGGGCCGGGAGGACCCCGCCACCCCGCCGACCCACCTCCGGGAGATCGCGGACGCGGTGCCCGGCGCCGCGCTCGTCGAGATCCCCGGGGCCTCGCATCTGGCGCCCGCCCAGTGCCCGCGGGCCGTGCTGACGGCGCTGCGCACCCACCTGGGCGCGGGCGGAGGCGGCGGCCTGCCGGGCATGGCGGTGCGCCGGGAGGTGCTGGGCGACGCGCACGTCGACCGGGCGCAGGCCCGGCAGACTCCGTTCACGGCCCGCTTCCAGGACCTCGTCTCCCGGTACGCCTGGGGCGAGATCTGGACCGATCCGTCGCTCTCGCGCCGCGAACGCAGCATGATCACGCTGACCGCGCTGGTCGCACACGGCCGCTACGACGAGCTCGCGCTGCATGTGCGGGCGGCCCGGCGCAACGGGCTCACGCCCGAGGAGATCGGCGCGGTGCTGTTGCAGACGGCGGTGTACTGCGGTGTGCCTGCCGCCGACTCGGCGTTCGCCGTCGCGCAGCGGGTGCTTGCGGAGGAGGAAAACGAAAACGGGGCAGCGGGACCGGAGGGGGCAACGGGGGCGGCTGGGGCCAAGTGACGCCGGAGCCACCTAAGACCGGACGGCGGCCCCGGCCCGGTCAGCTCGGCCCGCTCACCGTCCGCAGGGCTTCCACGGCCCGTGCCGCCAGTCCGTCCGCGCCGCAGGACCGCGCCAGCGTCAGGCCCCGGTCGAGTTCGGCGGCCGAGCGGACCGCGATGCCGTATTCGACGCGGGCCGCCGCGTGCTCGTACTGGCAGGGCGAAGCCTCCAGATACGCCACGGCCTGGGCGGCGAGGCGCACCGCGCGCTGCCCGGTCTCCAGGGCCGCCGCACAGCGCAGGGCCTCGCCGATCGCCGTGTCGGTGCCGAACCGCTCGGCCTGCCTGCGGGCGTCGTCGGCCAACTGGCCGGCCCGGACCGGATCCGTCGCGGCGAGCGCCCTGGCCAGATCGACGGCCCAGGGCGCGAGCACCGGATTGTGGCCGCAGCGGGACGCGGCGGTCTTCTCCGCGGCCTCCAGTTCGTTGACACCCTCCTCGGTGCGGCCGACGGCGAGCAGCAGCCGCCCGCGCACGGAACGGGGGTCGGGCAGCACGATGGTCGACGGATACGGCGGTGCGAAACCGTACTGCTCGGCGACCTCCCACGCCTCCTCGACCCGGCCGCGGGCCAGCAGGGTGTCGACAAGTCCGCACGTCGCCGACCAGTACAGGGGCAGCCTGCGGCCGACCCGCTCGGCCAGCCGCACCGAGTCGCGCAGGACGGTCTCCGCGTCCTTCAGCCGGCCCTGCCTGCGGTAGGCGAGCCCGAGGAAGGCGTTCGCCAGGGAGAGGTGGCCGCCGCTCCAGCGTGCGGTCGTATAGGCGCGCAGTGCCTCGGCGAACAGGCTCTCGGCACGGTCGAGCCGGTCGGCGTAGGCGTACGAACTGCCCAGCATCATCAGCAGTTCCATGCCCCACTCGGTGTCCGTCCAGCCGAGGCCCGGCGCGAGCCGCCCGTTGACCAGGGCGCGGTCACACAGCTCGACGACCTCCTCGGCGCCCTCGCCGTGCGTCATCGCGTCGAATCCGCGCAGGATCAGCAGGGCCCGTTCGGAGTTGTCGCGGCCGGAGCAGGTCCGCGCGAGATCGGCGAGCCGCTGGGAGCGGCCCGCCGAGGCGGCCCCGCCGTGGATGCCTTCCCACATGAAGTGCACGGCCTGCAACCGCAGCCGCGCGGGTCCGGGTGGCAGCCGCGCCGCCTCGGCCTCCACGGTGCGCACGGCCTCTTCCAGCTGGTCGTTGTGCATGAGCGCCTGGGACAGCCGGAAGACGGCGTCGACCCGGGTGGCGCCGTCGAGTCCGGGCATGCCGAGGGCGCTCTGCAGATGGTCGATGGTGGTGGCGGGCGCCGTCAGCAGGGTGGCGCAGCCCAGTTCGTAGAGCACGCGCGCGTGGACCTCGGGCAGCGGCGGCTCCAGCAGGGCGCGTTCCAGACAGCGGCGGGCCGCGTCGGGCGCACCGACGGCGAGATGTTCGCGGGCGGCCTCGCGCAGCTGCTCGACGAGTTCCTCGTCGTCGTCCGGATGCACCTGGAGGAGATGCCGGGAGGCCGCGGCGACACCGCGCCCGGAGTCCGTGACGACCTGGGCCGCGATGCCGTGCATGGCGGTGCACAGCGCTTCGGGAATGGAGTTGTAGACGGCGGAGGCGATCAGCGGGTGGACGAACTCCAGGTCACCGGCGTCCGAGCGGGGCTGCGCCGGGTCCGGCTGGGTGAGGATGCGGGCGTTGTGCAGCAGTTGGGCGCAGCGCTCGGCCTTCTCGGCGCTCATGGTGGCGAGCTGGGCGGCGAGGTCCACGGTGATGCCGGTGCCGAGGACGGCGGCGGCCCAGGCGAACCGGGTGGCGTCGATGCCGAGGGCCTCCAGGCGGGTGACGAGTCCGCCGCCGCGGGCGGCCCGGTTGAGCGTGCGCAGTTCACCGGCGTGCGCCTCGACCGGGTCGAGTTCGCTGTCCTGGACCTTGGCGAGGAGTTCGACGGTCTCGTAGGGGTTGCCGCCGGTGACCGCCCAGACCTCGCGGCAGAACGGGGCGTCCGCGTGCGGGCCGAGGGTGGCGCGGGTCAGCCCGGCCGTGGCCTGCGGGGTCAGGGCGCTGAGGCTGCTGGCGGGGCAGCCCGCGGCGGCGGCGACCGCGTCGAGGTGGCGGGCGCTCTCGCCGCTCACCTCACCGGGTCTGCGGGCCACCACGACCAGCACGGAGAGGTCGGGCAGGCGCTGCGCGAAGGCGGCCAGCCAGCGCAGGGTCTCCTGGTCGGCCCAGTGGGCGTCGTCGATCAGCAGCACCAGCGGCCACTCCCGCTTGGCGAGCCTGCTGACCGCGGCGACGAGTCCGTCGCACACGCCCTGCGGGTCGGCATGCCGTTCCCCGGGGTCCGCTATGCCGAGGGCGGGCCCCGCGACGTCGTACCAGTCACCGAGGTATTCGCGGGCTTCCTCCGGCATCAGCGAGATCAGCGCCGGCTGCAGCAGTTGCCGCACCACGTTGAAGGGGACGGACCGCAGTGTCTCGCCGCCGCGGGTGGACCACACCGTGCAGCCGCGCCGCTCGGCGATCCGTCGGGTCTCGGCCAGCAGAGCGGTCTTGCCGAGCCCCGCCTCGCCGAGGAACACCAGCAGGTTGCCCGCGGAGGACCGGTCGGCGCACAGGGCGTCGAGCGCCTGCGTGACGGCAGCGATCTCCGCGTCGCGCTCCCACAGGGAAGCCGAGGCGGCCCCGCCGGGCCGTACCTCCGTCATCCCGTAACCTCCCCAAGTCGCCCGAACGACGTACGGACCCCGAGCGTAGCCGTCCGGCGGACCCCGTGGTGGCTGGTCCGGGCAGCTGTTGCCAGGTCGGGTGAACCGGGACGCGGCGGGACGACGGCAGCGGCCCGCGCCGGAGGTTTGCGCGGCGGGCTCGCGGTCAACAGCCCAGGTGTGAAGCAGACTTTCCGCAGGTGTGAGGCGGGCTCCGACCGGCCGGGTGTGCGGGCCGTGTGCGCGGGCTCGGTGGGCAACTTCATCGAGTGGTACGAGTTCGGCGTCTACGGCTATTTCGCCACCGTCATCGCCGCGCGGTTCTTCACGCCGGAGGGCGGCAGCGAGGCCGAGGCCCTGGTGCAGACGTACGCCTCCTTCGCGCTGGCGTTCTTCTTCCGGCCCGTCGGGGCGGCCGTGTTCGGGCGGCTCGGCGACCGGATCGGCCGACGGCCGGTGCTGATCCTGGCCGTCTCGCTGATGACGGGCGCGACGGCGCTGATCGGGCTGCTCCCCACGTACGCGACGGCCGGCGCGGCGGCGCCGTGGCTGCTGACGTTCCTGAGAGTGGTCCAGGGGCTCTCGGCGGGCGGCGAGTTCGGTGGCGCGGTGGCGCTGATGACGGAGTTCGCGCCACCGGGACGCCGGGGGCTGTACGGGGCGTGGCAGTCCTTCACGGTGGCGCTGGGGCTGCTGGGCGGGGCCGCGATCGCGGCGGTCACGGCCACCGTGCTGACGGAGACTCAGGTGCAGGCGTGGGGCTGGCGGTTGCCGTTCCTGCTGGCGGCGCCGCTCGGACTGCTGGCGTTGTGGCTGCGGTTGGGTCTGGAGGAGACGCCGTCCTTCCGGCGGGAGCGGGGGTCGGCGGCCGCGGTCGTGCGTCCGTCCGGACGCGAGGTGGCCCGGGCGATCGCACTGGGCGCGGGACGCGTCATGGGCTGGTCGGCGGCCGGCTACACCTTCCTGGTCGTACTGCCGTCGTATCTGCAGAGCACCCTCGACGCGAGCTTCCAGCAGGCGCTGATCGCCACGGTCCTCGCCAACCTCGGGTTCGCGGTGACGATCCTGCCGGCCGGGCTGCTCAGCGACCGGATCGGACGGCGGCCGGTGATGCTGGCCGGCGCGCTGCTGGTCGTGGTCCTCGCGCTGCCGCTGCTCGACCTGCTCCAGGACACCGGTGCCTCAAGTGTGCAGAAGGGCGCGGCGGTGTGCGGCGCGGGTGCCGTGGTGGGGCTGATGGCGGGGCCGGGTCCCGCGATGCTGGCGGAGATGTTCCCGACCACCGTCCGCCACACCGGCCTGGGTCTCGCGTACGCCCTGTCCAACGCCGTCTTCTCCGGTTGCGCGGGCCTCGTCATCACCAAGGCGGTGGAGCGCACCGGGAACGCGGACGTGCCCGCTTACTACGCCGCCGTGACCTGCGCGGTGAGCGTGCTCGCCCTGGCGACCGCACCGAGGGTGGGCAGGGCGGCGGAACGGGAGGCGGGATGAACCGGGATCCGTACGGGGTGTGCGGCCCGATGCGGGTGATCGGGCTGATGTCCGGGACGTCGTACGACGCCATCGACGCGGCGGCGGCCGAGCTGCGGCTCGTCGGGGACACGCTGGTGCTGCGGCCGCTCGGGATGGTCAGCGAGGCGTACGACGCGGAGCTGCGCGCGGCGCTCGCGGCGGCGCTGCCGCCCGGCGTGGTGCCGCTGGCCGAGGTGTGCCGGCTCGACACCCGGATCGGGCAGGCGTTCGCGGCGGCGGCCGTGCGGGTGGTTGCCGAACTGTGCGCCGGCCGGGCGGAGTTGGTCGCCTCGCACGGGCAGACCGTCTATCACTGGGTGACCGACGGAACCGTGCACGGGACCTTGCAGCTCGGGCAGCCCGCCTGGATCGCGGAGGCGACCGGGCTGCCCGTGGTGGCCGACTTCCGGCCGCGGGACATCGCCGCGGGCGGGCAGGGGGCGCCGTTGGTGAGCCTGGTGGACCTGCTGTGGCTGCGGGGCCGGCCGGGTACGCCGGTCGCGCTCAACCTCGGCGGGATCGCCAACCTCACGGCCCCCGACGGCACGGCCTTCGACACCGGCCCCGGCTGTGCGCTGATCGATGCCGCCGCCCGGGAATTCAGCGGCGGCCGGCTCGCGCACGACACCGACGGACGGCTCGCCGCACGCGGACAGGTCCACGAGGGGCTGCTGGGCAGGCTCCTGGACGAGCCGTACTACCGGCTGCCCGCGCCCAAGACCACCGGCAAGGAACTCTTCCATCCCGGGTATCTGCGCGCCGCACAGGCGGGGGCGGGGGCGGGACGGCTGCCGGCCGAGGACGTGATCGCGACGCTCACGGTGCTCACCGCCCGCACGGTCGCGGACGCGGTCCACGCGGTGGGCGCGACGGAGGTGCTCGCGTCGGGCGGGGGCACCCGCAATCCGGTGCTGATGGCGATGCTCGCGGACCGGCTGCCGGGCGTGGCGCTGCGCCGCTCCGACGAACTCGGGCTGCCTGCGGACGCGAAGGAGGCGTACGCGTTCGCCGTGCTGGGATTCCTCACCGCGCACGGCCTCCCGGGCACCGCCCCGTCGAGCACGGGCGCCCGGCATCCCAGCGTCCTCGGTTCGGTGACACCGGGCAGGGGCGGCCTGCGGCTGCCGCCGCCGGTGACGGGCGGCGGACCCGGCCGGCTGGTGATCGAGCACTGAGCGCTCCGCCGGAAGTGCCGCGGTGGTCCGTCGCTTGTCCGCGGCGCCGTCGCGGCCGGTCGCGCCCGGCGGGCCGACGGGCTGGCGGGCTGGCGGGCCGGCGGGCCGGCGGGCCGGCGGGCCGGCGGGCCGGCGGGCCGGCGGGCCGGCGGGCCGGCGGGCTGGCGGGCTGGCGGGCTGGCGGGCTGGCGGGGCGGCGTGTCCACCCGGGCCCCGCGCGGACCGGTCGCCCCGAACGGACGGCTCGTGACCTGTTTCCGGGTCTCGTGCCGAACCTGACCGGTCCCCTCTCATCCCCCTTTCACAGATGCCTCATACGGTAGGGGCATGACGCAGGTGACTCCTCCCGGGTGGTACCCCGATCCCGGGCAGACGAATGACGGTCCGCCCACCGAGCGCTGGTGGGACGGCAAGGCATGGACGGACCAGACCCGCCCCGCCGGTTCGGCCGCATGGGGTCCCCCGACACCGGCACAGCCCGCCGGACCCAACCCGCCCCAGCAGCCCGGCGAGCCCTACGGCTCCCAGCAGCCCGGCGAGCCCCATGGGCCCTACGGGCCGTATCCGCCGTATCCCGCCCAGCCGCCGGCCGCCCCCCGGCGCGGGCTGCGCACCGGGATCGCGGTCGGCGTGGCGGCGGCGGTGCTCGCGTGCATCGGGGTCGGTGTGTACGCGTTGTCAGACAGCGGATCCGGCGGCGGATCAGGCGGCGACCGGGCCGACGCCCCGCGGGAGTCGGGCGGGCCGGGCGGCCAGGGCGGCCAGGGCGGCTCCGAGGGGCAGAACGGCGGCCAGGGCGGTTCGGGCGGTGACTCGGGGGACGGCACGGGCGGCTCCGGCGGACAGTCGCCTGCGCCGGACAAGTCCGGGGCCCCCGAGGTCAAGGGCGGCGGTACGGTGTCGGACCCGCTCAACGGCATCAGCATGCCCGTGCCGGACGGCTGGACCGGGCGGACGTTCAGCGCCGGCGCGCAGCTGACCTCCGACCACTCCTACGAGTGCCCCGGCGACACCTCGCAGAAGTGCACCGCCGGCGGCGCCTACTCGGCACCGGCGCTGGCGCTCGGCACCAAGGGGCGCACGGCCGAGGAGGTCGCCAAGGCGGACATCGAGACCAACGCCGAGGAGTCGTACGGGGGCAAGACGTACGGCAGCATCACCTCGCACGAGGTGCTGGCCTCCAAGGCGGTCACCGTGGCCGGGCAGCAGGGTTACCTGGTCCGCTGGAAGGCCGTCACCAGCAAGGGAGCCGACGGCTACGTCGAATCGCTCGCCTTCCCCTCCCCCGCCAACGCCCGGCAGATGGTGGTGGTCCGCTTCGGCGTCGACGTCGGGGGGAACCTCTCGGTGATCGACGAGATCACCCAGCAAATCAAGGTGTCGTCGGGCGGCGGCGACGGACAGAACGTCTGATCCGGCCGCGGCCGGACCACCGGACGGAGCACCCGCGTGGACGATCGGGCGGGTGGGGTCCCTCTTCGCTCAAGAGGCGCCCCACCCGCCCTGGTGCGCCGCCCCCGTCCCCACGGTGCGGCGCGGACAGACCACCGTCCTGTCATCCCGTGGACGGTGGCCTGAGTCTCAGGTCAGACCGAGTGCGGGCAGCACCGCGGCCTCGACGAACCCGACGAGATACTCGGAGTCGGCGTACTGGCCGGTCAGCATGGGCCGGGTGCGCAGGACGCCGAACATCATGGCGGGCACGTAGTCCAGCGCCGGATTGTCCGCGCGCACCTCGCCGCGCTCGATCCCGCGCCGCAAAATCTTCTGGAGCACGGCGATCTCGGGATCGACGAGCGCCTCGCGCAGTACGCCCTTCAGCTCATGGTCGGTCATGATCGCATGGCCGAGCGCGTGCAGCAGCCGGGTGTCCTTGCCGGACCAGTCGCCCACGGCGCGCGCGGCCTCGCGCAGATCACCGGCGAGCGATCCGGTGTCGATGCCGCTGAAGCGTGCCTGGCCGCTGGCGCGCAGCGCCGCCGCCACGAACTGGGGTTTGGTCTTCCACTGCCGGTAGAGCGTGGACTTGCTGCACCGCGTGCTCGCGGCGACACCTTCCATGGTGACGGCCTCGTAGCCGCACTCCCGGATCTGTTCGAGCACGGCGTCGAAGAACTCCCGCTCACGCTCGGGCGTGATCTTGGAGCGGCGCGGGGCGGCGACCGTCTCCGGTCCGTCCGCGGCCTGCGACGTCATGTGCCCTTCCTCTCACTCGCGGCGGCCCGCCCGGGCCCACATGCGAGAAGCGAGTCCCCGTTCTCAGTGTGTCGCACATCAATCGATACGTGAGTGTACCGGAACCCGGCCGTATCGGTACACTGACGTATCGGTACGAAGTCGTATCGATGAGCTCCGGCAAGCGGTCCGGGGCTCAGCTCCACCACACGCACGACCGTCAGTGAAAGGGCCGGGGGATGAACGCCCGAACCGAGCCTGCGGAAAGAGAGCCGGACCGCATGGCCCGACCCCCGCTCCTCCGTGAGTTCCTGCTCGTCACAGGGCTCTTTCTCGTCTACAAGGCCGGCCGCATGCTGGCCGTGGGCCACACCGGTGACGCCCTCCACAACGCCCGCCGGATGTGGGGCCTGGAACGGACGCTGCACCTTCCCGACGAGGTCACCGTGCAGTCCGCACTGCTGCACGGCGACCTGCTCGTCCACCTGGCGAACACCTACTACGCGACGGTCCACTTCCCGGCCACGCTGGGCTTCCTGGCCTGGCTGTACCTGCGGCGCCCCGCCCACTACCGGTGGGCCCGCCGGGTCCTCGCCACGGTCACCGCGGCCGCCCTGGTGCTGCCGTTCACGTTTCCGCTCGCCCCGCCGCGGATGCTGACCGCCACCGGCATGGTGGACACCGCCCGGGTGTACGGGCCGTCGGTGTACGGCCCGCCGTCCAGCGACCACCTCTCCAACCAGTTCGCGGCGATGCCGTCGCTGCACTTCGCCTGGGCGCTGATGGTGGCGATCGGTCTGATCGCGGCGACGCGCTCGCACTGGCGCTGGCTGTGGCTGCTGCACCCCTCGGCCACCCTGCTCGTGATCGTCGGGACGGCTAACCACTACTGGCTGGACGCGGTCGCCGCCACGGCCATGCTCGGCCTCGCGCTCGCGGTGATCCACCGGTCGCACCACAGGGCCGGCCCGGCGAGCCGCGGCACGCGGCGGTTCACACCGGAGCAGCACGTCCTGGTGGGGGCGGGCCGATGAGCCCCGCCCTGGTCGCCGTCGCCCTCTCGCTGGTCTCGGCCGTCGCCTACGCGGCCGCCGCGGTCGCACAGGAGCGCCTGGCCGCCCGCAACTCCGGCACCGGCCTGCTGCGGCTGCTGGGCAAGGGCGCGTGGTGGACGTCCGTCGGACTGAACGGCGGGGCGGCGGCGCTGCACGTCGTGGCGCTCACGTACGGTCCGCTGACCGTCGTCCAGCCGCTCGGCGCGCTCACCCTGGTCGCCGCGGTGCCGATGGGCGCCCGGTTCGCGGGGCGGCGGGTCAGCGCGGTCGAGTGGCGGGGCACCGCCCTGACCCTGCTCGGTCTCGCGGCGCTGCTGGTCACCGCGTCCGGTCCGGCACCGGAGCGGGTGCTGACCCTGACCGAGGCGCTGGCGGTGGCCGGGACGACGGCCGCCCTGATCGGCGTGCTCGCCCGGCCCGGCACCCGGCCGGGACTGCGGCACGCGACGGCGTCCGGCTTCGCCTCGGGCGTGGCGTCGGCGCTCACCCAGACGGTGACGGTGGCCGCGACGGACCGCACCGGGCCCGCGCTGAGCCCGACGGTGATCGTGGTCGCGCTGCTGGTCGCGGCGTTCGCCAGTGGCGGGCTGCTGCTCTCCCAGACCGCCTACCGCGACGGCCTGGGCGCCCCGCTCGCCCTGGTGACCCTGACCAATCCGGTGGCGGCCTCGGTGCTCGGGCTCACCCTGCTCGGGCAGGGCCTCCAGGGCGGCGCCGAGGGCGTACTGCTGGCGCTCGCCGGGGCGGCTGCCGCTTCCTGGGGCGTGGTGCTGCTCACCCGGGTGCCGCGCCCCGCCCCCCGGCCCGCCGGGGCCGGCCCGACGGCGGCGATGCCCGCCCTGGAGTCACGCATCGCTCTCACAGCGCCGGCGCGCGTTCTGGAGCCGGGCATCGCTCCCGCAGCACCGGCCGACGCCCGGAAGCCACGCACCGCTCCCACAGAACCGAAACCTGCCCTGGAGCCACGCAGCGCCCTCGCCAGGCCGACGCCCGCTCTGGAGCCACGCGCTGCCCCCGGAACGCCGACGCCTGCCCTGAAGTCACGCATCTCGCCCGCCGAAGCAGCGCCTGCCCTGAAGCCGCACACCAACCCCGCCGCACCGGCGCAGGCGCCACGGCGGCCGGATCCGGGGCATCTCACTTCGCTTTGAACTTCGCTCTGGACTTCGCTCTGGCCGAGCCCGGGTCCTCGGGGGTACCGGGCCGGCCGGGGCGGCACGCACGCGGCGGCCGACGGGCGCGGAGGGATGCCGCGTCCACCGGCCGCCGTCGGCGTCGCGCCGGGTGACCGCCCGCCGGGCCCGCCGGCCGGCGGGTCGGGCCGGGGCGGGCCTCAGACCGTGGCGATCGCCGGGTCGCTGACCCCCGCCTGCCCGTTCTCGACGTGTCCGGCGAATCCGCGCACGAAGCCGGGGTCGGCCTCCGACGTCACGGTCAGGTCGTACCAGCGCCGGCTCATGGCGAGGTCCACGGTGTGCCGGACGGTGGCACCGGCGCGCACCGGCACCGTCACCGGCTTGCCGCCGTACCCGTCGACGATCTTCAGCCGTACCGTGCCGGAGCCCTTGTTGGTGAAGGTGAGCTGGACGTTCTCGCCGGAGTGCCGCGCGGTGACCTCCGGTCCGGCCGTCTTGCCGGGGCCCTTGAAGACGCGCAGGAAGCCGTTCGGGCCGTGCACGGTCAGGTCGTACGAGCCCTTCGAGTACGCCGAGTTCCAGGTGTCGGCGACGGACTTGCCCGCCTCGGTGGTGTAGGTCCAGGGTCCGTCGGTGCGGCTGCCCGAGGTGATGAGGAAGGCGGCGCCGGTCTGTGCGCCGGAGGCGAAGGTGAGCGTGAACGTGCCGGCCGCCGGGTCGGCCGAACCGTCCACCAGCGGGGCGTAGCCGAGCGGGCGGGTGGGCCGCCCGCCGCGCTCCTGCCGGGGCAGGGCGGGGTTGGCGGGCGGGGTCGGCACGTAGTCGGGGTGCCGGTCCTTGTCGGGCGGCTGGTAGCCGTCGGTGGCCGGGAGCGTGACCGGCTCGGTGTCCTTGCGGGAGAAGTCGAACGCGGCGGTCAGGTCACCGCAGACCGCGCGCCGCCACGGCGAGATGTTCGGCTCGTGCACGCCGAAGCGGCGCTCCATGAACCGGATGATCGAGGTGTGGTCGAGCGTCTCGGAGCAGACGAAACCGCCCTTGCTCCACGGGGAGACGACCAGCATCGGCACCCGCTGGCCCAGCCCGTAGGCGCCGTCGGAGTAGCCGGCGCGACCCTTGAGCAGGTCCAGGCCGGCGTCGACCGTCGACTTGCCCTGCGCGGCGGAGGACGGCGGGAACGGCGGGACCAGGTGGTCGAAGAAACCGTCGTTCTCGTCGTAGGTGACGAACAGGGCGGTCTTCGACCACACCTCGGGGTTCGCGGTGAGCGCGTCAAGGACCTGGGAGACGTACCAGGCACCGTAGTTCGCGGGCCAGTTGGGGTGCTCGGTGAACGCCTCGGGGGCGACGATCCAGGAGACCTGCGGCAGCCTGCCGCCCTTGACGTCGGCCTTCAGCCGGTCGAAGAAGCCCTCGCCGGTGCGGGCGTCGGTGCCGGTACGGGCCTTGTCGTACAGCGGGTCGCCGGGCTTCGCGTTCTGGTACTGCTTGAAGTAGAGGAGCGAGTTGTCGCCGTAGTTGCCGCGGTAGGCGTCCGGTATCCAGCCCCAGGAGCCGCCCGCGTCGAGGCCGTTGCCGACGTCCTGGTAGATCTTCCAGGAGACGCCCGCCTGCTCCAGCCGCTCGGGGTACGTCGTCCAGGAGTAGCCCGCCTCGTCGTTGCCGAGGACGGGGCCGCCGCCCTGGCCGTCGTTACCCGTGTACCCCGTCCACATGTAGTAGCGGTTCGGGTCGGTCGAGCCCATGAACGAGCAGTGGTAGGCGTCGCAGACGGTGAAGGCGTCCGCGAGCGCGTAGTGGAAGGGGATGTCGTCCCGGGTCAGGTACGCCATGGTCGTGGCGCCCTTGGCGGGGACCCACTTGTCGTACTTGCCGCCGTCGAAGGCGGCGTGCGTGTCGTTCCAGCCGTGCGGCAGGTCCTGGATGAAGGCGAGTCCCAGGTCGTCGGCGTCGGGGTGGAAGGGCAGCAGGTCCTTCTTGCCGTCCGACTGGTACCAGACCGGCTTGCCGTCGGGTCGTGCCACCGGGCGCGGATCGCCGAAGCCGCGGACGCCCCTGAGCGTGCCGAAGTAGTGGTCGAAGGACCGGTTCTCCTGCATGAGGACGACGATGTGCTCCACGTCCTCGACCGAGCCCGTGCGGTGGTTCGCGGGCAGCGCGGCAGCACGCTCGATGCTGCCGGACAGGGCGGTGAAGGCCGTGGTGGCGCCGGCGAGTTGGAGGAATCGGCGCCGATTGACTTCGGGCATGGAGAGACAGCCTTTCATCCTGAGGTACGGACGGCCGGAACGTGACGGCATATGCGCCCAGCGAGTGTTCCAAGCGCACCGAACCTGAGGGAAGGGTCCGGTGGCGTCCATGTGAAAGATGTCCGTACGCGGGGTGGGCCGGACGTCCGTCGTCCGGCGGGACGACGGCGGGCATTCGCCAATCGCGTCGGGACGCCGTGCCGCGCCGCCCGGGACGGTACGACAGGTCGGCCGGACCCCGTACACCGGCGGTGTCGTGCGGCGATGGCGGCCGGGGCGTCATGTGACGACCCACTCACATCTTCTTCACAAGACGCACACTTTCAGCCGACCGGCGTTCCCGGGGCACCGAACGGGGCAGACGCGGCGGGCGTCGTCTGCCTAGCCTCCCGGGCCATGCGATCCACACTGCTGAGGCGCCTCGGCCTCACCGCCGTCCTCGCCCTCGCCCTCGCCCTGTTCGGCCTGACACCCGCCGCGAGCGCCGCCCCGGCCGCCAAGGCCGACCTCGCCTTCACCACCGACACCGCCACCACGACACCCGGCGGCAAGGTGAACCTGTCGATGACCATCACCAACAACCACACCTACGACATCTGGTTCGTGTACCAGACCATCGACCCGACGTGGCTGACGACCCAGCGCCCCGACCTCAAGTACAGCTTCACCGGCTGCAGTCTGGCCACCGCCGACGGCGCCGTCCCGTGTTCCGGCACCGGGCCCGCCAACCTCGGCACCAACTACGGCGCCACCATCCCGCCCGGTCAGAGCCGGACCGTCACCCTGACCCTGGAGGTCGCGGCCGACTCCGGCTGCAACGGCAACATCGGCTTCTACTCGTACTCCTACATCGAGTTCAGCGACAGCACGAACCTCAGCGGCGGGCCGACCTACACGCCCGAGACCCGGGTGCTCTGCGTCTGACGGTCCGTCACCCGGCGGCCGGCCCCCGCGGGCCGGCCGCTCTCGCGTCCCGGGGGCACGGGGTGAGCCAAATCCGGACGAGAACGGAATGACGTACGCCGTCCGGAAAAACCCGTTCCGAACCCGGCGGACGGCCCGCGATCCGACCGGCTGCCACCCCCCGACCTGCGCACGGAGCCGTCGAGCGGCCGCACACCCCGCCCGACCGCGGCCGTCCGCACGGTCGCGGACCCGACTCCGCGCCTCGCTTTTCCGTCACGTTTCGCAACATGACCACAAAAGCTACACAGGACCATCACCATATGATGCGACGACAGCGCGACGACCGGCGTCTGAGGGGGGCACGGCGTCGCGTGCGGGGGTGCGTCCGCTCCAGGCGTGAGCGTGGGCCACCCCCTCCCGGGGAGGGGACTTCACCGCATGAAGCGGAACATACGCACTACGGCGCTGCTTGCAAGCGCCCTCATCGTCTTATTCGCCTTGCCGGCCACCACGGCCCAGGCCGGCCCGGACACACCCCGCGTCGATCTGCGGGTCCTCGTGGTGAGCGACGGGGGACCGTCCACCGACGCCATCGCGGCCGAACTCGACAACGCGGGAACGCCGTACACCGAGATCGACCTTCACGACCCCGCGAGACCCGTGATCGACGCCGGATTCCTGGCGGACGTGGTGGACGGCCGCCCGCGGGCCAGGTTCCAGGCCGTCGTCCTGCCGAGCGACAACCCGTTCGCGGCCGGTTCCGGCGAGATGGCGGCGCTGGCCGCGTACGAGCAGACGTATGCGATCCCGCAGGTCGACGCCTACACCTACGCGCGTACCCAGGTGGGTCTGAACGTCCCCGGCTACTCCGGCAGTGTGGACGGCGTCACCGCGCAGGTCACCGACGCCGGCGCGGCCGGGCCGTTCGGGTATCTGGACGGCGCCGTGCCGTTCGAGGACAACTCCCCGACCGTGGGCGAGAGTTACGCCTATCTGGCGCAGCCGGCGGCGGGCGCGGACTTCACCACCTTCGTCGACGCGGCGATCCCGGGCAGGTCGACGAGGGGGTCGCTGGTCGGCGAGTACCGGCACGACGGACGGCGCGAACTGGTCGTCACGTTCGTGTACAACCAGTACCAGCAGCAGTTCCGGCTGCTGGCGCGCGGCATCGTGGAGTGGATGACCGGCGGGGTGCACCTCGGCGCTTCCCGCAACTACTTCGCGGTGCACGTGGACGACGTGTTCGCGGCCGACGACCGCTGGGACAGCAACCTCAACTGCACGCCGGGCGACATCGACTGCCCGCCGGGGCAGGGCACGGAGAACCCGATCCGGATGACCGCGGCCGACGTCGAGTACGCCGTCGCCTGGCAACGGCGGCAGGGCCTCACCCTGGACATGGTGTTCAACGGCTCCGGCAGTGTGAACCAGCGCGAGGACAACGACGGCGTCGACGCCCTCGCCGACGCGTTCGTCGCACGACGCGACAGCTTCCGCTGGGTCGACCACACCTACACGCACCCGTTCCTCGGGTGCGTCCAGGACGTCAGCGTGGTGCCGTGGAAGTGCGCCACCCGTGCCGACGGCAGCACCCGGTGGGTCAGCCGGACGGAGATCTCCGACGAGATCGCGAACAACCGGGCCTGGGGCAGGTCGGTCGGACTTCCGCTGGACGACCAGGAGCTGGTGACCGGCGAGCACTCGGGCCTGCGGATCCTGCCGCAGCAGCCGGCGGACAACCCCAACCTGGCGCCCGCCCTGACGGACAACGGCGTGAAGTGGCTCGCGTCCGACAACTCCCGTGACCCCGTGCAGCGTCAGGTCGGTCCCGCGACCACCGTCTCCCGCTACCCGATGAACGTCTTCTACAACGCGGGACGCGCCGCCGAGCAGGTCGACGAGTACAACTGGATCTACACCAGCCGCGCCCAGGGCGGCAGCGGCGTCTGCGAGGACAACCCGGCGACCTCCACCTGCCTGACCACGCCGCTGGACACCGCCACCGGCTACGCCGACCACATCGTGCCGCTGGAGACCAGGACCGCCCTCGGGCACGTGCTTTCCAACGACCCCAGGCCGCACTTCATCCACCAGTCGAACCTGACCGAGGACCGTATCGCCTACCCCGTCCTCGACGGCGTCCTGGACAGCTACCACGCGCTGTTCGCCGACAACACCCCCGTGGTGAACCTGCGGATGAAGGACATCGGCACCGAGATGCAGCGGCGCGCGGCCTGGGACGCGGCGCTCGACGCCGGCCAGGTGAGCGCGTACCGCATCGGCGACACGGTCACCGTCCAGGCCCCCGACGGCGTGGCCGTGCCCGCGACCCTGCCCACCGGCTCCACGCGGGGCGGCACCGCGTTCGGCTCCGCGTACGCGGGCGAGGTCTCCGGCTGGACCACCGCGACGGGGCAGCCGGTCGCGCTGACCCTCCCCTCGTCCGCCGCCGCCCCGGCCGCGACCGCCCGCCCGGCCGACTCCGCGACCGTCTCCACCGCTCCCTTGACCACGGAGCCGGCCGGCGTGACCGAGCCGGTGCCGTACGCCCCTGAGGACTGAGTCCGGCCCGCACCACGGGCCCGGCCGCACCCTGCGCGGCCGGGCCCGGTACGACCGTCACCCACCTCGGCCGTGGAGCCATCCATGCACGTTCAGCACGGCGCGCGCCGCTCCGGCTCGACGCGTGTCACCCTGCTCACCGAAGGCACGTACCCGCACAGTCACGGCGGGGTGAGCGTCTGGTGCGACCAGCTCGTCACCGGCATGCCCGACCTCGACTTCGAGGTCCTCGCCGTCACCGGCACCGGACGTGAACCCCTCGTATGGGACCTGCCGCACCAGGTCACACGCGTGGTCTCCGTCCCCATGTGGGGTCCCGCGCCCGCGGGACGCCCGCCCCGGGGCCGCGCCCGCAACCAGCTCACCACGGCCTATGAGCAGTTCCTCGTGGCCCTGCTCGACCCCCGGGCCGAGGACGGCTTCGCCACCGCCCTCTACGCGATGGCACGGGCCGCGACGGACGGCACGCTGAGTCCGTTCCTCCGCGGCGACCTGGCGATCGGGGTCCTGACCGCGGTGTGGAACCGCCCCGGCCTGGCCGTGCGGGAGGCCCGCCCCACCCTGCACGACGCGATCACCGCCACCGCCCTGCTGGAGCACGCCCTGCGGCCGCTGGCCACGCAGGCGCCCCGGACCGGGGTGGCCCACGCCGTCAGCGGCGGCGTCGCCGTGCTGCCGGGCCTCGCCGCCCTCGAACAGCACGGCGTACCGCTGCTGCTGACCGAACACGGCGTCTATCTGCGCGAGCGCTACCTCGGTTACCGCACCGCCCCCTACCGCTGGCCCGTGAAGGCCGTCGTCCTCGGGTTCTTCCGGCTGCTCGCCGAGGAGACCTACCGCCGTGCGGCGCTGATCACCCCGGGCAACCGGTACAACCGGCTGTGGGAGGAACAGGGCGGCGCCGCGCCCGAGTCGATCCGCACCGTGTACAACGGCGTCGACCCGGCCGCCTTCCCGCCGGCCGGCCCGGAACCGCAGCGGCCCACCCTCAGCTGGGCCGGGCGGGTCGACCCGATCAAGGACCTGGAGACCCTCATCCGTGCGTTCGCCCTGGTCCGCGGCCGGGTCCCGGACGCCGCGCTGCGCCTGTTCGGCGGCACACCGCGGGGCGGGGAGAGCTACCGGGAGCGGTGTCAGGCACTGGCCGCGGAGCTGGGGCACGGCGACGCGGTCAGCTTCGAGGGCCGGGTCGACGACATCAAGGACGCCTACGCCGCCGGGAACGTCGTGATGCTCTCCAGCATCAGCGAGGGCTTCCCGTTCACCCTGATCGAGGCCATGTCGTGCGGGCGGGCGACCGTCTCCACGGACGTCGGCGGAGTGCGCGAGGCCGTCGGGGACACCGGCCTGGTCGTGCCGCCGCGCGACCCGGCGCGGATGGCCGACGCCGCGCTGGACCTGCTGGCCGATCCGGAGCGCCGGCGCCGGATGGGCGAGGCGGCCCGGCTCCGGGTGGTCGAGCAGTTCACCCTGCGCCAGACCGTCGACACCTTCCGCTCCATCTATCTGGAGCTGTCGGCGCTCGGCCGGATCCGCCCACCGGACGCCCGCCCGGCGCCCGCCCCGGCGGGTCGTCCGGCGGTCACGAGGACGGGGAGCCTGGCGGGATGAGCGGACCGATGGCCCTCGAACCGGACGGCGCGGAGCAGGACACCCTGTCGCTGCGGCTGTCCGAGGACCCTGTGCCCCGCAGACGGGTCCGGCACGACCGCACACTCGCGCTGCGCCGGCCGCGCTGGGGCGCGGACCACGCCGCCGTCGACTCGCTCGCCGCCGAACTCGCCGACGGCATCGGCCCGGCGGTCCACCCCTACGAGGTGGCCGCGCTCCTGGAGTCGGAGGGACTGACCGCCGAGGTCATCAAGGAGCGGTACGGCCACCCGGACATCTTCTCCCTCGCCGCCGCCCTGTACGAGCGGGTGCCACGCACCTTCCCCGAACCCCCGCCGCCGGCCGACCCGTGGCGCCCGGACCACGTGCGGTGCGCGCTGCGCGGCGCCCTGTTCGCGCTGCCGGGACTCGCCTACCTGCTCATCGCGCCGCTGTGGCACGCCGAGCGGGCCGTCCTGGTCCTGGTCGTGGCCGGACTCGTCTCCTGGGCCTGGGGCCAGGCGCTCGGCCACCGGGCCTTCCTGCGGATGGGCACGGGGCGCCGGGAGGCGGGCCGCACCCTGCTCAAGGGGGCCCCGGTGGGCGCCCTGGTGGCGACGGCGACCGCATGGCCGGTCGCCGGTTCCGGTTCCGCCGTACCGGCCGCCGGGGCGCAGTCGGCGTATCTCGCGGCGGCCGGCGTGCTGCTGGTGCTGGGCGGGGAACGGCTGCTGCTGGCCGCGCTCACACCGGTGATCGCCGGTGCCGCGGCGCTCCCGTGGTGGGAACCGGGCCCCCTGCTGCGGGCCGGGCTGCCGCTGCTGGCCCTGCTCTGCACCGTGGCCGCGGCGGGCTGGGCCCTGCGCTCCGCCCTGGCCGGCCCCCGGACAGCGGCAGCCGCCCGGCCCTCGCTGCTCGGTTCACTGCCCTACGGTCTGTTCGGTCTGGCCGCCGGGACGCTGGTGCTGCTCACGGGCCGGGAGGAGCCGTACGCGGTGATCGTGCTGACCGTCAGCATGGGGCCGGCCGAGTGGCTGCTGTACCGGTACCGCGGCCTGTCCGTGGCGGCGCTGCGCAGGACCGCCACCCCGGCCGCCTTCCGGCTCCGGTCGGCGGGCGTGCTCGCCCTGTGCGTGAGCGCCTATCTGCTGCCCCTCCTCCCGGCGGCCCTGCTCACCGGCTCCGCCCCGGCCCCGCTGCTGCTGCTCGCGGCGGCCCTGTGGACGGCCCTGCTGCTCCAGGCGTTCGGCGTGGCGTGGCTGCCGGCGGGGGTGTGCCTCACGGCCGCCGGCGCGGCCGCCGCGCTCACCCGCCTCGGCCCGCCGCCGCATGCCGGCGTCCTGTCGCTGTGCTGCGGCGTCGCCGCCCTGTGTCTCACATCGGGCGCGCTGCGCCTGCTGGGACGGCCCGCCCCGCACGCCTGACCGTCCGGCCCGCGGTGGGCGGGAGAGCCGCGCCCGGTCCGGACGACGTACCGCCCAACCCCCCACAAGGAAGCACAAACAACCGGAAGGAAGCACCAGTTGACCACCGCACCGCTCGCCGCCGTCACCGGGGCCGAAGGCTTCATCGGCTCACACCTGACGGAGGCGCTGGTCGCCTCCGGACACCGGGTGAGGGCCATGGCGCAGTACAACTCCTTCTCCTCCTACGGCTGGCTGGAGACGCTGCCCCAGGACGTCCTCGACCAGGTGGAGATCGTCCTCGGTGACGTACGGGACCCCGGCTCCGTCCGGGATCTCCTCGAAGGCGCCGACTGCGCCTACCACCTGGCCGCGCTCATCGCGATCCCGTACTCCTACCGCGCCCCGCACAGTTACGTGGACACCAATGTCACCGGCACCCTCAACGTGCTGGAGGCGGTCCGCGCCCTGGGCACGCCCCGGCTGGTGCACACCTCGACCAGCGAGACCTACGGGACCGCGCAGACGGTCCCGATCACCGAGGACCATCCGATCAACACCCAGTCCCCGTACGCCGCTTCGAAGGCGGGCGGCGACCGGCTGGCCGACAGCTACCACGCGAGCTTCGGCACGCCCGTGGTGACGCTGCGGCCCTTCAACACCTTCGGTCCGCGCCAGTCGATGCGGGCGGTCATCCCCACCGTCATCGGCCAGGTGGCCGCCGGCGAACGCACCATCACTCTCGGGGACCTGCGCCCCACCCGGGACTTCAGCTACGTCAAGGACACCGCGCAGGCGTTCCTCGCGGTCGGCCGCGCGTCCGCCGGGCAGGTCGTGGGCCGCACCTTCAACGCGGGTACCGGCGGGGAGATCTCGGTCGGCGACCTCGTGGCGCTGATCGGCAAGGTGATGGACACCGGCCTCGACGTCCGCGAGGACGGCGCGCGCATCCGGCCCGCGGCCTCCGAGGTGATGCGGCTGGTCTGCGACGCGAGCCGGCTCACCGCGGCGACCGGCTGGCGGCCCGCGCACTCCCTGGAGGAGGGCCTGGCGCACACCGTGGAGTTCTTCCGCGATCCGGCGAACCTCGCCCGTTACAAGACCGGCATCTACAACATCTGACCCGGCCGCACGTCCACGCAGGACACGAAGGACACCACGGACACCGAGGACACCAAGGAGGAGTCCCATGCACGCAGTGATCCTGGCGGGAGGCAAGGGCGTCCGGCTGCGGCCCTACACCACCGCGCTGCCCAAACCGCTCGTGCCCATCGGCGACCAGCACGCCATCCTGGAGATCGTGCTGCGCCAGCTCGCGACGGCGGGTTTCACCAGCTGCACCATAGCCATCGGCCATCTGGGCGAGATCATCCGCGCCTATGTGGGCGACGGCAGACAGTGGGGCATGACCGTCGACTACGCCACCGAGGACAGCCCCCTGGGGACCATGGGCCCGCTGCTCACCCTGCGCGAGCGGCTGCCGGAGACGTTCCTCGTCATGAACGGCGACGTCCTCACCGACCTCGACTTCGCGGCAGTGCTGCGCACGCACCGCGGATCCGGGGCGCCGCTGACCATCGCGACGTACGCCCGCAAGGTGCACATCGACTTCGGGGTGCTGACCACCGACGACAGCCGTGTCGTCGCCTTCACCGAGAAACCGAGCATGGACTACCGCGTCTCCATGGGCGTGTACGGGCTCTCCCGATCCACGCTCGACGGCTACACGCCGGGGCTGCCGCTGGGCTTCGACGAGCTGGTCATCGACCTGCTCAGGACGCAGAACCCGCCGCACGCCTACGAGTTCGACGGGTACTGGCTGGACATCGGCCGCCCGGACGACTACGACCGGGCCAACGCGGAGTTCACCACCCGCAAGTCACTGCTGCTCAAGGGAGCCTGACCACCCGATGCGCATTCTCGTCCTGGGCTTCACCGGCTATCTGGGCGGCCATGTCGCCGGACACCTGCGCGCCCTCGCGGGCGTGCGGGTGCTCGGCGCCGGCCGCTCCCCCGCCGCGGAGTCCGGCATCGACCTCGCCACCGCCCAGGCGGACGAGCTGGCCCGGATCCTGGCCGACGCCGCGCCCGACGCGGTGGTCAACTGCGCGGGCGCGACCGGCGGTGACGCGGTGACCCTCACCGAGGTCAACGCCCGTGGTCCCGCGGTGCTCTGCGCGGCGCTGCGCAAGGCCGCGCCGACGGCCCGGCTGGTGCATCTCGGTTCGGCCGCCGAGTACGGTCCGGGCATCCCGGACCTCCCGGCGACCGAGTCGGCGCCCACGCGTCCGCTGTCGATGTACGGCGCCACCAAGCTCGCCGGCACGGTCGCGGTCACCACGTCGGGGCTCGACGCGGTGGTGCTGCGGGTGGGCAACCCGGTGGGGGCCGGCGCCCCGGCGGCCGGGCTGCCCGGCCGGGTCGCCGGCCTGCTGCGGGAGGCCGGCCACGATCCCGGGGCGGTGCTGCGGCTCGGCGACCTGTCGGCGTACCGCGACTTCGTCGACGCGCGTGACGTGGCACGGGCCGCGGCGCTCGCGGTGTCGGCCCCGCGGCCCCTGCCGGACGTCCTGAACATCGGCGGCGGACGGGCCGTCCCGGTGCGGGACCTGGTGCGGGTGCTGGCCCGCGTCGCCGGGTTCCGGGGGCGGATCGAGGAGCACGGGGGCGGTTCGGCCCGGTCGGCGCAGGTCTCGTGGCAGTGTTCCGACGTCACGGCCGCCGCGGAGGCGCTCGGCTGGCGGCCGTCGTACACCCTGGACGACTCCCTGGCCGCGCTGTGGACGGCCACCGCGCCGCGGGAAGGCGACCGGATCCCGTGAATTTGCTCGTTCCGCTCTACGTCCACCCGGCCGAGGACCCCGGTGCCTGGCACCGCCTGATCGGTTCGGCCGCCGGAACCTATGCGGTGGTGCTCAATCCGGCGGGCGGCCCCGGCCGAAGGCCCGACCCCGCGTTCGCCGCGGCGGCCGGGGCACTGCGGACCGCCGGTGCCCGGCTGCTCGGCTACGTCGACACCGACTACGGCACCCGCGAGCCGGCCGAGGTGACGGCGGACGTCATCCGGTACCGCGAGTGGTACGGGACCGACGGCTGCTTCCTCGACCAGGTGACCGCCTCGCCGGACGAACTGCCCGCCTGCCGGCGCCTCGTGCGGTCGGTGCGCAGGCTCGGTGCCGCGACGGTGGTCCTCAATCCCGGCGTCCACCCGGCCCCGGGGTACGCCCGGCTCGCCGACCTCGTCGTCACCTTCGAGGGCCACTGGTCGACCTACGTGTCGGCGTTCAGCAGACCGGCGTGGACGGCACGGCATCCACCGGAGCGGTTCTGCCATCTCGTGTACGGGGTGCCCGAGGCGCTGGTGCCCCTCGCCGTCCGCACCGCGGGTGAGCGGGGCGCGGCCGTCGCCGGACCGGTGACGGGTGAACTACCCAATCCCTGGGCGCAGTTGACGCCCGCGCTGACGGAGGCGAAGCAATGAGACGGGTCACGTGGGTGTGCGCACTGGTGACGGCCCTGGCGCTGACCGCGTGTGCGGGCCCGGATGGCGGGGGCCGGGCCGGCGGACCGGCGAAGCCCGTCGGGAGCGGCCCCGCTTCCAGCGCGCCGGACGGTCCGGCCGCGACGGAGCGGCCCACGCCGTCCGCCTCCCCGGGCAACCGGTCCCCGGCCTCGCGCACACCGGCGCCGGCCGGCCGGCAGCGCTGGCAGCCGCGCCCCGGTCTGGCCTGGCAGTGGCAGCTCGACGGCAGGGCCGACCCGTCCGTCGACGTCCCCGTCTACGACATCGACGGTTTCGAGAACTCCGCGGCGGACGTGGCCCGGCTGCACCGCGCCGGCCGGAAGGTCATCTGCTACCTCAACGTCGGCGCGTGGGAGACCTTCCGCCCGGACAAGGACGCCTTCCCCAAGTCCGTGCTCGGTGCCGCCAACGGATGGGCGGGCGAGCGGTGGCTGGACGTCCGGCGCCGGGACGTGCTGCGGCCGGTCATGGCTCGCCGGATGGACATGTGCCGGGCCAAGGGGTTCGACGCCGTGGAACCGGACCTCGTGGAGGGGTACGCCGACAGGACGGGGTTCCCGCTGACCGCGGACGACCAGCTGGCCTACAACCGCATGATCGCCGAGATCGCGCACGAACGCGGGCTGGCGGTGGGGCTGAAGAACGACCTCCGGCAGATCCCGCAGCTCGTCGGGCGGTTCGACTTCGCGGTCAACGAGGAGTGCGCGCAGTACGACGAGTGCGGCGCGCTGCGGCCGTTCATCGCGGCCGGCAAGGCGGTCTTCCACGTCGAGTACGCCGAGCCGACCGGCGCGTTCTGCACCGAGTCGCGTGAGCTGAAGCTGTCGTCCATGCGCAAGAGGCTGGATCTCGGGGTGTGGCGCCAGCCCTGCTGAGCCGCGGTCGTGGAACGCGGACGGCGGCGGTGGCCGGGATCGTCGCACCGCGGGAGCGCCGTACACGCGTGCGTGGGCCCCGCGCTCGCCGGCTGTGGGTCCACGGCCCGGATCACACTGGATCCGCGGCGGACGCCGCCGGGAAGCGCGGGGCACCGCCCGGGGTCACGGCGTGCGGTACACCTCCACCTCACTGAACTGGCCTGCGGGCCAGCCGGTGTTGGCGGTGACGG
The DNA here is from genome assembly GCF_042871185.1 of Streptomyces sp. NPDC006012. Taxonomy (NCBI): domain Bacteria; kingdom Bacillati; phylum Actinomycetota; class Actinomycetes; order Kitasatosporales; family Streptomycetaceae; genus Streptomyces; species Streptomyces sp. NPDC006012. Next base: position 95,285 of record NZ_JBIAIE010000027.1, read on the forward strand.
TCAGCCGCAGGTGGCGCAGGCTGGTGCCGCTCGGCAGGGCGACGGTGGCCGTGTTGCCGGTGGCCGGGTCGAACCGGTAGCCCTGTGCGCCGGCCACGGTGGAGAAGTTCTGGCCGTCGGTGCTGCCGAGCACGGTGACGGTCTGGGTGCGCGCGCCCCAGGCCGTGGACGGCGGCAGCTTCAGCACCAGTCGGCGCACCGCCTGGGCCGAGCCGAGGTCGACGGTCAGGGACTGCGGGAAGGCGTTGTTGGTGGACTCCCAGTAGCTGTTCGCGTCGCCGTCGACCGCCTTGCCGGGCGTGTAGACGTCCACGGAGCCGGTGGCGCCGGCGGGACGGCCCTTGGCCAGGTTGGTGGTCGGGTCGGGGTCCGGGTTGCCCTGGCCGGGCTGCGGCCAGGCCGAGCAGTCGGGCCAGGTGGTGTTCCAGCCGGAGTTGCCGCCGCCGTCGGTGAGGGTGAAGGTACCGGACGGATAGGGACAGTTGTAGATGCCGGCGGCGCCGACCGCGGAGGCGGTGACGTTGCGGAGGGTGGCGGCGCCCTGGACCTCGGCCTGCACCACGACGGTCCCGGTGCCCCGCACCGTCGCGCCGTCCACGGTGACGTTCCCGACCGCGTGGCCCTGGCCGCTGCCGGAGACGAACTCGAAGGCGCTGTAGGGACTGTCGGTGATGGTGGTGTTGGTGATGGTGACGGTCGCGTTGATCGCGCTGTCGTAGGCGTCGACGCGCAGCGCGCCCATGGGGTGGTTCCAGTTGGGGTTCAGGGCGCCGGTGCGCACGAGGGTGTTGCCGTCGACGGTGATCGTGCCGGCCAGCGGGGAGAAGGGGTCGGCGAACTTCTGGTTGGAGATCGCGATGCCGCTGCCGAGGGCGTTGGTGTCGGAGATCAGGTTGTTCTTCACGGCGATGTTCGTACCGCCGTAGATGGCGATGCCGTTGGCGAGGTTGGGCTGCGAGATGGTGTTGTTCTCGAAGCTGCTGTCGGTGTCCGGTGCGTACAGGGACCACATGGCCAGGGAGTCGTCACCCTGGTTGCGCAGGAAGTTGCCCCGGACGCGGACGCCCTTGGCGTTGCCGTTGAGGTTGAGGCCGTCGGCGGTGGTGTCGAGGATGCGGTTGTTCTCGACGACCAGGTTGTCATTGTTGCCCATCAGCCACAGGCCGACCTTGACGTGCTGGATCCACATGCCCGACACAGAGCTGTTCGGTCCGAGCGATCCGTTGACGAAGTTGTCGGGGCTGGAGTCGACGCGTTCGGTGACCTCGCCGAGGACCGCGAAGTCCTTGATGTGGACGTTGCCCGTGGAGCTGGACTGGTCGATGAAGCGGGAGGTGTGCAGGACGGAGTACCAGTTTCCGGCGCCCTGGAGCGTCACGTTCTGCACGCCGCTGAGCGAGGACGTCAGCCGGTAGTCGCCCGGCGGGATCCAGACCACGCCTCCCTGGGCGGCGGCGATGGCGTCCCGAAAAGCCTGGGTGGAGTCGCCGTTGCCGCTGGGGTCGGCGCCCTTGGAGGTGACGGAGACGGATCCGGCGGGCTGGCCGGCCGCCGCGGCCACCTGCTCGAAGTCGGCGACGTCCACGGTGACCTGGGTGCCGTTCGACTGGAAGGCGACCTTGTCACCGGCCTGCACGTTCTGGCCGAACAGCAGGCGGGCGTTGTCGAAGAAGTGGTGGGTCCTGGCGCCCGCGATCCAGCCGGTGTCGACGTAGGAGTACTTGGAGGTGACCGTGAGGGTCTTCGCCAGCTTCTGCCCGTTGACGTACACGTCGAGTGTGCCGGACTGGCCGTCCGGGACGTTGTAGGAGACGTTCACGGCGTTGGCCGCGCGCGGCACGGTGAACTCGACGCGCTGGCCGGAGGTGATCCGTACCGCCTGGCGTCCGGATGCCTCGGAGGCAAGGGTGCCCTGGGTGTAGTCGGGGCCGGTCTTCGTGCCGGTGGTGGTCGCCGACTCGGCCTCGACGGAGGTGAAGGGCAGGGTGGCGCCGGCCGCCGCGTGCGCGGACGGCGCGATGGTGACGAGCATTCCGGCGGCCAGGGCGACGGCCGCGCCGATGGCCGGCATGCGCCCGACCGTCTTGCGGGTGCTGCTGTGCATGTGCTGATCCCTTCGTGGGGTGCGGGATAGCGGAGGTGCGGTGGCGGCTCGGCCGCGGGGCCGGGCCGCCGGGTGCGGGGGTGGGGAGGCGGCTCAGGCGCGCAGCCAGGCCGCCGTGTCCTGCGGCAGCCGGCCCGACTCGTCCAGGGGGCCACTGGTGAGCAGGAGTTCGCTGTGCGCGGGCAGCTCGGCGGGGTCCGCACCGAGGTTCACCACACAGCTGGTGCCCGGCGCGCGGGTGAAGGCAAGCACTCCTTCGGGGGCGGGCAGCCAGCCGAGCGGATCGTCCCCGAAGACGGGACGCAGCCGGATCGCCGTGTGGTAGAGGGCGAGCATCGAGGCGGGATCCCGCTGCTGCCGGTCGGCCGCGTACTCCGTCCAGCCGGCCGGCTGCGGCAGCCACGGCTGCTCACCCGAGCCGAAGCCCGCGTACGGCGCCTCGGCCGTCCAGGGCAGCGGAACCCGGCAGCCGTCGCGGCCCGGGTCGGTGCCGCCGGAGCGGAAGTACATCGGGTCCTCGATGCGGTCCAGCGGGATGTCGGCCTCGGGCAGGCCGAGTTCCTCGCCCTGGTAGACGTAGACGGCGCCGGGCAGGGCCAGCGACAGCAGCGCGGCGGCCCGCGCCCGCCGGGTGCCCAGGGCCAGGTCGGCCGGGGTGCCGAAGGTCTTGGCGGCGAAGTCGAAGCCGGTGTCCGTGCGGCCGTAGCGGGTGACCGTGCGGGTCACGTCGTGGTTGCACAGCACCCAGGTCGCGGGGGCACCCACCGGGGCGTGCTCGGCGAGGGTCGTGTCGATCGAGTTGCGCAGCCGGGGCGCCTCCCAGGGACAGGACAGGAAGGAGAAGTTGAAGGCCGTGTGCAGTTCGTCGGGACGCAGGTAGCGGGCGAACCGCTCGGGGTCGGGCAGCCACACCTCGCCGACGAAGACGCCGTCGTAGTCGTCGGCCACGGACCGCCAGGAGCGGTAGATGTCGTGGAGTTCGTCGCGGTCGACGAAGGGGTTCGGGTCCTGTCCCGCGACGAAGTCCGGCAGGGCGGGGTCCTTGGCGAGCAGGGCGGCCGAGTCGATGCGGACGCCCGCCACCCCCCGCTCGAACCAGAAGCGCAGGATGTCCTCGTGCTCCTGGCGGACCGCCGGGTGGGCCCAGTTGAGGTCGGGCTGCTCGGGGGTGAACAGGTGCAGGTACCAGTCGCCGTCCGGCAGCCGGGTCCACACCGGTTCGGTGGAGCCGACGAACTGGGACGGCCAGTCGTTGGGCGGCAGTTCACCGTGCTCGCCGCGCCCGGGCCGGAAGTGGAACAGCTCGCGCTCGGGGCTGCCCGGGGACGCGGCGAGCGCGGCGGTGAACCACGGGTGCTGGTCGGAGACGTGGTTGGGTACGACGTCGACGATGGTGCGGATGCCCAGTTCCCGGGCCTCCGCGATGAGCTTCTCCGCCTCGGCGAGGGTGCCGAAGGCCGGATGGATGGCCCGGTAGTCGGCGACGTCGTAGCCGCCGTCCTTCAGCGGCGACACGTACCACGGCGTGAACCACAGTGCGTCCACGCCGAGTTCGGCGAGGTACGGGAGCCTGGCGCGGACTCCCGCGAGGTCACCGGTGCCGTCCCCGTCGCCGTCCGCGAAACTGCGCACGTAGACCTGGTAGATGACGGCGGAGCGCCACCAGTCGGTCCGGTTGTGGGCATGGGTGGGCTGTCCCACTGTGCGTGCCTTTCTGTCGAGGGGAGGCCGTGTCAGCCCTTGGTGCTGCCCGCGCTGATTCCGGCGATGATGTGCCGCTGGAAGACGAGGAACAGGGCGACCATCGGGATGCTGGCGATGACCATGGCGGCGACGAGCACGGTCAGCTGGATGTTCTGCGACAGCTGGACCAGGGCCACGCTGATCGGCTGCTTGTCGGTGTCGGAGAAGACCATCAGCGGCCACAGGAAGTCCTGCCACACGGCGACCAGCGCGAAGATCGAGACCACGCCGAGGACCGGCCGGGACATGGGCAGCACGATCGACCACAGGACGCGCAGCTTTCCGGCGCCGTCGATCTCGGCGGCCTCCAGTACGTCGCGCGGGAGCTGGTCGAAGAACCGCTTGAGGAGGTAGAGGTTGAAGGCGTTGGCGACGGCCGGCAGCCAGATCGCGAGGGGGTCGTTGAGCAGGCTCGTGTGGATCAGCGGCAGATCGGCGACCGTGAGGTACTTCGGTACGACCAGGGCCTGGGCCGGGACCATCAGGGTGGCCAGGATGCCGCCGAGGACCACCTTGCCGAAGGCGGGTCTCAGCTTGGACAGCGCGTAGGCGGCGGCCGTGCAGAACACCAGCTGGAACACCCAGGCGCCGGCGGCCTGGACCACCGTGTTCCACAGGTGCTGCGGCAGTTGCATGAGATCCCAGGCGTCGGTGAAGCCGTCGGTGTGCCACGCCTTCGGGATCAGGGTGGGCGGGGTCTGCGCGACCTCGTCCGGCGACTTCGTCGCGCCGGTCACCATCCAGTAGACGGGGAAGAGGAAGGCAAGCGCGAACAGCAGGACGACGCCGGTGAACACGGCCCAGTAGACGGCCTTGCCGCGCGGGCGGGCCAGCACCGCCGGGGAGACCAGGGTCCGGGTGCTCATGCGTCCCCCTCGGAGCGGGTGAGCCGCAGGTAGACGGCGGAGAACGCGCCGAGCAGCACCAGGAGCAGCACACTGAGCGCGCAGGCCCCGCCGAAGTCGTTGTAGAGGAAGGCGTACTTGTAGATCAGGTAGAGGACGGTGACCGTGGCGTTCTCCGGGCCGCCGCCCGTGATGACGAACGGCTCCGTGAACACCTGCATGGTGGCGATGATCTGGAGGAGCATCAGCATCAGGATGACGAACCTGGTCTGCGGGACCGTCACGTGCCGCACGCGTTGCAGGAGGTTCGCGCCGTCCAGCTCGGCCGCCTCGTACAGTTCGCCGGGGATGGACTGGAGGGCGGCGAGGTAGATCAGGACGGTGCCGCCCAGGTTCGCCCAGGTCGCCACGATCACCAGGGAGACCAGGGCGGTGTCGGCGCCGTTGGACCAGTTCGAGGTGGGCAGGTGCAGAAAGCGCAGCGCCTCGTTGGCGAGGCCGGCCCCCGGGTCGTAGAACCACTTCCACAGCAGGGCGCTGACCACCGGCGGGATCATCACCGGCAGGTAGACCACGATCCGGAAGAACGCCTTGGCGTGCCGCAGTTCGTTGAGGACCAGGGCGAGCACGAAGGGGATGGCGAAGCCGATGAGAAGGGCCAGCAGCGTGAAGGTGAGCGTGTTGCGCCAGGCCGCCGCGAACTCCGGGTCGTGCCAGACCCGGGTGAAGTTGGCGGTGCCGACCCACTCGGGCGGTGCGCCCGGCGTGTACTTCTGGAAGGCGATCACGACGGCGCGGATCGCCGGGTACCAGGAGAACAGGGCGAAGCAGACGAGGCCGCCGAGAAGGAATCCGTAGGCGTGGAGCTGGTCGAGGAGGCGGCGCCGCCCCCGGCCCCCTACCGGGGGCGGCGCCGGAACGGGGCGTACGGCGATCACTGGGGTGTCTCGCCGCGCGGCCGTCTTCGTCATCGCCGTCAGCTCCGGGCCAGGATGCTGTCGATCTTGCCGGAGGCATCCTTGAGGAGCTGGTCGATGTCCGCGTCCTTCTTGGTGAGGACGGCGGAGACGACTCCGTCGAGGACGGAGTAGATCTGCTGGGCGTTGGGCGGCTCGATCTTCATCTGGAGCTGCTGGTTGCCGTCCAGGAAGGACTGGTAGTTCGCCACCGGGACGTTGGCGTTGGCCTTCTTGATCTGCTGGTCCTTGGCGTCGGCGGCGCCGGCGAACAGGCGCGGCTCCGGCAGGCCGACCGGGGCGTCGTTCTTCTTGGCACGGGCATAGTCGCCGAGGAAGCCGGAGCCCGGGGTGAGGAACATGTGGTCGAGCCACTTGAGGCCGGCCCGGATCTGCTCGGGCGTGTCCTTCTTGTTGAACATGTATCCGTCGCCGCCGACGAGGGTGGCCTGGCCGCCGGGCATCGGCGCGATCGCCAGGTCGTCGTAGTTGCCGCCCTTCTCCTTGACGAGGATCGGAATGTTGTCGGGGGCGGAGAGGTACATGCCGAGCTTGCCGGAGCCCATCATCTGCTGCACGTCGTTGAGGATGAGCAGTTGCTTGGTGCCCATGGAGTTGTCGGTCCAGCGCATGTCGCGCAGGTTCTGCAGGACGGCGTGGCCCTCGGGGGTGTCGACGGATGCCTTCTTGCCGTCTTCGCTGACGACGTCGCCGCCCTGCGAGTACAGCTCGGCGGTGAAGTGCCAGCCGCCCTGGTTCTGGGCGCTGTAGTCGGCGTAGCCGACGGTCCCGCCGCCGAGCGCGGCGATCTTCTTGGCGTCGGCGCGGACCTCCTCCCAGGTGGCCGGCGGCTTGTCGGGGTCGAGGCCCGCCTTCTCGAAGAGTTTGCGGTTGTAGATCAGGCCCATCGAGTAGCCGGTGCGCGGGATGCCGTAGATCTTCCCGTCGACGGTGTAGATGTCGCGCAGCTGCTGCTGGATGGTCTCGTAACTCTTCAGCTCCTTGACGTACGGCGAGAGATCCGCGGCCTGGTTGATGTCCACGACGTGCTTGACGTCGGTGAAGTAGGTGTAGAAGACGTCCTCCATCTGCCCGCCGGCGAGTTTGGCGTCGAACGTCTTCGGGTCCTGGCAGGGGAAGGCGTCGTGCGCGACGACGTCGATGTCCGGGTTCTGCTTCTCGAAGGAGGCGATGTCCTCCTCGAAGAACGTCCGGTCTACCTTGGCGCTCTTGGGCGGCTCGCAGTTGACGGTGATGCGAGTCTTGCCGTCGGCCGACTCGTCGCCGGACGACCCGCAGGCCGTGGCGACGAGGGCCAGGGAGGAACAGACGCCGATCGCGACGAAGGTACGGCGGAACCCGGTGCTTGACATCGGTGGACCCCTCTGGACAGGAGCTGTGGGTGCCGCACACTCAAGCATCGAGACCAGAGGTTCGCAAGATGTCGCGCAGAATCTGTAATTATTTGACAGCGGAATGGTATCTACTGCATCTCAGTCACGTGGCGCTTGCGCGGTGGAGCCGCGGACCACCAACTCGGGCTCGAACAGCAACTCGTCGGCGGGCACGGCGGTCCCGCCGATCTGAGCGTTGAGCAGTTCGACCGCGGCCTTGCCCATCGACTCGATGGGCTGACGGACGGTGGTGAGCGGCGGCTCGGTGCAGTTCATCAGCGCGGAGTCGTCGTAGCCGACGACCGAGACCTGCGTGGGCACGTCGAGGCCCTTGCGCCGGGCGGCCCGTACGACGCCCAGCGCGAGCGGGTCGCTGGCACAGATGAAGCCGGTGACCCCGCGGTCGATGAGCTTGGCGCCCGCCGCGTGCCCGCCCTCGATCGAGAAGATCGCCCGGGCCACGTGCTCGTCCGGCAGCTCAGCCGCCACGGCGCGGGCCGCGGCCAGTTTCCGCGCCGACGGCATGTGGTCGCCGGGACCGAGGACCAGGCCGATCCGCTCGTGCCCGAGGGAGGCGAGGTGGCGCCACGCCTGCTCCACGGCGACCGCGTCGTCGCAGGACACCGCGGGGAAACCGAGGTCCGCTATGGCCGCGTTGACCAGCACCACCGGGATGTTGCGGTCGGCGAGCTGCCGGTAGTGGTCGTGCGGGGCCTCGGCCTGCGCGTACAGACCGCCGGCGAAGACGACTCCGGAGACCTGTTGCTGCAGGAGCAGTTCGACGTAGTCCGCCTCGGAGACGCCGCCCTTGGTCTGGGTGCACAGCACCGAGGTGAGCCCGAGCTGGGCCAGCGCACCGCCGATGACCTCGGCGAAGGCCGGGAAGATGGGGTTCTGCAGTTCGGGCAGGACCAGGCCGACCAGTCGGGCGCGCTCCCCGCGCAGCTGGGTGGGCCGTTCGTAGCCGAGGACGTCGAGGGCGGACAGCACCGCCTGCCGGGTGGCTTCGGAGACTCCGGGCTTGCCGTTGAGCACCCGGCTGACCGTGGCCTCGCTGACCCCGACCTTCTTCGCCACTTCCGCAAGTCGTCGCGTCATGAGCGCAAGAATAGCGCAAGATACGCAAGATACTTGCATTATCTGCTGGGGCACACACTGCCTCCGGCCAGGTGGACCCGCCCGGCGCCGTCGGCGACCTGAACGCCGGCGGTGCCGGGTCAGGGCTCCGGTGCGGGTACGACGGTCAGATGGGCGGCCGTACCCCGGGGGCGGCGCGGACGGCGGGCGGTGGCGGCCGGGCGGCGTGGGTCGCGCAGGACGAGGGTGATGCAGGTGTGGCCCAGGTCCCGGAGGGTCTTCGGGGTGTCGTCGACGAGTCGGCAGTCGGTGGCACCCCAGCGCGGGTCCGGGTGCAGCAGCGGACGGACGGCGCCGTCGTGTTCGGCGGCGGCCTCGCCGACCGCGCGGATCCAGTGCGGCAGCCCGTGCCGGAAGGCGGCCTCCATGATCGGGTCCTGGGCGATCTCCCGGCGGATCGCCTGTAGTCCGTGGTCGTGGGCGCACCGCTCCAGGGCGGCCTTGAAGCGGGCCAGCATCGGCAGGGCCCAGCTCGACTCGTGCTCCCCGAGCACCGTGCCGGCGTCGGGGTGGAACAGGACGAAGCGGAGGAAGTTGTCACCGGGCATGGCCGTGGGGTGCGATCCGACGCCGCGGAAAAGTGTCTCGAAGGCGCTGTTCGCCAGCACCACGTCCCAGCGGTGATCGACGACGAGCGACGGGAACGCGACCGCGTCCAGAAGCAGCGCGTAGTCCTGGAGGTACGCCTGGACCTCACGGTCCCCGGGAACCGGCCGCGGCGCCGGCCGCCGCTCATCTGCCTGATATGCCATCGGGAGGTCACCCCTCTTGCCTCTGCGGCCTTCACGCGGCGTTGTGATCCTGCTGCCAGACAAGGTCCATGTCAACTATCGTGGCATTTCAACCTCGTTGACGGCTGAAATTGGCCACAGTTGTGGCGAGACCTGGATGCGGGTTCCGGGCAGGGGCTACTCTCCGGGAAGTTCACGGCAGCCCCTGGTGGCAAGCCACCGCATCCCCTGAGAGACCGAGGAGTTCTGTCCGTGACGGATGGCTACGAGGATCCGGGCGCCACGGCGACCGCCCAGCTGCCGGCCGTCGTCGCACGCGTCACCGCGCTCGCCGACCGGCTCGGCGTGCCGCATCCCGAAGTCTTCGACGTCGGGCGGCTCTCCGTCGCCTGCGGCGTCCCCGAACCCGTCGTCGGGGCCCTGCTGAGCGGCCGCCCCGCGGGCGAGCCCGACGTCCAGGCCAGGTTCCTGCAACGCCTGGACCTGCTGCGCCGCACCCGGCTCAAGCCCAACGGACGCAAGTACACCCAGCAGGAGATCGCCGACGGCGCGGGCATGTCCCGGCAGCAGGCCGGCGCCCTCATCAACGGCGACCGGCGGCCCACCATGGAGCACTGCGACGCCTTGCAGCGCTTCTTCCGCGTGCACGCCGGATTTCTCACCGCGGAGGACGCCGAGGCCGTCGCGGGCGCGCTCCAGAACACCGAGCAGGAGCTGCTGCAGAAGCTGGCCGGCCGCGAACGGGCGGCGGCCGCGGCCGCCGTGGACCCGCTGGAGCGGCTGCTGCAGGACCACGGCGTGCGCGGCATCGCCTGGCGTGCCGCGCAACTGCCCACCGACCAGCACCGGGACAAGGTCGCGGAGTGGCTGGACATGCTCCTGGAAAGCGTCAACCGCCCCGAGTCGTGATCCGGCGGCGGAACACGGGTATCCGCAGGAACCCGCGTGCCGGGGCCCGCGGAGCCGACCGGACCGGCACCCTCCGGCGCGGCCCCGCGCGCCGGACGCCCGCATCGCGGCCCCGCCCCGGAGCCGCACCCCACCGCCCCGGCCTCGCCGAACCCGCGTTCCCGCCCGCCCGCGGGCTGCGCCGAGCGGGCGAAACCACGTGCGCCCGGACGGCGTTGTCAGTGGCGGACGGCAAGCTGGAGGTACGCCGCCACCGCGCGCGGCGTACGCGCCGTCCCGACGCGTGACCGCAGAGCCGACCCGGGGAGCCGACCATGTCCACCGCCGTACTGACCGACCGCGAGCGCACCGCCGTTCAGGCATACCTGCGCCTGCTCCATACGGTACGCGCCGCCTTCGACGGCCCACCGGACGGTGACCGGCCGTGTCTGGTCCCACCCGCCGTGCTGGCCGAGGCGGAGCAGGCGATGACCGAGGCCGGGCTCATGGGCAACGAAGAGGCGTTCTTCCGACTGCTGCACACCTGGTGCCCGAGGGACTGAGCGGCGACCGCGTCGAGGTGACCCGGCCGGCGGAGCGGCCGGGTGCGACCGCCGTCCGGGAGGCGGTGATCCGGTGCCCGGCCGGCCGTGCGAACGCCGCGCCTCCCCGACCCGGAAGCCGCCCGTTCCCGGTTCGGGGGAACTCAGGAACCGACATGTGGAAAGGGGGAATCCTTGACGTGCTCCCTGGCCTGAAGTCCAGGGATTCCGGCCTGGGTCGTTGGACCCTTCCAGGGGCTTCCTGCTTCACCGCGCTGTGCGGGCACGTGTGCCCGTCTGTTGAGTCGGCACGGAGCGCGGTGCTGGTGTTACCACCGGTCCGTTTCTCCATGCCGCTCGCCGAACCCGGCGTGCGAGTCTCCC
>NZ_JBIAIE010000028.1:0-86198 GCF_042871185.1 Streptomyces sp. NPDC006012
CACCGCGTAACCGCCGCCCGCCAAGGCCGGCCCCGCGCGGCCCCGCGCGACGGGCCCCGCCCCCACGGCGCAGCCGCCGCCCACCGCCACGACGGAGCTGCACCCGACCGACTCCGCCCGGGGCTTGGTGCGCCCCGGGCGGAGTCGGTGGATCGTCACGCGGTGGTGGTGCGGGTCTCTCGGGAAGTGATCGAGTAGGTGTTCTCCGGGATCTTGTGGACGTAGCGGGTCGTCGGGGAGAAGTCGTAGGAGCAGTAGTTGTCCCACGGGCTTCCGGGCCAGAAGACGCGTGCGCACGGGGCACCGGCCCACGGGTGGTAGTAGAGCTCCAGGACGACCCCGGTGGCGTAGCTGCCCTCGACCGTCACGGTGTCACCGACGGCGAAGCCGAAGACGGCGCGCTCCCGGGCGATGTCCTCGGGGTTGGCCAGCCTCATGGCCTGTTCTTCCTTGTGGCCGTTGGCCCAGTAGCCGGACCAGGCGATGGAAAGTGCGCCGTCGTCCACGTCGGTGACGGTTCCTCGCTGGATCACGGGGCGGGCCTTGCCCACCGTGTCGCGGGCGTCGTCGTGGATCGGGTCGTAGATGAACGTGCGTTCCACCCGGTCGCCGACGCGGTAGCCGCCCGACCGGTCGGCGTAGGTCTCTCCGGGGATGTACTCGCGCGGGATGATCAGCGCCGTCTCGTCGTTGTCCCACACCGGCGACTGGCCGTCGAGGGCGACGTAGCCGTTCAGCGTTGCGGGGAGCGCCGGGAAGCAGGCGACCGACTGCATGAGGGTGTCGAGCCGATCCGGGTTCATGGGGCGCTCGAACTCCCCGAGCACCCAGTCGCCGGGACGAACCTCGGTGATGGGGCACAGCCGCGCCGCGCCCATGTCGGTTCCGGCCGGAGGCTGGCGGAACAGCTCCGTCGGGCGCTCGGTGACGATCAGCGGGTAGAACGTGGCGTCGATGACGGGCACGGCGTTCTCCTCGGTTCGGGTTTCGAGTGGTGCTGGTCGAGGTGCCATCCCCTTCCAACAAAGACAACTATACCAGTCAGAGACCGTATGAGGAAGCGTGGAAGGGCTTCTGACCAGGGTTTTTCCGGGTTTCTTCGGCCCGCGCGTGCTCTCCGGGCCGGGCCGCCCACCCTCCTTGCCAGCCGCTTTTCGCCCGCCCGCGCGGACCCGCACCCGGCGGACGGCCCGCCACGTAAACCGCCCGCTCCCCCGCACCGGCCCGCAGCCCTGCATCAGGACCGGCCACCGGCACCGCACGACGGCGCCGCGCGGCCACGCCGGCCACGTCGGCGCGGCCGTCGCCCGCGGCGCGGCGGGGCCTGCCCGGGGCGCGACGGACTGCATCCCTTCCGGGCTACCGGCGCGCCGCCGCGACGGGGCACGCCGAAGGGGCGGGCACCGCCGTGACGGCACCCGCCCCTCTGCGGCTCCGGGCCGTCAGGGCCGGGGGTCGTCGTACCAGACCACGGAGACATCCGGCTCGACGACCAACATCGAGCGGGACCGGCTGACGCGCCAGATGTGCCGCTTGATGGTCTGGTGCGGCTTCTCGGTGGGACGGCAGCGCACCGGGCCGAAGTGGACCGGGTTCGCCGCCTCGAACAGGTAGTCGTCAATGCGGATTCCGGCCGTGACGGTCGCGGTCTTCATCCACCCCGTGCCCTTGTCGGAGAAGCAGCGCACGAACACCTCGGGCGCCCCTTCCCCGGCTTCGATGCGAGCGATCAGCGCCTCTTCCTCCGCCGCCTCCTCGGGGGTGAGAGCGGGGGTATGGGGGTCGGCGTCCAGCTCGGCCGCCAGGGCGTCACGGTGCGGGCGGATCGCCGCCCGGATGGCTGCGGCCGTACTGGGGAAGTGCAGGCTCGGCCGGGCCGCGTGCTTCTGGGGGTGATCGGTGGGGGACAACAGAACCTCCGTGGTTCGGGTTTCGAGTGGTTCGCTGGTCGGGGTGCCATCCCCTTCCAACAAGAACAACTATACCAGTCAGAACCCGTATCGGGAAGCGTGAAAGGGCTTCTGACCAGGGTTTTCTTCGGCCCGCGCGTGCTCTCCGGGCCGGGCCGCCCACCCTCCTTGCCAGCCGCTTTTCGCCCGCCCGCGCAGACCCGCACCCGGCGGACGGCCCGCCACGTAAACCGCCCACCGCTGCCGCTCCCCGTCCGTCCCGACGGCCGGACACGGCGGGGGGCCGGCGGCGCCGGGTCCGGGAGCGGCGGCGGTGCGCGGCCACGCCGGCCACTACGGCGCAGCCGTCGCCCGCCGGAGCCGGCCACCCGGGGCGGTGCGCGGCGGGCCGGGCCGCCACGGCGCGGCCGTCGCCCCCACCGCGCCGGAGATGCCCGGCGGGACGACCACGGCCCAGGTGTCCGCGCTCGCCCCGCCGAGGGGGCGGGGATCAGTGCCAGATGGCTCGGCTCCAGCGCACGAACCAGTACCGGCTGCCGCCTCGGCGGAGGTAGACCGGCAGGCCGGTGGTGCGGCGGCGGGCTGAGCGTCGGTACCGGCCGTGCACCTGATCCTTGGGCGCGGCACAGGCGGCCGCGGCGGTGACGTACACCCGGTGCAGTTCTTCAGCGGTGCTGCGCAGGGTTCCGTGCCATCGATCTCCGGGGGTGAGGGCGAGGTAGGCGCGGTCCAGGATGGTGCGGGTCGCGGCCAGCGTGGCGCGGCGCACGTCCGCAAGGTGGGCCGCCCTGGCGACCGCTGTGCGGGCCATGCCGTTGGCGGCACGGCAGGCTGGTGCGTCGCAGTCCCGGCATTCCTGCTGGGCGTCGTCGGTGTCGGGAAGTGGAGAGAGGCCGGCGAGGATGCCGTACGAGTGGTCGAGGAGGGCCGCCGCGCCTTCGGGGCCCCACGGCGCGTGGTCGACGGGTTCGACGGCGGCCTCGTGCAGCGCGTCAAGAAGCTGGTCGGTGGCGGACTGCACGGCGTTGCTGAGTCGAGTGGCCGCGACGGCCAGGCGGGCGGCTCGCTCGCACGGCCGGGCCGGGTCGCACCGGCAGACGGAGGGGTCAAGCGGTTCCGGCTCCGGCTCGGCCGGGGGGAAGATGATCGCGGACTCCACGGGTGCCCGTCCGGCCTCGTTCACAGTGGGGTGCCGGGTGACCTGGTGACCGGCACCCCTGATGATCTCGACGCATTCCTTCAGGAACCGCCCCCGGCGGTGGACATGGCCGCCCACGAGATGGTCATGGGCGTTCTCGGGCTCGCACCAGTAGATGAGCACCAGCGCGGTCTGGTCCCAGGTGGCGCGGAGGGTGTAGCCGGTTCCCTTGGCGAGGGGTGTGTGGCCGTGCTCGCGCAGCAGCGCGGTCAGGGTGTCGGTGAGCGGGGCCAGGTGCCGGAGATCGGGGTTCACGGCGTTCTCCTCGGTTCGGGTTTCGAGTGGTGCTGGTCGGGGTGCCATCCCCTCCCAACAAGAACAACTATACCAGTCATGACCCGTATCGGGAAGCGTGAAAGGGCTTCTGACCAGGGTTTTTCCGGGTTTCTTCGGCCCGCGCGTGCTCTCCGGGCCGGGCCGCCCACCCTCCTTGCCGGCCGCTTTTCGTCCGCCCGCGCGAGCTCGCACCCGGCGGACGGCTGCGGGCTCGCGCGGCGTGTCGACGTGCGTTCGCCCGCCCGCAAGGCTCCCGGCTGCGGCGGGGAGCCTTGCGGGCTTGACCCCCGTGAATGGGGTCAGCGTGAGAGGTTCGCGGCGGAGATGATCAGTACCGGCTCGTTGCGGAACCAGGTGTCGCACCCGTCCTCGTCGGTGGACAGGACGACGTACCGGAGGGCGCGGTCGGCGGCGCCTGCGGCGGCGCGGCATTCCTGGCACTCCCCGCAGGGCTTCACAGGGTGGGCGGAGTAGGCGATGGCGAAGTGGTCGGCCTCGCGGGCCCCTTCGGCTCCGTCCTCTGCCTGGCGGAAGTCGGCCAGGATCAGATCGCCTTCGCGTACGACGTGCGCCGGGACTGCAACGGCGTCCGCCTCGTCCGCTCCGGCGGGGAGCGGGTCGCACAGGGGCGCTACCGGCCGGGGCCGGGCCAGGAGCGGCGTTCCGGCGGTGTCGGTTCCGAGGTGGCGCAGGTGCCCGGCCTCCTGGGCGAGGGGGGCCAGGGCGCTGACCGCGCTGGAGATTGCCCAGCGCCCGCCGTAGTCGACGCGGGCCTGCCGGGTGCGATCGGTGATGTCGGTGGTCGTCTCGATGATGCGGCCGGTCTCGGCGTGTCCGTGGTCCGGCAGCTCGAAGGTGCGGCGGGCGGAGTCGCCGACGCGCCACCAGACGGCGCTGTCGTGGTCGGCGGGCGCGGGAAGGTGGTCGACGGGGACGCCGAGGTCGGCGGCGGTGGTGCGCGCGCACGCGAGGCGGGTTCCGGCCCGATAGAGGGCGGTGTCCTGCTCGCACGCCGGGCACCGGCCGTGGCCCGCGTACTGGGCGGCGCGGTCCGGGATCAGCGCGCCGAGTTCGGCGTGGGCCGGGTCCATGAGGAGCACGTACGGGCTGTGCTGGCCGTGCTCGCGGCCCGAGATGACGACGTGTCCGTTCTCCAGGCGGGTGACCCGGGTCAGCGTGACCGGCACCTCCGCGAAGGCGTCGGGGTAGCGGTCCGCCTCCCCGGCGGCGACCAGCGGGGCGCGGTGCACGGGGCGGACCTGGCGGTGGCCCTGGCGCTCGACCTCTTCCCAGGAGACGAACTGCCACCCCTGCGGCGGTGTGGTGCGCCGGGCCCGCCGGTGGGCGACGTCTTGGACGAACATGGTGTCGGCGTCGACCATGCGGACGATGCGCTCCGCGGCCTCGTACTTACGGGGGTGGGAGGTGCCGAGCGTCTCCTTGACGCCGACCGCGTGCCACGGCGAGGAGCTACGGCCGATCTTCCGTACGTGCCCGGCCGGTTCTGCCGCGCCGTCGACGTGGACCGGGGTGCGGCCCTCGCTGTTCGGCTTGCCGTACCGGTACCGGGTCTTGATGTCGCGCACGATTCCTCCGCTGGTTCGGGTGTCGAGTGGTGTCGGTCGGGGTGCCACCCCCTACCAACAAGAACAACTATACCAGTCATAACCCGCATCGGGAAGCATGAAAGGGCTTCTGACCAGGGTTTTCCCGACGCGCCTTCCGCCCGCCGACCCGCGCCGGCCGCAGTCGTCGCAGACCTCGGACGCGCGGCCGCCCCCGCCGGATGTCCGGCGGGGGCGGCGGCTCGACTTCCGTCAGGCGCGGGCTCCCCGGCGCTTGCGCTCGTACTCGGCGCGCCATTCCAGCGTCGCGGGGTCGTCGTACTCGACGAACACGTAGAACGCCTTGGCGAAGCAGTCGGTCATGATGTTGGAGCCGTGATCGGCGTTGTACGCCTCCCCGACCGCCTTGAGTTCGGCCTCCAGGTCCTTCAGCGCCCGCGAGCGGTGCCACCGCGTGACCTTCTCGCCCTGGTAGTCGGTGACTTCTTCGGCGATCCATCCCCAGTCCTGGGGGATGGACTTGATGTCGATGTAGATGGAGCCGTAGCCGCGGCCGATACGGACGCCGAACTTGATCTCTGCGGGCGCTTCCCCGATGGGGTCGAACCGGTAGGTCTCCAGCGCCTGGGAGACCAGCCCGGGGCCATCCTGGACGAGCGGGGTCTGGCCCGCCTTCCGCGCGACCTTGATGTCCATGCGGATACCTGCGGCACGGTCCTTCATGGACTGACCCGAGCGGTACTTGCTGCCCTGGAAGAAGGTGTTGCCGTGCGAGTCGTAGCCGCGCTCGTAGATGTCGGCCCACATCTGGGCGCGCTCCTCCTGCTCGTCGCTGGCCGCATCCTTCAGCTTCTCCAGCAGGCGACCCAGCATGTGACGGGCGGCTTCCTTCTCGCCTTCATGACCGCACTTCCCCGTCTCGCGGCACTTGGGCGCGGTGCATTCCTTCTCGATCACTGCCCGCAGGGCCTCGATGCGGGTACTGATCTTCGATGCCTTGGTCTTGGCCATGGTCGGGTGCCCTTCGTACGGTTCGGGTTTCGAGTGGTGCCGGTCGGGGTGCCATCCCCTTCCAACAAGAACAACTATACCAGTCATTACCCGTATCGGGAAGCGCGAAAGGGCTTCTGACCAGGGTTTTTCCGGGGTTCTTCGGCCCGCGCTTTCTCTCCGGGCCGGGCCGCCCACCCTCCTTGCCAGCCGCTTTTCGTCCGCCCGCGCAGACCCGCACCCGGCGGACGGCCCGTCACGTAAACCGCCCACCGCTGCCGCTCCCCCCGCTCCGGCCCGGCGCCCAGGGCACGGCGGGGGTCAGGCTGCCGCGAGCTGCCGTGAGGGGTGGAGGTAGCGGCCCGGCTGTCCGGGGACGGCGATGGGCGGCCAGCCCGGGGTGGCGCGCAGCCTGTGCGGGGGCCGGTGGATACGGGCGCTCTCCAGCTCGGCCTGGGTGCGCATCCGGGCGAGGCGGCCGGCCAGGTGGCGGGCGGCGGCGTTGGCCTCGGCGGTGATCTCGGCGTACCAGGCGGTGGGGTCTTCGTCGGCGAGCTGATCCAGGCGCTCCTCCTCGGCGGCGTGCCGGCTCCAGTGCTCGGCGGCCTCGATGACGGCAGCGAAGCGGCGCGGGTCGGAGGGCGGGAGTCGGTTCCAGGCAGGTGAGCCGTAGGCCGGGACGGTCCACTCCCGGGCTCCGTCGGCAAGGGTGGTGACCTGGTGTTCGGCCCACGCTGTGGCGGCGTCGGCGCTGTGCACGGTGTACCTCCGCGGGTGGTCGGGTTCGAGTGGGGGTTCCGGGGGGCGGCGGTGCCATCCGCCGCCCCCCGGGTGCCGGTTCAGGCGATCTCGTGCTTGTAGGTCTGCTCGGCGCTGGCCAGGAGGTGGTCCTCGCACAGCCCGTAGGCGCTGGCGAGCTGGCGGAGGTTGCCGATGTGGCAGGCGAGCGCGCGGCCGCGGTCGGTGGTCCAGGCCGGGAAAGGGCGGCCGGACAGGCGCGCGAGGTGCAGCTGGTCCAGGTCCTGCGGGCTGAGGACGAGGGTGCGGCCGTAGTGGAAGGCGTCCGCGAGGGCGTCCTGCACGACGATGGCCACCATGTCGGCGGCGGCCGGGTTGCCCTCGGCCCGGCGGGCGGCGCGCGAGAGGGCGCCGGTCGACCGGAGGGCGGCGCGGGCCGCCTTGGCGGAGGGGACGGGTGTGCGGGTGCCCTGCGGGTGGTTGAGCATCGCGTTGACGGCGGTGCGGGCGCGGCGGGCGTGCGTCTTGGGCAAGAGGTGGTCCTCCAACGGTTCGGGGTTCGAGTGGTGTTGGCCGGGGTGCCATCCCCTTCCAACGAGAACAACGTTACCATCTATAACCCGTATCGTGAAGGGTGGAAGTGCCCTTTGAGCGGCGGATTTCATCTCCGGGCCTGACGCGCGGGTCGAGCCGGGGACACCGACGGCCCGCACCCCTCGCGGGGCGCGGGCCGTCGGGAACGCAGTCAGGAGCAGACGGGGTGAAGGAGGGTCAGGGCCTCTTCGCAGGCGGCCGCGAAGATCCGGGTGAAGGGGTCCGTGTCGCCTTCGGCCTGCTGGCACTCCCACAGCACCAGGGCCGCGAGATCCGCGAGTTCCTCGGCCTGGTCGGCGTCGAGCTGAAGGGCCTGGGCCGCGGTGCCGCAGCGGGGGCTGGCGGCGGTCAGCCACCCCGGCAGTCCGGCGGGGTGGCACGCCTGCAACGCGGCGTGCAGGCGGCCCGGGTCGGGGAGCGTGACACTCATGCCGGTGCCCCGGTGGGGGCGGGGACGTTCTCGCCCAGCCAGCGCGCGGCCGCCGTGACGGTCGGGAAGAACGTGCCGTCGCTGCCGCCGACGTGCTGGAAGACGGGGGTGGGACGCCCGCCGCCGTCGTGGGCCAGTTCGGTCAGGCCCCAGCTCGCGGCGAAGCACGGCTTCCCCCGGGGGGTGAGCGCGGGTTCGATCGCGCCGACGATGTCCTGCCGGTCGAGCCGGGGCGCGTTGCGACGGGTAACGAGGTACCACCGGGGTTCGCCGGGCTGGTCGCTCAGGATGCCCTGCTGCGGCGGAGGGCCCTGATAGATCCAGAGGTCACCGCAGCGTCGAGGCTTGGTGCCCATGCCGAGGCGGGCGGTGTCGAACCGCATCGGCACTTCCGGCAGTTCCGCCCGCAGTTCGGTGGCTGCGCCGCAGCGGCGGCAGTAGATCCGTACGGCCAGCGCCTGGTGGGAGTCACCGTGCCCGCACGCCCCGGGGTTGTCGGTGTCCAGCGGGCAGGCGTGTCCGCTGTTCCGCTCCGATCGCTGGGCGCGGTGGACGCGGTAGTCGACATCCCAGGTGGTGGCCGTGCAGTCCGGCCGGTGCTGGGGGACGGTGTAGTCGAGGTGGGCGGCGAGCGCGCCCAGGCCGCCGGTCACGCGTCGCCGCCGACGCCGAGTTCGGCGTGCAGGGCGTTGAGCTTGTCCAGCTCCGGGCCGCCGGTGGAGACGGACAGGAAGCCCTCCATGCCCATGCCGATCAGGTGCGCCTCCAGGACCCGGCGAGCGGTCTGGTGTCCGAAGGAGTTGAGGTAGGCACCCAGGTGGACGGGGCGGCCCTGGGCGTAGCTGAGGGCGAGGGTGAGGAGCTTCTCGTCCGTGCCGGTGAGGCGGAGGGTGTCGTCGTCGCGCAGGCCGGCGAGGTCGACCTGGGCGGTCAGGGTGCGCTCGCCCACGGGGCCGGGTGTCCAGGCGAGGGTGGTGTGCCGGGCGAAGTCGCCGCGGCCGGGCAGGCCGGAGCCGGTGAGCAGGTGAACGGCGGCTCGGGTGAGTTCGCTCCGGCTGGCCTGGGCGCCGGCGGTCAGGGCGTCGGTCATCTCCTGCTCGGAGAGGGAGGCGGGGCTGGGGGTGACGTCGTTGGGCATGGCGGGTCCTTGTCAGCTAGTGGCGTAGCGGTGCAGGGCGTAGTCGTGGCGGCCGTCGGTGACGGCGGCGGACACCCGGGTCATGAACCGCTGGTAGGCGTCGTTCTGCGTCTCGGTGAGGACGATCTGCTCGGGTACGGTCTCGGAGCCGGGCGCAGCCGCCGCGACGGCGTCGAGCAGCTGCTCGGTGTCGTGCTGGCGGGGCAGTTGCAGCACGGCCAGGCCGCGGGCGAAGGAGTCGACCAGCCTGGTGCCGTCGTCGGGCTCCCGGTGCCGGCCGGGCTCGCTCCACTCGTCGGCCATCTGCTGGAGGAAGTCCGCGAGCTCGGTCCCGTCAGTCCCTTGGAGGGCCGTCCGGAAGTGGGCGAGGGCGGCGGCCAGGACGGCGATGTCGCCGGCGTCGACGTCGGCCGGGTAGAGGGGCGTGTACTCGTACCGTCCGTCGGGTGCGCGCAGGGTGTAGGTCCCGGCGGGCCGGTCGCGGTCCGGTACGGAGCGGCCGGTGTTCGCGGCGGTGTGGCGCAGGGGTGCGGGAAGCGCCTGGTACAGGCGGCCGAACGCGTCGTGCGCGGCGGTGCCGTCGAGGCCGGCGGGCATCTCCCACACGTCCTGCTCTCCCGCCGCGGCGGCGCGGGTGTTCAGTGCCAGCTGCATCAGCAGCGGCTCCTCCATGCCCAGGAGCTGGGCCAGCCAGTCCTCGTCATCGGGCAGCAGCATCCGCCGGGCCTCGGTGTGCCCGGTCATGCGCGGGCCTCCTTGGGGGCGGGGGCGGCGAACGGGTCGGGGGCCTCGCCGCTGAGGATCTTGTGGACGAGTTCGGCCACCTCGCGGGCGCCGTCCTCGGTGGCCGGTGCGGCGATCGAGTGCGGCGGGCCGCCGAACGGCTCGTCGACCCGGACGTCCCATCCTCCGCTGCTGAGGGAGAGGGCCACGGGCCTCTGCTGCTGGCCGTGTCCGGAGCGGGGATCGGCGGCCGGCGGGTCGACGGCGATGCGCTGGCCGGGCCGTACGGTCAGCCCCCGGCCGGTCAGCTCGGCCACCAGGGCGTCGCGGGCGGCGTGGAGTTCGGCGTGGGTGACCTGCACGCGCGAGCAGTACCGGGAGGCCAGGGCGTCCAGGACGCCCTGGGGCAGGCTGGTGACATTGGCCCAGTCCTCGGGCTCGATGCGGTGTTCCTGGCCTGCGGCGAACAGCTTGCTCAACAGCTCGGCCGCTTCGTCCAGGACGCCGGGGACGTACAGCACGCGCGCCCCGTACAGGGCGCGGGCCCCCTGGTCGCGGGTGGCGATACGGATGGCGATCTTCGCGGCATCCAGAGCGGTGGTGTCGCTCATGGGCGGTGGTTCTCCTAGGTTGTACGGCGCGGGGTCCGGGGCCGATGACCGCGGCCCCGGACCCCCACTGTGTCGGTCGGGTCGGACAGTGCGGGCCCGTTGCGGCCCGCGGTGTCAGGAGGTGGACGGCTCCGCGATCTCCCGGTGGATGACCTCCGTGTCCACGCCGTTCATGCGCAGCACGCGGGCGACGTCCTCACCGATGGCCACGGCCCAGTGGACGCCGCGGTGGTCGCCGACGGCGATCTTCACCAGGCGGGCGCGGGCGTCGGCGACGTCGTCGAGGATGCCGGCGGCCAGCAGGGCCAGGTTGTCCACGATCCGGGCGACGCCCGACGCGGAGAGGACGGTGTCGGCGATGACGGGGTCCAGACCGGTGCGGGTCTCGGCGGCCGGGATCTGGTGGGTGTCCAGGACGTGGCGGCGGATGTCGAGCGTGATGTCGGCCGGTTCCGGGGCGCGGCCGTCGACGTAGCCGAAGGTAGTGATGGTGACGCGGACCATGGGGATGATTCTCCTCGTGTGATGGGACCTGCCGGGCCGATTCCCGGCAGGAGCGGAGGCGGACGGCCGGTGACTACCGGGCGAGGTGGTCGAGGGCACGCTGCAAGAGGGGCCGGTGCGCGGCGTACAGGGTGCGCCCGGCGGCGGACACCGTGGCGTCGAGCTGGTCGAGGGAGCCGAAGGGCCACCATGCGGCGTCGAGCGCGTCGTCGGCCCCGGCGGCGGACACCGTGGCGGGCAGCAGGTAGAGCGCGCTGGTGGAGGCGACCCACGCGTGGTCGGAGGCGCGCCAGTCGTCCACGACGTCCCGGCCGAGGATGATCGGCCGGTGGTCGGAGAGGTCGACGCCGGTCTCCTCGCGCAGCTCGCGGACCAGGGCCATCGGCGCGGTCTCGCCGGGGTCGACCATGCCGCCCGGGATCGCCTCGACCAGGATGTCGGACCGGGTGATGAGCAGCACCTGGCGGTTGCGACCGGTGCCCGCGACGACGATCGGGTCCGCCGCCGCGTTCTCTCCCCACACGCCGAGGTTGCGGCCGGTGCGGCCGGTGCGGCCCCGCGGGTGGAGCGGCCAGCCCCGCGCGTCGAGCTCGTACGGCACGAGGGCGGCCTTCCGGCGCCGGTCCCAGTCGTGGACGTCAGCGGGAGTCGGCGCGGCCTCGGCCCAGTCGGGCACGCCCTGGGCCAGCGCCGCGGGCCGGAGCTCGGGCGGGGTGACGTCCTCGGGGGTGTAGGCCGGCCAGTCCGTCGACCAGTCGCGCAGTTCGGCGGGGACGGTCGTGGTGGTCTTGTTCATGGATCGCTCCTGGTCTCGGGGTTGCGGTGAAGAGGTCGGGTGGGCGTTCACGGGTCGCAGCGCTCGCATTCGGTGTCGTCGGCAGGGGTGTTGCGGTGCGCGGCCGCCAGGTCGGCCATCGAGCGGACCGGGGTCCAGGCCGGCCCGGGGCACCAGTCGGCGGGGCAGGAGACGCGGGCCTGGAAGTGGTGGTCGAAGGGGTCGCCGTCGTCGGCCCAGCGCACGGCCAGGGACTCGCCGGCGGCGGCGAAGGCGCCGGTCCGGTACGGCCCGCCGCTGGGGGCGTCCCAGTCGAAGAGGTCGGCGGCCGCGTCGCCGAAGACCCGGCGGACGTCCGCGGTGGCCTCGTTCTTCTCCTCCTCGGCGGCCAGTCGCTCCAGCGCGGTGCCCAGGACGGGCAGGCTCTCCGCGAACACGACGTGGTCGAACCCCTCCTTCTTAAGGCGCGGGTGGGCGGCGACGACCTGGGCGTACTGCTCGGCCACGATGCCGTCCGGGACGCGCCGGCTGCCGGGCCGGGCGGCGTTGCGCTGCTGGGCGACGGACAGGCCGGGGCCCAGCAGCAGGGCGACGACCGGGGCGCCGTGGGCCCGACCTGCGGCGACCAGGCGGGCCCGGTGCGCGGCCGCCGAATTGGTGGCGTCGACCACGGTCTTCAGGCCGAGGCTCAGCCGGATGGTGAGCGCGCGCTCCAGGACGTCCCAGACCTCGCCGTTGGCCTGCTGGCTGCCCGGGTCACCGGCGCACAGCGCGCGGAGGTCGTCGGCGCGCAGGACGCTGTCCGGGGGGAACATGCGGCTGGTGCGGGTCTTGCCGGTGCCGGCCGCGCCCAGCAGCAGGATCAGGGAGTCCGGCAGGGCGAGCACGTCGGTGGGAGTGGTCATCAGGCGGCCTTTCGGAAGGGGAGGACGCGCGCGAGGCGGGCCAGGGGGGCGAGGCGGCGGCCGCGCCGGCCACGGCCCTTGGCCTGGTACATCGCGGCGTCGGCGGTCTTGAGGAGCGCGGAGAGGTCGGCGGACGCCGGGCCGTGCGCGGAGCCGATGGAGGCGCCGACCGTCAGGGTCAGGTCCTGGTGGCGGACCGGCCGGGTCAGCAGCGTCCGCAGCGCGTCCAGGTCGAGGCCGGGGGTGTCGGGGACGGCGACGGAGAACTCGTCACCGCCCAGCCGCCCGGCCGTTCCGCCCGCGGCGGCGGACCAGGCGGCCAGCCGGGCCCCGACGGCGGCGAGGACGTCGTCGCCCGCGGCGTGCCCGAACCGGTCGTTGACCGGCTTGAAGCCGTCGAGGTCGACGAGCAGGACCACCGTGGGCCCCTGCGCCAGGACCTGGCCGGCCCGCTCGGTCCACGCCGCCCGGGTGGGCAGGTGGGTGACCGGGCAGGTGCGGGCCCGTGCGAGCTGGCCGTGGAGCGCGGCGTTCTCGGCCAGCAGCTCCTCGACCGCGGGCACCACCCGGGTGAGGTGGCGGCGCAGGTCGACCGGGCTGGCGTCGGGGCGGGCGAGGTCCGTGCGGGCGCGGTCGAGCAGGGCGCCGGTTTCTATGCCGGACGGCATGATGGAGGGTCTTCCTTTCGGTCTTCGAGTCGGGAGGGGGCCCGGGGCGGCGGCGCGGAGTGACGGCCTGCCGCCGCCCGGGGGCAGTTCACCGGGCGGGGACGGTGGTGAGCAGCTTCTGCACGGCGTCCCGCAGTTGGCCGCCGGTCGGGTCCGTCTCGGTCAGCCGGTCCTGCGCCAGCTGCGCGCTCAGGTCGTCGGGGACGCGCGCGAAGGGGCGGGCCAGGTCCACGACGGTCGCCGGGTCGTCGATCTCGTACGGGGTGATGCCCGCGGCGACCAGGTCGCGGATCAGGGCGCCGTCCCGGCGGGGCAACTGCCAGACCTGGGTGAAGAAGGTGGCCAGCGGGGCGTCCCAGCCGACGATGACCCGTACGCCGGGGTGGACGTGGTCGAGGCGACGCGGCCGGTAGACGCTCACCGCACACCCCCGGCCGCGTGCCGCTCGGCGCGGTCGCACTGGACGGCGCGGCCGGGTCCGTGGAGGTGGACGTGCAGCAGCTCCTCGCGGCCAGCCACCGGCGTCCACACCCGCCCGCGGCGGCACTCGGCGCGGCGCGGGCAGTCGCTCGCGGCCTCGAACCGGCCGTCGGCGTACCGGACCGTCAGGGCCCGGCTGCCGACGGCGATCTCGCCGTACAGGCGGGTCCGGTCGATCTCGAAGGTCACCTGGTGGAGGTGGTGGGCGATGAGGCGGCCGAAGAGTCCGGCGGCGCGCTCGCGCACCTGCATCCACGGGTCGGGGTCGAGGTGGCCGCGCAGCAGGTCGGTGAGGGGGTCGTTGGGCCGCTGCCACTGGCCGGTGTCCAGGTTCAGGCGGCCGCAGTTCGGACAGTCCCGGAGGTTGCCCAGGCAGCTGCTGGCGTACTTCTCGCCGCAGCACGGGCAGTGGTGGGAACGGCGCTCCTGTTCGCTGCCGGCGGGAGCGAGGCACCCCTTGCAGACCAGCGGGGCGCTCTGGCCGTTGTGCGGGTGGCGGGCCGCCGGCGGGTGGCTGTTGTGGTGGGTGGGGCAGGACGTCATGGTCTGGACTCCGCAGGAGAGGCCGGGGTCGGCTGCCGCCGTGTGCGCGGCGGCCGACCCCGGGAAGGGGACGGGGGTCAGTGCGCGCGGGCGGCGGCGCTGCCGGCCGCCTCCTGGGCGCGGGCGATGGTGAGCCCCTGCTGGAGCCGCCGCGCGGCCGCCGTCTGCGGGTCGTTGTGCTGCTGGTAGTCCTTGGCCGCGTCGGCCTGGAGCTGCTGGACGGTCGTGTTGGGCTGGGCCACGGAAGTGCCTCCGTCGGTTCGGATTTCGAGTGGGTGCCGGTCGGGGTGCCAACCCCTTCCAACAAGAAGAACACTACTAGTTTTGAAGCTGAGACGCAAGGGTTTCAGTACCTCCCCGGCGCGCGGGCCGCTTAGGAGACGGCGGCGGCCTGTGCGGCGAGAAGGGGCCAGAGCAGGCCGTCCTCGTTCCATCGGGGATCGGCCAGGGTGACCTGGTGGGCCTCGCCCACGGCGCGCAGGGCCTCGCGGTGGCATCCGCTGAACCACTGCCGCAGGTGGCGGCGACGAAAGTGCACCCCGAACGCGGTGTGCACGTCCCCGCCCCAGGTGGTGACCGGGATCTCGCGGACGAGTCCGGGGCGCTCGGCGCGGTGCTCGGCCACCAGCAGGCCCGCGGTGCGCGCGGCGGCGGTCAGCCGGTCCCGGCCGGCGGTGTCGACCAGGAGCATCACGGCGGCGCGCTGGCGCCACCGGCGGCCGTCGAAGGCGGGGCCGTCGCATCCGGGCTGGGACTGGACGGTGACCCACCCGGCCCGGTTGACGGCGGCGAGGACGTCGACGAGGGGGGCGGTCTCCGGGTCCGGCCCTCCCCGGTGGGAGCCCCCGGGGAGGGCGTCCAGCTTCCCCTCCAGCCACTGGGCGGTGAGGGCGCCGAGGTCGGCCGTCGTGCGGGCGGCCGCCCAGGCGCGCCTGGTTGCACGGGACATCGGGTGGCTCCTCGGTCAGCGGGTGCGGTGGTGGAGGCCGGCGGGGAGCAGGGGCTTGTCGACGTCGCGGTGCTCGATCAGGACGGGCCGGTTGGTCAGCTCGGCGATCTCCGCGACGCGGCGGGCCAGGCCGACCGAGCGGTGCCGGCCGCCGACGCAGCCGAAGGCCACGGTGATGTCGGCGCCGGTGGACTCGTTGAGTCCGACCGCGAGGTAGGCGGCGGCCTGGGCGAGTTCGCGGGCGCCGCGGGTGTCCATGACGTGCTCGTACACGGCGGCGTCGAGGCCGGTGAGGTTCTTGAGCGCGGGGTCGTGGAAGGGGTTGCGCAGCAGGTCGCGCAGGTCGTAGGTGGTTTCGGCGGCCGGGGGCTGGCCGTGGCCGTAGCCGAAGGAGACGACGCGGATCATTGGGTGCCTTTCAGGGGTGGTCGGTTCCGAGCGGGGCCGGGGCGGCGGTGCCATCCGCCGCCCCGGGGTGGAGCGGGTCAGGCCGTGGTGGCCTGGGTCGTCAGGGAGCGGGCCAGCTCGGCGAGGCCGGCGGCGCGGTGGGCGGGGCTCTCGGCACCGGCGGCGCGGAACACGCGCAGCGCGGCCCCGGCGGGGGCGTCCGGCAGGGCGACGGGGCGGGCCCCGTCGAGGACGGCCAGCAGACGCGCGCCGTGCGCCTCGCATCCGTCCGCGCCCGCGTTGGCGGTGTCCAGGACGGTGACCGCGGGGCGGCCGTCGCAGGGGCGGGGGTCGTCGGGGAGGGCTGCGGGACAGCGGGTGTCGGGCACGGCGGGGCCTCTTTCGCGGGTCGAGGTGGACGTGGGCGGGCGGGTCTGCCCGGCTCCCCTTGGCCCCGGCCTGGCCGGCCGGGACCGCGGGCAGCCGTCAGAGCCAGGCGCGTTCCACGTCGGCGTCGAGCTCGCGGGCGGCGGAGAGAAGGGACTCCTCCAGCCGCTTCTGGTTCAGGGCCTCCTGCTCGTCCCCGGTCTCCTGCGCCCGGTTCCCCTCCTCCCGGCTGAGCACGGCGGCGGCCCGCAGCAGCACGGTCAGCGGGTGGATTCCGCCGTGGCGGTTCAGCTCCCGGGCGGCGGCGGCCCGGTCCGCGCTGGCCGTCAGCTTCCCGGCGGCCTCGGCGACGGCGTCGGCCGCCTCCTGCCAGGTCGGGCCCGGGTCGACCGCCTGGGCCAGGGCCTCCAGGGCGAGGACGGCGAACTGGCCCAGGCCGTAGGCGGCGAGGGCGGGCAGCAGGTCGGTGAGGACCAGCCCGGCGCCGTACTGGAGGGCCGCCGCTCCGGCGAGGACGACCAGAGCCGTCCAGCCGAGGGTGTCGGCCCAGTCGGCGCCGGTCCGCAGGACGGTGCCCGCGCGGCCGCGCAGGGCGGTGACGCCCGGCATCGGCTGGTGGCAGACCGAACAGGCGGGACGGAGCACGGAGTTGTAGGTGTCGCAGTCGGTGCAGCGGCGGGTCGGGACGATGCGGCGCACGATGCCTCCAGGGCAGTCGGGTGTCGAGTGGTGCCGGTCGGGGTACCACCCCCTTCCAGCATGAAAAACAATACTAGCTTTACGTCGGTTCGGCAAGGGGTGCCGGTCGTGCGAGGCGGGTCTGTGCGAGGCGGGGCGGGGCGGTGCCCTTACTCGCCGCCGCCCTTGTCCTCGTCGTCGGCGGCCCGGTTGTCGCGGGCGAAGCGGCGGGCTTGGGCGTTGTCGGCGGCCCGGATGGCGCTCTGGCCTGTGCGGAAGCCCTCGCGGCCCATGTCGAAGCCCTTGCCGAGGGCGTTGGCGCTGGCACCGACCGCGCTGGCTCCGGCACCGATGGCGTTGGCGGCCGCGGTGGCCGTGCCGGCCACCGCGGTGACGGTGTTGAGGGCGGCGGCCAGCGTCCCGCCGCCACCGCGGCGCGCGGGGGCGGCGGTGCCCTTGCCTCCGCGGGCGGCGGCCTTCTTCGCGGCGAAGGCGGAGGCTGCCGTGCCGCCCTGGCCGGCGGGGGCGGGCCGGGCGGTGCGGTCGCGCTTGCCCTCCAGGACCTTGCCGTCGGGCATGGTCACGCGGAAGGCGCCGGGCTGGGTCTTGTCGACGATCAGCCGGACCATCGCCGGGGTCAGCTCCTTGACGGCGAAGAAGCACTTGGCCTTGCGGCCACCGTCGGCGCCCTTGTGCCGCTGCTCGCAGGAGGCCATGACGGAGGTGCCGGAGACCATCAGGGTCAGCCGGAACGGGGCCGGGGCCTGGTCCCGGCCGGGACAGCGCACCGGCGTGTCGTTGATCTTGAGGGGGCCGCGGATGGACAGGGTCAGGGTGGCGCTCACGGTCGGGGTTCTCCTTACTCGCTGTGGGCGACGGCGGTGGCGGTAGCGGTGACCTTGCCGCCCAGGACGGTGCGGCCGGTGGCGGTCGCGGTGGCCTCGGCGCGGTTGCCGCCGCCTGCGCGGCGGGCGCGGGCAAACAGGCCGCGTACGACGTAGGCGACGACGCTGACGGCGACGGCGAACGCCACCAGGGCCCAGGCCAGGGCCTCCAGCCAGGGGCCGGCCAGCGACAGGCCCCACCCGGCCACGGCGGCGCTTCCGGCGGCCGACCACATCAGCAGGGCGGCGGTCTTGGCCCATGCCGGGACCGGCTGGCTGCGGGGTCCGCCGTAGGGCGCCGGGCGGGTCGCGGGCACGTAGGCCCAGCGCTG
Source organism: Streptomyces sp. NPDC006012 (assembly GCF_042871185.1). NCBI lineage: Bacteria > Bacillati > Actinomycetota > Actinomycetes > Kitasatosporales > Streptomycetaceae > Streptomyces > Streptomyces sp. NPDC006012. The sequence continues at coordinate 17,666 of NZ_JBIAIE010000028.1, forward strand.
CTCGCCGCCGGGCAGGACCACGAGCTCGACGCCCGCGCCGGGCGGCGGCGAGGGGGCCGGGGGTGCCGTGCCCTGCGTCACAGCGATCGAGGCGGCCGGGTGGTGCTGGGTGATGGTGTAGACGGGCTGGGCGTCGGTACGGACGGGCTGGTTCATGATCGGGAAGACTCCAGAGCGAAGATCGTTATGTGGGGGTATGGGCGTGGGTCGGACCCTGGGCCGGGCCGCATCACCGCAGGTGGGAGGGGTGGACACCCCTGGGCCGGGCCCCGGCGGCCCAGGGACGCGTCCCAGGGCCGCCGACGGGTGGCCTACGGTCGGGCCAGGCTCTGACCTGCGGCGATGCGCGCCGGGCCAGGGTGTGGCCCAGGGGTCATTTCTGGATCTTCCGGGCGGCTTCGTAGGCTTCCTCGACGTCGCTCTTGAGGTAGCCGCGGACCCGTCCGGAGTCCTCCCGCCAGCGGGTCGGCTCCAGCGTCACGCCGGTGCCCTCCAGCTCCTTGTCCAGGGCGTCGCCCAGGGCCTTGCCGATCCGCCCGGCGTAGGCGGCCGCCTCCTCCTCGGGCCGCGGCGCCCACTGCTGGTCCCAGTCGGCCAGCTCGGTGCGCACGGTCTCCAGCGGCACCCGGTCGGCGCCGGAGGGGAATGCGCCGAGGAGGACGTCCAGCACGGTGGCCTCCTCGGCGGTGACCTCCGGCCGGCCCGGCTTGCCCCGTCCTCCGGGGCCGCCCCCGGAGGAGGACAGGCCGGTCGCCAGCAGCAGGAAGTCCTCGATCGGGTCCGCGAACTGGCCAGGGGCCCGGCCGCACTGCTCGCGCAGCTCCCGGCCCGCCGTGATGATCGGCTCCGCGCCGTCGTGCTCCTCGTCCTCGATGAAGTAGGAGCGCATCAGCTCGCCCTCGGCGCCGTCGATGTCGACGATGGTCTGCCCCTTGCGCTCGAAGGGAATTTCGTGCGCGCGCAGTCCATTACCGGTGGCGCCCTCCTTCAGGATGGCGTTGGTCTGCGTCGGTGAACCCGTTTTCGTGGCGATACGGACAGCGGAGTTGGACTTGAATTTGCGCGGGACCGTGTTCTTGTCCGGGTCCTGAGTGACCAGGAAGACCACGATGTTCAGCGCGGCCGCGAAGCCTGCCAGGCGCTCGATCTTCGCCACGATGTCCGCCGAAAGGGGGCCGGAATTCTGGGTGTATTCCTGCCCCTCGTCGATGATGAGGATTTCGAGCGGGAATTGCGCCAGGTCCCTTTCTCCGAGCTTGGCGCGGCCCTCGTCCTCCAGGAATTCCTCCCGGCGGTTGGCCTCCACCAGCAGGGCGTCGAGGAGCAGGTCGAGCCGTCCGGGCCGGCGGCCGAAGAAGGTGGCGCACACCCGGGAGTAGCCGATGTGCTCACCCGGCTTGGCCCCGGCCGCGAGGCGGATGTTCACCCGCGGGTCCAGGCCCAGGCCGCAGACGATCGAGCGCAGCAGCATTCCCTTGCCGGTGCGCGACATGCCGCCCAGCAGGGCCATGACGTGCTTCAGCTTCAGGTAAATCGTCTCGCCGCGCCGGTTGAACCCGATCGGGATGCCCCGGCCCCACACGTCCTGGCGCTCCGGCGCCTCGACCAGCGGGGAGACGCGGGTCTCGGCGAACGGGTCGGAGGTGGCGATCCACAGGGTGATGCGGTTGGGGTGCCCGGCCTGCCGCACGTCCAGCCAGGACGGCTCGACGTTGAGGGCCTCCGCCAGGGCCTCGCGCGCGGCGATGACGCGCGGGGCGGTGACGCCGGAGGGCAGCTTGAGGGTGGCCTCGCACGCGTTGATCGTCACGGCCCGGATGGGGCCGACCAGCTCGGCGATCTCCTCCTCCCCGAGCACCTTGATCTTGCGCAGGGCGGCGTTGATCGTCGAGTCCGTCAGCGGCGCGTCCTCGTCGGCGGCGGCCTGGTCGAAGATGACGTACGGCTCGGAGCGGCGGCGAACCTCGCGCAGTCCGCACGCGTACATCACGCCGACCACCGGCAGCAGCGCCGGGGTGGCCAGTGCCATGCCCCAGACCTCCGCGATGGCCACGACGGCGGCGACGTAGGAGGTGACGCCGGTGGCGGACAGGACGGTGAGGTTCTCCCGTCGGCGGGCCCGGCCCACGGTGCGGCGCTCGGCCCGCAGTTGGGCGACGTCGCTGTGGTCGGCGTGGCCCTTGCGCTTGGCCTCGACGCGGGCCTCGGCGATCATCTCGCCGTACTCGGAGACCAGGAGGTAGCTGGCGGCGCTGGCGAGCTCGCTGCGCAGTCCCATGGCCGAGAGCTTGATCAGGCGGCCGGCGTAGAGGTGGCTGCGGGAGGCGTGGTAGCCGGCGGCGTGGGTGACGACGGCGCGGCGGTGCTGCCAGACCTCGCGGCTGACCAGCGCGGCGGGCAGGTGCAGGCGCAGGCGGCGGCGGGTGGTCTCGTCGATCTGCTCGACCATGGGGAGGTCCTGGCCGTCGACCTCGGCGGAGAGCTTGACGGTGCCGGTGCTGGCGTCGGCGATGCCCGCCGGGCTGCTGTCCTGGACCTGGGCGCGGGCGGCCTTTTCCAGCGCGTCGCGCTGCGCGGGCGGCATCCGGTCCAGCAGGTTGACGACCTGGCTGTTTCTGGTCGGGGTCTCGGTGGGGTGGGTCATGATGGGCCTCAGTCCTTCCTTGTCGGGGGGACGGGGGCCCGGCCGGGTCGCGTCAACTTCTCCGGCCGGGCCCCCACGTCGTGCGGGGCGGGGTGGGGCTACTTCTTCTTGCTGTCGTCCTTCTTCTTGGGCTTGCGCCGCAGGGCCTTGGCGGCTCCCTTGGCCGTGCCGGCCAGTGCCGCGGGGACGACGGGCAGGGCCAGGACGGCGAGGAAGACGACCGCCGCGGCGATGGCCGTGTCCCGGCCGTCCCACCCGTAGCGGACGGGCAGGACCCACAGGGTCGTGATCCCGGCGGGGGCCGCGAGGATCAGCAGCGGCGGCAGGGTGCGCGGGGCCTTGGTCGTTGCGGTCATGCGCTGATCTCCTCGGTCGTCTGGTCGGTCTCCTGCTGGCGGGCCCGCTCGATCTCCTCCGCCATCGCCTCGGCGAAACCGGGTTCCGCCTCCAGCCGGGCGAGCAGCCGCTTGCCGTTGGAGCGGTGGATGCCGACGCGTTCCGCGAGCACGTACGGGGAGAAGAACCCGTTCCCGCTCCGCTTGCGCTTGTCGGTCGCGGCCTCGTACGCGAGTTCCCGGGCGACCTTGAAGCCGGGTGCCACGAACTCGCTCAGGTCGCGTTCCGTCCCGGCACTCTTCGAGCCGTTCCCGGACCGTGCGGAGCCGTTCTCATCGGCCACCTTCGAGTCGTTCCCGGACCGTGCGGAGCCGTTCCGTTCGCCGGGCTCCGCACCGTTCCCCGCCGGGGCACCAGAGGCCGACTCCCCTTGAGGGCACTGAATTTTCGGCCCTTCGGAACGCTTCTCGCCCGTGGCGGAACTGGACTGCGGCGGGAGCACGGGAACCCACTGGCCGCCCACGAAGGGCAGGCCCCGGAACTTCTGGGAACTGAGCCGCGCCTGAGCCTTCTCCTCCTCCTTGATCGCCCGGAACCGGAACTCCTCGGCACGGGCACGGGCCTCGTCGGCACGGGCCTGGGCGAGGTCTGCGGAACGCTCGGCGGTTTCCGCCTCCAGCGCGACGGCCTCGGCGGAACGCTTCAGCGCTCGGCGCCGCAGCCAGCCCGTACGGGTACGCGCCCGCTCCATCCGTGCCTCGGCCCGGCGCTGGCGGCGCACCCGCGCGGCCGTCGTGCCGGGCGTCCCGCCGTGGTGGGACTCCCATGCCTGGTCCCAAGCCGCCTGCACGGTGATCTTGCGGCGGTAGGGCGCCCGGATGCGCCAGGCGGTCAGGGACACCATCGGGTGGGCGATCCACCGGGCGAGCTGCTCGCGCACCTCGGCGGCGGTACGGCCGCTCTGGGTGTGCTGGAGCAGCCCGACGACCATCTCGAAGGAGATGACGCCGGCGAGCGAGGCGAGGGCGTTGACCTGTCCGGCCGACACGGAAGGCGAGTGGAAGAGGTTGAGGCTGGCGGCCAGCAGCGCCGAGACGGCGGTCATCAGCCGGTAGCGGCCCGCCGGTGCTCCGCGCCGTACGGCCAGGATGGTCAGGGAGGCCGACGTCCAGGTCAGCCCCTCGACCACGCCGGGCACGATCCAGGAGCGCTCGCCCAGGTCGGCGCGCATGGCCTCGGCCTGGGCCGGCCACGCGATCCACACGGACGCGACGATCAGCGCGGCGACGGCGGTGACCGCGACGATTACGGGCAGCGCGTGCAGCAGCGCCTTGCCGCGCGCCTTCCACTTCTGCACGGCGTCCTTGCGGACGCGGGCCTTCTCGGCGCGGGCCTCCCGGCGCTTCTGCTGCCGCAGCTTCTCGCGCTTGCCCTCGACGCTGAGGCTGCGCTCCTCGACGTCGAGGTCGGCCAGGCGCTCGACCTTGTCGGCCTCGACCTCCGACGCCTTGGCCTCGGCGCCGGCCTTGCGCGCGGTGGCGCGGCCGACCTGGCGGCGCTCGCCGCGCGACATCAGGGGGGTGTCCTCGTCGGTTCGGGGTTCGGTCATGGTCATCGGGTGCGGGTCTCCTCGGCGCGGGGGGCGGCGTCGCGGGCGGGGGCGGTCGGGGTGTGCTGGCGGGCGAGGATCTGCGTGCAGCGGCCCTGTTCGTGGGCCTGGTCGCGGCTGGTGAGGCCGTGGGCGCGCAGGGCCTCGGCGGTCAGCGGGAGGGTGCAGCGGTTCCTCATGTGCTCACCGCCCGGCGCATGGCGCTGCGTTCGGCGGCGGCGTTGATCCCGCGGCGGGCCATGAGGACGACGGCGAGCGATCCGGCGACCAGCACCACGGCGGCCGCGACGACGATGACCGCGAGGGCGGCGGCGCCGACGACGATGACGAACAGCGGGATGACCAGGAAGAACAGGCCGGTGTGGAGCTCGTCCACGCGGACCAGGAACAGGCGGATGAAGGCGTTGATCGCCTCGATGGTGCGGGCGTCGATCTTCACGCGGCCCACCCCCGGGCGGTCTCCTCGTCCAGGCCGTGGCCGGCGGCGGACTCCTCGGCGTGCTCCAGCTCGTCGACGACGGCGAGCAGCGCCGGGCGGGGGGCGGTGCGGCGGCGGGCGGTGATGGCGTCGGTGTCGCCCAGGTCCAGCAGGAGCATGGCGACGAACTCGACGCGGGCCCCGCGGGTGCGGGGGCCGTCGGCCGGGCGGCCCAGGAAGAAGGCTTCCGGCTGGCCGGTGAGGGTGGACAGCGCGTGCAGCGCGGCCCCGTACGGGGGGCGCTCGGCGGTGGTGGCGTTCACGGTGTGGTCCTTCGGGGTCGGGTTTCGAGTGGGTCGTGCCGGGGGGCGGGGTGCCATCCCCGCGGGTGGTGCTGCGGGAGGACCGGGCACGGCGGGCCTTCCATCTGCACTGCTCAGGGGCGAATTGCATACCCCTTCTTTGCGACACACATTGTGTAGACAATGCGTTGCCCGAGAAAGATCCTGCCCTCTCGCCACACCAGAGTCAAGCGCTTCGTGCACCCGACGCACATTGAGTAGACAATGCGGAGAGCGACGGGTAGAACTAGGGGCATGTCACCTAGTCAGAAGCCGCCTCCGCTCTATGCGCGTATCGCGAATGACCTGCGTAAACGCATCGACGCGGGAGAATTCCCGGACGGCGCCCTCCCCACGGAGATGTCCCTCGCCGAGCAGCACAAGACCACGCGCGTGACCGTGCGCAAGGGTCTGGACGTGCTGGTCCAGGAGGGCCGCATCTACGCGGACCGCCCGCGCGGCCACTTCGTCCGCGAGCGGCGCCCGATGATCTACCGGCCGCAGCAGGAGTTCCGCAAGCGCCCGCTCAGCCCGCAGATGGACTCCTTCCTGACCGAGATGTCGGAGCTGGGCCGCGAGGCGTCCCAGACGATCGAGGTCTCGGTGGTGCCGGCCCCGAAGGTCGTCCGTGAGCGCCTGGAGCTGGAGGAGGGCGAGCTCAACGTCGTGCGCAGCCGCGTGCGCTTCCTCGACGGCGAGGCGTACCTGACGAACGACAGCTACTACCCCCGCTCGCTGGTCCGCGACAGCGACGAGATCACGAGCCCGGCCGACATCGCGCGCGGCGCGAACGTGGTCCTGGCCGAGATGGGCTACCGCCAGCGCCGCACCGTGCGCGAGTACGAGTGGCGGATGCCCAACCCCAAGGAGTCCGCCCGCCTGGGCATCCCGCCCGGGACTCCGGTCGCGGAGGAGATCGTCACCGGCTACACGGCCGCCGGGAAGCCCGTCCGGTGCGTGATCAACTGCCTGCCCGGCGACCGGATCAAGATGGTCCTGGAGGACGAGAGTCCCCGCCTCGGCAGCGAACTCACCGTCGTCCCGGCCGCCACGGAGGACCTGGAGACCGTCACGGGCCTGTGGAAGCAGGCCGGCGACTGGCTCCGGGAGCGCGAGATCGACCAGTGGCAGTACGAACCGCGCGTCGACCGCATCCGCCGCAACATCGAGGCGGGGGAGTGCTTCCTGGTCCTGGACGACGGGGTCGCGGTCGCCACGCTCACCCTGGACGCCTTCGCCGACCCCGACTTCTGGACCCCCGAGGAGAGCGCCGAAGAGGCCCTCTACCTCCACCGGATGGTGGTCCGGCGCGACGCCAGCGGCGAGGAGCTCGGCAGCGCCATGCTCGACTGGGCCAGCACCCGCGCGCAGGCCCGCGGCGCGAGATGGCTGCGGCTGGACGCCTGGCGCACCAACCAGGGGCTGCTCGACTACTACAGCGCGCGCGGCTTCGACCTCGTGCGCACCGTGACGGCGGAGGGCCGCCAGTCCGGCGCCCTCTTCCAGCGGTCGGCCGGCGCCACGCTCGACGTCGGTCCGCTCCTCACCGACCCGGCGGACGTGCCAACCGGGGCCGGGGACAAATGACTTCGTGCCCCCGGCGACGCACCCGTTACCGTGCGTGTGGTCGGATAGAGGAACGGGAGGCCAAAACCTCCCGAAACACAACAGGCCCCGTCACGGGGCCTGTCGGTCCGCCGCCGGGGGGTCGAGACCCGGCGAGACGGCCGCACCTTGATCACGGGGAGGTGCGCTCGATGAGCGTACGGGTTCAGGCGATACCGCCGCAGCATCCTTCGAGCAGCGCCACGCCGACGCAGGCCCGACCACGCTCGGCCGCCGCCCGGCGCCCGCTCCGCCCCGTCCCGCCCCGCTGAACGTCTGATGGCCGCCCCGCCGAAGCGGAACGGCCATCACGTCGACTCGCCCAGAGTCAATGCCCCCGAGGGGGCGCAACCCGCACCCATCAGGTGGGGCCTCACCGGCGTGCTACCCACACGCCAGGAGCGCCAGGATAGACGCGGCCGTGCATCCTCAGCACGTCGATCACGCCGCTACCCCGCTATCTGGCCAAAGAGGCTCCCCGAAATGCCTCAAAGGGAATCTCTCGTGCCACTCCAGCACCACCCGCCCATCCGACCCGTCAACTCCGGCCGTGGAGCGGCCACATGACCGACGACGTCCCCTTCGACGACGAGCACGAGGTCTACAGCTCCGACGCGCCGCCCCTGTTCACCATGGTCCCGGAGTGGATCACCTACTCCGAGCTGAAGCCCGCCCAGCGCGACTTTTGGACCGTGCTCGCCAGCTGCGTGAACCACGATCGCCCGGACAACCGGGTCTGGCCCGCCGGCCCCGAGCTGGCCGACGCCATGAAGATCAAGAACCCCGACCAGCTGAAGCCCTACCGCGAGGCGCTCCAGTCCATCGGCGCGGTCGTGATCACTGAGAAGCGCTACGCCAACGGGATGCGCCGCCGGTACGTCTACGACGTCCGGTACCACCCGCCCAAGGACTACACCGGGCCCCGCAACCGCCAGGAGTGGCTGGCCCGCCGCAAGGAACGGCTGGCGGCCGCCGCCGCTGCCGAGTCCGCCGACACGGCAGCGTTCGAGGCCACGAATCCCGACGAAACCGCAGGTCAGACCGGCACCCCTAAAAATAGAGGGACCGTCCCGCACGGCACCTCTAAAAATAGGGGGGCCGGAGCCCCTGAAAATGGCGGCGCCGGTGCCCCCGAAAATGGGGGTGCAAAACCAGACCAACATCAACCAGACCAACATCAACCACAGACAGCGCCTTCAGCGCGTAGCGCTGGTGACGGCCGCAGGCCCTCTACCGGTAGTAGCGCGCGCGAGCAGTCGAGCGGCTCCGCCGCGGCCGACGGCGCGAATGCGCCGAAGCGGAAGCCGGGTCGGTCTGGTGGGGAAGTGCTGGTGAAGCCAGAGGTGCAGCTGGTCCTGGAGGCGTTCCCCGACGCCCTGCGCGAAGCCCTGCGCAGCACCGCCCGGACCGACCGGCCCAAGACCGTGATCAGTGCGATCGAGCAGCAGCTGGCCCAGGGCGATCTCGCCCAGGCCCGCAAGCTCGGCGCCCGGGTCGCCCGCCGCTGGGTGACCCACGGCTACACCAACCACTTCGCGGCCGGCACCCTGTCCAGCCCCGTCGGCGCGACCGTGGCCATGCTCAAGCCGGGCCCGTGCCCCGATCCCCGGTGCGAGGACGGCGAGTTCGAGGACGGCTCCCCGTGCCGCTCCTGCATCGAGCGGGACAAGGACTACCGGGCGGACCGGGACCGCGAGCGTAAGGCGGCGGCCGCGGAGAAGAAGGCCGAGGCCCGGCGGCGGGCCTGCCCGCACTGCGAGTTTGACCGCGGGACCAACGGCGCGCCGTGCGCGGACTGCACCCACACGATCGCCTCGACCGAGCGGGAGGCGGTCCAGCTCGTCGAGCGGGTCCTGGCCGAGCAGCAGGCGACGGTCGGCGACGACCAGGCCGCGGCCGCGTTTCGCGCGTACGTGACCGGGGGCGTCGACCAGGCCCGTGCGGCGGCGGCCGCGCAGGGTGCCGACGCCCTGGGCCAGGCTCTCGCCGCGCGGGTCGCGGCCGACGGCTTCGCCCAGGAGTTCAGGCGGCTGCGCGAGCGCGGTGTCGAACAGGTCGCTCTTGCTGCACCTGCCGACCGCCCCGACCCGGAACCCGAGGTCGGCATCCCCGCTCAGGCGATGTGGCAGGGCGACCGCTGCCCCGGCCACGACGGGACCGGCTGCGACTGGGACCGCCCGGCCGTCGGGTACGACGGCCTGTGCACCCGGTGCCGGGCCGTGCGCGTCCAGAGGGAGCCCGCTCACATCAGCTGAACCACCGACTCGGCCCCCGGGAGAACGCTCCTCCCGGGGGCCGACGCGTGCCCGGCCTCGGTGGCGCCTACGGCGCGTTGGCCTCGTACCGGGTCCGCGTGAACCTCCAGGTCCCACGAAGCTGAGGCCGAAAGGCGGCTCCGCCGCGGTCAACGGCGCACACGCCGATCAAGTCGCTTCCTCCGCCGGCCAACTGCGACCACCCCCTCGGCCGCACTGAGCGGAGCGGTCGACCCGCCCCGGGCACCTCGCGGCAGCAGCTGCTCACGCTCGACCCCGGCCGCAGCAAGTGGACCGTTCACGCTCCTGCTGCTGAGACGGCGGCGGTACGGCGGCCGGCCCCCACGCGTCCGACCTCCCGAAGATGATCACCGACGCCACCCACCCCCTCCCGTAGCCAGCTGCTTTTCCCCAAGCCCCACGACCCGCAGTCGGGTGCGGCCCGTCACGTAAACCGCCCACCGTTGCCGCAGCGTCCCGCCCCTCCGGGCCGGTACCTGGGGGCTCCTCGCCCCCAGACCCCTCGCCAGCGCCCAGGGCGCGCTGGACCGCCCATCGCCGGGGGGCGCCTCCCCCCGGACCCCCCACCAGCGCCTTTCGGCTGCGCTGGACCAGCCACTGCCGCCTGTCCTCAAGTGCTCGGCCACTCCGCTTCGCTCCGCGGCCTGCGCGCTTGACCGCTCGGGCCCCAGGGGGCCCTCCCTGGACAGTTGCCCCTGGGATCAGTGGTGCAGTGCCGTCGTGGCCGGGGCGAGTCCGGAGCGCCGTCGTCGGCCGGCGGCGCCGTCGTGGCGGGCGCGAGGGGTCGAGGTCGAGGAGGGCCTGGAGGAGCTGCTCGACGTCGTGGTGGTGCGGGCCGGCCCGGGGCCGGGGGAGGGAAAGACGGCTGGCAAGGAGGGGGGTCGGCGGGGCTACGTGCTTTTCGGTGCGCGGCGAAGCCGCCTTACTGCCCCCGACTCCGGTAGACCGGCAAGCCGTCGTCCGGCCGCAGCCCCGGTGAACGCGCCGAAGGCGCCTCACCGCCCGCAGACGGCAGCGGACGTCTACTACGTAGTTAGAGGAGAAGATCGTTTCCCCTGGTCAGAGCGTTTCCGAGTAGCTCCAAACTGCCACTCGAATTACAGTTTCGGCCTCTGCGGTTGCCTATACGCAACTGGGCACCCAAAGCCGCGTTTCCGGGTGCGCAGGACGCGCTCGCCGCGCCGTGCACCCTGGTCCTTGCCTATAGGCAACCGCACCGGATACGGTGTGCCCCTGCGGTTGCGTATAGGCAATCATCCGAGGTGAGGAGGGGTATGTCAGGGGCCAACCCGGTTCGTCGCGGCAAGGCCGTGAACCACGAAACCGGTGAGCTTGTGCAGATGTCGTTCTTCGAGGACGACACACTTCAGCGAACCCGTGTCCGCTACGACTGGACTCCTCACCCGGGGCGCCACGTCAACGTGCCGAAGGTTCTCCTGGCGAAGCTCTACGCCAGGGACAGCGGCTACACCGCGAAGCACAGGGACCTGTTCTTCTTCTACCTCGCCCATTCGCCGGATGGGGCTGAGCCGCTGAGGCTCACCTACAAGGAGATTGGTGAGATCCTGGGGGGACGTCCGGCTACGATCTCGACGCTCCTGGGTACGTTGCACGCTGGCGGACTTCTCCTCGAAGCGGAGAAGATCGGCCGGATCACCTTCTATAGGGTCAACCCGCGAGCCGCCTTCGACGGCCCCGCGGCGATCCAGGTGGAAGCCGTCAAGGACGCACGGTTTCCGGTGGTACCCGCCCCGGCCTCAGCGGCCCAGAAGAAGAAGGAGGCGTCATGACCTCGCCCACGACCGCAATGCGGCCGCGCGCCCTCCCGTTCTCGGTCGACCTCATGCGCAAGCTCCTCGTCGAGACAGCCGAGCTGCCAGGCGCCGACTTCCGGGTGCTGACGTACTACCTCACGGCCGCGCCGCTGGGGGACACGGTCAGGGAGACCGCGAAGGTCGTTGCTGAAACCGTGAAGATCAGCCGCGGGAGCACATCCAAGAGCATCAGCCGCCTGGTCGCCGACGGCTGGCTGACGCTGGCCTTCCGAGTCGGCACGGTTCCGTTCTACCGGGCCAGCAACAAGGTCCTGGAGCTGGCGGCCGAGGACGACCGGCCGGAGGAGCCGCTGGCGACGGTTCGGCACCTCCCCCTTCGAGGCGCCGCCGACGAGTAGCCGCCCGCCTGCCAACCTTGGAGCCCGTTCCCACCGCGTGGGGGCGGGCTTCCGGCGTGTTGGCTCCAGCCAACAGTTGAGGGTCGAGGTGTGCGGGCGTGTTGGCTGGAGCCAACGCACCGCCGGCCGCCGCGCTCCCGGTTCGCCCAGAAGCCCTGAGAGCTTCGGGCCGTCGCTGTCCTCCGCGCTGCCCGAAGGTCTCCGCCGCCTGCCCGACCGCCCAACCGGCCTCCATTACCGGCTAGGGGATAATGAGTCCCCCGCGACCGTCTCTCTCCCTCGGGTCCGTGGGCCCTACTGGGCCCACTCCCCCTCGGGACACCCGGGCCGACGTGCCGCGGCGAGCCCCCGCGACGTAGTAGCGGCGTCGCGCTGCGGAGCGGAGTGCGCCGTACCGATGGGCACCGGGCCCGGCCCACGGCCCACGCCGTCGCACCTGTACGCGGAGCGGGCGCCCACCTATTGATCAAGAGCGCGAGGACTAATTATCCCCCTGGTGGGAGAGAGCGCGCCGCGGGCGCGCGAAAGAGGGGCGGATGGGTGGGGCGGGGCCGGGGTCACGGTGCGCGGGCCCCCTCGGCGCCGTACGGGCCGGGCAGGCCCCGCCCCACCCATCCGCTCGGCTTCTCCTCCGTGCTCCCCCGACCCACCGCTGCCGGGTGCGGGTCCGTGGAAGGGGTGGAAAGGACGCGCTTCGCGCGGCGACTGAAGAAGCAGGGCACCGCATCGGTGCAGGTGGCGGGGCCTCCTCGGGTCGCAGACAGGTCGAGAAGCGGCCTGACGCGGGCCCTGGGGCGCGTTCAGGGCTCTCGTGCCCGATTCCGTGCGGGATGCGCCGCCGGGCGCTCACGGGGGCGTCTGAGGCTTCTGTGACTTGGGGGGTACGTCACTGCGACGCCAAAACCGTTTGCCGAACAGCGGCTGACGGCGGCTACGGTGCACAGGACCCAAACATGATCATGGAACGAGGGGGATCATGCGTAAAGCACTGCTCACCGCCCTGGCCGCGGCCACACTGATGGTGCCGGCGCTCGCGGGCACCGCCCAGGCCGCACCGGCGAAGGCGTCCGTCGTCGGCACCTCCGCCTGCGGGAAGACGTACCCGGCCGGCTACTGGTGGACCTACCCGACCACCAACCTCAAGCTCCGGTCCGGCCCGGGGACGGGCCACTCCGCACTCGGCCTCCTGCACGAGGGCGACGGCGTCGAGGTCAAGTGCAAGGCCAAGACGGCCGGGTGGATGCGGGTCTACGTGCTCAACGGTCCGCTCGACGGCCGTACGGGCTGGGTGGCCAGCAAGTACATCCACTGATCTCAGGCCGCGCGAGGCGCCGAGTCCACGGGCCCGGCAGTGTCAACTTTCCGGTGACGCTGCCGGGCCCGTATGCTGCCAGACCGCCCGGCGCCGCGCCTCGGCGTCACCCGCCCTTCTCGGCCGGGCAGGTGTCAACTTTCCGGTGACAGCGGGGGTTCGTGGCGCGGTAGGCTGCCGACCAGCGGCAGGACGCGCACGCCGCACGCCGCAGGACGTCCGGCTCCCACGCTGCCGGACGGTGGCCAAGGACCCCCGGGCGCTCCCGGCGCGGGCCCGCGCAACGAAGTACACCCTGCCCGCGCTGATGGCGCCCGAGCCCGGCGGGATGCGTGGGTTCCCGTGACGGAGCTGTCATGACCAAGAGCGGAGCCAGCGGCCCCAAGTCCCGCGCCCGCGCCCGCAAGGAGCGCACCGGCACCAAGTACACCCAGGCCGTCCGGCACACTGCCCCGACCGCCACCGGGCCGGCCTCGCCCACCGAGGTTACGGTGATGACCTTCCGCAGGGGCGAGCCTCTGCCGCGCACCGCGCCGGACATCGACTGGCAGTGCCACCGGTGCGGTGCCGCCACCGACCTCTGCGCGCTGACGACCGACGCCGGCCAGGGGAACCTGCGGGCCTACTGCCCCTCGTGCCTGCCGCCCCCCGACCTCTACCCCGCGCGGCGGGCCTTCGCCGACCATCTCCGCGGCCTCCAGTCCCTGGCGGACTGGCCTTCGGCCGAGGACCTCGCCCGGCGGGTCGAGACGGTGACGGGCCACCCGGCCGCCGCCGCGGTGCGCAACGTCCTGAGCGGGGCCGTCCTGACGCGCTGGGACACGGTGCAGGCCCTTGTGCACGCCCTGGGGGGCGACGAGGGCGACGTCGAGGACGTTCTGCACCTGTGGCAGGAGGCCGACCGGGAGCAGAGCCAGGGTCCGAGCGGGGTCCTGGACAGGATCGCTCGCCGCAGCCGCGCCGGACTCACGGCCGAGGAGCAGGTCAAGGGCAGGACCAGGTTCGTACCGCACCGGCTGAGCGACCTCGACTGAGCCGTCCGCCCCGGCCTATGCCGTCACACGTCTAGGTGGAGGTGACCGTGTCGGCGCGGCCGCGCCGTGTCACCTGCGCCACGGTGGGCGGATGCGCCGCCGTCCCGTCCTGCTGATCCCGCTGGTCCTCCTCGCCGCCACGGCGTGCGTCAGCGTGCGGGCCGAGGGCCGCCCGGTCCCGCCTCCGGCGACGACCGCCGCGGCGGCCGCTCCCCCGGCCGCCGCTCCGCCCAGCCAGGCGCCCGCACGCGAGGCCCTGGTGCGTACGGACGACGACCGGCCGCGCGGCCGCGGGCACGACGCCGGGCCGGCTGCGGCCGTCCCGAAGCCCCCGGTGCGCCGGACCGCTCCTCCGCGGGCGGCCGCGCCGCCGCCCCGGCTGCGGTCGCCCCGCCCCGCCCCTGCGCCGCGGCGTCCGGCGGCCCCGCCGGTGCCCCGGGCGAAGAAACCGCGCCCCGGCCCGCCGGCCAACCCCGACATGCGGACGCTGTGCCGCTCCGCCGCCCGCAACGGCGTCGGCTCGAACATCGTCGAGCTGTGCCGTTCCACGTACGGCTGAGTCGCTGCGGCGGCCCGGCTCGCGGCGGGCACGGCACCCCGCAGCGCCTGTCAACAATCCGGTGACAGGTACTGCGGGTCGTCAGGCCGTGCCCTCTTCCAGGCGCATGACATCGAGGATGTGCAGGAGCTGGCCGTCGTCGGAGCGGGCCATCAGCATCACCTCGTGGGGCTGGGTGTCCTCGCCGTAGTCGGCGGTGGTGATCTCGTTGCGCAGGACGGCCTCGAAGGCGCTGCACTCGGCGCAGGCCGTCCGGTGCATCAGGTATCGGGCGGGTGCCCGCACGGTGGAGCGGTCGCTCCTGAGCACGTGCGCGGTCTCGCCGGTCGCGTGGTCGCCGGTCTGTCCCGTGACCGTGTAGGTGAAGAAGGGGTGGCCCTGGCGGGCCTCGACCACGGTGGCCATCACGTGCACGACGTCCCCGACGCCGAAGTGGTCGGCGGAGATGTCCCGCTGGTGGATGGCGCTGTTGTTCAGCTCGTCCGTCAACATGGCGCGACCCTACCCGGGGCGCCGCCGGGCCCCTCCGACGCTTGTCAACGTTTTGGTGACAAGAGCACCGGGGTGGAAGGGTGGGGTCATGGCGATCGACCCGGTGAAGCGACAGCGTGTGCTTGAGGCGGCCGAGGAGCTGCTGCGCGAGCGGTACGTGGAGGGCCAGTACCTCGATCCGATCACGGTGATGCAGGCGGTGCGGGCCCAGGCGTTCGGGTATTTCGCCCGGGACGGCGAAGAGGCGCCGGAGGTGCCGGCCGAGGATCTCCTGGCGGCACTGACACAGGTCGAGGCGGCCCGCGCAAGCCTGGACGCGCTGGAGGGGAACCTGATCCGCGGGGCCCGGAACCGCAAGGCGTCCTGGCAGCGGATCGCGGATAGCCTCGGCATGGAGCACCGGCAGGCGGCCGAGGCCAGGGCGACACGGCTGGAACGGGCCGCCCACTCGCACAGCCGCGACCGGGACGTGCACGCGCAGCGGGGCGAGCGCGCCCGCCGCCGGGCGGTGGACGCGTGGTGCGCCGCGCATCTGCCCCGCATCCGCGAGACGGCCGCTGCTCTGGTCGACGTCGCCGGGGCGTGGCCGGAGCTGGCCGAGGACTACATCGCCCCCTACGCCCTGCGGTCCATCGACGCCCAGCTGAGGGCGGAGGACGGCGGCAACGGCGCCAAGCTGGTCGAGGAGCTGGAGACGATGCGGATGCGGCTGATGCCGTACGGGAAGCCGCCGCCGGAGCCCTCCGGCGAGCGGGCCGGCGAGGCGGCGCGGGTGCGCGACGTCGTGAAGGCCCTGCTCGACGAGGTGGCGCGGGTCCGTCGGGAGGCGGACGCCGCACGGCTGTCAACGAAGCGGTGACAGCGGGACGTAGCCGCGGCCGAGCCCGCGGCGCTGCGGCCGCCGACCTCGTCCGTCCGGGGGCGTGACGGCGGCACTGCGGACGGGGCCGGGAGCGGGGAGGTCGCCCGGCGGCAGTCCCAGGTCCCGGCGCAGGCGGGCGAGGTCCTGCCGCAGGACGGCGAAGGCGGGCCCGGCGGCGGTGTGCGCCGTAGCCAGGGCGAGCAGGGTGGTCTCGACGGCCTCGATGGCGTCCTCGGCCGACGCCGCGGCCCAGGGCCCGGCGCCGCCGGAGACGTCGTGCAGCGCACAGGCGGCCTCGGCCAGCGCTTCGGCCCGCTGCGCGAGAGCCGGGGCGGCGCTGGGGTGCGGCGTGGTGCTCATGACCGGTGAACGACGCGGCGGACCTGGGGCAACGCGGCCGGGCGTGTCCGCCGACCGGGCGATTCGTTGTACCGGTGTGACGACTACCGACGCCGACCCTGCGTACCTGGCCGACTTCCGCGCCGCTCACACCGCGGTGCTGGGCCTGCTGCGCGGCTACTTCCGAGCGGACCAGGCGCCCGTGCTGCGGGCTCACGCCGACCTGCTGGCCGACAGCGGTACGGCGGAACGGGCCGTGTCGGTGGTGGGGATGCTGCTGCGCCAGGGCGGCGCGGAGCTGCGGGAGAAGGACCCCGGTGCCCGCCTGCCGGAGATGTTCGGCCCGGTGGGAGTGGCCCCGGCGGACATCGAGCGGGACATCGCCGAGGCGCTGCGGGCCATGGACGCCGGTTCGCTCTCCGGCCTCTTCGGCGACGTCGCCCTGGAGGGTCCGAAGCTCGTGGCGGTCGTCCACGCCGCCGCCATCCGGTGTCTGCGCCAGCAGGCCGCGCACCTGAGCCGGTCGAACGTCCGCCGCTGGCTGGAGACGTGGGAGGCCACCGTCGCCACCGCCGAGCAGGTCTCGACCTCGCAGGCCGAGCTCCTGATGACGATGGACGCGCTGGGGTTCTTCGGGAACACGCCCGCCCCCGCCGCCGATCCCCTCCAGGAGGCGGCGCAGGTGGCGGTGCAGCTGGTCCGGGGGTACGGCCTGGCCGAGCCGGGCCAGGTGGCGCGGGCCCAGCTTCGCATGGCGGCGAGTTCCGAGGTGGCCACCGAGACCTTCATGCTGGTGCGCCGGTCCATGCAGACGATGGTCCCGCTCGCCACGGCGGCCGGGGTGAAGCTGTCGCCGCAGCAGCAGGACGAGCGGCTGTACGCCTTCGCCGCGCTGGCCCCCGAGGCGACGCGGGCGGCGCTGATCGCCTACCTGGAGGCGACCAGCGCCGGACACCCGACCGGGGGCGTGGACATCGACACCGCACACGGCCGGGAGGTGTCGGCCCACTACGCGGCCGTATTCCTGTCGATGTACGGGGTGGCCGCGCTCGGACAGGACGGCTTCGCCGGGTGGGTGGACGACCTGATGGCGGGCGGCTGACGCAAAGCCGGTGCCCGCGTGCAGCGGCGCCCGTACGCTGAGTTCAGCACCGCCCCGGAAGGCTCCCCCCGTGCCTGCCGGGGCGGCCTGCGTTCACGCGCTCTCCGCCAGTGCGGCGGCGGCCGCTCGGGCCACCGCCGGGTCCGCCCGGATCGCCGCGGCGACCTGGTCCGCGTTCAGGCCGGCACCCTGGGCGGGCACGGTGCGGCACACCCGGTCCTCCAGCCTGACCAGCAGAGCCTGGGCGGCAGCGTAGTCCTGTGCCACCTCGGCGTCTTTCGTGGCGAGGTCGGCGCACACTGCGCCCAGGGCTGTTCCCAGGCTGGTGAAGACCACCCTCATGTGGCTGGGGCAGCGGGCCACCGCGAGGCCCGGGTTCTTCTTGGTCGGCTCGTACGCCCGGCCCAGGGTGTCGGCGGCCTCCGAGAGGTAGGTGACCGCGTCGTACAGCGTGTCGGAGGGAGCGGGCAGGGTGAGCAGGGGGCTGTAGTCGCGCCCTTCGGCGTCCTTGGCGAACTGGTGGGGGACGCCGAGGTCGCGCAGCCCGCGGGCGGTGGCCAGCTCCATGATGGTGGAGGAGATGGTGCGGGCCGTCTGGGCGATGTCCTCGGCCATGCGGATCACGGTGCCGCGGCGTTCCTTCGCGGAGGTCTTCGCCTCTTCGGCCGTCAGGGCCTGGTGCTCGGCTCCGAGGTTCTCGAAGACGCGGACCAGTGCGGTCACCGCGCTCCGGATGTGGTCCTCGGTGGCGTCCTGCTGGGGGGTCATCGGCATCCTTCGCTCGACGCGGCGACGACGGGCCGCGTCGCCGCGCGCGGTGACGCGCCGGGCGGCCGCGCCGCCGCGTACAACGGCGGGCCCCCCGGGCGGGACACGCACGGCCGGAAAAGCGTCCAACATGGCCGGTTTCACCCTGGATTCGTTTCGGCGCACCGGTATTCTGGGTGTGGGCATCGCGTAGGCCCAAGCCCGTCGCTGCGGCCCATGACCGAGCGGCACGAGGGCAAAGGTGCCAGGGTCCTCCGGGACCTGGTCAGCCGCCGGAGACGGCAGCGCGCCAGCGCACGAGTTCCCCGTCGTCGTCCTCGACGACCTCCTCCGCCGTGCGCTGATCCTCGTGCGCGCCGGGTCATGGGACCGTGCCGCGCCGAGAAGAGTCAGCTGTGCCGAAGAACGACAAGACCCGCCGCCGCAAGAGCCACGCCGAGCGCGACCGGATCAAGGCGAAGAAGGCCGCGAGCGGCGCCTCCTACACCTCCGCCCAGTCGGGCACCGTCCACTGCCACCGCGGGCCCGAGCTGCCTGCGCTGGACGGCTCCGGGTTCGGCGCCGACCGTACGGCCGACATGCAGACCGCCTCCGCGCTGATCGGCGCCTGCCTGGAGAGGTGCCGGTCGTGCCAGGCCAGCCTGGCCGACCAGGTCCTCACCGGTGACCGGCTCGTCGTCGCCAGCCTCGCCGGGACCGTCTACGCGCTCCTCCCCTCCCCCGGCTTCGGTTGTTCCCCGGCCACCCGGCGGTTCCACGCGGTGGCCCACGACACCGGGCGCGACGGGTACGGCCCGGCGGTCCTCGCCGCCGTCGAGGAGATGAGCGCGGAGGACCTGGAGGCGCTCCTGGAGGACACGCTCGACCTGTGGGCGGCCGCCGCCGGCGCCGCCCCCGCCTCCCCGGCCGCCGAGGACGGCGCCCCGGACGGACAGCAGGAGCAGGAGCCGCGCCGCTTCGACGTCGCCGGCGGCACCGCCTACCTGCTGAGCGCGGGCATCGACCAGTTGCTGGACCGGGAGGAGATGCAGGCCCTGATCCAGCACGCGGAGAAGTCCGCGGCCGCGGGCGACGCGGTGGAGTGCTTCCTGTGCGACCAGCCGCTCGACGTGGCGGCGGAACCGGAGATCCACCTCGGGGTGGCGATGCGGACCCTCACCCTCGACGGCCGGGAGCTCGACACGGTGCACCCGGTGTTCACGCACCCCGGCTGCGGCCGTACCCGGGTGTGGCCGTGGGCGGAGCTGATGGCCGAGCGGCAGCGCCGCGGGCTGGAGGTCGCCCCCGAGGACCGCCAGCCGGAGAGGCCGGCCGGGCAGCAGCACCCCCGCAACGCCGACTACACCACCTTCAGCCTCGCCCGCCGGCCGGGCGGCGGGATGGTGCCCCTGGTCCTCATCGAGCCGGGCGAGCCCGACGCGTACGGCGCCGAGGGCTGGCTGGCGGCCCGGCTCTCCGAGGGCTTCAAGCCCGTCGACCTCTCCGGCCAGCAGCCGTTCCCGAAGCTGGACGGGTGGAGCCTGCGGTGCGACGGGGGCCGCCTGGTCTCGGTGATGACCGCGAGCACCGGCGCCTGGTACCGGCAGGAAGGCGGGTGGGCGACGCCGGGCGAGTGGCGCAAGGCCGCCCGGCAGCGCAGCGCGCTGCTCCTGGTGGTGCCGTCCGGCAGCGTGGGAGAGCGCCAGGGCGACCAGTGGCTGGAGGCGGTCAGCCGGGCCGCCGGGGCCGGGCACCTCCTGGGCGGTCTGGTCGCGGTCCGCGGGACGCTGTCATGAGCGGCCGCCGAACCCTGCCCGGGGTCGCCCGCGTGAGGATCACCGGGGACGACGCGGCCACGCAGGCCCTGCTCGACGTGCTGGCCGGGCACTTCACCGTGACGGACCCGGACCCCTACAGCGGCGGACGCAACTACCTGGAGGTCGACACCCGCCCCGCCGCGCGCGAGGTGGCCGTCGAGGACGTCTCGGCGGCCGGGACCGCTCCGGTACGGGCCTTCGAGCACCGGCCAGCCGAGGTCCCCTCGACGGTCGCGGTGCTGATGGCCCGCCAGATCGAGGCGGCCCACCAGCACCTGAGCGCCTACCGCGACCTGGTGCGGACGTACGGCGGCGGCCTGATCCCCGACTGGCACCAGCCGGACCGCGAGCCGGACAACCCGGTGCACCGGTCGCTCAGCGACGCCTCGCATCTGGTGTACGACTTGCGGGAGTGGACCAGCCACACCGCCCACGCCTCCGGCGCGGTCGCCGTGCTGCCGGAGGTCATCGCCGCGTCCCCGGAGCAGGAGCGCGCCGAAGCGGTCCTCTACCCGCCGGGCGAGTGGTGTGCGGTGGCGGGCGGGACGATGCCGCAGCCCGGCGAGGAGCGCGCCGAGGAGACGTGGCAGAGCCCGGTCACCACGCAGCTGACCGGGCCGGTCCCGGAGAAGCGCTACAGCGCGCGGGCGTACGGCCGCTCGATCCAGCGGGCGCTGCCCGCCGTCGCGGGAACCCCGGCGTGGGCCGTGTGGGAGGCGGAGCGGTCGCTGTACGCCTTCGTCTGCCAGCACTGGGAGACACCCGGCGATACCACCGCCGACCTGGCGGCCGCTCTCGACGGCCTGGGCGAGCTGGCCGACACCTTCACCAGCGCGTGCACCTCCACCCTGGACGAGATCGGGCGCCGCCTCGACGACGGCCTCCTGGTCGGCGTCGACCGAGCCGCCTTCACCGCCGCGGCGGCCGCCGTACGGGACCAGCTCGGCGTCGAGGAGGGGCGGGTGGGCAAGCTCCCGTACGCCCTGGCGTCCGTACGCCGCACGGTGGCCGGGGCGCGGGCGGCGCTCCCCTCGACGCTGGACGACGACCGCGCCTTCGACGCCCTCGCCCACGCCCGGGTGCTCGGCGCCCTGGACGGCAAGCCGCTCACCGAGATCCGGGCGGAGCTGGGCCGCGAGCGGCACTGGCAACGGGTGCGCTCCAAGACCCGGCCGGCCGACTACACCGCGGCGGACTGGCTGCGGCGGGCCGTTCACTGGATGCACGCCGCCGGAGCCGGTACGTACAACCACGGCGCCCACCTGGCCGCCGAGCGCTCCCCGCACCGATCCGGTCTGCCGATCGGCACCCCGGCCGCCGCCGACGAGAGGGGCGGGCGATGAACCGCGATGCCGTGCGCGCGGCCGTCGGTCCCCAGCTGGCCGCCCTGACCCTGGTGCGGGCGCTGATGGGCGGGGCGCTGGAGCGCAAGGGGCTGGAGCAGACGATCGACCAGGCCCGGGGCGGGGTCGACGAGGGCCTGCGCTACATGTCGACGTGGGCGCACGGCGCGGACCTGCGCGCCGAGCTCGTGCCCATCGTGTGCGCGCTGGGCCGGACGGCGGTCGCCGCGCTGGCCATCACCCAGGACGGCGATCCGGCGGCCGTCAGCCACTGGCTCGACGTCCAGGCCCGCACGGTGCGCGAGCAGGGACCGAACCCGGCCGTGGAGCACCCGGCCGACGCGGTCACCGTCGGCGTCGCCGCGCTGTTCGCCGAGGAGCTGCACCGCACCGGTGAGGTCGACCAGGAGGAGCTGGCCGGCAGGGAGCAGAAGGCCCTGGACCTCGTGGAGGACTGGGTGCGGCCCGGTGCCGCAGGGCAGGACCATCCTGAACTGCTGCTGTCGGGCGGCTGGTTCGCCGCGGTGATGCTGGCCCACGCCTTCGCCTTCGACGAGCGCCGGATGCAGGCGTACGTGGAGGACCACGCGCGCGCTCTGGCCCTGGCGGGCCGCTGAGGGGCCGCCGGGACAAACAGGAGGGCCGCCACCGTCGTCGTACGGTGGCGGCCCTCCGGGGCTGCGGGCATCAGCGCCGGGGCGTCGGACGGTTGGTCTCCGCCGCGGTCACCGGCCGGGTCCGCTGCCAGGCCCGGACGAGGACGAGGGAGCCGAAGCGCCACCAGCGCTCTTGGCGCCACATCGTCCGCAGCAGCTCGCGCCGCACCGCCTTGGGCAGGTGCCGGAACTGGGGGAAGTCCATGTTCATGTCGCCGATGAGGCGGGCGCCCTGCCGCTCGGCGTGCATGGCCAGGCCGGCCGCCAGCTCGGCGGTGATGCGCTCCTGGCTTCCCGGCTCGCGGCCCTGCTCGCCCGGCACCCAGCGGTAGGCGACCGCGGTGTTGGACAGGTCGCTGTAGTCCGGGCCGGCCCCGGCCGGTCGGCCGGAGTCTTCTCGTGGGTTGTCCATCCTGGTCTTCCTGTCGGTGCTCGCGTACGGGTCGCGCGACGGCCAGTATGGCCGGGGCTCCGGCGGCCGCGGATGAGTACGCGTACCCATCCGCGGCCGCCGGTCAACGCGCGGAGTGGACCTGCTCCTGGAACCGGCGGTACCAGCCGGGCGAGTAGGCGTGCTCTCCGCGGGCGCGGGCCATCATGAGCGTGAAGCCGAAGAAGATCATGGCGACAGCGGCGAGGCCGGCGAGGCCGAAGGTGAGGACCGGGTTGCCCCCGGCGAGTGCCGACACCTGCGCCGCGACGAAGGCGACGGCGCCGAACACGGCGGTCGCCGCGAGACGGCGCCACAGCGGCGACCCCGTACCCCACCAGCGCCGAAACTTCACGATCATCGGTTGCTCCTTGACGTCGACCGGCCTGTTCCTGCCCGGTGCCGGACGCCGCTGAACCCTACGCGCCTCCCGGAAGTCCGGGACCGGCTCACGACCGTTCCAGGGCGTCGAGCAGCTCGGCGGCGTACCCGGCGGCGTCGAGGTCGGCGTTCTCCAGCTTGGCCTGCCCGAGCAGCTTCAGGACGGTGGCGTGGTCGGACCGGGCCCACGCCGTCCTGGTCGCCTCGCGCAGCGCGCGCCGGGCCTTGAGGACTCGCGGATCGGTGTCGTCCCCGGCGGCCGTGCGGGCCTGGTGGAAGGCGTCGACGGCCTGGGCGACGGCCGCGAACGCCGCGGCGGTGGCCTGCCTCTCCTTCTTCTCCGCCTCCTCGCTCAGCAGCGGGCGCCGTACGAGGAACGGGGCCCACTTCGGCTTGCGGTCCCCGGCGCGGCGCTCGTCCGCGTAGGAGTCGCGGCGCTCCTGCACCCCGCGGCGCAGCTGCTCCAGCCCGGTGGGCAGTTCCCAGCCCGCTCCCCCGCGGTTGGTCCTGTCGGCCTTCAGCTCCTGGACGTGCGTCCGGTAGCTGCCGATCATGCCGCGCAGCATCAGGGGCATCCCCCGCTTGTAGGCGCCCTGGCGGTGGTCGGCGCGGTTGCCGTGCAGGACGACGAACAGGGCGCCGGCCCCGCCCTCCAGGTCCTCGGTGAGGCGGGCCCGGATCGGGAGCCAGTGGGCCAGGGCGGCCTGCGTGACCGGCGAGAGCGGCCAGACCTCGGTGACGTGCAGGTCGGACCCGTCGGCCTGGGGATTGCGGGTGATCTTCGCCAGGGACAGGTCGGGGGCGATGTCGGTGATGCCGATGGTGCACAGCTCCCCGGCGCGCGCGGCGGTGTCGAGCACCGTGCCGAGGACGACCAGGAAGCGGGCCCGGCCCGGGTCGGAGGGGCGGGCGTCGACCTCGGTCCGCACCCGGTTGTGCAGCTCGCTGCGGGCCCAGGCCGGCATCGTGCCCTTGGGGGTCGGCTTGGGGTAGGAGTACGCCCCGCTGGGCACTCCGGCCGCGGCGGCGAGGCGGCGCAGGATGCTGGCACGGCGCCGCTGGGAGGCGGTCACGTGCTTGGGCGGGGTCTTCAGCTCCTTCGCCCGCAGCTGCCCCTCGTCGGTCATGTCGCACAGGGCGGCGGCGCCGGGTCCGAGCAGGTCCTTCAGCGATGCGCCGTAGCGGTCCCGGTAGTCCTTCTCCTTCAGTGCCCGGTGCAGGGTGCCCTCCACCCACCGAACGTGTTTGCCGACGCTCTCGGTCACCTCCGGGTCCGCCAGCACCTCCCTGACCAGGTCGGAGAGCTGTTCGCTCACCGGGGCGGGGTCCTCCTGCACTGGGCTCGTCGTCACGCGGAACTTCCCTCCTCCTCGATCTTTGAGGACTCATTATCCCTCTGCCGGCTACCTATGGTGCCCGAGCGCGGGCCGCCCTGTCGACGCGTTCAACCGGTTCCGCGGCTCGCGGTAGATTTGCGGACCACCCGCTGGACGAGGAAGCAGTGAGAGCGATGGCGAAGCAGGCAGGGCCGATGAAGCAGGTGAACGCCGACATCCCCGGCCACTGGGAGATCGCCGCGGGCGTCGGCCGGGGCCTGACCGCCTCGGTGGCAGAGGTGACGTACGAGAAGCGCGGCGGCCGCTGGGAGCAGACCGGCATCGTCACGGTGCGGGGCCCCGGCCTCGACCGCACCGGCGCTGAGACCGGCGAGCAGGCCGAGCGGACGTTCTCCCCCGGGGAGCCCGGCCACTACATCCCCCAGTGGCTGACCGACCTCGTCGACGAACACCGTCCGCGCCCGGACACCGACTGATCTCGGCCGCCCTCTCGAACACCGCCCCCGGCGGCCCGGGAAGCGGCATACCCTCGTACGGACCGACCGCGTACGACAGGGGGCTCCCGTGGCGATGCCATTGCCGGACATCTTCGAGACTCGGCAGGCGACGGCTCTGCGCGATGCCCTCGTGGCTGGCGACCTGGATCAGGCCAAGAAGATCGAGGACCACCTGCTGGCCGAGGCGGCCACCAGCCCGGAGGACCGCGAGCTCCTCGCCGACCAGCTGCGCGCCTCGATGCTGTTCCGCGCATACGTGGACGCCTCCGGGGCCGGCGACACGGCGATGGCCGCGCTGCTTCAAAATCTCCTGACGTCCCTGTGCTCGCCGAACACGGTCCAGACGACCGTGATGAGCGGCCTGCTCTACGCCGGGGTCCAGCAGGGCGCGCTGCCCGCGGCCGACCACGACCGCCTGTCCGAGTGGATGAGCGGTGCCGACGTGGGCGAGGAGATGCGGGCGCGCCTGGCGAGCATCAAGCGCACGCCATAGGCGACGGTTGTCAACGTTTCGGTGACAGCGGCGGGGCCGGTGTCAGCGAGCCGTGGGATGCTGCCGCCACCGACACGCCGCGAGCAGAAAGGCCCCCGCGTGACCGCGACGACCTCGACCGGAGCCCGACCGGCCGGAGCCTCCCCGCAGGAGGCGAACCCGGCCGCCATGGCCCTGGTGCTGGCCTGCGGCGTCGGCTTCCTCGCCGCCGCCGTCACGGTCACGGCGGACGCCTACCTGCTGCTGGAGCAGCCCCTGGTCACCATCATCTGGCTGACCAGCGCCCTCACCGGATGCGTACTCGGCGGACTGCTGTGCCGCCTCCTCGCACGCCGTCACCGTCTGGCCCCTCGCGCGGTGTGGGTGACGATCGGGGCGATGATCGCCCTCGTGTGGGGCGTCAGCACCGCCTCGTCGCACGTGTTCATGTCGTCGTGGGACCGCTTCGACCGCGAGCTGGGCGGGACCGGCCGGTGTCTGGCGGGTACGCCGTACGGCCGGGAGAACGCCTCGGTGGTGACCACCGTGCCGGCGAACGGCGGAGAACACAGCGGCGTCATGGAGGTCTGGCCGGGCGGCCCGGTCCCGGAGGGCACGGCGAAGGGCCACAAGTTCCCGCCGCTGAAGCTGAAGAACGCGGTCAACGGCGGCGTCCGTCCGCTGGCTCCGGCCGATGGCACGTCCAGGGACCTGCTGCGCTCCTACGGCTGCCGCTGACGTCCGCCGGGCGGCCCCCTACGGCCGTACCGCGCTCCTGGTGATGTGCCGGTGGGTCACCTCGACGCGGGGCCCGTCGGCGCCCAGCCGCTCCCGGAGCATCTCGCCGACCCACTCGGCCACCGCGACGCTCCCGTGCACGCCGTCCGTGCCGCCGATCAGGACGTGCACGCTCCGGCCGCGCGGCCCGGCGTAGGCGAGGAGCGCGGCGGTCTCCCCCGCGATGCGCTCGACCAGTTCCTCGGCGCACTCGCTGTGCCGTGCCTGCCCGCGCACCTGGGGGTCGAGGCCGGTGACGGTCTGCCGGCCCGCCGCGGCGCGGGGCAGCAGACCCCGGACGTCGAACAGGAGGGCATGGCCCACGGGCTGGTCGTCCTGGTGGCGGAAGCCGAAGGACTCGATCGTGACGGGTAAGGGGTTCATGGCTCCAGGCTCGGGGCGGGGCGGCGGCAGGAGAAGGGGTTTCCCGTTTCCACTTGGTCGTGTCGCAGCTGGTAGACGTCTCAGCGAGACGCCAGGCAGAGGGCGGTGTGGGTAGTTCCACCCGAAGGGGGGACGGCGGCGGTCGGTGCGGCCTGGACCGCGCGGGCGGCATAGTCGAGCGAGGTCGCCCAGAGCCATCCGGCGCGGGCCGGGTCGACGGCGGCCGCGGCGTGCTCGGCGTTGCCCGCGGCGTGGCCCCACAGGTCGCGGACCGGACCCCCGTGCTCGGCTTCGGCGGCCCGCAGGGCGGCCACGATCGCGGCGGCCGGCGGCGGCTGGTCGCCGCTCTGCCCCAGCCAGGGACGGACGGCTTCGGCGACGGCCACCGCGGTGGCCGTGGAGAACGTGCGCTCGCTCATGCGTCTCACCATGCCCGACGGAGGGAGGGCGTCACGCGGTCCGCGCCAGCCATCGGTCCAGATGGGGGCGGAACTTCGCCACTGCGGCGGCCGCGTGCCTGGCCCGGCGCTCGCCGTCGCCGCGGCGGCGGATGTAGGTGAGCGTGGTGGCCGGGTCTCGGTGGCCGGCGAACTCCTGGATCTCCGCCAGCGGCACGCCGTCGTCGTGCATGTGGGTCAGACGGCTGACGCGCAGGACGTGCGGGGTGAGATCGCGGCCGGGCAGGACGCCGGCGCGCTTGCCGAGCCGCGTGAGGATGCGGTCCACGTCATGACGGTCCAGGCGCTCGCCCTGGGCGTCCACCAGCAGGGGCCCCGTCGTGCGGCCTCCGACCAGCCGCGTCAGGAGCAGGTGGAGCTCCTGGAGGCCGGGCACGCCGGGGGGAAGCTGCCACTGGTGCCCCTTGTCGCCCTTGCGGGTCAGGTCGATCGCGGGGGTGCGGCCGTTGTGGAGGTCCTCGACGTCGGCGGCGCACCACTCCGAGACGCGGCCGGCGAAGGTGTAGACGAGGGCGATCACTACGACGTCGAGAAGGCTTTCCGCCCACTCGAACAGGTCGGTGAGGTCCTCGACCTCGATCATGGGGGTGGCGGTGGTCTCGTCGCGCCGGTCGATGCGGGGCCGGTTGTGGCGGGTGACGGGGTTGGGGATGAAGGTCTGGGACTCCTCGGCCGCGAAGGTGGTGAGGGAGGAGAGGGCGGACAGGCGGCGGGCGATGCTGCGGTCCGCGCGCTCGCGGCGTTCCTCGCTGAGCCGCCAGGTGGTGATGTCGCCCCGGGTGATGCACCCGATGTAGAAGCGCTCGTGGCCGAGCTCCCGGGCGAAGGAGTGCCAGAACCGCAGGTCGTCGGCGTAGGCCCGTTTGCTGTTGACGCTGGGGATCGTCGAGGACGCCAGCCAGTTCATGACGGTGGTGAAGGTGTCGACGCGGCAGATGTCCCGGAGGATGTCCATCCGGTGCCGGCGCGGGCCCAGCTCCCGGGTGACCGGGTCGCGCGGCGCGACCTCGCCGAGGGCCTCGCGGATCTGGGCGAAGGCGTCTTCGGCGCGGGTCGGCGGCAGGGCGATGTCGCCGGCGGGACGCTGGGCGACCTCCGGTCTGGGCATCACGGCCGGAAGTCCTCGCGGAAGTCGGGGTGTTCGGAGAAGGCGGCGGCCGCACAGCGGAGCGACCAGCCGAGCGCCTGGAGCTGTCCGGCGAAGTAGTCGTTCTGCTCGTCGTACCGGTGCGGGTGCTCGATCTTCTCCTCGAACTCGGCCAGCACGCGGGAGACTCCGGCGAGCATCTGTTCCTCGCCCTCCTCCGCGACCTTCGCCCGCTCCTTGATCCGTTCCGTCAGGAAGGCCACCAAGGCGCGGTCCCGGTCCAGCTCACCCTCGCCCTGCACGATCATCGGGAATTTCACACCCTGGCGATCCACGCGCCCCTCCTAGCTCTGGATCATCAAAGCTACCGGTGGGGTCGGACACGTCGGACCATCGGCGCCGGGAGGTGCTTCACCCGACGGCGCGGAGCCGTTCGAGGAGTTCACCGACGCCGCCCGTGTGCGCGTGCGGCGTGAAGGCGGGTTCGAGGTCACGGACCATGGCCACGCACCGGGGTGCGTCGATCTGTTCGGCGAGGTCGAGGGAGCGGGTGGCGGTCTCCGCCGCGATGTCGGGACTGCCGTCGCGGAGGTAGGTCTCAGCCTGGTAGGTGAGGAAGACGGATTTGGTCTTGCTGCGGGGGGTGGGCAGCAGGGCGATGCCTTGGTCCATGAGCCGGTGGGCCTGGCGGCGCTGGCCGAGATCGGCGAGGCAACGGCCGCCGTCTGCGGCCAGGTCGGCGTAGGACATCCACGAGCACCAGGCAGGGGCGGGGTCGGCGGACACGGTGTCCAGCGCCTTCTCGGCAGCGGCCAGGGCCCGGCGGCATTGACCTGCCTCGTCGAGAACGGCGAGCGCGCGGGCCTGGCGCAGGTGGAGAAGGGACCGTGCGGCGGGGTGCTGGGTGCGAGGGATGGCGTGTTCGAGGATGTCGGCGGCGGCGCGGGCGTCCCTGAGCCATAGCAGCTGGTAGGCGAGATCGGACAGGATGCCGGCGCCGAGGTCGCGCTGGTGGGCTGTGTGGGCGTTGTGGAGGGCTGCGTGCCAGAAGCGGCCGGCGGAGGCGTGGCGGCGTTCGTCGAAGTGCTGCCAGGCGATGGCCTGCGCGAGGGAGGCGGCCAGGGTGTGCAGTCGCTGCCCGGTGGCGGCGGTGTAGCGGGACTCGCTGATGAGGTCGGTGACGGCTCTCAGGTGTGCGTCGAGCAGGTGGCGGGTGTGGTGCCGACGTTCCGTGGCGAGACGGATCAGTTCGGCTCCTGCTCCCTCCAGCCAGTCGAGCATCTCGGCGTCGACTTCGCCGGGCGGATCGGTGCGGGGGAACCGGCCGGGCTCGGTGATGGCCCACTGATGGGCCATCACGGCCAGGGACGCGCTGGTGTAGGCGATGAACGACCGGCGGTCCAGCGAGGTCATCAGGGCCTCTCGCAGTGAGGGGACGGCGTTGTGCGGGCCGAGCGGGAGCGGCATGTCCTGTCCCGGGAGCCAGTAGGGCCAGCCGAGATGGGCGACGGCCGCGTAGTCGATGCCGAAGACCTCGGCGATGAGCGGCTGGGACTCGGCTTCGTCCGGATCGGCCCGGCCGGTCTCCCATTTGGAGACGCGGGAGCCCCGGGTTCCTGAGCGCAGGCCACGGCGCGCGGCGGCCCGCCGGATACGGAGCGCCAGCTCCTCCTGCGACCATCCGCGGGCTCTCCTGGCGTGCGCCAGGGGGTGGCGGATCTCATCGTCCACCCACCCATTGCACCACCGGCGCCGTGTCCGGAAGGGCGGTTCCGGAAGACCGGGGATAGGGCGGGGATAGGTGTTTCCTCTGTGCCGTGAGGCCGGCGACGGCTGTACTCGACGTGTCCCGCCCGCCACCCGTGTGACGGGGCGGGACACGGGCGGCGGGTGCTCCTAGCGGGCCTTGTGCCGTTCGCCGGGCTGCTCGTCGCGTCCGGCGGGCGAGGGTCTGCGCGACCTGTCCGCCCCACGCCGGACGCCCATCGCCATCGACGCGCAGGAAAGGGGGCCGCCATGTCGTACGACCACTGATCCGAGGAAGTCCCCGGGGCGGGCCCGTCACGACGGGCCCGCCCCCTTCCCGCTGATGGAGAGGATCTGCGATGACGCCCGCGACCGACGCTTACGACCCGCTGGCCGAGGACATCCTGCGCGACCCATACCCGGTGCTGGCCGAGCTGCGCCGGCGGGAGCCGGTGTTCTGGCACACCGGCATGGAGTCGTGGGCGCTGACCCGGTACGCGGACAGTGTGCAGGTGCTCCGTGACCATGCAGCGTTCGCGCGGAACCCGCGGCGCACCGGGGGCACGGTGCCGGAGCCGTCGTTGAGCGTGCAGACGCTCGACCCTCCGCAGCAGAACCGGGTCCGGTCCCTGTTCATGACCGCGCTGCGCGCCCAGGACCTGCACGCCATCGAGTACCGCGCGCGGCTCCTGGTCCGCGAGCGGCTCGATTCTCTGGCCGGAACCGGCGCGTTCGACGTGGTCGCGAAGATCGCGGTGCCGCTGTCCGTGGCGGTCGTGGCCGATCTGCTCGGGGTCGAGCCGCCGCCGTACGAGGAATACGCCGCGGTGTCGGACGCGATCATGCGGAGCATGGACGGCGGCCTCGACCCGGCGCTCGTCGAGCCGGGCCGCCTCGCCCGCCACCGGCTGAGCGACCTGGTCGACTCCTGGTTCACGGCCTCGCCCCGGCCCGGC
The DNA here is from genome assembly GCF_042871185.1 of Streptomyces sp. NPDC006012. Classification (NCBI taxonomy): domain Bacteria; kingdom Bacillati; phylum Actinomycetota; class Actinomycetes; order Kitasatosporales; family Streptomycetaceae; genus Streptomyces; species Streptomyces sp. NPDC006012. Next base: position 47,856 of record NZ_JBIAIE010000028.1, read on the forward strand.
CTGCTGGCCCAGGTGCGGCAGAGCACCGGCCCCGACGCCGACGCCTCGGCGCGGCTGTACGTGAAGAACTCGGCGCGGGTGATGTTCCAGGGCGGCTACAGCACGATGGCGGCCGCCGTCGGCAACGCCGTGCACACGCTGCTCACCCACCCCGGCGCCCTGGAGCAGATGCAGGACCCGGCGCTACTGGCCACCGGCGTGGACGAACTGGTCCGCTTCGACGGCCCCGTGCAGGGCACCACCCGCACCGCCGTGCGGGCCTGCCGGATCGGCGGCATCGGCATCGAGGCCGGACAGAAGGTCGTCACCTTGTTCGCGGCGGCCAACCGCGACCCGGCCGCGTTCCCGAGCCCGGACGACCTGGTGCTCGATCGCTCCCCGAACCGCCACCTCGGCTACGGGTGGGGGCCGCACTCCTGCATCGGGACGACGGTCGCCCAGGCGGGCCTGCGCGCCCTGGTCGCCGCCCTGGCCGAGCACCCCGCCCGCCTGGAGGCCGCCGGCGACGGGGTGCGGCGGCGCACCGCGACCATGCGGGCCTTCGACACGCTGCCCGCCGTCCTCCTCCCCCGCCACCGTTGACACCCCCTCGCCCCTCTTCCTGGAGGTAGCCGTGCGCATCCTCATCGGCAACCACATCGACCCCTCGATCCGGGCGCGCGGCGACATGCGCGCCTGGACCCAGCGCCTGTTCTGGTTCGCCCGCCCCGGCGACCTCCTCGTCCTCGCCTGCGAGCCGGACGGGGCGTTCGTCGACTACGCCCTGGCCCACACCGGCGTGCGGCGCGAGGACCTGACCGTGCTGGCCGTCCCGCCCGGCGCGTGGGGCGAGCAGCTCCTCGATCCCTCCTGCCTGACCGCGCCCGCGTTCCTCGACCGGGTGCGCGCCGCGCTCGGCCCGTCCGGGGCCGACGGGGTGGAGGAGGTGTTCTCGCTGTGGCCGTCGGCCGCCGTGGCGCGGTTCGCCGCCGCGGTGGGCGTGGCTGACCGGCTCCCCGGGGCTGCGTTCTTCGCGCAGGGCGGCGGCGAGATCGGGAACAACAAGGCCAACTTCCGGGCCGTGGCCGCGGCCGCCGGGGTGGCGATCCTGCCCGGCCGCGTCTGCCGCAGCGCCGCCGAGGCGATCGAGGCGACCGGCGCGCTGCTCCAGGACTCCGCGATCGGGGCCGTCGTGGTCAAGCAGGCCCACAACGGGGCCGGCGTCGGCAACCAGCTCCTCGTCCGCGACCCGCAGCTGGCCGTGGACCACGTCGGGGCCCGGCACCTGCACCACCTGGCGCCCGGCGCGGACGGCATCGCCGCGTACTGGGCCGAGCGGTGGGCGTGGGCGAGCGGGGAAGGGCGCTGGCCGGTCGTCATCGAGGAGTTCGCGCCGGGCGCGGACGCCGTGTACTCCGAGCACTACGCCTCCAACGCCGGCACCCGGGCCACCGAGACGGGCCGCCTGCTGTACGTCGGGCGGCGCCTGAGCCACCAGGTCGTGCCGCTGGACGGGGTCACCGCGGGAGTGCGGGCGGCGCTGCTGGACGGCGGGAGGCGCCTGGCCGAGGCGTACCGCGCCTTCGGCTACCGCGGTCACCTGAGCGCGGACGCCCTGGTCCTGCCCGATGGCCGCGTGGTGTTCACCGAGGTCAACGCCCAGGTCTCCGGCTCGCTGCACATCTACCAGTCGATCGCCCACGGCATCGTCGATGTGACGGCCGAACCGGGCCGGCAGGTGGTCGAGTACCACGTCCCGCCCACCTGGGCGGTCCCGTCCTTCGCCGCGTTCCTGACGGCGCTCGACGAACTGGGGCTGGCCTACGACCCGGCCACCCGGACCGGGGTGATCGTCTCCATGCCCGCCATCCCGCTCGCCGCCGGGGAACCGGTGCAGTTCGTGTTCTGCCTCGCCTACGACCCCGCCCGCGGCCACGCGGACGCCTTCGACCGGCTCGACGGGCGATTCGCGACCGTGCCCGCCGGCACCTACGACGCCAGCCAGCACATCGGCACCGGCGCCGTGTCCTTCTCCAGCTGACCCCGGGAGCCCACCCATGACCACCAGCCCGCCCGCGGCGGCCGCCGAGGCCGCCCGACTCCGGCCTGTCTTCGACGCCGACCGGCTCGCCGCCGAACTCGCGGCCGTCACCTCCCACACCTGGAGCCCCCAGCGCACCCACACCTACGGCGGCCAGGTCGGCCAGCCCGCCGCGATCGACTGGCGGGTCCTGCCGCTGCGCAGCCTCGGCGGCGACCCGGACCGCACCGATCCCGGCGGCCCCGGACCGCAGCCCTTCACGGCGACCCGCTGGCTCGACGAACTGCCCTACCTCGCGGAGGTCCTGGGCTCCATCCCGGCCCCGCTGAACGCGGTCCGGCTGATGGCGCTGGGTCCGGGCGCCGTCTCCACGGCGCACAGCGACCCGAAGTACCGCCTGGACCGCGGCATCGTGCGCCTGCACATCCCCGTCGTCACCGACCCGGGCGCCGTCCTCGTCCTCGACGGCGTCGAACACTGCTGGCAGCCCGGCGCGTTGTGGTACGGCGACTTCTCCCGCGAGCACCTGGTGCGCAACACCAGCCAGACGGTGACCCGGGTCCACGTCGTCATCGACGCCCTGCTCACCGCCGAGCTGGCAGCCTGGTTCCCCGAGGAGTGGCAGGAGCTGCTGACCCGCGGCGAGGTCCTCCTCAACCGCATGAGCCCGACCGCGGCGCCCGCCTGGCCCTGCGCTCTGCCGTACGAGGCGCTGCTGCCGTCCGGGTTCGCGGACTTCGACGCGGCCGCCCCGTTGGACGGCTCCCTGCTTCCCGCCCGGATCGACCAGAGCGACGACGTCCTCACCCTCACCGTCGCCGGACGCGCCTTCGCCCTCGTCTCGGCCGGCGACACCGGAGAGTTCCGGTTCTCCGGCTGGAGCGAACAGCGCACCCTCCAGCCGGATGCCACCGGCCTGACGCTGCGGGTGCGCCGCGGTCGCGCGCTCGCCGACCGGCACGTCACCGCAGCCCCCCGAACCTCCTGACCCCCGGCCCTTTCGAGAGGAGCCCCATGTCCCCCCTGCTGAACAGCCACGACGACTTCACCCCGCTCAAGGAGGTCATCGTCGGGTCCGCCGCCAACTACGTCGGGCACGACCGCGACGTCAGCTTCGAGCTGTTCCACCACGACAACCTGAAGGGCTTCCGGTCGGACTGGGCCTATCCGCGCCTGACCCGGGCGGCCGGCGGCCACCGGGAGAGCTGGGCCATCAAGCAGCGGTACGCCGAGGAGCTGCACGAGGACGTCGAGGCCCTGGCGGCCGCCCTCGCCCGGCTCGGCGTCGTCGTACACCGGCCGCTGCCGCTGCCCGCGGACGCCACGGCCATCGCGGGCCTGGGCTGGGAGGCCGCCCCCACCCCGGCGCTGAACATCCGCGACAACACGCTGATCCTCGGGGGCGAGATCATCGAGACGCCGCCCGCGATCCGCTCCCGCTACCTGGAGACCCGCCTGCTCGCGCAGGTCTTCAACGCCTACTGGGAGGCGGGCGCGCGGTGGACGACGATGCCCCGCCCCACCCTCACCGACAACAGCTTCGACCTGTCGTACGCGCGGGACACCGCAACCACCCTGGGCGGGCCGACGGAGGCCATCGACGACCCGCGGCCCAGCCCGTACGACGTCGGCGTGGAGATGATGCTGGACGGCGCGCAGGTGCTGCGCCTCGGGCGTGACCTGGTCGTCAACGTCGCCCAGGAGAACCACGCCCGGGGCGCGCAGTGGCTGGAGCGGCACCTCGGTGACGCGTACCGCGTCCACCGGGTGTGGCGGATGGCGGACAACCACATCGACTCGATGGTGCTCGCCCTGAAGCCGGGGGTGTTCCTGGCCCGGCACGACGGCATCCGCGACCTGATGCCCGAGCCGCTGCGCTCCTGGCGCTACCTCGTGCCGCCGGAGCCGGACGCGGGCGCGTTCCCGGTCTACGACGACTACAAGGACCTGGTCCTCACCAGCCCGTACATCGACCTCAACGTGCTCTCGGTCGACGAGCGCACGGTGCTGGCCAACCAGGAGTGCACCGGCCTGATCAAGCTGCTGGAGACGGAGGGCTTCGACGTCGTGCCCGTGCAGCACCGGCACCGCAGGCTGTTCGGGGGCGGGTTCCACTGCTTCACCCTGGACACCCACCGCACCGGCGGCTTCGAGGACTACCTGTCGTGACCCTCCTCCCCGGCGTGCTGCTTCTGGACGCGGCCGGTCCCGAGGCGGGCCGGCTCGCCGCGGCGGCCGCCGACCGTGGGCACCCGGTCCACGCGGCGGCCACCGCCGTCGCGCACGCCGGGCACGGGCCGGAGCTGAAGGGCCTGCTGGCCGGAACGGTCGTCACCGACCTCACCCGGCCCGGCCAGGCCCTCGACGACATCACCGCGTACGCCCGCCGCCACGGTGTCGGCGCGGTTCTGACCGTCAACGAGTACCTCACCGACCTCGCCGCGCAGGCGGCTGCCGCGCTGGGGTTGCCGGGCAACGACCCGGGCCGGGCCCGCGCGGCACGGGACAAGGCCGTCATGGCCGAGGCGTTCACCGCCGCCGGCGTACGCACCCCCTTCTCCGTGTGCGTCCGGGACGACACCGAACTGAAGGCGGCACTGGCGGACGAGCGGCTGGGGGTGCCCTGCGTGGTCAAGCCGCTGTCCGGGGCCGGGTCCGCCGGCGTGACGGTGGTGGACGGACCGGCCGCTGCGGGCGCGGCCGTGCGCGCCGCCCGGGAGGCGGCCGGCGCGTTCCCCGGCGGCGACCCGTACCGCGTCCTGCTCCAGGCGTACGCCGCCGGGAGCGAGTACAGCGTCGAGTCCCTCACCCAGGACGGCGCCCCTGTGCACCTCGCGGTGACCCGCAAGCAGGTGAGCGGCGGAACGGTGCGGGTGGAGACGGGGCACAGTCTGCCCGTGCGTCTCCCGCCGCTCGTGGAGCAGGACGTGCACCGCCAGGTCGAGGCGGCCATCGGCGCGGCCGGCATCCGCAACGGCGCCTCGCATACCGAAGTCGTCGTCGACGGCGCGGGGCGGTGCACGGTCATCGAGATCGGCGCCCGGCTCGGCGCCGGACACATCGGGCTCCTGATCGAGCACGCCCTGGGCGTCGACGTGTGGACGGCGCTGCTCGACACCGCCCTCGGCCGCCCGGCCCAGCTCACCCCCACCGCCCGTGGGCACGCCACCGTGCGGTTCGTGACCAGTCCGCACCCCGGGCGGCTCACGTCGTTGTCCGGCTTTCCGCGGACCGGGCCGGGCGTCCCGTTCGTCCGCTGGCGGGCCCCGATCGGCGGGCGCGTCGACCGGGCGACCGCCAACGCCCACCGGCTGGGGGCGTTCGTGGTCGCCGGGTCGGATGCCGCGGAGGTCGAGGAGCGGGCCGACGCGCTGCTGCGTGGCATCCGCATCCGTCTCGATCCGTGGCCGGAGAGCGCCGGTCAGGTCAGGGCGGAGAGCACCTCGGCCATCGCGCCGTAGCTCTCCTCGACCGCGTCCGGCCTGGCGAGCCGGTGGCGCTCCAAGCGGATCGCGCCCAGGTGGCGGGCCTCGTAGACCGCGGCCCGCCACACCGCCGCGGCAGACCGGTCCGGCGCCCCGTAGGACTCCCAGAACGTGGTCCGCTCATCGGACTTGGCGCCGGCCATGCGGATGGTCCAGTCCGCGGCCGGGTCACCGAACAGGCAGCGGTCGAAGTCCAGCACACCGGTGATCACGGGCTCGGGGGCCACCGGGTCCATCAGGGCGTTGACGGTCCACAGGTCCCCGGTCAGCAGCCGGGGCACGGTGATCTCGTCGAGCACGGCGTGCTCGTGCGCGGCCACCGCGGCGACCTTGCGCACGTCCGCAGCATCCAGGCCGGCCTCGTCCAGGTCGGCCGCGATCTCCTCCAGAGAGGCGACCACCGTCTCGCTCCACGTGCGGTGTCCCGGCCCGCCGACGGACCCGAAGTGCGGGCCCTGCACGTCGTGGACGGAGCGGGTGATGACACCCATCTGCCGGAAGAACGCCGGCCATGCCGTACGCGGGTAGGTCCCCAGGTGCTGGGGGGCCGGGACGCCGTCCAGGTGGGTCTGGATCATCCAGTCCCGGGCGATCACCTGGTGCGACCAGTCCGCGGCGAGGATCTGCGGCATCAGCGGGGCGATCACGGTGAGCCATGGCTGGGCCGCGTGCTCGTTGCGCATCAGGTGCCGCTCGCTGCGGAACTGGCAGCTTTCCGGGGGCGCGGCACGAAGGATCACTGGCTTCGGCTGCCCGGCCAGGGTCACCCGATAGACGCTGTTGTACATCCCCGCGCCGAGCTCGACGGCGGACAGCGGCACCGTGTTTGCCCCGAAGACCCGTCGGCAGACCTTTTCGATCTCCTCCGCATCCAGTGACTGCTGGAACGCCCCCGAGACGCGCTCAACCGGCTTCAAGTCCATACCGCTCAGGATGCCCCGTGCGGGCCTCGTCCGTCAGGGCACACCGGTTATCAGGGCCCGGACGACGGCACAGAGAGCCGATTCGGCGCGGCAGTCCAGCTGAACCACCTGCCAGACTGGAACCATGAGCACTCTGCCTCTCCGGGAGGCGGCCCGAGCCGTCATTCTCGACGCTGACCAGCGCATCCTGCTGCTCCGGTACGACGAGAATGGCGGCTTCTGGGCGACCCCAGGCGGCAGCCTTGAGCCGGGTGAGGACTATCCGACCGCCGCCCTGCGCGAACTGGGTGAGGAGCTCGGCGCGAAGGATGTGTTCCTGTCCGGCGAGATCGCCGAGCGTCGCCAAGAACATCCGGTCGGTGGGCGCCGCGTGCAGCAGATCGAGAAGTATTTCCTCGTCCGCGCATCGTCTGACGCCCTCGATGCCTCACGTGCCACACAGACGGACAACATCCGAGCTAGCCGCTGGTGGCCGCTGGATGAGCTCCGCTCAACCACAGAAACGGTCTACCCGCCCGGCCTTGTCGATGTGGTGGCCGATGTCCTTACCAAGGGTCTCCCGCGCGAGCCCGCCCTTCTTCACTGAGGCTCCGACGAGACTGCCGTCCCGTCCCAGAGCGCGGCCGACTTCACGGCGACCTGCCTCGGGAACGCTCCACGAGTCTGTGACAGCACTCACGGTGGGCGCAGTCTGTGCTGGTCGTAGCGTTGAGGGCATGTATGTCGATATTCGTAGCGTGCTGCGCAAGCACGAGGAAGAACTGCGGCGCTTCCGCCAGAATCTGTTCTCCGCAGACCCGCCCTCCGAGCTGCCGGCAGCCATGTCGAGGCACATCCGGACGACGGGACTGACGGCGCCGACCGGCTTCGGCCCGGTGCGATCGGTGACCGACCGGCACGCGGTTCTCACGGTCCTCGGGGACATCAGCGACCAGGCCGTGCTCCTGGAGCGGCCGGATCGGGAGGGGAGCGTGCTGACGCTGTCCGTCGCCGCGAGGCACAAGCAGCTGGGCACGCGCCAGGCTGTTGATTCAGCGGAGGCAGGGGCCTGGGTGAAGGCGATCGTGGGTTCCTCTTGGGCGCCGCACGTCTACACGGCCGGCGCCTTGAGCGGCTTCGCCTCGGCCGGTGTCCGGACCTCTCACCCCTTGACGACGCGGTACTTCTACCTGTTCCTGAGCCGGGACGGTGTCCCGCACGCTGAGCCGGAGCACCAGCTCGGAGTGGAGCTCTCCCTGCTCGATGAGGCGGACGCTGCCTGACCCGTCCAGCAGCCGGTCGCCGGGCCGCCACCGCGCGGTCCCATGGTCCTTCCGATCGCGCACGCCCTCTGCTCCGGTCGCCCACCCCTGGGCCGCGCTATGCCGCGCAGCGGCAAAGCCGACCGGCCTCGGCATTGGTCAGCGCCCCGGGCCAGCGGAGCCTGGGGGGCCTCACCAGCGCTTCGCAGTACACCAGCGGCACCCTCAGCGCCGCGAGGTGCAACCGATAGCGTGACCCGTACGTGGGTGAGGTCAGTGCTCAAGGGCACTGACATCGACGGACGATGCAAGCTGCGCAGCGGAACACGAACGGCAGGGGAACATGGCAGAGGATCAGCGAGAACAACTCGAACCGCAATTTCGTTTCCCGAAGCCGGATTCCGGAACATCGCACACGGATCAGCCTGGCGGTGCATCCCAAACCGCAATCACAGGACCTCGCACCGAGTCGGGCGATCAGCTCGCTGGCAGCAATCCTGTGCCAGCGGCAGAGAATCGGGAAACTCCGAGTTCTTATAGTCATGCCGACTTCGAGGCGGCGGCGCGCAAAGCTAGCCCCCGAGGACCTGCGCAGCGCGGCTGGCGTGCGGGTATCCGGAAAGCGACGGGGGGAGCCCTGTCGCCTCGGATGAGCAGCCGGGAAGCCGCTGATACTCAAGCCTTGCGTCAAGTTCAGGCGTCACTCGCGGGCCCTCGCAGCATTGTTTTCCTGAATCCGAAGGGCGGAGCCGGCACCACAACGTCAACTCTTCTTGCAGGCCGGACGTTCGGGGTGCATCGAGGAGGGGGTACCGCCGTCTGGGACAACAATGAGACGCGCGGAAGCCTGGGGGGACGCGCACTTGCAGCAAATCACAACCACACGGCCCGTGAACTCCTCGCCAACATGAGCATGTTTGAGGATGTCACAACGGCACGCATAGGCGATCTGGGGCGCTTCGTCCGAGGCCAAGGCCCGGCCCACTGCGACGTTCTGGCGTCAGATGAGCGGCCGGAGGTCACGGGACATATCGCGGAACAGGACTTCACTCAAATCCACGACCTCCTGACCCGCTATTACAAACTCGTACTCATCGACACCGGAAACAATATGCGCGCGCCGAATTGGCTCGCGGCCGTCCGTTCTGCCGACCTACTAGTGGTGACCACAACAGTCCGCGAAGACACCTCATCCGCCGCATTGTGGATGCTCGACGCCCTACAGAACAACGTTTTCGACAACGCCGCCGACCTCAAGAGCAAGACGGTGACACTTCTGGCCGAGCCCACCCCTCATACCGATAAGGAGCTTCGAGAGAATCTCAAGGGCATCTTCAGCCAGCGAACGGATGCAGTCCTGCAAATTCCCTACGATTCAGCTCTGGCCGACGGAGGGGTCATCGACTACACCCGCTTGCGCCCTGGGACGCACACCGCATGGCTCTATGCCTGCGCAGCTATGGCGGTCCGGCTGTGACACCTTCCCGCGTCCGCAGCTACGGACCCGCGATCAGCCACAGGATGAGGACGGCATCGAGGTCGACGCTGAGCCGGTAGACCACCGAGATTCCGCGCCCGCCGGTCTCCTCCGGCATCAGTTCGAGGGCCCATGAGGTCGAACGGGGATCGGCGTCGGGAAGTCCGCGGGCGCGGTCGGAATCCGGGTCCTTCTCGATGAACAGGCGAGCGGACTCGACAGCGGCCCGCTCCGAGGCGCTGAGGCCGACGAGGGCCTGCTCGGCGGCGTCGGAGTAGAAGGCGTGGGTCACCGGCTCCCGGCCTCCGCCAGCTTGCGACGGAGTTCGGCCTCGACGTCGTCGGTCGACCGCGCGAGCGCGGCCATGCCCTGCGGGTCGTAGCGCAGGCGGACGCGGTTCCGGTACGCCTGGGCGAGCTCGCGCAGGGCGGTGAGGTCGTCGAGGCCGAGAGCGTCGAGCTCCTCCTCGAACTGATGCCGGTCACCGGGGAACCCCCACGTCGACAGGGTTTCCCGCAGTTCCGCGAGCGTCCCCATGGGCGGAGTGAAGCCGGTCCGGTCGGCCGGGTGGTCGGGCTGTGCGGTCACGGTGACCTCCTTGTCGCTCTGCTCTCGACGCTACTCGTCCGCGGCCTGAAGGCGGAACGCCTCTGCCGAATCCGTACCCCCGGCGTTCCTCGCCGAGGTGTGCGGTAGCCGCGTTCCATCGCCTTCGGCAACCGGCTGCGTGGTAGCTTTTCGAGTGCTGGAAGGGATTGGCATCCCGGTCAGCAACTCACTCGAAATCACGCATCAGGGGCCACAGGCCCCGTCTGGAGCGAACCTTGCAGAACAACCATGCCGTAACGCCCGACGAGACGGCCGCCGAGGCCGACGTCGCTCACCTCATGGCGGGCAAGCAGATCACGCTGGACGAGCTGGCCGTCGAGGCGGCGGCCATGAGCCTCCGCCTGCGACAGCTCGCCCGTGCCGCGGAGACCCCGGCGACGCCGGTGGAACTGGAACCGATCATCGAGAGCCTGCGGCATCACGGCCGCCAGCTCGGGGAGATCGAGGAGCAGCTGGCCGCGCTGGCACGGATCGTCGAGGGCGACGTCCCGCTCGCCAAGACGTTCATGGGCTCGAAGGACCCGTGGGGTGCCGCTGCTCGCGGGAGCGACCGGGAGGACTACGGCGGCCCGGCCGTCGTGCCCACTGGCCGGCAGCTGCTGCACCTGGCGCACGCCGTCAAGCTGTCGCCCGACACGGAGACGACGACCTACCCGGAGGCCATGGGAGGGATGCGGGTCATCTGGGAGTCGAAGGCCGCGCAGGCCCGGCGCCGACGTGAACGGGATACGGCGGTGGCGGCTGAGGTCCTGACCCTGAAGTGCGAGACCTGCGAGGTCAGTTCGGGTCACTGCGTGACCAGGAACGGGCGGATCTCGGAGCGTCCGCACACCAAGCGCCAGCGGGAGGCCGAGGCCACCGTGGACGCCCGGCTCGGCTTCCTCGGCGACAACCCCGTGGCCGTGCCCGGCGTCGACTGACCCGAAGGTCACCGCGCGGCACCCGCTGAAACCGAAGGGGGCCTCACACCGGATCGTCCGGTGTGAGGCCCCCTTCGGCGTCCCCGCCCCCTATCCGGCCGCAGCGGGCGCCGCGCCACGGTCGACGGGGCTGACTGCGGTCCACTGCCCCGCCCCGGTCTCGTACTCCATCGCACGGGTGACGTGGCAGCGTACGGGTTGGGGCACGCCGTCCAAGCGCACGAGGAGGTCTCGGCCGGCGGTGTCGACGACCGTTCCGGGGCGGCCGCCGCGCCGTACGCGGATCGCCAGGCCGAGATCGACGCCGCAGCGCTCCTGGAGGCCGTAGTACGCCCTCATATGCTCCAGGTCGCCGTGCTGCCGGTCGGCCGCCTCGAACAGCGCCCGGCAGGCGGGGCGGCGGCAGTGGGACTTGGGCAGTTCGCGGGCCCCGAAGATCAGGCCCTCGTCCAGGAGGATGCGTACGGGGTCGCAGGCGGCTCCGATGCCGGTGAGCCCGCTGCCGACGGCGTAGCGGCGGGTGACCACGGCGGCGTGCAGCTGGACGTCCGCGCGGGTGTTCGGGCTGCTGAGGTAGCTGGCGTCCCGGGTCGCGGCGGCGAGTTCACCGCGTCGGACGACCGGTGCGCCGTGCTCGAACTGTTCCGGCGGGACGCCGAAGACCAACGGAGTGGGGCGGCGGAGCATGGCGGGTACGGTCACGAGTCTCCTTGCGCGAGTCGGTCGAGGGCGGCGAGCACGACGAGGTCGAGCTGGTCCGCGAGGGCGTCGAGGCCGTCGGCGGGCTCGATCTCGGGGTGTTTCCGGAGGGCGGCGGAAAGACTGCGCATCAGCGCCGTCACCTGATGGGCCGGCAGGAGTGCGCTCCCGTCCTCCTGGGACTGCATGACCACGAGGTCGGTGGGGATGGGGATGCGGCGCGGGTTCTGTTCGGCGGTCACACGCTCCCGCCGTCCTGCCGCGCGAGCCAGCGTTCGGCCTCGGTTCCGAGGCCGGCGGCCGCCGCAGCGGCGATCTCGCCCTGCTCGGCCTTGCGCCACCGCTCGACGGCCTCGCGCGCCGAGAACTCGTAGCGCAGGGGGTTGGACAGCGCCAGGCGCACCAGGAGCGGCGCCTTGCGGCGGAGGTGCGCGCCCCACTCCTCCGGGGTCGGCGGGTGCTCGTCTTCACGGGCGCGCAGGGTCAGGGTGAAGGCGTCAGCCTGGAGGACGGCGAGCTCCAGCTCGGCGGCCCTCTCCTCCTCGTCGGTGAAGCGGCCTCGGGTCCTCTCGATGTGCGCCCGGGTCTGCTCGTACTGGCCGGTCATGGGGTGGCGGCTTCCTGGTGAGGTGCCGGCGGCGCGTACCCGGGGGTCCGGTCGCGCAGGCGGCTGTAGCGGGTCTGGGCGGTACGGCGGTCGGCGTCGCCGGCGACGGTCTCGCCGACCTGTTTCCAGGTGCGGCCGTGCTGGAGGCGGGCGCGGTCGACGAGCTCCAGCTCGTGGCTGTCCAGGTCCTCGCGGGCGCGGCCGAGGAGAAGGAGGGCATCGTCCAGGTCCTCGCCGGTGACGTCGCCGGTGTCGCGGTGCAGGGCGCTGATCACCAGGTTGACCGCCTCGATCGGCGTGAACGTGAGGTACGGGCCGCCGAAGGCGTTGAGCTGCCGGTAACGCTCGCCGCCGTGGCGGCGGGTGAGCCGTTCCAGCGCGGCGGCTTCGCGGCCGTATCGGTCAGGATCATGGGGCATAGCGTCATCATATTGATGACCCCACGCGATTGTCACCGTTTCGTTGACACGCAACTGAAGATCACCCAGGCCGCGCATAATTCCGATTATGCGCGGTCCCGCTGGAGTGAAGACCCTCCGCGGCGGGGTACGCCAAACGTGTTTCACTAGTAGTGAAAGGGCGCGGAGTGGCGATAATTCCAGGAAGGTCACTCGCTGAGTGATCTTGATCTCGCGCCTGCGGAAACCCTTTCGACAGAGTGGTCCAAGGAGAGCGGGACGACGACAAAACGCCTGGTCAGAGCCACTACAGAGGAACATCATGCCTCTCCTCCACCCCCCGATTCTTCCATTCCTGCACTCCCCTGGGGAGGCAAACCTCCCGAGCGGCCCACCAAGTCCCCGCAGGGCGTCCAGGGCGATGTTGCGGCGGTAGGGAGACAGGGAGATGGGTCGCAAGGCGCAGAAGAGAACGGTGCCACCGAAGGCGACGCGGGAGCGCCGTCCGGCTCGGCGGTTGCAGGGCGTAGACCCGCGCGTCTTGGCCGGGCAGCTGTACGAGCTGCACGCCCGCGCGGAGCGCGGTGGAGACCAGGGGTACCTGGAACGCTGGCCGGGCGACGGCGAGACCCACGGCGTCCTGCTGTTCGCGCAGGCGCACGCGGGCCGGCTCGCAGGGGAGGCGCACCAGCAGGCGGCCCTCCTCCGTATCACGCTGGCCGAGTGGCTGCGGCAGCAGGCCGATCCGCTGCAACTGCGAGCGCTCGACGACGCCCGCGGCGCCGGCGTGCGCTGGGACCAAGTCGCGCTCGCCCTCCAGTACATCGGCGCCGACGGTGAGCCCAACCCCTCCAGCGCCTTCAACCGGCACGCGAGCCTCAAGGTAGCCGTGCACGGCGAGCCCGAGGATCGGCGCCAGCCGCACGTCGCACGGATCATCGAGGCCCGCGTCGTCCGGGAGGAGCTGGAGCGCCGTGAGCGCGAGCGGGCCGAGGACGCGCGGTACCCGGCGATGGACGCGGCGGCACGGGCGCTGCTCGCACACTTCCGGGAGGGAGAGATCCTGAGCGATCCCGATGACGACTTCTGGTGGGACGAACTGGTCGAGGTCGTCGACGACCGGCGGGACGCCACCGAGCGGGCCAATCTCGTGGTGTACGTGCGTGGCGCGGTGCACGAGACCTACGCCTACGCCCGGCGGACCGGCCAGGAACCGACGACTACCGCGCAAGCAGCTGCGGCCCTGGAGGCGGCCTCGGCCCTCGTGGACCCAGGCGGAGTCAGCGCCTAACAGCGCGACGCGAGAGCCCCCGCACCGGGCCGGTGCGGGGGCTCTCGCGTCGCGCTGAAAGATCCTTCTATTCCTCCGGCTGAACGGGCGGGCAGCAGCGCGAAGGGGACTTCATGCCCATGATCGGGGCATCACCCGCCTTCGGGCGGTGAGTGGGGCAGCTGTCGAGCATCTTGGTCAGCCCGCCGCACCGAGCCCGGGGACAGGGGCAGCAAGCGGGGTCCGGCTTGCCGTTGGGTAGGAAGAGGTGCGGCTCGAAGCCGGGTCCGCGGTCGTCGATCATCCGTAGGTCACCAGCACGATGAATCCGACCGCGAGGCCGCCCAGGATCAGGAGGCCGGCGAGCAGGGACCGGGCCTGCCCTTCCGCTCGATGCCTCTCGTGCGTCTGTAGACCGCGGGCGACCCCCCGTGCGATCTCGTCCTCGGTCATGTCCGCTCTCCCTCCGTGCTCTTGTCCATATCACCCTTCACCTCGCCGGCCTGCCGGTCAGCGGAGCGCCCGTTGTGCACTCCGCGCGCCTTGGCGGACCACGACAGCGCCTCTCCGTGCGTGTGCTGTCGGTAAACGACGTCACGACTCAGCCGGGCAGCGGCGCCGATCTGTTCGTACGTCGCCTGACTGCCCCTGTTCTCACCCCGCCGGGCCGCTCCTGCGGATTCGTGGGCGGCCCGGCCGGCCGCATCCGCCGTGAGCATCAGGAGTTCGGTACGCCGAAGGGGGTCTATGGCGAGGTTGGCCGCACGCGCGAGCAGCTCGACCCGCTCGGCGCCCGCAGCCTCGTCGGCCCGCCGGGCAAGCTGCTCCACCTCGTCCGCGAACATGTCCACGTCGTACGCCACAGGCGATCCCCTTGTTGGTTGCAGCCAACAGCGACGTTGATCGTAGCGAGCCTTGTTGGCCGCAGCCAACGTCTTCCCGGCAATCTGGGGCACGGTCACGCGGCTTTCCCCACCCGCGGAGTCCGCGCGGATACGCTCCCTTGCTGGAAGCACTTGGCGTCCGCCCCCTGCCGGAGAGGACGGACGCCAACCAGGAAACCCGCCAGAACCCACCCTTGCGAGGAAGATCGTGACGACACCCATCCCAGAGCCTAGCGGGCCTCCGAGCGTAGAGACCGATGCCACGAAAGTAGCCCGCGTCATCGCCGTCGGCGCCCTGAAGGGCGGCACCGGCAAGACCCGACTGGCCAAACTGATCGCCCTGTTCCTCGCGATCGTGCTCGGCCGAAAGGTCGTCATGTTCGATGCCGACAGCGCCAGCCAAACGACCAGCAAGTGGCCGAACAAGGCCCGGCTGCGCGGATACTTCCCGTGGCCGTTCGAGATCATTCGGTACCCGTTCGCCGAGCTGGACAAGGAGATCGACAAGGTCAAAGCCCGGGGGGACGTCGATGACATCGTGGTCGACGTCGGCGGCGGGAACTACGAGTGCTTCCTGGCTGCCGTACGTCGGGTCAACATCCTCCTCGTTCCGCTTTGCCCGGACGAGGGTGACACCGAGCAGGCACCGCAGACCCGAGAAGCCGTCTTCATGGGGGCCGCGCTCAACAACACCGGCAAGCCGTTGTCGATGTACTACGTCTTGACCCGTTGCGAGAACAGCAACGACCGGATCGACGCGCGTGAGCGACTCCTCAACGAGGACCAAGAGGGTGGCGCGTACCCGCTCCTGGACACCGAGATCCCGGCCCTTGTCGCGTACAAGAGGGCCTACGGCCGGATTCCCGGCCCGGCCAACGACGATTTCGAGGACAGGGCGTTGACCGCGAAGGACAAGGAGGAGCGGCCTCGCTGGAAGGACCTCAAGAACTTCATCCCCCTCCTGGTTGAGTCCGAGATCATCACTCGGGAGGAAGCCCTCGGGACGGGCCTGATCGTGAAGCGTGAGCTGGAGAAGGTGACGGTCTGATGGCTAAGGGAGGATCGCAAATCCCAACGGGACCGGACGCGCCGGCGAACGGCTCCGCGGAGAAGGGTGGCGGGGGTGGACGCAACGTCCTTCCGCCGCTGACCGGGTATCCGCCCAACGTCACGCGCGACACCGAGGGGGCCGCCGCCGACACGGCTGAGGAAACAGGCGGCGAGGACGCCCTGCCCGCCGTGGTCATCCCCACGGCTGTCACAGAGGGGCTTCCGTCCGCCATCCACCAGGCGCTGGTGGCGGAGCTCCCGGAGGCTGGCACGCGCGGAGAGATCATTACGGCCTGCGAGCGACGACTGCACGCCGCCCAGACCTTGCGCGAGGCCATGGAGCAGCGGGCGCTTACGGCGTACTTCCACTACGCCGGCCCCGCGGTGCGACTCGCGAACTCCAGTGAGTCGTGGCGGGATATCACGGACCCGTCAACAGGCAAGCCGTGCCGCTCTTGGTCGGCATGGCTGCGCATCGTGAAGGTCTCCAGGCAGCACGCCTTCCGCATGGTGAAGGAGGAACCGCTCATGGAGGCCCTGACGGGCCTGAACGTCGGCGCCCTCGGCGTCCGTCAGATCGACGTCCTCTCTCCCGTTCTGACCAGTCACGGGAAGGACCAGGTCCGCCTGGTGTGGACCACTGCGGCTGAGACCGGAGACACAAGCGCTCCTGCCCTGGAGAAGGTGCGGGCGCAGTTGGGCCTGACGGTGTCCGCCGGCGCCGAGGACGACGATCAGGGCCGTTCTTCATCATCACCGGTGCTGCGGTTCCAGGCGACCCCCGGCACCTTCGACGAGAGCCGAGTCCGCGAAGTGGCACGGTCGCAACCCGAGGTCTCCCTGCTCGTGGCTCGCACCATCCTGTCCGAGTTGCAGGTGGACGGGGCCGAGTAGCGGACCGCGAACCTGTATCGCGCGATACAAC
This sequence comes from Streptomyces sp. NPDC006012, assembly GCF_042871185.1. NCBI lineage: Bacteria > Bacillati > Actinomycetota > Actinomycetes > Kitasatosporales > Streptomycetaceae > Streptomyces > Streptomyces sp. NPDC006012. The sequence continues at coordinate 64,364 of NZ_JBIAIE010000028.1, forward strand.
ATCGCGCCGGGTGGACCTGTATCGCGCGATACAGGTCCACCCGGCTTTTCCGGCAGCTGGAAAAGCGCCTGCCGAGACGAACGTGGTCGGGCGAGGATGCTGGGGTGGTCGGAGTGTGGGTGCCGCCCCCTAGTGTTGTGGGGCCGGAGCGTCACGGAGCGATGATCGGAGAGTCAATGCGTCAGCAGGCGGCGGCTGCCAGCCGCAGGCCAGGCGGGACGGAATCATGCTGGAGGGGGCAGCGCTGATGAACATCGAGAAGTACCTGCTGCCAGCCGGAATTGGGTTCGCCGCGCTCGTCGTCCTCCTCATCGTCACCATCGTCCTGCGTGCACGCCGCAGCCGCGAGCAGGACAAGATGTCCGCCGAGGACCGGGAACGCTTGGCCGAGGAGCGCCGGAAGACGTGGCGCCGGCGCTTGGCGGTGACGAGTCTCGGGATCGCCTTCGCGATCATCCTCTGCATTGCCGGGATCGCGGCCTGGCTCTCCTTCGGCGCCCAGAAGGCATACGCCTTCGACCGCAACGGCGGCTCCTGGGACGCCGCCACCGGCTTCGCGCTCCTCCTGGACGCCGGCGCGCTCGGCCTCAGCCTCCTCCGCCTGTTCGAGGCCCTGACGGCACGATCCAGTCAGCTGACCCGCTTCTACCTCGTCGCGTTCATCGTGGCCAGCGCGACGATGAACCTGCTTCACGCCCCGTCGCCCTCGCTCGGGGGGCGACTCGTAGCGATCATCCCGCCCCTGGTGTACGCGGTGTTCCTGGAGACGTTGCTGAAGAAGGTCGAGCAGCTAGTCCTGGGCAAGTACCCGAAGCGGAAGCGCAGGGACACCGAACGCGGCTACAGCCTGCTGCTGTGGGTGCCCTTCGTCGGATACCCGCGCCAGATGTGGAAGCGCTGGCGCGACGACCTCCACGACACCCTGGACAACGTCCGGGCCCCCGGCAGCAGGAAGCCTCTCGCCGCGGCGGCCACCCTGGACCTGACACCGGGTGAGGACGAGAGGCCGACACCGGACGAGAGCCCGAAGGCCATCCCTGCGCCGTCCGCCCTCCGGCAGGCAGCTCCATCGGCCTCGCCCCCTGCTGCACCGCTTGGCGCCGAACCGAGGCCCACGCAGCAGCCCGCCTACGCCCAGGCCGCGTCCGTACCCGCACCGCGCGCGTCGAGCACTCCAGGTCCCGCAGCAGAGAGCCGTCTCGCTCCGAGCCCCGCAGCAGCGGGCTCTGCAACGCCTCGCCCCCCTGCTTCAACCGCGCCTCCCGGGGAGCGGACGAAGAAGGACCAACTCCGGGATGCCTTGGTGGATCAGGTCCGCGCAGGGGACCTGACCGTGCTGAGCAACACCCCCCAGATCGCCAACGGAGCGGCCTACAAGGCGAACCAGGCTCTCGGGCGGGCCGCCGGGGAGGGCCAGGACCATCGGGGCAACCAGAAGGGGCTGATGGCAGAGGGGGCCGTCCGCGCTGCGGTCAAGAGCCTCCTGCCGGAACTCCGGAGGATCGCTGCGGAAGTCGAGGGCGAGCGTGCCGCTCAGCGAGCAGCAGAGTCGGAGCCGGCGCCCGAGCATCAGCGTCAGGCTCAGGACGAGCCGCCTCACGAACGACCGCGCGACACCGAGCAGGGGCAGGCATTGCGTCCTCGGGGAGCCGAATCCGAAGTAGAGGAACCTCAGCACGCCGCGATGACGTAGCGAGGAACGTGAAGGGGGCCCGGCGGTCGACCGCCGGGCCCCCTTCACGTTCCTCGCTACGCGCCGTTACAGAGACGCCATCCAGTGAGCCAGCTGCTCAGCCGACGGCCGCGCGCCCGCAGGGGCTTCGAGTACCGGCAGCAAGACCCGCTCCAGGGCGGGCCAGTGCGGAATGGTCCCGCACGGAATGCGGTTGCGTAGCAGCAGCCGTCGGAGCACGGCCGCCGTGAAACGGGCCGGGTCGACTCCTGCCGTGGCGTAGTTGCGGTGCCAGGTGCCGGTCGCCGCCCACCAGAGGCCGGCCGCGAGGGCGTACACCTCGTCCGAGGGCTCGGTGACCACCGGCCGCACCCCGGCCTCGATGCGGTGCATCAGTTCGGGTGACATCAGATGGAGCAGCCCGCCGAGGAAGGTGTGCGACGGTGCCAGCACCGGGCCCGACGCCCATGTGCAGTCGATGAAGCGGACCGCGCCGGATGTGTGCACGGTGTGGTGCGGCTGGAGATCGCCGTGCACCCACCCGGCCGCGTGCAGGGCTCCGACGGCCTGGCACACGTCGACCGCCGCGGCGAGGGCCGAGGCCCGGTCCTCGTCGTGCTGCTGCCGTACGCTCTCGAACCGCGCCCAGGTGGAGGCGCCTTCGAGCCACGGCGTGATGAGCCACGCCGAGCCCGTTCCCCGGCCCCCCTTCGCCCGCCCCCCGTACGACAGGCCGGGCACCAGGGAGTGCGTCTGCTGGAGCACCGCGGTTTCGCGGGCAACGGTGGCGGCCCCCTCGCCAGTGCCGACCTTCAAGGCCCACAGCCCGCGCGGTCCGGACACCTGCCAAACGGCCGCACCCCGGCGGTCCGTCACCTGCTCCCAGCGCGCGGGCTCTCCCGCCAGCGCCTCCGCATCGGCCCGGCCGATCAGCGGTGCCTGCGCGACACGTTGCCCCGGCAGGCTGACGGACTTCGTCCCCTCAACGTCCAGCACGGAAAGGCCCTCTCTCTACGGTCCGCGACGGTCGCGGTCAGGTCGTCGGTGACGGGACGGCGGAGAATCCGGTGCCCACCGGCCGGCGGTGCGGCACCGGTGCGACGCCGGTCCGCCTCAGAGCAAGTTCTGAGCGGTCACGACTGCGATCACGGTCCACATGGCGCCTAGGTAGGTGCACAGGCAGCGGACCAGCACCGGGTGGTCGCGGTACATGCGCTTCAGGGCGGCGAAGCCCGTCCTGCCATCGGACTGCGCTCGGAAGCCGAAGAACGAGACGGTCACCGCGGACACCTGCACGGCACGGCCCCCGGCCTGGTCCGGGTCCTGGTCCTGGTCCAGGAGCACGTCCATCAGGGTGCGGGGCTCGAAGTCCTGCCGCGGCGGACGTTTCGCGCGAATGCGACGCAGGTACGGGAAGTCAGGCATGGCGGTTCGCTCTCTCGGTTGCTGCGGCGGGCGCGGTGCCCGCCGGCTGCTGACCGTCCGACGACCCGGGCGCGAAGCACCGGGCCGCCGGACGGGGTCTAGGCCGCGACGCCCAGCGTCGCGAGTTCGGACAAGTCCACGGGGGTGCAGCCGTGCAGAGTCACGACGTCGCGAGCGGCGAGGGTCCAGCGGATGGCCGGGTCCTCGAACGCGGCCTCCTCCAGCGGGTCCTTGGGGTCCTTCGGCGGGATCGGAAGAAGGGTCCGCGGGTCGTAGGCGATCCCGGCCACGCCCCAGGGCTGCGCCCGCTCCACCAGCGCGGCCGCGTGTCCCTTACGCAGCGGCGGGCACGACTCGACCGCTTCCATAGCGCACGGCAGGCACACGGGCGGGGTGGTCGTCCTCTCCCCGTCATGGATCGGCCGTCCCTCGACCGCGCGGGCGAGGAACAGATGCCGCTCGCCCCACCGGCGGAAGTCGTCGTTGAAGGTCGTTTCCCCGCAGACCTGGCACAACATGTGGGACATGGCCTGTCGCTGCCGCAAGGGGTGGACGGCGGCCAGCTGCGGTGTGCCCCGGCCCCGAAGGAGCGCGCGGCGGACCCAGAGAACGTCGTGCCGGCGGTCGGCCCGGCTCACCTCGTCGGCGTACGCGATCCCCCCTCCGGCAAACCGGGGCCGCTCGACCACCCGGTACCGGGGCGTGCTCTCCTCGCTCCACGGCGCGATGAACGGGACGTGGAGGCCCTGCCAGTGGAACTGCGGGCGGGCTGCCGTCTTCCGGGGCTGTGGTGCCGCTGGCGGCCTACGGCTGGTCACGCGACCTGCTTGATCGTGCGCGTGACGGTGAGCCGTTCGAGCAGATCGTTGGCAACGGCGCCTTGCTTGCGCAGGTGAACGATCCAACCGGGGTGGTCCTGCGGAAGTTCCACCGACTCCAGCTCGGCGGCGCGGGCGATCAGCCGCCACACTTCGGGGTCCGCGGTCTCGGCCGCCTCGGCGATGGCGGCCAAGCGCTCCAGGTCCTCGCGTAAGCGCTCATGGATGTCCTCGACCTCGGTCGCCGCGGGCGGCTGGGGGTCGAGCGCGTCCCCGATGTCGTCCAGGATTTCGGGGAGCGTGCGCATCTTCCGCAGGGCAGCGGCCAGCCGGGCAAGCAGCTCCGGGTTGGCTTGGTTCGCTCGGGCGGGGGCCGCGAGGGTCGTGTGCATCAGCGGTTCCCTATCTCGTAGACGTGCCGCCCCTGACCGGGGTTACGGGGGGTTCTCCCTGTCAGGGGCGGCACGGGGGGCGCCGGTTGGGCGCCCGCGGTCCGCGCCGGACGGCGTACTCGCCGGTCCGGCGCGGTGGCTGTGGTGGACGGCGCGGGATGCACGACGGCGCACACGGCCGTGCCGGTCACCGGGAACCGTCCGTGGTGTCAATCGCGGCCCAGACCTTCAGTCCGGTTCCGGCTGCGGCAGCCCCCCACCGGCTGGCCAGCCGGTGGACGATGCCGAGCCCGCGGCCGTCCTCGTCCCAGGTGTCCCCGGCCTGCGTGAGGAGGTTCCTGAGCGGTGCCACCGGGCGGGGGCCGTCGTCCTGGACGGCCATCTCGACCTCGTCCTGGCGACGGAAGAGTTCCAGCTCGATGCGGGGTGAGCGCGTGTGCTGTACCGCGTTGGTCGTGAGCTCGGAGACCAGCAGGACGGCCGTCTCCACGGCGTCCTCGGGCACCCGCCAAGCGTTCAGGGCCTCGCGGACGCGATGGCGGGCCTTGGCAGGGGCGTGGTCGTCACCAGGGAAGTCGTACTGGTGAGGGCGCAATTCGACAGCGGGGGCCCGAGCCAGGTCGACCGGCGTAAGGGTCGCGCGCTCGTGGGCGGCCCGAAGGCATCCGGCGTGGGCTCGAACGTCCCACCAGAGCACGTCGCCGCCAGGGCTGACTGTGCACGCACGGCCGGCGGGTGCGAGATCCCCATGCATCTCCCGGCAGTGCAGGCACGCATCACCTTGTAGAACGCGTAAGACCCCGGTGGTGACGTCGGAGATCGCGAACCGGCGCTCCTCCGGGACCTGACTGGGCTTCGGCATCATCCGGGTTTCCTCCCCGGTCGGCATGTCCTCGGTACCCGCTTCAAGATCACTTTGAGTCGCGGGGCGAGCGCGTTCTGTGGTGACCGGACCCAGGATGCCACCAGATTCGCTACCGTGGAAACCCTTCTCGCAGAATTCTGCGTGAAGGACTGGAGCTCGAACTTACGTGCGGCAACGGGGTGCTGACGGATGCTCATGAGCTGGCAGAATTCATCGCACTTGCGCAGAAGATTTCTTGCCGTGCCAGAAGGGTGACCGACACACTGGCTCTTGCTCGACGAAGGGATGCGGGATGAGTGAAGAAGCAGGGTCGGCCGCACCGGCACTGTGCCGTCTCCAGCTGGCCATCGAGCTGCGGGAGCTGCGTGACGCGAGGGGCATGACAGCGGCGTCGGTGGCCAAACGGCTGGTGGTCAGCCCATCAAAGATCAACCGGCTGGAAGCTGCCGAGAACGGCATCGTGGAACCGGCAGATGTGATGGCGCTCTGCGACATCTACGAGGCGGACCCCGAGCATCGAGACACCCTGGTCGGCTACGCCACCGTGACCAAGACGAAGAAGGACTGGTGGCAGAAGCGGGAGCTGGCGCCAGTCATCAGTCCCGGCTTCAAGGCATACCTGGGGCAGGAGGCTGTTGCCGCCGCGGTCCAGAACTACGAGAACGAGTTCGTCCCCGGCCTGCTCCAGACCGAGGCGTACGTGAGGGCGCTGCCGCTCCCGACGCAGGAGCTCAGCCCCGCCGGAATCGACAAGTTGGTGGCCGTACGGATGACCCGTCAGGAAGCCCTGCACCGCGAGGACTCTCCCCTCAAGCTGACGGCCATCATCAATGAAGCCGTGCTCAAGCGGCGCATCGGGGACTCCGCGGTGATGCGTGAACAGCTCGGGCACATCGCAGAGCTCGCCACCTCCCTGCCCAACGTCCGCATCCAGGTCGTTCCCTTCGACCTTGGGGCACACCCCGGCATGAACGGCGCCTTCACCTATTTGCGGTTCGGTGACCGCTCGCCCTTCCCGCCGATCGTCTACCTGGAGAACCGGGCCGACGCCTGGGTCCTGCGCAAGCCCTCTGACACCGACCGTTACGACGAAACATTCTCTGACCTGCAAGCGGCCGCTCCAGGACACACGGAGTCCGTGAGCATGATCCATAAGGCAATCAAGGAGTTTTGACATGGCCCACCGGGACGACGACGCGCAGACCGGCGACTGGTTCACCTCCAGCTACAGCGATAACCAGGGTGGTCAGTGCGTCGAGGCCCGACGCATGGGCGCCGGCGCCACGGGCAAGATGGCGGTTCGGGACTCCAAGGACCCCGGCGGCGCCGTCTTCGAGTTCGACCGCACGACGTGGATGAACTTCCTCGACACGATGAAGGGTGAACCGTCTCCCTGAGCACACCCACGCCCGCACACGTTCCGGCCCGGCAGGTCTTCTCCTGCCGGGCCGGAACTGTCTCCCGACGGGGCCGGCGACAGCCCGGGAAGAAACCCGCAGGCCACATGTCTTAGCCAGGTGGTAGAAAGCAGACAGTGACGCAGGCAATTCGCGCCACTCCGGGCGGCTGCGCCGCAAGTCGGTGGATCGCCCTGGTTGTTCGTGTACGCGGGGAGTGAGAAACGATGTCGTCGTTGGTGAACACCTGGGTCCGTCTGTCCTCGGATCGCCTCATCAGAGCGGACCGCATCGTCGGCGTCGACCTGTGGGGGCCGCCGAACGGCGAGAAGCAGACCGAGGTCGTCCATGACGAGCCGGCCCGCATCATGCTCCAGATCGAGGGGGACGACGAGGAACCCTGGCGGGAGGCTGCGACGGTCAGCGCGGAGCGAGGCGGTGAACTCATCACCCATCTGCTGGCGGTGCTGAACGGCCCGCTGGGCGACGCCAAGGTCCGCTACGTCTACGGCCTGTTCCGCGGCGAGGAGCTCTCCCGGTGGATGCACGGTCCGAGCATCCCGGCCCCGCCGGACGGCACGGTGCGGCCGCTGCATCACGTCGGGAACCCGCACCCAGGCCACGGGCTGACGAAGGGGCTGCTGCCCGCCCGCCGGTGACCGGCCGAGAGCACGCGAACGCCCCCGCCGCGGCGGGGGCGTTCGCGTGCGCGGTCACCCGTCAGTGGGGGTTGAGCCCTGTGGCCTCGGCCTCCTGGCGGACGTAGCGGTCGAGGTTCGAGACGTTCCACGTTGAGTGCGAGGCGGGCAGCGGACCGCGGTGGCCGCCGTGGAGGGTGTCGTGCTTCCACAGCAGCTGTGCGGTCAGCTCCGCGTCGCGACGGGCTTCCTCGGGGTCGCTCCCGGTGTCGGCGGCGGCCGCGAGGTGGCGCTGCGCGAGCGCAGCACGGCACAGTCGGTACTCGCGCTCCTGCTCCACCGTGGTGGTGCCGGCCGCGTCGCTGACCCGGAGGTCGTCACACATGCGCTGCACCTCGTGCGTCGAGCGCAGGAGACTCCACAGGTCCTCGGTCATGCTGCACGTCCCTTCTTGAGCGAGCGGATGGTCAGCCAGGCCGTGGTGACGGCGGCGACGGCACCGATGGCGCGATGGAGGGCCTGGTCGAGCTCGAAGGCCGCTGTGCCGGGCCCCGAAGCCTCCACCTGGGGTGTGCCGTCCTCGTCGAGACGGCGGACGACGGTGCAGTGCTCGACGTACCCACACTTCCCCGCCTTCGCGGCGAGCCACAGCAGGGGCTGGCGCTTGTCGATCACGAGGTGGGTGAGCGCGTTGATGCCCGTGCCGGCGGCCAGAGCCGTGACCGGCACGCGGTAGCCGAGGACGCGGGTGAGCAGGACGGTTCCCGCAGCCTGGCCGGCGCTGTAGCTGGCGACGTGCCGGGCGGCGCTGATCCAGCCCAGACGGGTGGCGGTCATGGTGGGCTGGCCGCTCCGGTCGTCGTCCGCGGGCTCGTGTCCCACGGGCGTTCCGTCGCGGTAGACCAGGTGGCGGCCGAGGGCGCCCTTGTTCGCCGCGTCCCTGCCTCCCTGGAACCACTGGTCGAACAGGGGGTGCAGGGCGTCCCAGGTGGCCAGCAGCCCGCCGGTGAACGCCAGGGCCTGCACGGGCGCCGAGCGATCGGTCATCATGGTGTTGTTCCTCGTTTCGTCGTTACGGGATTGAGGGCGCCCCCGGGGCGGCCGCGACGCCTGCAAGCAGTCGGCGGCCCCGGGTTCTCATGCCTCTGGCTGGTCCTCATGGGCCTTGCCCTGCCGCGCGGCGGTGATGGTGTTGGTGCCGGCGGGGCCGGACCAGCCGCACCGGCAGAGGGCGATCACCTTGCCGGGCTCCTCCTCGCTGTCGTAGACGTTGGTCTCGTGCTCGCGGGGCGGCTCGGGGGTGCGGGGCAGTTCACCGCCGTTGGAGTACAGCGCCGCGCGCTCCGTGTGCTGGGTCAGCCAGGCCCTCCACGGGGCCGGGTCGCCGTCGACGATGCGCTGGTGGCGCTCGGCGACGGTGCTGTGGTGCTGACGCAGTTCGTCGCCGATCTCCCGGAAGGTGAGCCGGGCCCGGCCGGTCGGGCCCGGCTCACGGGCGATGAGGAGAAGTTCCTCCTTCAGCGCGGTCATGCGCGTCTCCAGGCGGCGCACGTCCCGGATGTAGGCCCGCAGGGCGTCCGGGGCGATCTCCTCTCCGGTGCGCACCGCCTCCAGGGCTCGCACCGCCGTGTCGGCCTCGTCTGCGACGGTCCAGCTGGTGACGGCACCACCGTGGAAGTGCAGGAGGTAGGAGGTGGTTCCGTCCGGCCAGAAGGCGGTCGGGCCGGCGAGCTCGGTGGGTTCCATCACGGTCGCCGCGGGTGTTCGGGTCTCCGGGTCCAGTTCCACCTGGGCGATCTTCCACTGCGGGCCGGTGTAGCTGGAGCTGTACGTGGTCACGACTCTCCTCCGCATCCTGTCGGGGTTCCCCGACAAGAGAGAGTTTGTCGGGGAAACCCGACAGACGTCAAGCGGGCCGCCCGGCCCTCGACCCGGACCCGCTCGATTCCGGCCAGACGCGCGTGAGCCCCCGGCGGACGTCGCCGGGGGCTCACGGGGAGGGGGTCGTTCTACTGCGGGGGCTGCTGGTGGCGTGCCACCCGGCCCTGGACGAAGCGGAGCGCCTGGTCGTCGCTGCCGAGGACCAGGGCGGTCACGGAGGCGAGATCGGAGCCGAGGCGGACGATCTCGGCGTGATCGGTGACCTGCTGCCAGAGGTGGATGGCTCGCTTGACGGATTCCTGGGTCTGCGGTGCGGAGGGCCCGAGCAGGCCGATGTTGAGACCTGCGGTGTGCAGGTACCAGCGGGTCGCGGTTGCGTGGTCGCCCGTCATGAAGGCGAGCCAGCCGCGGAGTTCGCGGATGTTGACCGTATAGGTGTGGCGCTCCCCGAACAGGGCGGTCAGCTCTTGGTCGAGCTTCTCGGCCTCGACCCCGGCGACGCTGAGTCCGTGGTGGTCTTCGGGCCGGCCGAACGCCGCGGTGACGGCGTTGATGCGCTCCATGAATCCCGGCGGGAGTTCCGCCAGGGCAGCGGCGGCAGCGTCCCCGGCCGGCTGCTGGGCGACGCCCTCCTGACCGGTGTTCGCGGCGGCCTGCTCCGCCTGGTGCTGCACGGGGCCGGACTCGCCCGTCTCCGCGGCGGCGTCGGCCGCCGGCCGCGCCTCGGCCTGCGGAGCCTGCTGTACGGCGGCCGCCGCCGGTTCGGCCGCGGGTCGGTCCGGGTCGGGGGACGTCCAGAAGTGGTGGGTAGCGGTTCCCCAGGGGCGGTAGTGGTCGCTCACGGCGGTGTCCTTGCTGGTGGTGGCGTCGGTCGGTGGGACGGTCAGATGTCGATGCCCTTCTTGCGCAGGTAGGGCAGGGGGCTGACGTCGGTGCCGTAGTCGGGGCCGGTCCGGATCTCGAAGTGCAGGTGCGGGCCGAAGGCGTTGCCCGTTTCGCCGGACAGGCCGATGACCTGGCCGCCACTGACGCTGTCGCCGGTGGAGACGCGAACCTTGCTCATGTGGGCGTACTGGCTGTACATGCCGTCCGCGTGCTTGATGACCACCTGGTTGCCGTACGCGCCGCCGGGTCCGGCCGCGACGACCTTCCCGGGACCGACGGCGTGTATGGAGGTGCCGGTGGGCACCGCGAAGTCGATGCCGGTGTGGTAACCGCTGGACCACGCGCCGCCCTGCTGGTGGTACGGCGTCCCGAGCGGTCCCTTCACCGGCCGGCCCCACCCGCCGGAGGTGCCCGGCTCCCCGGAGGTGTTCGGGGCGGTGAGGCTCTCGACGGTGGCCATGATGATCTTCACGTAGTTGTACGTCTGCCCGTCGGCGAAGCTGGCCGGGGGGACGCCTTTGTACTCGTCGACCCGGCCCCATCCCGCGTTGTAGCCGGCGAGCGCCAGCTCGATGGGCGATCCGTTGTAGCCGGGGTGCTTCTTGGCGGTCTTGAGCAGCTTGCACATCATCTCCCCCTGGGAGGGGATGGCGTCCTCGGGGTTCCAGACGTCCTTCTTGCCGTCACCGTTCCCGTCGATCCCCGACGACGCCCACGTGCCGTCAATGAACTGCGCGATGCCCTTGGCGAGAGGCCGTTTGATCGTCTCTCCGGTCGCGGGGTCCTTCACGTACTCGTAGGACTGGGCTTTGGGGTTGAACCCGGACTCCTGCTTGAGCTGGGCCGCGAGGACCGACGCCGGAAGGCCGGCGTCGCATTCAGCAGCCGCCTTCTCGATCAGGCCCGCGTACTGCGCGGGTACGTAGCCCTTGCCGATCCGCAGCGAGCCCGCAGCGCTGAGGTCGAAGTCTCCTCCGCCGCCCCCCTTGTCGTCGTCGCTGGCCGCGATGAGCAGGATGATCCCGAGCCCCAGCGCCAGCGGGCTGACGACGAAGACGGCCGCCGTCAGCGCGATCCCCCGTTTGGCCTTCAACCGCTCCCCCTCGCCTCACGGTGTCCCCGGCCCGCTTCCGCGCGGCTCCGCCAGTCGTTAACCGGCCACGGAGCCCGACGCCCGGGTGCCACCCCTCGCCACTGAACGTCACATTGCCACATGGCATTTCCCGGCCCAAAGGCAGTAACGCGGATCGCGGCGGCGTCACCCACACGAGGTGCAACAGAATTACCCAAAGCGTCGTTAAAGATGATGAACCGCATCAACTGGGGTGCCACATAAAGGAATTGACACGCGTCCCTCATCAAGGGCACCACTGGTGTGTCGGATGCCCGTCATAGACTTCCGGACACGTGTTCACGTCGCGTGATCATGAGAGTGGTTACAGTTGCAATACGGGGGAGCGTTGCCTAAGAAACAGTCACAGGGCGTGACGTTGCCCGCCCAAACGCGCGTGCTGGTACCGGTGTTGGGCGCGACGGGCGGAAGCGGCCGGTCAACTACCGCTGGCCTGCTCGGTCTTTCCTTCGCAGCTGCGGGCAGCAGCGTGGTGCTGGACACGGCATCGCGGTTGTCCTCTCCGTGGCCGTCCTGGCCGAATCAGCCCGGCGCCGGACTGGCCTCGTTGCCGCCGGACCGCCCGTTCACGCGCGAGCAGGCCCAGGCCGCCGCCTCGACCTTCCCGGCCGCGGACGGCAGGAGCTGGGGCGTGCTCACCGACCACCTGGAGTGGCACCAGGGACAGCTCGCGCTCCCCGAGGACCCGGCGGCCTGGTACCAGCTGGGAGCCGGGGGAGGCTGGCAGGCCGTCGTGGCCGACACCACGCACCTCATCGCCCACGACATCGTCACCGCGCGGGCCGGCGGCCGCCCCGGGCTGACGGCGGCCTGGTGCTCGCTGCCCTTCTCCGTACCGGTGCTGTGCGCGCTGGCCACCGGGCCCGGCGTCGCCGCGCTCCAGACGGCCATCAAGGCCGCTTCCGCGGAGGGGTTGCCTCTCCAGCGCGCCGTCGTGGTGCTCTCCTCACCGGGAGAGGGCCGCATCCCCGCCGCCGTCAAGGCGGCTGCCACGATGCTCCAGTCCCTGGTGGCGGCCGTAGTGACGGTGCCGTGCGATCCGCACATCCGCACCCACGGCCTGGCCGACCCCGACCGCCTCGGCCGGCGCACCAAGGAGGCGGCCGAGCGGGCCGTCGCCGCAGTGCTCGCAGCGGCTCACCGGACCTGGGGCGATCCGCTGCCGCCCGCACCGATCCCGGCGGCCCTGCCCGCCGGTCCGACCCAAGATCCCGCCCAACCCGTTTCAGAAGGGGGCCTCACCACATGAGCCAGTTCCTCCAGACCCTCCACGACGTCACCACGCTCGCGGCGGACGAGCCGGTGATTCCCGGCTTCACGCCGTCCCTGCCCGGCGAACTCCAGAACCCCACCGGCAAGATCCTGGGCTGGACGGCCGGCGGCGGGCTCGCGCTGGCGGTGCTGGGCGGCCTGACCGGCTGGGCGTGCGTCGCCATCGGCCACAACACCGAGCGCGGCCAGCTCGCCGCCCGCGGCAAGTCGGCCATCGTGTGGTCGGTCGTCGCCGCCGTCGGCATCGGCGTCACCAGCGGCCTGGTCTGGGGCTTCTACACCATGACGCAGGGCGGCAAGTAATGGCGGACCGCTACGAGAGCCGGGCCCGCAGGGCCCGGCTGAAGCTGGCGGGCATCGGCGTCGGCGTCGTCGCGGTCCTGGCCGTCGGCGGCACCCTCGTGGTGACGCTGTGGGGCGACGACGACAGCAGCGGACCCGGCTCGCCGGACGCGAAAGCCTCGCCGAGCGCCTCGTCGACCGCCTCGCCCGGCGCCTCGGCCATGAAGGAGTTCACCCCGGCCACCGCCCCGCCCATCCCGCTGCTGAAGCCGACGTCGAACGCCGGCGGCAGCATCGGGACCGGCTTCGAGCACTCCAACCTCGGCGCGGTCAGCGCGGGCGTCTCCTACTGGGAGGACCTCGACCTCCTGGACGACGTCCTGGCCCGCAAGCAGTGGAAGGCCATCGCGGCCGCGGACTCCCCCGGGACGGTCGACCAGGGGGTCAGCGAGGTGCGCAAGGTCCGCGAGGGCGTCGGGCTGCCTCCCTCCGGGGGCACGCCCGACGGCATCACCTTCAGCACCAGCGTGAAGGCGGCGCTCGGCCGCTCCCTGGACAAGACCGGCGACGTCGTCGTGGTGTGGCTGAACTACGACCGGTTCGCCACGATCCGCGACAAGGGCGCGGACGACAATCCGCTGCGTGACGAGACCACCAGCCTGGTCCTCAAGTGGGAGAGCGGGGACTGGAAGGTCACCACCGACCCGCAGTGGACCGCCAAGGTGAAGGGCCCGCACGCCTACGACCCGGACAGCAAGTACGCCTGGCTGGACGGCTGGAGGCAGGTGTCCGATGACTAGGACCCTCGCGCGGGTCGGCGCCCTCGTGGCCGCCCTGCTGATCATGCTCACGTCCGGCACGTCGATAGCGTTCGCCGGCGCCAAGCCGCCGGACCCCTATCCGGAGTCACTGAGCCACGGCGAGCGGGTCGGCATCAACAAGCAGACGGGCGAATACTGCGACCTGGACGACGCCGACCAGAAGAAGCGCCTGAACTGCCGGGCGCCGGAGGACTGCCAGGACTTCCCCGCCGGGCAGACGGTCTGCATCGGCGAGGGCTCCAGCGACCCGGAGGACGCCCGGACCTTCGAGCTCAACGAGCTGAAGCGCTGGGAGAAGAAGGCCGACAAGAACGCGCCGAATTACGAGAAGTATCACAGCTATCTCGTCAAATGCGTGAAGACCGATAAGAAGTCGTTCCAGCAGTGCAACGCCGAGGCCGCGGGGAAGTATCCGCCGCCCGCGAAGACGCCGCTGGACTGGGTCGCGGGCAAGATCAGCGACATGGCCGCCAACGCCCTGGAGGAAGCGGCCTCTATGCTGGGCCACTCCGTGGTCTGGCTGCTGAAGCAGTTCGCCGATGCCTTCAACTCGATCAGCACCATCGACCTGTCCAAAACCGGAATCGGGCCGGTCCTGGGAATTACGACGGGATTGTCCGTCATCATCGCGGCATTCCTGATGCTGGTGCAGTTCTCGAAAGTCGCTGTTTCCCAGCAGGGCGGTCCGGCCGCCACCGCGATCGTCGGCCTGGCCAAATGGGGCGTCATCCTCGGGGTCTATCTCTTCGGCACCCAGGTGGCACTCAACTGGTCCGACACCCTCAGCACCGCACTGATCAACTACACCTTCGACTCCGGCGGAAGCACCAACGGGGACGCAGCCGACGCCATGGAGAAGCAGCTCGGGATGCTGTTCAGCGGACTCGTCGGCGGCGGCGGCGCCACCGCGGCGGGCTCGGCCCTGATCACCGGCAGCGGCATCGCGCCGACCGCGGTCGGCTTCGTGATCGTGATCTCGATCCTCTGCATCCTGGCGATCGGTGCCCTGTGGGTGGAGATGCTGGTCCGTCAGGCCGGGATCATGATCCTCGTGACGATGATCCCCGTCGCGCTGGCGGGCTCGATGTCCGACGCCACCAAGGACTGGTGGCCCAAGACGCGGAACGCGCTCATCGCCTTGATCCTCATGAAGCCGACCATCGTGATCATCTTCTCCATCGGGTTCTCCGCGATGTCGGGCGCCGAGGGCGTGCGCAACGTGATCGTCGGCCTGATCATCTTCGTGGTGGCCGCGACCAGCTGGCCCGTCCTGGCCAAGTTCATCGTCCTGACCAGCAACGGCGAGGGGAACTCCGCCGCGTCCGGGATGATCAGCAGCGTCGGCAGCAGCGTCTCGTCCATGTTCGGCGGGAACCAGGCCGCGCCCAGCGGCGCGGGCACCGTCGGCGGCGGCGGGGGCTACACCAAAGCCCTGGAGGGCGAGAACTCCTCCGCGGCCTCCGAGTCGAACGGCGGCGGAGGCGGAGGAGGCGGCGGAGGCTTCTGGTCCAAGGCGATGCTCGGCAGCAAGGGCGGCAGCTTCATGGGCAAGGCCGGCGGTGTCGTCGGCGTCGGCCTCCAGGTCGCCGCGGTGGGCAAGGACATGGCCGAGAGCAGTCTCCAGAACGCCGCGGCCCACGCGGGCCTCGGTCACGGCGCCCAGGGCGGCCGTCACGTCGTGGTCCCGCCTCGCAGCGGCGGGCAGGACCAGCCGGCCGCCGTCCCGGCGCAACCGGCGACGCAGGAGTCCGAACCACCGACGCCCGCCCCTTCACCGGCGCCCCCGCCCCCCAACCCCACCCAGTCGGACGGGAGCTGACCCATGTCCCAGACCGAACCCGCCGTGTACGGCGGCTGGCAGGCGGAGCGAAGCGGCTTCATCGGGAACCTGAGCGGCTTCGGGTTCATCCTGGTCGCGGGCGCCGCCGTCAGCGCCATGATCCCCATCTACTCCCGCTCCTGGGGCGTGGCCGTCATCGCCCTGCCCCTGTCCGCCGTCATGCTCGTGCTCGCCTACGGGCGAGTCCTCGGGCTGTCGGCGGACGAGTGGATCGTCCTCGCAGTAAGGCACCAGATCGCCGTGGCAACCTCGCGCAACGTCTTCTTCAGCGGAATCTTCGCCCCGCGTACCAAGGACGGCACCCAGCCGATGGACCTGCCGGGGCGGCTCGCCCGGCTCCACCTGCTGGAGGCGCCGGACGGTCTCGGCGGCCAGATCGGCGTCATGCACAACTCGACCGAAGGCACGTACACGGCGATCTGCCGGGTCACCTTCCCCGGCCTGGCCTTGATCGACACCGAGAAGCAGAACGCCCGGGTCCGCGGCTGGGCCGCCTTCCTGCGCAGCCACTGCAAGGAGGACTCGGCGATCACCCGGATCTCCGTGCACCAGCGCAGCCTGCCCGACGACGGCGCGGCCCTGCGTTCCTGGACCGAGCGGCACATCGCACCCGAAGCTCCGCAGGCCGCTGTTCAGGCCCTGGGCGAGCTGATGGAGAGCGCGGGCCCGGTGGCGACCAGCCGGGAGACCTACCTGTCCATCACGCTGTCCGCCGCGCGGGCCCGGCTCGCCGTGAAGGGCGCCGGCGGCGGGCAGGTCGGTGCGGCCGCCGTCCTGGTGCGCGAGATCAACGCCATGGCCGGCGCCCTGTCGTCGGCCGGCCTCCAGGTCGCCGAGTGGCTCTCCCCCCGCGGAGTCGGCCAGGTGATCCGGACCGCGTTCGACCCCGAGGCCCAGCTCGCCCTCTCGGCGCGCAACACCGCGGCCGATGACGCCAAGTGGGAAGGAGCCCCCAAGGGGCTCGCCCCCGAGGTGTCCGGGCCTGCGGCGACCGAGACCGGCTGGGGCCTGTACCGGCATGACGGTGCCTGGACCGTCAGCTACCAGGTAAGGGGCTTCCCGCAGTCGGAGGTGTACGCGACCTTCCTCCAGCCGCTGCTGCGGCCGCGGGCGAACGCCAGGCGTGCGCTGTCCCTGCTGTACGAGCCGATCGGACCGGCCAAGGCCCGCCAGGAGCTGGCCCGCGAGAAGACCAAGCGGGACGCGGTGCGCAAGGTGCGGGCGAAGACGGGCCGGGCGGAGAGCGAGGACGAGCGCCGCGAGTCGATGACCGCGCGGGCCCAGGACGTCGCGCGGGCCAGCGGCCACGGCGTCGTCCGCCTGACGGCCCTGATCGCGGTCACCGTGACGGACCTGGAGCAGCTGGAGACGGCGTGCGCCGAGCTCCAGGCGGACGCCTCCTCGGCGGGTCTGGAGATCCGACGGGTCTGGGGCGCCCAGGACGACGCGTTTTCCATCGCAGCCCTGCCGCTCGGCCAGGGGCTGCCCGACCGGAGGGTGGGCCTCTGATGGCGCTTCCCTTCCGCCGCGGCAGCGGCGGCGGCGACACGAAGCTGAAGGCCGCGCCGCTCGGGGACTTCCTCGACGAGATGTCCGCCGGCCCGATCCCCCGTCAGCTCTCCGCGCGGGAGCTGCGGCGCGCGCGCCTGCTGGAGAGTCCCGAGGACGCCATGCGGATCGCCCCGCGCAAGGGCTGGAGCCAGCCCTTCGCGGGGCGGGTCGCCTCGCTGGCGAAGGCCGAGGTCTTCCGGGCCGACACGCAGCGCGCCTCCGGGATCTACCCCTTCCTTCACGCCGCGTCCCTCCCGCCGATCGGCGTCTACATCGGCTGGAACACCCTGACGATGCAGGCGTTCTCCGCCCACCCGGCCGCCTGGGTCCGCGAGGGCCTGTGCACCAACCCGAACGTGATGGTGACCGGCATCCCGGGCTCGGGTAAGTCGGCGCACATCAAGGCCCTGTGCTTCCGGCTGATGGCGCTGGGCCACCGCACGCTGATCGCCGGCGACGTCAAGGGTGAGTACGCCGCCCTGTGCGAGCACCTCGGAGTCGAGCCGGTACGGCTCGGCCCCGGCCTGCCGGGCCGCCTCAATCCCCTGGACGCCGGCCCGCTCGGCTACGACCTGGAGAACATCACCGACCGCGCCGTCCTCCTGGGCCGCCTCAAGGAGATCCACCGCCGACGGCTGACCCTCCTGAAGGCGCTGCTCGAACTCCAGCTGCGGCGGAACCTGCGGCCGCAGGAGGAGGAGTGCCTGGACGTCGCGGTGCGCGAGGTCACCGGCGAGCTGCACGGCCAGACCCACCTGGAGACCCCCACCCTGCCCCGGGTCTACGACAAGCTCCGCGACCCCAGCGAGGCCATGGCCCGCGAACTGCGGGTGCGGGACAACGACATCCAGCTCGCCCGCGAACAGATGGCGTCCCTGCGTTCCGCGCTCGGCGGCATGATCACCGGGCACCTGGGCGGCCTCTTCGACGAGCAGACCTCCATCGGCCTCGACTGGGACGCGCCGATCCAGAGCGTCGACATCAGCGCGCTGGAGCAGTACGGCGACGAGACCGTGGCGATGGTGCTGACCTGCGTGTCCTCCTGGGCCCAGTCGGCCATCGACCGGCCCGGCGAGCGCCCGTGGATCGTCGTCCGCGACGAGCTGTGGCGGCAGATGCGCTCCGGCGGCGCCGCGATGGTCCGCAAGATCGACGCGGACCTCCGGCTCTCCCGGGCGACCGGCACGATCCAGCTGCTGGCCACCCACCGCCTGAGCGACTTCGAGTCCGTCGGCGCGGCGGGCTCCGAGGCCACGGCCATCGCCAAGGACCTCATCGCCAGCTGCGAGACCCGCATCCAGCTCGCGCAGGACACCAAGCCGCTGGCGATGACGCGCGAGGCGATCGGCCTGACCGACGCCGAGTGCGACCTCATCGGCGGCTGGGGTGCCGGCCAGCGCGGCCGCGCCTTGTGGAAGGTCGGCCGCGGCGGGGGCAGCCACGCCGTCCAGCTGCTGCTCAGTCAGACAGAGAAGGCCCTGTTCGAGACGGACGAGCGGATGGTGGTGTGAGGTGGCCGGCGACAAGAGCATGGACGACGGCACCCTGCTGGCCGCGATCGGCTTCGGGTTCGCCCTCGGCGCCAGCGGCATCGTCCTGAGCGCCGCGCCGCTGGCCGGGCTGGTCAGCGGGCGCGGCTGGTCCAGCTCGACCAGGAGCCTGCCCGAGACGGTCTTGATGACCGTCACGCACGGCCCGGGGTCCGTCTACGAACCGGCCCCGCCCACCTGGGCGTTCCTCCTCATGATCGGAGTGCTCCTCGTCCTCCTGATCGTCCTGCTGGCCCTGCTGCTGAAGTCCTTCGGCCGCAGGAAGCCCCGCCTGGACGGTGCCCGGTGGGGCGGCAGGAAGACCGAGCTGGAGATGGCCGCTCCGGAAGACCCCGAGCTGCGGCCGGCGCGCATCACCGCCGGGCGCGGCCAGCAGACCAAGAAGATCGTCGCGGTCATCGAGCGGGCCGGCTCCGCCATCGCCTTCGGCCCGCCCGGCAGCGCGAAGACCACCGGCCTGCTCATGGGCAACGCCGCCGAGTGGCAGGGCCCGTGCGTGGTGACCACCACGAAGTCCGCCGACCTGGAGGCGATCTACAACAGCCGCCGGGAGATCGGCCCGGTGTGGATCATCGCGCCCGCCGGACTGCCGAACGACCGGGAAACGGCCCACTGGTCGCCGGTCGACTACGCCAAGGACGACGAATCCGCCGAGCGGATGGCGGAGTGGATGGCCGACGCGGCCCAGAAGCACTACGACCCGCGGTCCGAACCCTGGATCGCGCAGGCCCGCGCGATCCTGGCCGGGCTGCTCCTCGCGGCGAACATCAGCGGCGGCGGCCTGCGGGCCTTCAGGGAGTGGCTCGCCCTCGGCAAGGACGCCGTCGACCACGTCCGCTCGATCCTCGAACCCGAGCACCCCGAGGTCGCCATGGACTATGCCCAGCCCTGGCTGAAGCTCCACGAGGACGGTGCCGGGTCGGTCCAGTTCACCTTGAACGTGGTCGCCTCCGTCTACCGCAACCGGGACGTCCGGGTGGTCGCCGAGCGCACCGACTTCAGCGCCGAGCAGCTGCTGGAGGAGAAGGGCACCGTCTGTCTCGTCGCCTCGCCCTCGAACGCCGAACGGTACGGGCCCCTGTTCACCTCCATCATCGCCTCGATCATCCACGCGGCCGAGGCCAAGTTCGAGAAGACCGGGGAGCCCCTGGACCCGGCTTTGGGCTGCTTCGTCGACGAGGCCGGCAACGTCCTGCGGTACCCGAAGCTGCCTACGACCCTCACCACCGGCCGCGGAATCGGCATCGCCATGCTGACGATCTGGCACGACCTGGCCCAACTCGCCGCCCGCGTGGGGCAGGACGGGGCCCGCACCGTGATCTCCGCGTCCACCCTGCGGATGCTGCTGCCGGGCCTGGCCGACGACAACACCCTGCGGTACTTCAACTACATCTTCGCCAAGGAGCAGGTCGAGCGCTCGACCCGCTCCTCCGGCCGGTCGGGCAGCTCGACGTCCACCAGCGTGGTGGAGACCGACCTGCTGCCGGTGGACAAACTCCGTGAGATCCCCACGTTCACCGCGATCGTCCAATACTTCAACCTCCCGCCCATCCGGGCGAACATGAGGCTCACCTGGCGGGACGAGGACCTGCGGAAGTGGCTGACCCGCCCGCCCTCCCCGACGTCCCCAGTCTCCCTGGACAAGGACCCGACCGCCCCGGCCCTGGAGACGCACCGTGGCTGACACCGAAGCGACCGAAGCGACCGAGCCAGCCAGCACCCCGGCGGCCCCCGCGGCCGAGAAGAAGCCGCCGCCGCCCCAGCGGTGGGTGTGGTCCGACATGGACCTCGACGAACGCGAGGCGCGACTGGGCGAGATGACCCTCTGGGTGGACTGGCTGATCAAGACGTACGACATCCGCAACCAGGTCGCCCGCTGCTGGTACCGCCACCCCAGGATCGTCGAGCACCTGACCGCCCTCTACACCGGCTGGTTCCGCACGTACGCGGGCGATCCCACGAAGCTCGGGCTGCGGTCGGAAGCCGAGTGGATCAAGGACCTGTACGCGTTCCTGCCGCGGCTGAACAGCGCCAGCTGCCAGACCTCCCACACCGAGACCCCCGCCCCGGCGCTCACGGCTGACGACAGGGCGTTCTCCGAGTGGCTCGATGAACCGCCGGCGTTCCTCACCGCCGAGCGCTTCCACCCGGCGAAGGCCCAGAAGCTGCGGCTGGCCGAGGAGGCCAAGGCCGCCGCTCAGGCACGGGCCGCCCGCAAGGAGAGCGGGGAGAAGAAGGAGAGCTGACTGCCGTGCCGCTACGGCGGAGGGCCCGGGAAGCGACGCTTCCCGGGCCCTCCGCCGTCGTACGGGCGGTCACCGCTTGGTCCCGCCCCGGCTCTGCTGCTCGTCGGGGCCCTGCTGCTGCGCGGACTGCTGCTGAGACTGCTGCCGGGCGGCCTCCTGCTGGGCCTGGACCCGGCGGGCCTCCTCCGCGACGCGCTGCTCGTACGGCTGCGCATCACGGCGGTTCATCTCCTGCCTGACCGCGGCCGCGGCCGCGTCGAGCTTCCCGACCTCGCCCCGCGCCGATGCCGCCTCTCGGCCCGCGGTGTCGGCCCGGCGCTGCCGCGCCTCCTTCGTCCGCTCCAGCACGGCCTCGCGCGAACCACCGCTTCGTTCCCACGACGCCAACGCCTCGTCGTGCTGCGCTGCGGGGCCGGCCGTCCGCTCGGCGTCGGCCTGCCGCTGCCGGAGGGCGGTGATCCGCTCGGCGGACCGCTCGTGCTCCGTCCGCAGCTCCGCCAGACGGTTCTCCAGCTGCACTCGGTCCTCACCCCGTACGGCGGGGCGGCCGAAGCGGGCGGTCTCGGCCAGACTCGCCTCAATGCGGACGGCTTCCTCGCGGGCCCTGATGTCGGCGGTCTGTGCGGCGGGCAGCTCCACGGCGATGGCCCGCAGGTCCTGGATGGCCTCGATCCGGGCGGCGCGCTCAGCGACACTGCGCTCGACTGCGCCGCCGGGCTCCAGCGCGGCGTGCAGTTCCGCAGCCTTCGCCTCCTGGGCAGCGGCGTGCTCCTGCGCCGTGTCGGCCGCCTCCACGTAGTAGGCCAGCGTGGTCGAGAGCTCCGCATCGGGCACGTCCGCGTACGGGCGAGGCTCGGACGGGTTGCTCTGCTGCCGTTCCTCCCCTGCGCCGGCGTCCTGCTGCTCGGCCGCAGTG
Organism: Streptomyces sp. NPDC006012; assembly: GCF_042871185.1. NCBI lineage: Bacteria > Bacillati > Actinomycetota > Actinomycetes > Kitasatosporales > Streptomycetaceae > Streptomyces > Streptomyces sp. NPDC006012. The sequence continues at coordinate 85,947 of NZ_JBIAIE010000028.1, forward strand.
TCGACGGCCGCCTCGACCTCGACCTCCGCGGTCTCCTCGACGGCCTGGTCCTCGTCGCGCTCCCGCTCGTCCTCGCGGACCAGCTCCGCCTCCGGCTCCTCGACCACCGTCTCCGAGAGGTCCTCGGCCGCAGTGTCGACGGCCGCCTCGACCACGTCCTCCGCGGTCTCCTCGACGGCCTGGTCCTCGTCGCGCTCCCGCTCGTCCTCGCGGACCAGCTCCGCCTCCGGCTCCTCGACCACCGTCTCCGAG
>NZ_JBIAIE010000028.1:86298-104990 GCF_042871185.1 Streptomyces sp. NPDC006012
ACCTCCTCGATGGACGGGTCATCGACCAGGACGTCGGTGACGGCCTCGGCGGCGGGGGCGACTTCGCGCTCCGTCTCGGGGCGTACCTCGTCCCGGCCTGCTGCGGCAAGCGCCTCACCGCGGCGGGCAGCGGTCTCGGTCGCCCGTGCCCGTCGTCCGACTTCGGTGACCTGGTCGTGCAGTGCCTCCCAGGCAGCGGTGTCCCGCTCCCCCATCGGCTTGTTGCCCAGGCCGGAGGCGTCTGCGCGGACTCCGCGCCGGGCCCGCCAGGCGTCGGCGAGCGCGGCCGTGCGCTCCCAGGTGTCGCGCAGCTCGGTTCCCTCGGCCGGTACGGGGCCGAGGTTCCGGGCCCATGCCGGAGGGTCGGCCGCCAGCGCGGCCCCGGTCTGGGCGAGGCGGTCGTCGATGATCTGGCGGCGTGCGTCCAGGTGCTCGACCCACGCGGTCGGGGTGTGCTGGTCCCTCTCCGCCTCGCGCGGCAGCAGCCACTCGGGCAGTGGACCGGTGTGGACCGGTGCGACCTCGGCCGACTCGGGCAGCAGTCGGCGCAGGCGCTGCTCGGCGCGCACGCGCTGGTCGACCAGTTCGGCGCGGGCCAGGCGTACCCGGGCCTCGTCCTGCGCGTGCAGGTTGGTGCGGATCTCGGCGGCGACCGTCTCGCCGTCCATGCCGGCGGTGTGGGCGCGGCCGGGGCCCGGCTCGCGCTGCCATTCCTCGCGGGCGCGGTCGACCCAGGCCATGGCCTTGCGCGTCTCCTGTTCGCCCTTCAGTCCGTGGAGGCGGGCGGCGGCCGCACGGGCTTCCTCCCGGTGCAGGTCGGCGTCCTCGGGGCGGTCGTCGCGGCGGGCCTGCATGACGGAGAGGCTGGCGAGCCGTGCGTCACGGCGGGTTTCGGCGATGGCCTGTGAGAGCTGGAGCCGGGTCAGGTCTCCGTACGTACGGCCCGGCCAAGCCGGCACCGGGAGTCCGTCGACGACGACCGGCCGGGGCTGGCTGGCCACGCGGGCGTCGGCTCGGCGCAGCATGTCGAGGGCCTGCTGACGGCGGTCCTCGGCGCGTGCGGAGAGGCGGCCGAGCTGGTCGTCGGTCAGGTCGATCAGCGGCCGGGTGGTGCCCTGTTCCTCCAGGCGCCGCAGAGCGCCGCGCGCGTCGTCCACGTGGTTGTCGATCCGCCAGCTCAGCACCGCGGCATTGTCCTCGGCGTCGCTGAAGTCCCGTTCGTGAAAGGCGTTGAAGAGGAGACGCTCGGGTGCGAAGCCAGCCCGCTCGGCGTCGCGCAGGGCACGCTCGACGGCGGGCCATGCTTCTTCGGCGATGACGGCCTCGGCGCCCGCCCCCAGGACGGAGCGGGCCATGTTCTGGTAACGCAGCGACAGCGCGCGGGCGTGTACGTCTGTGTATTCGGAAGTCAGCTGGGGGATGCCGTAGACCCGGTCCTGCTCGGTCCGGACGGACTCGGTCGCGGAGACCGATGCCCTCTGCGTGGCGGCGATCGTGTCGAGCACGTCGCGCATCGTCTGGCCCTCGTCGAGCACGACGTAGACGCGGTTGTTCAGGCGGCCGCGGGTCACCTGCACGTAGGCGGACTCCCGGCTGGTGCGGCGCGAGACGAGGCCGCTGCCGCTGTCGACGGTGGCGCCCTGGCCGCGGTGGCCGGTGGAGGCGTAGCCGAGTTCCACGAAGCTCTCGACGTACTCGGCCTTGAGCACGGTCCGGCCGCCGTGGTCGGTGTGCCGTACGACCAGGTCGCCGTTGCTCTTGACTGTCTCAATGGCCCACTGGTCGCCGTTCTTGACGAAGTCTCGGCCGGCCATCACGGGGTTCCGGCGGTCGTTGCGGCGGGTGACGATGAGGTCGCCGCGGTGGGCCTGGAGGCCGTCGCCGAGCTCGACGTATTGGGTGGCGTCGAGCTGCCCCCGGCCCATCCGGTACGCCTGTGCGAGGGCGTTGAGCTCGGTGACGCTGGCGTTGTCGTCGGCCATCATCAGCGCCGTGCGGCCCTGCTCGATGTCGGCCTGCCAGTCGGTGAAGATGGCGTGCAGCATCTGCTCGCGCGTGCCTGCGACGACGCGGCTGTTGCGGAGGTACCAGGTCCACGCGTCCTCGGGTTCGCCGCTGCGCAGAGCGAGGGTGGCCGCCGCTTCCCCGGCCACGCGGAACCGGTGCACGTTCTCCAGCTCGACGACGTCGACGGTGTTGGCGAGCAGCCGCAGGGCGCCGCCGGATTCGACGGCGGCGAGCTGAAAGGGGTCGCCGATCAGGCGGACGAGCGCGCCGGCCTCCTGGGCCTCCGCAACAACGGTGGCGATGCGCTTGCTGCCCGCCATTCCCGCCTCGTCGATCACGATGATGTCGCCCGCGCCGAGGTGGTATTCGGGGGCCACGCGCTTGCCCTGGTGCAGCCGTTCGCGTGCTCCCAGCCAGTCGTGCAGCGAGAAGGCCGGGGCGTTCAGGCCGGAGGCCAGCTCGGTGGCGGCGCGGGCCGACGGGCCCAGGCCGATGATGCGGCCGCCGCTCGCCCGGACGGCGTCGGCGGCCACCTGCATGGCGGTCGTCTTGCCGGTACCGGCCGGGCCGATACCCGCGGCCAGCAGCTTCTCGCTGCACGCGAAGGTGCGGGCGAGCTCGCGCTGACCGGCGTCCAGGCGGCGGTTCGGGTTGGCCTGCTGGTAGGCGTCTTCGACGGCCTGGTAGACGTTGGCGACCACGGCCGGGATCACCGTGGTGCGGGCGGCGGAGACGATCCGGTCCTCGGCCGCGAGGACGCCGACGGAGGTGTAGAGCTCGGTCTCGCGGCGGCGGTAGATGCTCGATCCGTCCGCGCGGGCCACGCCGGGGAAGAAGGGGTTGAGGTCGGGCGGGGTGATGCCGATGACCTCGGCGCCGAGCGCGCGGTCGGTGATCTGCTCGGCCAGGTCGCCGCTCGGTGCGGCGCCGAGCGTGGCGGCCATGACCCACCGTTGGGCCTCGGCGAAGACCTGGCGCCGGCCCCAGACACTGCGGTGGTCGGAGACCGTCTCGATGACCTCGCGGGCGGCCTTGTGCACGTCCAGGTGCGCAACCGCTGCGGCTCCCGGCCGGGTGTTCTGTGCCGCGACCCGGGCGGCGCGCAGGAGGTTGTCCACCCGGTCGGAGCCGAACGCTTCGACGGCCGTGTCCCGCCAGGTCTGGCGCAGTTCGGCGAGCGGCCGGGCCTCCTTCTTGTCGGGCCGGGTGTCGAGGGTGGCCTGCTGCATGAGGGCGGTCAGCGTCTTGTCGGACGGGTCGTATCCGTGTCGTTCCCGGTACTCCGCGACCAGTTCGGCGGTGCGCTCCTTGATGCTCTGCGAGCGGGTGGAGTTGGCTTCGATGAGGTCTGTTCCCACCCCGGCGATCTCCATGACCGGCCTCTTGCCCGGCGTGACTTCCCGGGCCTCGGCCCGCAGTCCGAGGTCCTCGCAGACGATCTCCATGACGCGCAGGTTGTAGTGCTCGCTGGCGGGCACGTTCTGCGCGAACAGCAGCCCGCCGTCGAGGGTGCGCCACTTGCCGTCGGTGCCCTGCACCTTGTTGGCGACCACGACGTGGTCGTGCAGCAGCGGGTCGCCGGTGCGGCTGTCGTAGTGGCGGAAGCGTGTGGCGACCAGCCCCCCGGCGACGTCCTCCTGGGCGATGCCGTTGACGCCGGTGCGGGTCATGGTGGCCTTCTGCTCCAGCCACCGCACGGTCTCTTCGATGGCCTGCACGTGGGCCTGCTCGACTGCACGGCGCACGTTCTCGTCGCCCAGTGCCCACAGCACGGAAACCGACTTCGGAGCGGTGAACACCAGGTCGAAACCGGCGACTGCACTGCGCTGCTTGCCGCCCTCCTGCTCCTTGATGAACCGGCCCAGCTCCTCCTTGGACTCCGGGCTGCGTCCGTGCTCGGTGCGGAAGTGCACGGCCCCGACCCGGCCGCGGATCTCGGCCCGCTCCTTGGCGTTCGGGGTGCGCTTCTCCATCCGCTCGAACCGCTCGATCTCCTCGTGCAGCATCCGGCCGAAGGGGGTGTCCTTCTGCTGGAACTGCATGAAGCGGCGGCCGAGTCGTGCGGCGCGCATCGCCTGCTTTGGCTTGTCGCCGGCGGCGATGCGCTCGGCGATGATGCGCTCGGCATCAGGGTGAAGGCCCTCACCGAAGAGGGCCTTCATCTGCGCCTCGCTGACGGTGCCGGAAACCCCGAGGGCTTCGATCCCGGCACCCATCCAGACGCCCGGCGGGTTGCCGTCGGCGGTGTAGTAGTCGCCCAGCTCCTGGCCGCGTTCGCGGGCCTGGTCGGCGCTGGCGGTCTCGCGTACGTAGTACGTATAGCCGTCCCCAGCGCTGAGCTTGTGGACGGTCATCATGGCGCGATCTTACCTGGGTCATTCGTAATGCATGAGGTGTGACCGTAATGATCTTGAAGCGCGTTGCGCGTACAACCGAATCGTGGAGGAGCTTGCGACGATCACGATGAAGGTTGGACGGCAGCGTGCTGAAAGAGCATGAGGTCACAGACGTAAGTCTGGCGGCTTTCCATAGTCAGGTCCTCCGGACATGGCTGTGGAAAGGCGCACCTGCGGCGTCACCTGTGGACGCGTCACTCGGCGAGCCGAGACGACGTGGCGTCACGGTCCGCAGCGCACAGCCGGTGTCGCGGACCGAGGGCGGGCGTTGCACGTGCACCGGGGCCGGGGAGAGCAGTGCGTCGCACGGTGCAACCCCCCGCGGCCCCCGCGCCGGCCTTGGCCGGCGCGGGGGCGTGCACCTGCGGTGCACCCTTCCGCCAGGAAGGCATGTGCGGTGCCGGGTTGCTCGTCGGTGCACCCGCGCTCGCGCGGGTGCACCGACGGCACGTCACATGCCGCCGAGCGGACCGGTGCGCCTGGGGAGCGCGAGGGGGCGGCGCGAGAGCGCCCCTCGCAACCCGGCCCCGGGCCGGGTGCCGCACCGTGGCCACGTGCAGGTGAAGTGCACTGGCGCGGTGCGGCACTCGTTCAGCCCCGATCCGGCCCCGGTGCACGCACATCCGGCGTGCCCGACCGGTCGTCGGTGCACCGCCGGCCCTTGCCCTGGCGAGGAAGTACGCGGGTTGCCGCCGGGCGGGTGCCGCACGGTCTCGCCGCCCGGGGCGGCACAATGTGCTCCGGTAGTCCCACGACACGGAGGTGCAGGAGCGTATGGCCGAGAGGCAGCGGCGAAGTTCGCGGACGGTGCAGGCCCGGGAAGCGGCGCGTGAGAGGGCCGCGCGGTTCGTCAAGCAGGAGGAGGAGCGGGTCCGCATCGCGGGCGACGCGATCTTGTTGCAGGACGAGATCGCCGACTTCGACGCGGAGACCGAACGGCGGGTCGCCAAGCTCCGCGAGGAGCGCGACGCACAGCTGGCGGAGAAGCGCGAGAAGTTCGATGCGCTCGTGGTCGAGATGCTGGACACCGAGATCCCCGCCCAGCAGGCTGCGGAGCGCCTGGGGGTGTCGGTGGGTCAGGTGCGTGCGGCGAAGCGGAACTTCGACCAGGCGGTGGCCGCTCATGCCGGTCAGGGCACGGAGCCGGCCACCGCGGAAGACCCCGGTGAAGCACAATCGGAGTCGGCCGAAGGCGACGCGCCGGCGGCGGCTTCAGGCGCGGCCGAGGCCGGTCAGCCGACGGCCGGCGCGTACACCTTCCCGGCACCCGGAGCCGCTGCGGCGGTCGTTCCGGCGCAGGAGGGATCGCCGGAACGCTCCGAGGAGACTGCCCTTCCGCCAGGATCGGGTGGCTGAGGTCTCCGTTCGACGCCGAAGGCCCGCCGGATGATGGATCACCATCATCCGGCGGGCCTTCGGCGTTGCGGGTTCAGAACAGCGACATCTGTCCGTCCTCCGGCGCGGGGCGGTTGTCCTGGGTGGCGTCGGCCGGGAAGAGGGGGACGAACGCGGAACTCGGATCGGAGGCGCGTACGGCGGCCAGGTACGCCTGCGCGTCGTACCCTCCCGCCAGGGCCTGGCGGACGAGGGGACGTGCCTCGCCCGCGAGCATCGCGGCGGCGAGCGCCTCCAGGTCCAGGCCGTCACGGAGGGCGGCCTGGATCGCCTGCGCGCGTCCCAGAGAACCGCGGGTGTCGGCGTAGCCGAGGTGCGCCCGGCCGGCCGCACGGTTCTGGTCGGACATCTGCCGCATGTTCGTGCGCTGGGTGGCGCTCGACAGGTGGTCCAGCTCGACGCACAGCGATTCGTTGCAGCTGTGCGCGGTGATCGTGCCGGGCGGGAGCGGGCCGTGCAGCTGCTCCATCAGCCACCGGTGCACCCGTACCGTGCGTTCGCGGCCGGCCTCGGTGACGACGCACTTCGCGTAGCCATCCGTGGTCAGGCTGCGTAGCCAGAACCGGCATCCGTGCGGCACGAGGATGCTGCGTTCGGCGACGTACGCCTGTGCTCGATCGAGTGCCCTGCCCACCGGTGTGCCTCTCCCCCGCTCGTCCGGTACTGGTGATCCTCATCCTGCCAGTGCCGTGCGAGCGGGGGCGTCACGCGGTGGTGCTGGTCCGGGCCTCGTGGAGCAGCTTCGTGGCGTGGGCACGCACGCCGAGGCCGAGGGTTTCCTGCACGTCGTCGACGAGCAGGTCCGGGTTGCTGTCGAGCATCTGCGCGACCTTCTCCAGGCGGGCCTCGCGCAGCAGGCGCTCCGCGTGGACCGGGTGGACCTCGATGGCCTCGGCGAGGGCCTTGGCGGTCAGGTGGTTGTTCTCGGCGAGCAGCCGGCGGACCGTCTGCCGGCGCTCCGCACCCTGCTTGGTCCCGGTGCGCGGGGCACGGTCCTTGCTGCCGACCGGGCGACCGCGGCCCTTGGCGCCGCCGCGGACGGGGCGGTTGGCGTCCCACTCCAGGATGGTGCGGCGGTACCAGAGCTCTGTCTCAACGACGGCCTGGCCGTCCGCCTTCTTGCCGCCGAGGACGACGTCGGGCTCGGGCAGGCGGGTCTTGTCGCCGTAGCGGTAGGTCTTCCAGGTGCTCAGGGCAACCCGTCGTTCCGCCGGCAGCGCGTCGAGGGACTCCTCCAGGTCGAGGAGGTCGTCGGGGTCTGCGGCGCGGTCGGGGTCGTCGGCGGCCGGCACGGCGGGGAGGTCGTAGGCCGGCAGCACGTTCAGCTTCTTGGCGCGCTCCTCCTCGGTGTGCGCGGCGAGCAGCTGCTCCTTGGAGAAGACGCGGCCGCGGCGGTGGCCGCCCTCGCGCAGCAGGACCAGGCCGGGGATCTTCTCCCAGTGCTTGGTGTCGCGCCAGTAGCCGAGGGACCAGCCCCAGATGTCTGCGGCCATGTGGTCGTCGGCGGGGGTGACTCCGTTGGGGATCATGGGTGTGTTGCTCCAGTGGTTGGGCTTCGAGTGGTGTGCCGGCCGGGTGCCACCCTAGCCAACATTGAAAAAACTACCGTACTTGAACCGGCTGTGGGAAGTCGGCTTCCGGAATCGGTGCCGGCGCGGGGCGCCGCCGAGGTCGGCGGCGCCCCGCGCCGGGGTGGTCAGAACAGTGCGCCCTGCTCCTTGTCGGGTTCGCCTCGGCGGAAGCGGGCGAAGGTCAGCGCGTCCTCCTCGTCCTCGAAGCCGTGCTTCATGAGGACCTTCTCCAGCGCGTCGTAGAGGCCGGCGCGGCGGGTGGAGGAGTTGTAGATCCGCTCGACCTCCAACAGGGCGCGGGCGCGGAGGAACTCCTCCTCGTCGTCGCCGCACACCTCGCGCAGCGTGTCGATCATGTTCTGGGCGGCGTTGAAGGCGATCGTCTCGTCCAGGGGGCGGCCTGGGAACGGCTCGCCGGTGGCCTGCTCGTAGAGGGCGGGGAGGTTGTCCTCGACCTCGTGCTTCTGGAACACCCAGATGCGACGGATCAGGTGGAGCTCGTCGTCGGTGATGAGGGTGATGTCGCGGACGTAGTCGGGTCCGCGGCGGCGGATGGTGGTCTGGGCGGTCAGCAGGCGCCGCAGCCAGTCCTCGCGGGCGGCCTGGGTGTAGGGGCCGTGGACCAGGCGGTCGCGGTGGATGGTGAGCTTGCCGTTCATGCGGCGGAAGTCGCGCAGGTGCCGGTCGTCCTCGATGTCGAGGGCGTCGCGCAGGGACAGCAGGGGCCGCATCCAGTCCAGTTCCTCGTCGTTGGTGACCATGGCCTGGAGGGACTTGTCCTGATCGACCATCGTGCAGGTCCAGCAGCCCATGCGGCTGTCGCCGCAGCTGGGCGTGGAGGTGTCGACCACCAGCGGGCATTCGCTGTCGGCGCTGGCGCCGCGGTACATGGCGAGCAGGTCCTTGTTCGAGTGGCCCCACGGGTTCTCGTACTGCATCAGCGCCATCCACACCTCGTCGTTGGTCCACGCCTCGACCGGGGAGTAGACCAGGGAGCCGGGCAGGCTGCCGTGCGGGCTGAGCCGGTCGCGGACCCGGCCCTTCTCGTGCCGCTCCATGGTCCGGCGGCGTACGGCCGACTCCGCCTTGCGGATGCCGAGCACGAGGATCGCCTGACCGAACTTGTTGGTGACGTCCAGGATGAACTTGTTCGAGGGCTTGATCTTGAGCCGCTCGGTGCACCAGCGGAACTTCGGGCGGGGCGCCGCGTATCCGCGGCCGATGAGGTTGACCCAGAAGGTGTCATCGAGGGCCGGGGTGAGGCGGTGGGGCTCGATAGGCAGCTGCTGGGCGGCGGCCGCCGTGCGCATGGCCTCCAGGGAGCGGTTGGCCCACGCGGCGACGACGGGGTTCTCCACGAGGGTGTCGGTGGAGATGACGTGCACCACCTTGGTGCGCTGCTCGGCGGGCAGGCCGGCCAGGGCCATCCACACCAGCTGGAGTGTGATGGTGCTGTCCTTCCCTCCGCTGTAGCCGACGATCCAGGGGACGCCGTCGGCCAGGTAGAGCTCGCGGATCTCCTCCAGCAGCTCCCGGAGGGCTTCGCGCATGGGCCGTCCGCCGAACGGCTTCGGCTTGGCGACTTCGAGCGGCAGGAACACGGGGGTGGACAGGGGGTTTCCTCTCGGTGGGCGGCGCGGTGCCGTGGACGGGGGCGGGTTGAAGAGGCGCGCCGGGCGGCGCGGGAACGGTGCGGCCGTCGCCCGGCGGCGGGGCCGGGCGACGGCGGGCGCGGTCAGCGCCGGGGGGATGGCCGGTCGGCGCGCCCGCGCGGCTGGCCGGCGTCGGCGGCGAAGGCCAGGGCGGCGGCGCGGGGGTCGGCCGCGGCGGCGATGCGGGTCAGCCTCTGGAGCTGGACGCCGATGCCGGCCCCGGCGAGCGGCCGCAGCGTGTGAGGCCAGATGGCGGCTGCGGCGTCGGCGTAGTCCTTGCCCGCGAGGGCGATCACCTCCGGGGCGTGGCGTACGGCGCGGCCCAGGTGGTTCACCTGACGGAGGTGGAGGGCGTGGTCGACGTTGCGGGGGTCGAGCCGCTTCTCGTACGTGGCGATCGGCGTGCTGGGAGCGAGGAAGCCGTGCAGCCCGCTGAGGATGAGGACCCTTCCGCCAGGGATGGCGCGGGCGGCGGCCAGGGCCTTGGTGAAGTACGAACCCTGGTAGAGCTCCTCGGCGGGGACCTTCTTGCCGGGCGGCAGCGGCAACTTGGTCGCGCTGCACGGGATCACGATGATCGGGCGGCCGACGGCCGGCGGCGCCGTGGGGAGGTGCTCGGCGTCGGGACGGGGTCGGGTGAGGTCGAAGTGGATCGCTCCCTCGGCCTCGGCCGCGGCGAGGTCCTCGGCGCTGGCCCGGGGCAGCAGGGCGTCGATCACCCCGAAGTGGCCCCGGGGGGCGTGGAGCACCGCCCAGACGGCATCGGTGCCCAGGGCCTCGGCGGCGGTGCGGCGGGGCCGCCGGGCGCGCGGATGCCGGGCGGGTGCGGGCGGCAGGGCGGCGGTGCGGTGGAACAGGGGGAGCTGGGCGTCTGCGGCCGGCACCGCGCCGGGGACGGTGGGCGCGGTGGGTCTGGCGGGTTCGGCGGCGGGGCGCAGTCCGGTGCCGGGGCAGTCGTCGGTCGCGGTGCGGGTGGGTGTGTGGGGGGCGAGGGCGCCGGACTCGGTGGGCCGTCGCAGTCCGCAGCAGGGGCAGCGGGCAGCGGGCCCCTCCGCGGCGGCGGCCGGGTCGGGGGTGTGCACGGGAGGTCTCTCCTGGTGGGTGGTGGGTTCGAGTGGAGCCGGGGGCGGCGGTGCCATCCGCCGCCCCCGGCGGGCGGGGTCAGAACAGCCGGTCGGCCGCGTGCGCGGTCTCGGCGGCCGACCGCAGCGCGGCCGCCGCCTCCTGGGCGGTGCGGCCGGGGGTCAGGGTCCACAGGTGGACGGTCACCTTGTGCCGCGTCAGGGCGTCGTGGCCCGTGGGCTCGGTGACGGGTGCGCCGTCGAGGTGTTCGGCCAGGAGCCGGTACGCCTCGGTGTAGACGGCGCGGATCGCGTCCAGGTCGTACGCGCGGCCGGGGGTCGTGCGGTCGCGGCCGGCGGCGACGTCCAGCGCGCCGCCGACGGAGCACCGGCGGTGGGCGAGGCGGCCGGGGCCGCTGAAGAGGCTGTAGCGGGACTGGTAGATGCCGACGCGGGTGATGTGGGCGGCGGCCCACTCCAGCAGGTCGCCGGGGGTGGTCGGGATCAGGACGCTGTCGGGGGTGTAGGTGCCGCGCACGGGGTTCCTCCTGGTGGGCGGGCTCGGGGCGTCCCCCGGGGAGCGGCGGCGTGCCGCCCCCCGGGGGACGTGCGGGTCAGGTGCTGAGGGCGTGGAGGACCGGGATGGTGCGCCCGGTGGGGAGTCGGCGTTCGCACTGGGTGCTGCCGTCGGCGGCGGTCAGTTCCTCGGTCGGCGTGGAGCTGTAGAGGCTGGTCCGGCAGTGTGCGCAGTAGCCGCGCAGGTGGAGCTCCTCGGCGTCGGCGCCCCCGGCCAGGTGGTCGAGGTGGGCCAGGAGGTAGAGCAGGTCCTCCGGGGCGCGGGTGATGAGCTCGACGTTGGCGCGGGTCTCGGCGACGTCCTCGGCGGGGGTGTCGGTGTCCCCCGGGCCGTAGCTGACCGAGACCTCGGCCACCTGGGGGCCGGCGGCGTCGTAGACGACGAAGTCGGTGTGCACGGCGTCCGGGGCTCCGGCGGGGAGGCTGGCCCCGCGGTGGCTCCAGGTGAACTCGCTCCAGGACCAGGGCCGGTGGCTCCCGGCCGCGAGGCGGGCGCGGATCTCGCGCACCCGGGTGGAGGTGTGGACGTCGGCGGGCAGGTGGGCGGCCTGGGCGAGATCGAGGCGGTAGCCGATCGCCTGGCCGACCAGGGCGTCCTCCTCCTCGCACAGCGGCCCCCAGACGTTGAGGGTGCGGTCGGTGAGCTGCTGCACCCATCCGACCAGCGGGCCGAGGTCGAGCATCTCCAGGCGGCGCTGCTCACCGGCGGCGGTCCAGTACGTGCCGTCCGCGCCCAGCGGCTCGCCGGGGTGCCGGAGCAGCCGGAGGTGGGTCGCGTCGAACGCGGCGGCGGGCTCGGTGGTGAGGGCGTCGCGGACGGCGGCGGCGATGTTCGCGCACACGATGCGGGCGAGGCGGTCCTCGGCGCGGCCGGCGCGCTCGCGCGCCTCGTCGAGCGCGTCGGCCAGCTCGCTGTCGTTGACGGTGTACGGGGTCGTGGTCATGGGGTCCTTTCGTCGGGCGGGGTTTCGGGTGGGGCCGGGGCGGCGGTGCCGTCCGCCGCCCCGGCCGGGGGTGGTGTCAGCCCTTGCGGCGGGCCGGGGCGCCGGGCCGGGTGACGGCGGCGGCCGGGTCGGGGCCGAGGAGACGGAACAGGTTGATCACGACGTCAGCGATGTACTGGGCGAAGCCGGAACGGGGCTGCGCAGGGGTCACGGTTCCTCCGGGGAGTCGGGTGTCGAGTGGTGTGCCGGTCGGGGTGCCACCCCCTTCCGACAACAAGAACTATACCAGCTTTAGACCTGATCACCAAGGGGGCGGGTGCCTCCCGCTCCCCTTTCGAGGCCCGGGGCCGGGCCGCCGGGGGTCGGCGGCTCGGCCCCGGCGTCCGCTACGGCGCGACCGGTTCCGGTGTGGCCCACACGCGGCGCGGGGTGACGCCCAGGTCCGAGAGGACCGCGTCGAGGCTCCCGTTGTCGGGCACCCATTCCCAGTCGACGCCTTCGACGCCGGGCCGCTCGGTCCAGGTGAGCATGTAGGAGCGGCCGGAGGTGCGGGGGTCACCGCACAGGGCCTGCGCCTCCTTGCGGGTCACGGCCCACAGGGCCCGCTTGCGGGTGCGGCGCCCGCCCTTGGAGGCGATGAACACCAGGGCCGGGCCCTCCGTCCACTCCTCCCGGGCGGCGGGGGCCGGCGCGGGGGTCGGTTCGCCGCCGGGGGCGTGGTGGCAGTGGGGGCAGCGGCGCGCGGCCGCGTCCCACCGGTCGGAGTGGCACATGGGGCAGGTCTCGCCCGCCGGGGCCGGTGCGGGCTCCTCGACCGGCGGCGTCTCGGCCGTGGCCACCTGCTCCGTGTCCGCCGGGGCGGGCGCGGGGGCCTCCTTGAAGTTCTTCGGCCTGGCGTGGCCGCACACCGTGCACATGCCGCGGGCCTCGCTGAACCGCTTCTGCCCGTTGGCGACCCGTACGCAGTGCGGGCACACGGTGCGCTCGGCCTCGGGCTCCGCCTCGGCGGCCTCCAGGCGGGCGATGTCCTCGGCGGACGCCCACCCCCGGACGCTGTCGTAGGGGATGGTGTAGCCGCCGCGGGTCTTGTCCGCGGGGTCCTTGCGCAGCACCGGGACGCCCACCCCGCCGTGGATGTGCGGGATCGTCAGCGTCTTCTTGTTCACGCGCTGCACCTGGTACCAGGTGCCGCCGGTGTTGACGAAGTCGCCCTTGCTGAAGTCGGCCGGTCCCCAGACCTTGAACCCGCGCCGCTCGGCCTCGGCGATGACCTCGCGCCAGTAGGCGAGCTGTTCGGCGATCTCCGCCTCGCGGCGGTGGAGCTCGTCGGTGTCGGAGCGGGTGTAGCCGCCGGCGGACTGTCCGGCCAGCCACTTCTCGACGCGCCGCGCGTCGACCTCCAGCTTCTCGATCCGGCGCAGGGTGCGGCCGGGGTCGCGGCGGAACGCCTTGTACGCGGCGGAAGCCGCTTCGCGGGCCGCCCAGTACCCGGCCTTCCTGCTCTCCTCGACGTACGTGCGGAGGGAGTTGTCGATGCGCTGCTGGTCGCGGCGGGCGCGGGCCTCGCTGTGGTGTCCGACCAGGATGGGCTGACCGAAGGGGATGCCCTCGGCGATCTGGTCCCCGCGCCTGCGGGCGGCCTCGGAGCGTCCCGTCGCGTTGCTGGCGTGCTCGCCGAACCGCTCGACGCGGGCCTCGGCCCGTTCGTACTTCTCGGCCTCGGCTTCGGCGAAGGAGCGGCGGGTGTCCTCGTCGATCTCGATCTCGACGGTCCATCCGTGCTCGCGCAGGACCTTGGCGGCGGCGTCGATCTTCCAGCGCTTGGCGGCCTTGTCGCGGGACTGCTGGATGCCCAGCATTCCGAGAGAGCGGAAGGAGCGCCAGCCCAGGGGGCGGATCAGCTCGTACACGCCGTCGCCCTTGCTGCTGCCCTCCATGAGGGTGCCGTCGGCGCGGGTGTGGGTGATGGTGAGCGTGCCCTTGTCGGGTGTTGCGGTCATGGGGTCGTGGTCCTCCACGGTTCGGGTTTCGAGTGGTGTGCCGGTCGGGGTGCCACCCCCTTCCGACAACAAGAACTATACCAGCTTTGGACCTGATCACCTAGCGGAAAAGTGCCCTTGAGCTGGGAATTCGGGAAGCCGTCCCCGCCGCTGCGGGCGGCGGGGACGGCAGGGCCGGCGGCCCGTCAGAACAGGCTCGCCTGCCCGGAGTCCTCGGCGTCCTGCTCCACCTGCTGGCGCCGGAGCAGGGCGACCAGCGGGGCCTGGCGGGCCGCGGTGGCCCGTTTGCGGGCGGCGAGTTCCTCGGCGGTGGCCCAGCGGACCAGTAGCTCCTGGTCGGCGAGGCCCGGGGCGTCGTCGGTGACGGTGTAGCGGATGTAGGGCTGTTCCAGCCGGTGACGGATCTGGGCCATGGTCATGACCCAGTCCGGCCCGTAGGCGCCGGCCACGGTGAGCACGGTTCCGTCGGGGGCGCGGACGCTGCGGACGGCGAATCCGTCCTCGCGGTAGAGGCCGGGGCGGTCCTTCTTCTGGGCCGCCTCGCTCAGCTTCAGGTCGGTCAGGCCGCCTTGGACCAGGTGGTGGGCGACGGTGTGCGATCGGGTGACGCGCGGCATGTGGGTCCTTCGGGTGCGGCGGTGTCGGGGTCCGGGCCGGGGCGGGGGGCGGCAGGTGCCGCCCCCCGCCTGGATCAGCGGGCGGGCTCCGGGGCGAACCGGAGCCAGTGGGGGCCGCCCTCGATCGGGTCGCTGCCGAGGGCGTCCCGCAGCACCGCGTCCGCTTCGCCGAGGGTCTCGGTGTCGAAGGGGCCGCCGTCGCCGAGGTTCAGCTCGGCGGCGCCGTCGACCACGACGGTGAGGCGGGGTGCGCCGTCGGTCTCGAAGAGAGCTGCGGTGACCTCGGGGGCGAGGGTGCGCAGGATCGCGCCGACCTTGGGCGCGGCCTCCTGGAGTGCCTGGGCCTGGTCGCGGGTGACGCCGCACTCGCAGTGCGGGAGGTGCCACTCCTGGCCTTCGCCGCACAGGCACCACCAGTGGGAGAAGCCCCAGGTCCATTCCCATCCGCCGATCGGGAACAGGCCCTCGTCGTCGGGGAGGATGGTGCTGACGGCCGTGTCGCTGCCCTCGTCCAGGTACATCCACCGGACTTGCACGACGATCGCGCGGCGGGCTCCCCGGCCGCCGGGCCTGCGGCGGCGGGCCGCCTTGCGGGCCTGGGGCGTCGCGTCCGTGACCGTGGCCGCGCGGGCCGTACCTCGGTCGACGTTGCGCCAGTTGACGCGTACGGCGACGGCGAGGTCCCCGCCCTCCTCGTCGTACCGGCTCGGGCCGCCCTCGATCACGTGGACGGTGTCCGGGCTGTCCGCGCGACCCTCGATCACGTGGACGGTGTCGACGCAGTCGTAGCCGTACTCCTCGGCCGCGCGGATCGTCTGGGCGGACACGTCCCGCGCGACGTCGAGCGGGAAGTAGGGGGAGAGAAAGCCGTTCCACCGGTTGGCGGGGTCGAGCTTGCAGTCGAACGGTCCGAAGTCGTCGTCGATGCAGACCCGGGTTTCGATCATCTTGCGGATGCGGATGTGTTCCTCCTGGTGGTGGGGTGGTCGGGTTTCGAGCGGGCCGGGGGGCGGCGGTGCCATCCGCCGCCCCCCGGAGTGGTCGGGCTACCAGCCCGGCGGGACGGGCTCCTCGAACGGAGAAGGGGCCTCGATCTCACGGGTGTAGCCGCCGTGCTGTTCCTCGTCGTAGTTCACGCACTCGGGGTCGCAGGGCTCCCCCTCGCCC
Source organism: Streptomyces sp. NPDC006012 (assembly GCF_042871185.1). Taxonomy (NCBI): domain Bacteria; kingdom Bacillati; phylum Actinomycetota; class Actinomycetes; order Kitasatosporales; family Streptomycetaceae; genus Streptomyces; species Streptomyces sp. NPDC006012. The sequence goes on from NZ_JBIAIE010000028.1 coordinate 101,685, forward strand.
GCGCCGCATTCGTCGCAGGGGTCTTCGAGGTCTACGTACGCGGCCAAGGGGGCCTCCATCGGTTCGGGTTTCGAGTGGTGTGCCGGTCGGGGTGCCACCCCCTTCCGACAACAAGAACTATACCAGTTTTAGACCTGATCACCTAGCAGAAAAGTGCCCTTGAACAGGCATTTCCCGCTAGGTGACTGCCTTAGCTACTGCTGCGGCTCGGCGGCGGCCGGGATGGGCTCCTCGGTCACGCCGGTGCACCGGAGGTAGGCGAGCAGAGGGTCCGCGACGTCCTCGTACACCCGGTCGGCGTGGTGGTTGCACAGGGCCAGTCGCTGCGTACGGCGCTCGGCGAACGTGACGGTCAGCAGCCTGACGGCGCGGCCTCCGGCGGCGCCGCACCCGCCGCGCCGGTTGGTGTAGCCGTACGAGACGCACCCCGCGGGACGCGTCGGGTCCGCCGGGGCGCTCAAGCGGCTTCCCCGGCGGCGGGCAGGGCGAGGTCCTGCCACCGCTCGCCGTCCCAGACCTGCCAGATTTCGGGGGCGGGCTGGTGCTGGGCGAGGTCGCGGGCGAGCTGGCCCATGTACGGGTAGTCCCCTCGTGCGAGCCAGACGGACGGGACCTTGGCCACGACGGTCACGCCGTGCCACTCCCCCGCGTCGAGTCCGCGCAGCAGGCTGGTGCGCTGCCGCTTGCACCGCGCGGCCTCCCGGGACAGGTCGTGCTGGTCCACGAGGAGCTCGTAGACCCGCTCGGAGTCGACGGCCTGGCCGTCGAGGCGGCAGGCGGCGGCGAAGTCCTCCATCGTCTGCCGGTCCTTGGCGGTGTGCTGGAAGAACCAGGTGCCGCCGCCGTCGCCGCCGTTCTCGATGACGCCGAGGCAGTAGTCGCCCTCGTTGACGGTGGCGCGGAAGGCGATGCCGTTGCGCGTGTTCATCTGCTCGAAGTCGGCCAGGTGATAGCGGGTGTGCGGCACCTGGAGGCCGGTGAGGTTCAGGGTGATCAGTTCGGTCATGGACTCTCTCTTTCTGTCGGGGCACTCCGGGAACGGGGTGCGGGAGCGCGGCGGCGCACGGTGCCGGCCACCGACGGCCTGCCGTCGGCTGCGGTCTCGCTGACCGCCGTGGCGCGCGGCCGCGCCGAGGCCCTGGAGCCTGTCGGCGCGGCCGCCGCCGCGGCGGTCAGTTCCGGCGTTCGCGCTGCGGGCCGTTGGGGCCCTCGAAGATGACGTTGACGTGGGTGCGCTCGCGGTGGATGCGGTCCGCGTCGTGCCGGGTCTGCCACGGGCGGCCGAGGTTGGCCACGGCCTGGGTCGCGGCCGCGCGGGTGCAGTGACAACCGGCCTCGTCGCAGACCGGCAGGGCGGCGTCGGCCGTGTAGACCGGGGTGCACCACGGGTCGCCGTAGGAGACCAGGGAGTCGTAGTAGTAGATCCGGCCGGTCTCCGTGCGGACGGTGTCGGCGTGGGTGCGGTGCTGACGCTGGGCGAGAGCGTCGGCGTAGGCGCGGGCGAGCTGCATGTGTCCTCCTGGGACCGGGGTTCGAGTGGGCCCGGGGGCGGCGGTGCCATCCGCCGCCCCCGGGGTGGGGCAGGGTCGCCGGGCGGCTACGCGGCGGCGAGGGTGAGCGGGACGTCGCGGCCGATGGCGGTGGCCAGACCGCGCTCGCGGGCGAGGTTGTCCAGCCCGTCGGCCAGCTCGGGGTGGATCGCGTGGCAGCGCAGGTATCGCGCGCCGAACCCGTGGGCCCAGAAGGGGTAGCCGTTGGCCCCGAAGCGGTCGTCGATGATCCAGTGGGACTCGTCGACCAGAAGGGAGAGGAACTGCGTCTCGGCCTTCTCGCCGTCGACCGTGATGGTGAGCTGGGCGTACAGGCCGACCAGCTTCACGCCGAAGAGTCCGGCCTCCTCGTGGCGCTTCAGCTCGTTGACGGCGGCGGCGAGGGTGTAGGTGCCGTCCTCGTCCGCCAGCTCGATGCTGATGGTCTGCGGGTCGGTCTGGGTGGTCACGGGTACCTCCGTGGGGATCGGATTCGAGTGGGTGCCGGTCGGGGTGCCACCCCCTTCCAACAAGAACAACTATACCAGCTATAGACGCTATCCGGAAGGATGACGGTGCGCTGAGCTGGGGTTTCAGCGACGATTCGAGGCGCACGACGGAGGACCGGAGACGGCGGTTCGTCGGACCCCGGCGGGGGCGCGGCGCACCTTCGCGCCCGGGGAGCGTCCGGGGCCGGCCGTCGCGCTCCGCCCTGCCGGGAGGGCGCGGTGGGCGGCCCCTGCGGGCGTCAGGGGCCGAACCGGCCGGGGTCCGCCTGCACGGCGGCGCGGTGGGCGCGGACGGCTTCGACGCTCTGCTCAGCCATCAGCCGCGCATGGGCGGCGTGCACGGCTTCGTGCAGCGCGACGTACCGGGTCACCCGGTCGCGATCCTCGCCCCCGCGCCCCTGGTAGTCGGGGCACTCGGCGCAGTGCACGCGGTAGATGGGCACGCTGCCGACTTCCCGGCCGCGCGTCGCGGGCCGGTACGGAGGGTTACCGGGCTTCCACCGGGCCCCCGCCGCCGGGTCGGGGTGGGTGGCGGCGTGGGTCCGGACGTCCCACTTGTGGGCGTCCAGGTCGGCCGTGACCCGTCCCGTCCAGTGCGGGCAGCGGTCGCAGGAAGCGCCGTAGAGGGGGGTCGAGTCGACAATGCGGACGTACACGGCCGGGGCGGTGCTGGTGGTCACGGGGGGCCTCTCGGTTCGGCGGGACACGGGGCCGGAGGGGGCGGGCCGCCCCCTCCGTCGGGTGGGGTCTACGCGGCGTAGCGGTAGACCGGCCGGTCCTCACCGGGGACCGGGGGGAACCCGTGTGGAGCGATCCGCAGCGTGACGAACTCGTCGTCGTGCGGCTCGGCGGGGAACCCGTGGGCGACGGCCCATGCGCAAGCCGCGTCAGCCGCTCCGGTGCTCTCGCCCTGCTCGTACGAGATGATCATGGGGGCCTTGGGGCCGTGGAACAGGGTGAGGTCGTACCAAACCTCCGCCAGGATGGCCCAGATGTCGCTCGGGTCGGCAATGTCGGCGGGCGTGATGACGACGCGCGGCACGGGGGTCCAGTGCGGCTCGGGGCGGCTGCCGCAGGTGCAGTTGAACAGCTGTCGGGCGCGCGTCGCGGTGGTCATGGTGTTCTCCTCGGTTCGGGTTTCGAGTGGTTCGCTGGTCGGGGTGCCACCCCCTTCCAACAAGAACAACTATACCAGTCAGAGCCCGTATCAGGAAGCATGAAAGGGCTTCTGACCAGGGTTTTTCCCCGGACTTCCATGATCTTTTAGC
>NZ_JBIAIE010000029.1:0-104495 GCF_042871185.1 Streptomyces sp. NPDC006012
GGGGGGGGGGGGGGGGGGGGGGGCCGTGGGGGGGGGGGGGGGGGCGGGGGGGGCCGGGGGCGCGGGGGGGGGGGGGGGGGGGGGTGGGGTCGCGCCGGGGTGTGGGGGGGGGGGGGGGGGCGGGGGCGGGGGGTGTCCGTCCTCGGACCGGCGGCGACGCCCGATGGTGAGGATCCGGTGACGGATGCCGGCCGCTGCGGGCGGACACCCCCCGCCCCGTCCCCTTCCCGCCGCGGGCGACCGCGGGGGTGCTTCAGCAGTCGTTCTTCGACGTGACGGGCGCCGTCTTGGGCGTGGTCAGCGCGGCAAGCGCCTTTTCGGCGTCCGCCGGGGTCGCGAGACCCCTGAAGGCGGTGCCGATGATCAGGTCCAGGGCGGTGCCCTTGCGTCCGGTGTCGGTACGACGCTCTGCGTCGCCGAGTTGGGTGGCGAGGACGGGCAGCGTGCTGTTTCGCGCGGAGACGGGGCCGAGCAGTACGCCGGTGCCCTTGATCTTCTGGTCGAACTGGGACGGCGCGTTGCCGACCTCGCCGATCTTGAAGCCGCGTTTCTTCAGCTCGTCCGCGGTGCTCTTCGCGAGGCCGGTGCGCGTCGTGGCGTTGTAGATGTTCACGGTGATGCTGGCGGGCCGGGGGACTGCCGCGGCCGGGCTCGCCGAGGCGGCGGTTCCGGTGGGGCAGTCCGGCTCGGCGTTCGCCGCCGAGGCTTTGTTCCCGCCGGTGAAGACGTCGATGAGCTGCCAGGTGCCCCAGCCGATCAGGGCTAGTACGGCGACCACGGCCATCAATCCGAACACGAGCCTGCCGCGTCGCCGCCGAGGGCGCATCCTGGGGAACTTGTCCCCCGTGATCCGGTACTTGCCGCCCATGCCGGGGGGAGTCAGCATGCTCATGGCCGCAGCGTAGTGGGCCTGGGCTGCCGTGCCTACTAGATGATCATTCCATGGCGGGCAGGAGAACCCGAAAGGGTCAACGGCCCGGCCGGAAGTGTCCGATGGGTCCGGGGTGGGGACCCGTGGTTCGGCCGGCTGGTGGGCCCGTGGTTCGGCCCGGGGTTGCGGGCCAGTGGTTCGGCCCAGGGTTGCGGGTCAGCCCAGTTCGAGCACGCGTGCGTGCAGCACCTGGCGCTGCTGGAGGGCCGCACGGACCGCTCGGTGCAGGCCGTCCTCCAGGTAGAGGTCGCCCTGCCACTTCACTACGTGCGCGAAGAGGTCGCCGTAGAAGGTCGAGTCCTCGGCAAGGAGCGTTTCCAGGTCGAGTTGGCCCTTGGTCGTCACGAGCTGATCGAGGCGGACCGGGCGCGGTGCGACGTCCGCCCACTGCCGGGTGCTCTCCCGGCCGTGGTCGGGGTACGGCCGGCCGTTTCCGATGCGCTTGAAGATCACACGGAAAGCCTACCGGTCAACACGTTCCGGGCGCAGCCGTGGCGGCGGAGTGCGACGCTGGAAAAGGCGTCCTAAATCAGGGCATATCGGGAACAGGGGTCCGAGATGAGTGACAGCGAGACCGCGCGGTCGGCCGCGTCCCGGGAGACGCGCGGGAGCGCTCCCGCCCTGCCGAAGGACGCCTTGGAGATCGCCGCCGGGTACGCCTTCGCCGGCCCGGCGCTGGATCTCGGCGCCCTGCTGTGGGACGGACTGTGCCTGCCCGACGCGCAGATCCGCATCCCGCTCCCGATGCTCAACCGGCACGGTCTGGTCGCGGGTGCCACCGGCACCGGCAAGACCAAGACCCTGCAGCTGATCGCCGAGCAGTTGTCGGCGCAGGGGGTCCCGGTGTTCCTGGCCGACGTGAAGGGGGATCTGTCCGGGATCTCGGCGCCGGGCACCGGGGACGCTCGGGTGCAGGGTCGCGCGGCGGACGTGCACCAGCAGTGGACGGCGACGGGCTTCCCCGCCGAGTTCTTCGCCCTCGGCGGCGTGGGTCACGGCATCCCGGTCCGGGCCACGGTCACCAGCTTCGGCCCCGTACTGCTGTCCAAGGTGCTCGGGCTCAACCAGACCCAGGAGCAGTCGCTCGGCCTGATTTTCCACTACGCCGACACCAAGGGCCTCGAACTGTTCGACCTCAAGGACCTCAGGGCGGTCGTCGCGTTCCTGACCTCCGACGAGGGCCGGGCGGAACTGAAGACGATCGGTGGCCTGTCGACGGCGACGGCCGGGGTGATCCTGCGCTCCCTCACCGCCTTCGAGGCGCAGGGCATGGCCGACTTCTTCGGTGAACCGGAGTTCGAACCGGGCGACTTCCTGCGCGCCGCGGACGACGGCCGCGGCATCGTCTCCGTCCTCGAACTGCCCGCCGTGCAGGACCGGCCGCAGTTGTTCTCGACCTTCCTGATGTGGCTGCTCGCCGATCTCTTCCACGACCTTCCCGAGGTCGGCGACGTGGACAAGCCGAAGCTGGTCTTCTTCTTCGACGAGGCACACCTGCTGTTCGACGGCGCGTCCAAGGCGTTCCTGGACTCGATCACGCAGACCGTGCGGCTCATTCGCTCGAAAGGGGTCGGTGTCTTCTTCGTCACCCAGACCCCGAAGGACGTGCCGTCCGACGTCCTCGCGCAGCTCGGCAACCGGGTCCAGCACGCGCTGCGGGCCTTCACTCCGGAGGACCAGAAGGCCCTGAGGGCCACCGTGAAGACGTTCCCGAACTCGGCGTACGACCTCGAAGAACTGCTCACCGGCCTCGGCACCGGCGAGGCCGTGGTCACCGTACTCAGCGAGAAGGGGGCCCCGACCCCGGTCGCCGCGACCCGGTTGCGCGCGCCGGAGTCCCTGATGGGCCCGGTCGACGCCGCCGTCCTGGACCGGGCCGTGCGGGAGTCGCCGTTGTACGGGCGTTATGCACAGGCTGTGGACCGCGAGTCGGCGTACGAGAAACTGACGGCGGCGCAGGAGCGGCAGCGGACGGATCAGCCGCAGGCCCCGGCGCGGGGCAGGGCGCCGAAGCAGGAGCCGACCCTGGTCGAACAAGTCGTGGACAGTGGCATGTTCAAGTCCCTCGCCCGTTCCGTGGGCACGCAGCTCGGGCGGGAGATCACCCGCACCCTGTTCGGCACGGCCCGCAGGAGGCGTTGAGGTTCGGGGGGCGCGCGTTGGGCTTCACGGGGGGCCGTTGAGCTGCGTGGGAGGCGTTGAGCTGCGTGTGAGGCGTTGAGTTTCGGGGGTGGCCTTGAGCTTCGTGGGCGCGGGCTGCGGGGATGCGGAGGTGTGGGGATGCGGATGTGTGGGGTGGGGCGGTTAGGGCGCACGGACGATCGCAGGCGATCCCATGGCGGTGATGGAGCCGAGGTGATGGAGCCGACGTGATGGGGACGGGTCCCGTATGACGTCCGGCCCCATCGCGTCGATCGCGTCCACCGTGTCGATGATGTCGATCGTGTTCGTGCCGACGGCTCAATCGCGCCAGCCGCGTGGCCGCTTCGCGGGTTGCTGCTGCGGCTTCGGTTTGTCCGTATCCGGTTTCGGTGCGCTGCGCAGGGCCTCCGCGCGCAGGAGGGCGCGCAGGACCGCGTACGGGTCTGAGGGCATGGCCGTGTTCCTCGTGGTTCCTCGTGTGTACTGCCTGGGGTACTGACGGACCGGGGGAGGGCGGGTCCGTCTCAGCAGCGCAGGACCACGGAACAACGGGCGCGCAGGGCGTGCGGCGGCCGGGGCGACAGGGGCGACAGAGGGAGGGGACGCCCGTGCGGGTCGGTGGCAGGCGGGTTGGCGAGGGGTGCGGGGCGCACGGCCGCCAGGGGGTGGTGGGTGGCCCGGGACGGTGGCCGCAGGGCCGTGTCGAAGCCGTCGTGCTGGACGACGCCGCCGGCGACGAGCGGTGCCGCGTGCGCCTCGGTGTGGGCGCCCGGCAGCAGCAGCGCCAGCAGCAGCACGAGCACCCGCAGCCAGGCCCGGCCGGACTGGGAGGTGCGCGCGCTGCTCATGGAAGGTCGTCTCCCCGCGGGGCGTTCGGCGTTCATCGCGATGGCTGCGGGATCCGCTCGCGCGGCGTGCGGAGCGTCGTCACACGACGCGGGGCACCTGGCGGGCGTGGTTGTGGATGCCGATGGACGCGATGATCTCGACGATGCCGACGGCGACCAGCCAGGCCCCGGCGACCACGGTGAGGATGGCGATCGAATCGAACGGCGAGACGATCAGCACGATCCCGGCGATGAAGGTGATGACCCCGAGGAAGATCTGCCAGCCCCGCGCGGGCATGGCGCCGTCGGAGGCCGCGGCCAGGGTCTGGGTGATGCCGCGGATCAGCCAGCCGATGCCGATCCACAGGGCGAGCAGCAGGAGCGACTGCAACGGCCCGCGGAAGCAGAACAGGCCCAGCACGATCGACAGCGCGCCGCTGATGAAGGCGAGCACGCGCAGCGAGGTCGCCTTGTGCGTGCCGAAGGCGGCGGACAACTGGAAGATGCCGCTCACCACCAGGTAGATGCCGAACAGCACACCGGCGATGAGCAACGAGACGCCTGGCCAGACCAGGACGAGGATGCCCAGGATGAACGAGGCGACGCCGGTGAGCAGGACGACCTGCCAGGCGGCGCGCGACAGGGCGTGCAGTGGTCCCTCGAATGGCGGTTCGGGTTCGTGGCGGCCGGTCGCGGTTGCGGGGTGGGTCGCGTGGACCTTGCGGTCGTCGTACTCGGGGCCCCAGTTGGAGCCGCTGCTCGGTGGCTCGGTCATGCTCCATGCTTGGACCGGCCCCGGGTGACCCGCCACCCGGGACGGGCCACCCGGCTGACACACCGGCCTGACGCTATTTTCCAGAGCTTCGGGAGCTTCGGGGGGTCCCGGGGGTCGATCTCCCGGGCTTCCCTGACAGACCGGATGACTTCTCGGGCTTCCCGCCCTTCTCGGGCTTCCCCGGCTTCTCGGCGGTCTTGGCCCTCTCCGCCCCACCGGCCTTCTTCGCCGTCCCACCGGCCTTCTCCGTCGTACCGCCCGTCCGCTTCGCCGTGCCGGCCTTCTTCGCCGTCCTACCGGCCGTCGTCGGCGTCGTTCCGGTGACCGTCTTCGCCGTCTTCGCCTCCGCCTTCATTTCCTGCTTGTACGCCCGCACCTTGGCCAGCGACGCGGGCCCGGTGATGTCGGCGACGGAGCGGTGGGACTTCGCCTCCCCGTACGCGCCGGCGGCCTCGCGCCAGCCCTCGGGGCGTACTCCGAGCTGTTTGCCCAGCAGTGCGAGGAAGATCTGTGCCTTCTGCCGTCCGAACCCGGGCAGGTCCTCCAGCCGCTTCAGCAGTTCGGCCCCGCCGGTGACGTCCCGCCAGACGGCCTCGGTGTCTCCGTCGTAGTGGTCGACGAGGTACTGGCACAGCTGCTGGATCCGCTTCGCCATGGCGCCGGGGTAGCGGTGCACGGCCGGTTTCCCGGTGAGCAGTGCGGCGAAGGACTCCGGGTTCTGGGCGGCGATCTCGTGGGCGTCCAGGTCGTCGGTGCCGAGTCGTCGCGCGATGGTCGCCGGCCCCTGGAACGCCCACTCCATCGGCACCTGCTGGTCCAGCAGCATGCCGATCAGCGCGGCGAGCGGACTGCGGCCGAGCAGTGCGTCGGCCTCGGGATCCTGGGCGAGGTGCAGTGTCACGTCCATGGTCCGATGCTGCCGTGCGCCGGCCCGGGTCGCGCGTCAAGGAGCGGGTGTGCCGTTCGGCCGGGTGGCCGTGTGGTGCCGGGTCGCGTCCTCCCGCCCCCTTCCGGACTTTGCCATCCTTTTACAACCCGTTCCCCTGCCGGCTCGTCTCTCCGCTCGATCCACCACCGCCCGCCGACCACGGGCGGAGAGACGAGAGGAACCGATCCGATGCGCCGAACTGTTCTGACCCTCGCGGCATTTGCCGCCACTGCCGTGCTGGCGGGCGCCGCGCCCGCGTTCGCCGACGGGCCGGCCACGCCGGTGCCGGCCCCGGCCAGGGACGCCACCCCCGTTCCGGCCCAGCCCAGGGACGCCACCCCCGTTCCGTCCTCGCCGAGGGACGCCACCCCCGTTCCGTCCTCGCCGAGGGACGCCACCCCCGTTCCGTCCTCGCCGAAGGGCACCGATCCGGCCCAGACCAGGGCAGGTACGTCCGCTCCGAGCCCGGTTCCCTCGCCCGCGACACGGGCGCCGGGCCAGGTCACCGTCGTGCCCAAGGGGGCGCCCGACACCGGAGTGGTGGCGCCGTCCTCGGCGTCCGGTTCGTGGGACGGGCTGCTCGGCGGGGGCGCCGCCGCGGCGCTCGTCGCGGCGGGCGGTGCGGTCTTCGTCGTACGCCGTCGGCGGGCCGCCGGGACCACCGGGGCATGACCGCGCTCTCCAGGCGCTCCTTCGCCACCGCGGCGCTGGCCATGCTGCTCGCGGGCTGCGGGGGGAACGGCGGGGACCGCGGGGACGGAGCAGGGAAGGCGGCCGGGGCCGGTGGCGGCGGGGCCGTGGCGGGCGGGTCGCCCGCCACGGCCGGGGGCGCGGGCAACGCGCCCCGGCCGCTCGGCCGTTCGGTCCCGGTCCGGCTGCGGATCCCGGCCATCGGCGTCGACACCCCGCTGCTGCAACTGGGCCTGGCGCCCGACGGCACCGTCCAGGTCCCCCCGGTCACCGCGCACGACCGGGCGGGCTGGTACCGGAACTCGCCGACGCCCGGCCAGGTGGGGCCGTCGGTCGTCCTCGGCCATGTCACGGTCGGCTCCTACGGGGACGGCGTCTTCCGCCACCTGGCCCGGCTGCGCGCCGGCGAGAAGATCGTGGCGGCCCTGGAGAACGGCACACAGGCGGAGTTCGCCGTCACCCGCGTACGGACGGTCCCCAAGGCGGACTTCCCGGCGGACGAGGTCTACGGCGACGTGGACCGGCCCGAGTTGCGGCTCATCACCTGCGGCGGGCCCCGTACCGGTGACGGCTACTCCGACAACGTGCTCGTGTTCGCCGCGCTCCGCGCCACCGTGCCCTGACCCGCCGGCGCCCGGGGCCGCGGCCGGGCCCGCGGAACGCGACACCGCGGGCCCGGCATCTTTCCCCTCGGGCGCCACCGTCCCACCCCCCACCGGTGCCCCCGAGGGGCAGTACGACCCAGGAGAGCGTTGAAACGGTCCCGCGACACGGCAGCGTCCGAACTGTTCGCCGCCCTGTACCCACGTCTCGCCGGCTGGTGCCGCCGGCTCGTCGACGACGACGAGACGGCGCACGAGATCGCCTCGGAGGCGTTCACCCGGCTCTGGGCCCGCTGGACGTCCGTCGACGAGCCCCGCGGTTTCCTGTACGTCACCGCGGCCAACCTCGTCCGCGACCACTGGCGCAAACTGGAGCGCGAGCGCAGGGCCGTACGCCGGGCCCGCACGGAGGCCGCCGTCCGCCCGCACGCCGAGGCGCCGGATCCTTCGGTACGTCTCCTGGTGCAGTCCCTGCCGGAACGACTGCGCGTCCCGATCCTCCTCCACTACTACGCTGACATGCCGATCCGGGAGGTGTCCGTGCTGACCGGACGCAAGGAAGGAACCGTCAAGGCCGATCTGCACGCGGCCCGGGAACTGCTCCGCGTCCACCTGAGGAGAAGCCTTGACCACACGGTTTGACGACGACCCGGAGTTCGCGCCCGACGACCCGCTCGCGGTGATCCTGCGGCCCCCGGCCGAGCACCTAGGGCCGCCCCCCGGCCGCTACGCGGCGGTCCGCCGGGCCGCGGCCCGCCGCCGGCTGCTCCGTGCCGCGGCCGGCGCCGGCCTGACCTGTGCGGTGGCCGCCCTCGTCGCGCTGCCCCTGCACCTGTCGGCCTCGTCCGCCCCCGCTTCCCCGACGGTTCCGTTGGCCCCGCCGTCCTCGACCATGCGGACGCCGGCGCCGTCTGCGACCCCGTCTCCGGTCCGGACCACGGTGCCGACGCCGGTCCCGGCGTCCCAGGACGCGGGCCCCGGCCGCGTCACCGCGCCCGGCGACCCCAGGGTGCCGCCGGACGTGCGGTCCCGCGACACCCTGGAACCGCCGTCGCGGACCGCGTCCGGTGCCGCGCCCGGGGACGCCCCCGCCTCCGAGCGGCCCGTCCACCGCTGACCGTTCCCGAACCTTGGCCGATCTACGTCGGTGGATCGTGCGAAGAAAGCGGAACCGACTCTCTTATCGGCCATGCGGTTGGTGACTGATTGTCGGCGCCCTATCCGGCTAGCCCACCAGGCAATTGCCTGGTGGGCTAGCCTGCGTCCCGATCTTGGTAACCCCTGTTCATCCATGAGTGGTTTCACTCCGTAGTGTGTTCGGTTGTGAGCAGGCGGGCCGCCGTACCGCACCCACACGAGGGAGCGCAAGATGCCGTATTCCAGTCAACTTCTCCAACTGATCTTGGCTGAGATGGATCGATAACTAGACAATTCTTTGGGCGGTCAGCCTGAGGCGAGGAACCACTGCCTGCGAACGACCTCTGGATCCAGCCGGGTTCGGAGGCAGCGTGTTGGAGGGGTTTTGGAACGCTATTTCACCAGCGGGTGGCACGAGGATCTGCGGCGCCACGTGCGGGAGTTCGCCGAGCGAGAAGTGCGTCCGCGAATATCCGATATGGAAACTTCTCGTGCGGTCGCGTACGAACTGTCCGGGCTCATCGCCCGGCAGGGCTGGATCGGCGTGACCATCGGCCGGGAGTACGGCGGGATGGGGGCCGGACATCTGGCCAAGACCATCATCATTGAAGAACTCGCCCGCGTCTGCGGGGCGATGGGGGCGATGGTGCAGGCCTCCCAGTTGGGCGTAGCCAAGATCATCCATTTCGGCAACGCGCTGCAGAAACGGACCTGGCTGCCGCGCATCGCCGCGGGCGACTGCCTGCCGACGATCGCGACCACCGAGCCGGAGTCGGGCGGCCACGTCCTCGGCATGGCCAGCACCGCCGTCCGCGACGGCGACGACTACATACTCAACGGCCGCAAGGTCTTCGTGGGCAACAGCCACGTCGGCGACGTGCACGGTGTGGTGGTACGCACCGGCGAGGGTTCGAAGGGGCTGTCCGCCTTTCTCGTCGAGTCCGACCGCCCGGGTTTCTCGCTCGCTCCCCACCAGAGGGCGATGGGCCTGCACGGCTTCAGCTTCGGTGAGCTGATCTTCGACAACTGCCGGGTGCCGGCGGCCAATCTGCTCGGCGGGGAGGGCAAGGGCCTGGCCGTCGCCTACTCGTCGAGCGTGCTGTACGGCCGGCCGAACCTGACGGCGGTCTCGCTCGGCATCCACCAGGCCGCTTTTGAGGAGACCACCGCCCTGTGCATCGAGCGCGAGCGGTACGGCGCCCCGCTGGCCCAGCTCAACAGCATCAAACTGAAGCTCGGCAGGATGAAGTCCCGCCTGATGACGGCCCGGCTGGCCGCTTACCACGCCGTGCATCTGCTCGATCAGGGGCTGCCCTGCGATGCGGAATTGATGAATGCCAAATACGTCAATTACGAGACGTCCGTCGAGTCGGCCCGCGATGCCATGGAGATCCATGCCGCGAGCGGCCTGTTCACCGACCGTCCGGTGGAGCGCTATCTGCGCGACGCCCAGCACATCTACGCCCCTGCCGGTACCTCCGACATCCAGTTGCTGAGACTCGGCGAGGTCGCCCTGGGCACCGAGAAGGGCCAGTGGTCCGAGCGGCTGGCCGACCTCGTCCGCACCGTCGAACCGCGCCGCCGGCTGGGCCAGCTGGAGACGGTCGGCCACCCGGCCTGACGGCAGCATTCTTGTGAGCGGCAGGGATTCGGGTGAGTGGCCGAGCAGCGGGGATCCGCTTGAGCGATAGGGACCTGTAGGAAAGCGAAAGGGAGCCGCGGACACGGTGTCACGCAAGGGAGCCGCGGACACGGGGTCGTGTCCGCGGCTCTCGCACATCCGGTTTCAGGGCCCGGCCGCACGCGGCGGCACCCCGCCCCGTACCGGTACGGCTCAGATGGTGCCCCGGGTCTCCAACTGGTGGATCCGGTCGGAGAGCTGCTCGGCCAGCGACTTGATGGTCGCCAGACCCTCCCGGCCCCACGGGTGGGTGTCCGTGTCCACGACGCAGATCGTGCCCAGGGCCATACCGGTCTTCCGGTCGATCAGCGGGGCGCCCATGTAGGAGCGGATGCCGATCTCGTCCACGACGGGGTTCCCGGCGAACCGCGGATAGTCGCAGACGTCCTCCAGCACCAGCGCCTTCTTGCGGACCACGACGTGCGGGCAGTAGCCCTGGTCACGGGTCATCGTCCGGCCCACCTGGGGCTGCTGCTGCGGCGACTCCAGTTGCACGCCCGGCCGGCCGGCGGCGTACAGACCGGCGAAGTACTGCCGGTTCTCGTCGATGAAGTTGACCATCGAGAACGGGGCGCCGGTGGTGTGCGCGAGATTGCGCGCGAACTCGTCGAACTCCGGCATGGGGAGTTCCCCCAGGCCCAGTTCGCGCAGCCGGGCCACCCGGGCGGGCGCGTCCCGGTCCTCCGGGGTGAGCAGCAGATGGCTGGTCGGGTCGTAGGAGGTGTTGTAGGGAACCGGGGCTGACATGCAGGGCTCCATTCGGTCGGGCTGAGGGTTCAGCGCGACGGGTTGAGCTCCGCGGGCACATTGCCGGGAGCCGATACGAGCAGGTGCTTGACGAGATCGATCAACACGCGGGTTCCGGAGTTGCACTGCCGCGCGTCGCACATCACGACGGGTGTGTCGGGTTTGAGCGCGAGGGCCGCACGTACCTCGTCGGCGTCGTAGCGGTAGGCGCCGTCGAACTCGTTGACCGCCACGATGAACCTGATGCCGCGCCGCTCGAAGAAGTCGACGGCGGCGAAGCAGTGGTCCAGGCGCCGGGTGTCGGCGAGGACCACCGCGCCCAGCGCCCCGTTGGACAACTCGTCCCACATGAACCAGAACCGTTCCTGCCCGGGCGTGCCGAACAGATACAGGATGTGGTCCGCGCTCAGCGTGATACGGCCGAAGTCCATCGCCACCGTCGTGGTCGACTTGTCCTCGATGCCCACCAGGCTGTCCGTGCGAGCGCTGACCGAGGTCAGCAACTCCTCGGTGCTCAGGGGCTCGATCTCGCTGACCGCTCCGACGAAGGTGGTTTTGCCGACCCCGAAGCCTCCGGCGATGAGGATCTTCAGGGCGGTCGGAAAGGGGTCAGAGCCGCTTGCGAAGGCCATGCAGCACCGCCTCCAGGAGGTTTCGGTCGGTCGGGGAGGCCGCCTCTACGACGTGCGGTGCCCGGGTGGTGAGCGCCTGGTGCGTCACGAGGTCGGAGAGCAGAACTTTGGTGATGACGGCCGGCAGCCGCAGATGGGCGGACACCTCGGCCACCGACATGGGCACCCCGCACAGCGCGAGGACCTGGTCGTAGTCCGGGCCGAGGTAGGTGTGCGGCCGGGTCCCGGTGGCCATCACCATGGTGAGCAGGTCGAAGTGGGACGAGGGCTGGGTGCGACCGTTGCTGACCGTGTACGGACGTACTAACCGCCCGGCGTCGTCATCGAGCCACGAAGCGTCCTCGGCGTCCGTCATTCTCAGCGCCCCGGATCCATCGAGACGCCGGCCGCCTGCTGGCGGATCGGCGTGGCGAGGTACGGGCGAACGCTCTTGACCAGCATGGCCATCTCGTAGCCGAGCACCGCCGCGTCGGCCTCCCGGTCGGCGAGGACCGCCAGGCATGCCCCGGAACCCGCCGCGCACACGAACAGCAGCGCGGAGTCCAGTTCGACCACCACCTGCCGCACATCGGCACCCTGGGCGAACTGCATGCCCGCGCTGCGGGCGAGCGAGTGCAGGCCGGACGCCAGGGCGGCCAGGTGTTCTGCTTCGGCAACTGTTTCCAGCCCGTCGTAGGCTTTCGCCAGCCCGTCGGAAGACAGCAGAAGGGCACTGCGGGTATAGGGGACCCGCTGGACGAGGCCGGCCAGGAGCCAGTCCAGATTCTTCGACTGGCCGGCATGCATGTCGCTCACGGTGGCGTTCTTCTCCTTGCTACAAGTACCGAGCCTGAGGTCAGCGAGAGCTGTCGAAGGGAGGCTCATCGGGTTCGTGGTCGGCGAGGCTGACTCCGCGCTGGAAGCTGGCCATCAGTCCAGGATCGTGCTCCACCTCGTGATCGTCGTCCCGGCGGGTGACGGGGCCGTTGCGCAACTCCGCCACCAGGTGTTCCTGCGCGCGGCGCTGCGGCAACCGGGGCCGGTCGTCGAGGGCGTTGCCGCCGCCGTACGGGGAACCGTGGTCGTAGGGTGCCGCCGCGGGCGGGGCGTAGTGCTGCGCGGGTGCGGCGGCGGTCCGGGTCTGCGGCATGCCGGGCTGCTGGGCACCGGCCTGGGCGGCTGCGGCGGGCCCGGCCTGGTGCTGCGCGGCGGGCAGCTGACTCGTGTGCTCGTGCCCGAGTCCGTGCCCGTGGCCCGCGGGTATCTGTGCCTGGGCCTGCGCCTGCGCGATCTGGGCCTGGGTCTGCATGGGCATCTGGGCCTGCGCCTGCGGGACCTGGGCGTGGGCCTGGCGCTGCGCGGGAATCTGGACCTGCGCCTGCGCCTGCGGAACCTGGGTCTGGGCCTGCGGCTGGGGGATCTCGGCGTGGGCCTGGGGCTGCGTCTGCGGGACCTGGGCCTGCGGGACCTGGGCCTGGGCGTGCGGGGGTACCTCGCCGGACGCCTGGGCCGTGGCCTCGCCCGGCTCCTCGCCGATCAGGCCGCGCGGAATGACCAGGATGGCCTGGATACCGCCGTAGATATTGCTCTGCAGCCGTACCGCGATGCCGTGCCGGCGGGCCAGCGCGGACACCACGTACAGGCCGATACGGCCGTCGGCGAGCAGCTTGCTGAGGTCGATCCGGTCCGGTTCGGCGAGCAGCGTGTTGATGCGCGTCTGCTCCTGCAGGGTCATGCCCAGGCCGCGGTCCTCGACCTCGATGGCGAGCCCGGCGGTCACCCGCTGGGCGCGCAGCAGGACTTGGGTGTGCGGCTCGGAGAACATCGTGGCGTTCTCGACGAGTTCGGCCAGCAGGTGGATGACGTCGGCGACGGCGTGGCCGCGCAGGGTGCCCTCGATCGGCGGCACCAGCTTGACCCGCGAGTAGTGCTCGACCTCGGCGATCGACGAACGCAGCACCTCGGTCAGGGTCACCGGGCGGGTCCACTGCCGACGGGACACCGAGCCGCCGAGCACGGCGACGTTCTCCGCGTGGCGGCGGATGCGGGTGGCCAGATGGTCGACGTGGAAGAGGCCCTTGAGCAGGTCCGGGTCCTCGACCTCGTTCTCCAGCTGGTCGAGCATGTTGATCGCGCGGTGCACGAGCGACTGCAGGCGCCGGGCGAGGTTGACGAAGACCTCGACCTTCTCCTCGCTGTCCGGTGAGGAGGCGCGGGAGAACTGCGCCGTCCGCGCGACCGCGGTCCGGGCCTGCCACATGCCGACGTTGATCTCGTACGCGATGCGGGCGAGCGGATCTTTCTGCGACGGGGCCTGGTGCGTGAACGGCGGCTGCTCCATCTGCTCGCCCTGCTCCAGCCGGCGCAGCACGTCCTGGAGGTCGGCCTGGGCACCCGCGATGACCTTGCGCAGCGACGCGTATCCCTGTGCCACCGAGCGGTTCGCGGCGCGGCCGTAGTGCCAGGCACCGGCGAGCACGGCGCAGCCGAGGACGGCGCCGCTGGTGAGTACGGCCCAGGTGGTCGCGTCGGCGGTCCCCGCCTGGGTGCGCAGGACGACGAACACCACGACGAGCGCGAGGAGCGCCATGAGCGTCGCGGGCAGCACCGCGAGCCGGACGACGGACGAGTGCTGAGAGCGAATGGCCGAATCATTCGGCGTGTCCCGAGTGGGGGGCCTGGCGTGTCTGTGCTGCGCCGTAGCCGTCGCCGTCACCCGGCCGGGCTCTGAACGCACTGCATAGGGCGGGGTTTCGGGCATCGGAGTCCTCTCGGGCATGCAGGTGGGGACACACGGCGCGCAGCGCGGACCAACCGTCAACTCCGGCATGGAATCAGACAGTTATTAGAACAGCCACCCTACGCCACCCTCCTTCGAGTGACGTAATCGCGGCTATCGCAGATAGCGGGGAGTGACCCACCAAAACGATTCAGGCGGACTCCGTAACAGCAGGGAAACCCGAGTCGGTGAAATATTGGTGAAACTCCTCTTCCCGGGGCCCGCTCTTGAACCGATTACCCGCCGAGGATCCCACCGGCACGGAGGCTCCGGCGGCGCGAAGGTTCCGGCAGCACGGAGGCTCCGGCCGTCCGGCCGGAGCCTCCGCTTTCCGCTCTGTCAGGCACTCGCCGTGGGCCGGCGCTCCCGATGCCGTCGATCCGTCACCGGACGACGATCACCACCGGGCTGTTGTTGCCGTAGCCGTAGCCGTACCCGTTGCCGTAGCCGTACCCGAAGCCGTACCCGACCCCGTACCCGAAGGGGCTGAACCCGAACGGCGCGTAGCCGAAGCCGTATCCGACCCCGAACCCGCAGCCACGGCCGCCGCGGCATCTACCGCCGCCGCCGCCGTTCGGCAGGCTGCTGTGGGACAGCGCCGCGACACCGTGCGTGGGCACCGCGGCTGAGGCCGGGCTGGCTGCCGCTCCCGTTCCGACGATTGCACCGCCTGCGAGGAGAGTGGCGGCCAAGGTTCGCATGACCGGTTTCCTGCGCATATTTCGGCCTCCTTTGCCCCGGTGAGTCCTCACTCATACCGGTGTGTCCCCTCGCACCAGGTAACACCGGATCGGCTGAACGGACCACCCGAGCGCCTCGCCGCCGTGCATCCCCGGGTCCGGCCCGGGCCGGTGCCGAGTGGCCGTACGCGGCCCGGAAGCCGCGATCACGTGGGTTTTCGGCCCGGGGACCGGTGCCGGGCGCTGTTCACCCGTTGAGGTGACGCACCCTCTCCGGCCCCGGGTGGCTCACCAGGGCAGTTCCCCGGAGTTCTGCTGGAACGTACCGGTGGGACCGTCCGGCCCGAGGGTTGCCATTCGCACGATGACCTCGGCATTCTCCTCGACCGGCCGGCCGCCGTTTCCGGGGCCACCGGAGAGGTCGGTGGCGGTGTAACCCGGCTCGACCGCGTTCACCTTGAATCCCGGAAGCGCCTTGGCGTACTGCACCGTCAGCATCGAGACCGCGGCCTTGCTCGCCGCGTAGACCACGTAGGCGTCCCGCGACTCCATGAGCCCGGGGTTGGTGACGGCCCAGAACGAGCCGAGGCCGCTGGAGACGTTCACCACGACCGGGTTGTCCGACTTGCGCAGCAGCGGCAGCGCGGCCTGGGTGGTGCGGACCACGCCGATGGCGTTCGTGTCGAACACGCGCAGCGCACCGGCGCCGGTGATGCCCTCGGCTCCGGGCGGGCCCCCCGTGGTCCCGGCATTGTTGACCAGGACGTCCAGGCGTCCCTCCGCCTCTTCGATCACGTTCAGCGCGGACCGCACCGAGTCGTCGTCGGTCACGTCGAGCCGTACGAACCGTGCCCCGAGCCGGCCCGCGGCCGCCTCCCCGCGCTCGGTGCTCCGGGCGCCGACGTAGACGGTGTGCCCCTGCGCGACCAACCGGCGGGCGGTCTCGTAGCCCAGCCCCTTGTTCGCTCCGGTGATCAGTGTCACGGTCATACCGACACCCTCCCTGTATCTCTTTGTCGTTCTCTTTGTCTCTCTTGTTCCGCTCGCGCTCAGCGCCCGCGCACCGGCCCGTGCGACCGCACGCACTCGCCGGAATCCGTTCCCCGCGCCCCTGTCACCTGCTTTTTTGCTGCTCCTGCTCCCTGTGCACCCGCCCCGGCTGCTCAGCTGGGACGCGTTGTACGAGCGTCGTCGCCCCGCCTTGTCTTCCCGCGCGGCGAAAGGCCGGGACGGGGCGCGGCGCCGCCCGCCGACGCCGAGGTCATACGGCGGCTGCCGGCCGCGGGTCGCCGTGGAAGACCTGGCTGGTGTGCCAGGACCGGTGGTCCGGCGCGACGGTCCGGGCGCCCGGCTGGGGGCCGATGAGCGGGCGTCCCGCGAGTGCCAGGACGTGTTCGCGGGCGGCGGGGCTGTGGCCGACGAAGCGCTGGGAGACCAGGATGCGATGACCGTCCCCGATGCCGAGGACACCCTTGTCGAACAGCTTGTGGTGCAGCGAGCACAGGCACAGTCCGTTGTCGACCTCGTCCGGCCCGTCGAACGCCCACCACCGCACATGCGCGGCCTCCAGCCCGACCGGCACCGCACCGATCCGGCCGTCGTAGCCGCAGAACGCGCACCGGTACTCGTACGCCGTCAGGACCCGCTCCCGCATCCGCGGATCCCGCTGCCGCTGCCGCGGCACGGCCCGGAGAAGCTCGGCCGCAGGTACCGGCTCCGCCTCCAGCTCCAGGCCGACCGCCTCGCACAGTTCCCCGTGCAGGGAGGGGGGAAAGTTCAGGTCGAGCAGGGTCCGCGCGAGCCGGCCGAGCAGCGACGGCTCCCGGCGCAGCGCGGCCCGCAGTTCCGGCGCGAGCCGCCCCGCGGCTCCGGTGGCCCGCAGCTCACCCACCCCGGTGCCCGGACTGCCCGATCCGCGGTCGGTGCGCACCTCCCACACCCCGTCGCTCACCAGGTGGTGGAACGGGTAGGCGGGCGACGTCCGGCCTGCCGGGCCGTACTCGGCGAGCAGCCGCCGCAGGTCGGCCTCCACGGCGCTGTAGCGCAGCGCACCGTCGCCGGACCGCTGGTACCGGCCGAGGGCGTACAGGAAAAGCAGCGGCTTGTGCGGAGCACGGGTTCCGCTTCTGGTCCACTGCCGTAGGTTCGCCGTGCGCTCCAGCCAGTCCATGGACGGCGATCGTAGTGCGGCCGCCCGTACGGGGTACGGGCGTTGCGGACGGTCCGTGAGGTGCCGAAGGCATTGCCGCACCGCTTTCTCCGCCGTCGATCGCTATTACTGCCCAATGCCTGACAAATTCCTGACGGAAGCCTGACGAATGCCCCCCCCCGAATGCCTCGGGAATCACGAGTATTGATCGCAGGCATTCACTGGACCGGACGCGACCGGTTGCCCGACCCTGAATCTGTGGCCGAGCCCCCTTCTTCCTCCTCCGCGCTTCCCGCGCCCCCCTGGACCGTGCGGCCCGCCGCCCGCGCCTGGCGCTGTGCACCCACCCCCGGCGGGATACGGGATTTCCACGCCGCCCTGCCCGACTACGCGCCCACCCCGCTGACCCGGCTCCCCGGACTGGAGGCGGAGTCGACGGTCGGCCGGGTCTACGTCAAGGACGAGTCGTGCCGCCTGGGACTGCCCGCGTTCAAGGCACTCGGCGCGTCCTGGGCGATCCACCGGGCCCTCACCGAACGGACCGCAGCAGCCACTGCGCCCACCGTGCCCATCACGTCCGTCACGTCAGTCCCGCCCATCTCCCCGGTCACCTTGGTCACAGCCACCGACGGAAACCACGGCCGGGCGGTGGCCCGCATGGCCCGCCTGCTGGGACAGCGCGCCCACGTCTTCGTCCCCCGGGGCGTGCACCCGCAGGCGCTGGCGGCCATCGTCGCCGAGCGGGCGACGGTCACCGAGGTCCAGGGTCCGTACGACGAGGCGGTACGGCGGGCCGCCGAGGAGGCCGCGGAGCCGTTCGCGATCCTCGTCCAGGACACCGCCTGGCCCGGTTACGAACGGATCCCGGGATGGATCGTCGAGGGCTACTCCACTCTCTGCGCCGAGATCGACGAACAGCTCAGGGCCGACGGCGTCGGCGAGGGACCGGACCTGGTCTCCATACCGGTGGGCGTGGGCTCCCTGGCCCAGGCCGTCGTCACCCACTACCGCAGCCGTCCCGCCGTGCGGGCGCCGGCGCTGCTGTCGGTGGAGCCGCAGACCGCGGCCTGCGTCCTGACGAGCCTGATCCACGGCACACCCGTCTCCGTCACCACCGGCGACACCATCATGGCCGGCCTGAACTGCGGCACTCCGTCCAGCATCGCGTGGCCCTACCTGAACCACGGGCTGGACGCCGCGGTGGCCGTCTCCGACGCGGACACCGCCCGTGCCGCCGCCCGTCTGGCCGCACTGGGCGTCTCCGCGGGCCCCTGCGGCGCCGCCGCACTCGCCGGCCTCCGCGCGATCCTCACCGGGCCGGGCGCCGACGCCCGCCGCACGGCACTGGGACTCGACACCGACTCGGTGATCGTGCTGCTGAACACCGAGGGAACGGCCGCCAATCCGCTTACGGAACCTCGTCGATGACGACGATGCCGGGGCGCCGTCGGGGCAGGCCGGGTACGCGAAGGGCCCAGCACACGGTCCCGGCTGAACGACGGCGAACGGGGCTGACCGATACGGAAACCGAGACGCGAACCGAGACGCGAGCGGACACGGAAACCGAGGCGCGAACCGACACATGACCCGACACGGCCGCGCCGGCGGGAGCTAAGCCGCTTCGGGCCGCGCGGGACGCCTGCCCGACGCGGGCGCCGGTACGTCCTCGTACGGGAAGGTCTCGTCCTCCCCGAAGTCCGGGGCCTGGAAGGGGGTCGTCGTGGGCGGCGGCGAGGCCGCAGCCGCACAGCTGGGCTGTCTGTCCGGGGCGGAGAACAGCGACGTCGGATTGATGAGAGGTCTCGCTTTCATTACAGGTCCCTGAAGGGCCTGGTGTGCCGTGATCGGGTACGGCGGTCTACAGCTTGGTCATCTTGGCGTACGGGCTCAGGACCCGCACCTGCGTCGAGCCGAAATCCACGAGCGCCGCGATTCCCTCCTCGATGCCGATCACCCGGCCGAGGCCGTACATGTCGTGTGTGACCTGGTCACCCAGGGCGAAGTGCTTGGGAGCCGGGATGGCCGGGGCCTTGAAGGGGCTGGTAGGCAGATGGCGCTTCGGTGCATCAGGCTTTGTCATTGTGCCCAGTATGCGCCTACGGACTGTGCGGCTGGTGACTTTCAGGGACAGGAGCATCTGATCGCTGGAGTTCACTCCAGCCGTCCGCCGGGCCTGCCGGCATGCTCGGCGGACGGGCGGGGTCGGGCGGTTCGGCCTCATGGGCGGCCGTACCGCCCGTACCCTTCGTGGTGTCTACGGCGTCGCCTAGCTGGCGCCAAACACTGGAGGCAATACCCCGTGCTGATTGCTCAGCGTCCCTCGTTGACCGAAGAGGTCGTCGACGA
Organism: Streptomyces sp. NPDC006012; assembly: GCF_042871185.1. Classification (NCBI taxonomy): domain Bacteria; kingdom Bacillati; phylum Actinomycetota; class Actinomycetes; order Kitasatosporales; family Streptomycetaceae; genus Streptomyces; species Streptomyces sp. NPDC006012. The sequence continues at coordinate 19,026 of NZ_JBIAIE010000029.1, forward strand.
GTTCCGCTCCCGGTTCGTGATCGAGCCGCTGGAGCCGGGCTTCGGCTACACCCTCGGCAACTCTCTCCGCCGTACCCTCCTGTCGTCGATCCCCGGCGCTGCTGTCACCAGCATCCGCGTCGACGGCGTCCTGCACGAGTTCACCACCGTGCCGGGAGTCAAGGAGGACGTCACCGACCTGATCCTCAACATCAAGCAGCTCGTCGTCTCCTCGGAGCACGACGAGCCGGTCGTGATGTACCTGCGCAAGCAGGGCCCGGGTCTGGTCACCGCCGCCGACATCGCGCCCCCGGCCGGTGTCGAGGTACACAACCCCGATCTGGTCCTCGCCATGCTCAACGGCAAGGGCAAGCTGGAGATGGAGCTGACCGTCGAGCGCGGTCGCGGCTATGTCTCCGCCGTGCAGAACAAGCAGGTGGGCCAGGAGATCGGCCGTGTTCCGGTCGACTCGATCTACAGCCCCGTGCTCAAGGTCATGTACAAGGTCGAGGCCACCCGTGTCGAGCAGCGCACCGACTTCGACAAGCTGATCGTCGACGTCGAGACCAAGCAGGCCATGCGTCCCCGTGACGCCATGGCGTCGGCCGGCAAGACTCTGGTCGAGCTGTTCGGTCTGGCGCGTGAACTCAATGTCGAAGCCGAGGGCATCGACATGGGCCCGTCCCCGACGGACGCCGCCCTGGCCGCGGACCTCGCCCTGCCGATCGAGGAGCTGGAGCTCACCGTTCGGTCGTACAACTGCCTCAAGCGGGAGGGCGTCCACTCCGTGGGCGAGCTCCTGGCGCGTTCCGAAGCCGATCTGCTGGACATTCGCAACTTCGGTGCGAAGTCGATCGACGAGGTCAAGGCGAAGCTGGCCGGGATGGGTCTGGCCCTGAAGGACAGCCCGCCCGGATTCGACCCGACCGCCGCCGCCTTCGGCGCGGACGACAACGCGGGCACGGGTTTCATGGAGACCGAGCAGTACTGAACGCTGCGCCGGGTCGCGGGGGAGCCAGGGCTCGCCCCGCGCCCGGGCCGTCCTCGAAGACGGAGGTGTGCGCTCCGGGCGGAGCGACGGACAGGCGAGGGAGGCCGACCTCGCGCGCATCAGCACGCGCCGCACAGCCTTCACCGTCTCGAATATGTGAACGAAAAGATTCACTCCGGGGCTGTGACCTGCTGTGATATCGGGCGACTTCTGAGGGGAAGCGCCAGCCTGGGGGCCGGGCACATCTGGAGCGGCGCGCGTCCTCTCTCGTGCTCCTGGGGAAGATCACCTCGGTTCGCCATGCCCCCGTCCGTCTTGCGACTTTCACTGTTCTCACGGGGCCGGGTCGGAGTTTGTTGATCAAGGGTCGGCAGCGAGGGCCAGAGACTGACTCGGGCATGCCGCGGAGCCTGGTCAGCGCCGCCCCGCATGCCTCTGGTCTCCCACTCGCGGGGCGTCAACCTTGGGACGGCTGCGAGTCTCCGTTGAACGTCTTTGAACCAAGCTGAATGAGACGGAAAGTGAGACGGAGGCCAGCGGACGGCGCGCCATGCCAGAGCCCTGGTGAATGATCCCCGCCATGGGATACGAACTTCACCTCACGAGGGCAGCGGACGCGATGGGCAGCGAGGAGCACCCGATCGGTTTCGACGAGTGGATCACCTTCGCTCGTGAGCGCCCGGCGCTCCGGGAAGACGAGTACCTCGATCTGGCTCACATCGGCCGGCAGCCCTTGAAACCAGTAGAGAAAGTGGCAACTCAGTCGCTGGGATCCGACAGGTTGGGGAGCGAAGTTGATCTTTCAGCGGGGCGGTACGAGAGCACTGGATCGGCCCAACCACCGAGGCGACGAGAGAGACCGAAGCGTGAGGGCAGCCACCAGCGTCGCTTTACATGATCGGCTGCGGCCGGGGACCACTGAGGACCGGAGAGATCTTCCACACCCCACCACGTTTTGACGGCCTTGTTGTCGTGCAGCTTCAACAGCGGCCAACGGGGAAGATGCAGCCCGATGAAGAACATCGAGACGTCATCTCCGCACTTGGTGGTGTAGAAGTAGCGCTCGACGTCCGTGTAGCTGACTCCCAACCCGCAATCCAAACCCATGGTTCCGCCAAGCCACGTCAAACCAAGCTTCCCGCCAGCCGGGATTGACGGCACCAACACCGGGTTGTACCAGATCTCGTCACCAAGATCCCTTTTCAGGCTAGTCCTCAAGGTCTGTGCTACGACGATGTTGGTGGCAGGACCCGTTCCAACGTTGACGAGCCACCATTTCGGCTCACCAGAGCTGCTTTGCCCGCTCTCCCACATGAACTGCAACACAGGCATGTGGGAGCGGCGGTTGGATGCATACGCGACGACTAAGGAGCCGAGCGATACGAGGACCGCAAGGACCGAGATGAGAATCGTCAGCATCTCCCCTCCCTTGTGCGCGACGAGCGCGGATCCTCCATACCCGTTGCCTTGTGGCCGAACCTCGGACCTACTGCGCGGTGTGGGGCTTGAAGGTGTACGCGCAGGCTGTCAGTTCGGCGTCCTAGGCGATGGGCCAGCGGCAGGAAGAGTACGGGTCGGATGGTCCAGGTGATGCGGGTGGTGCTCTGGGTGACGGACACGGTGCAGGGTTCGGAGCGCAGTAGGGCGCGTCTGGTCTGGATGCGGCCGTTGTAGAGCCAGTCCCAGGCTTCCTGGGATGCGTCGGGGCCGAGTGCGGGAGAGATCGTGCGGAGGGCGACCGCGACCCATCTGTCTGCCTGGGGCGCCGAGTATGCGTCGAACGATGCACGGAGTGCTGGCGGCCCCCTCCCAGCCCGGGCTGCGTGAAGGGTTCCGCGGTGACGGTGTGACCGCCGTCGCTGTCGTGGACCACGACCCGGTGGGCGATGACGCTGACCAGGCCCAAGCCCCGGCCGTGCTCGGCGTCCTCGGCCTGCTCCTCCTGCTCCTGGTCCTGGTCCTCGATCTTCGGGGCAGTCGTGGCGCCTCCGGCGTCGGTGACCGAGAGGGCGATCACTTTTGGGAGACGGCAAGGGCGAGGTGGAAGCGGCCGGACTCCAGACCGCTGGCCGTGTGGAGGATGGCGTTCGCGCGCAGCTCGCTCACGATCAGTTCGTATCCGCAAGAACCGGCTCCGGCCCAAGTACGTGCACGGGTGCGGAGACGATCACTGCGGCAGGAAGGCGGGCTACTTCCCCAGGCGGCAGCAGACCCGGCGCGAGCACAAGAGCACCACATCACGGGCCCGGATGTCGTGGTCGACGCGATCATGGGCTGGGAGCCCGGGGGAGCGGCACGGATGTGGGCCCGGTACATGCACATCACCGGAACGCTTCTCCGGAAGGTCGCGCAGCAAGTCGGAGGCGCCCTCTGGGAGCCGCCCGACACGGCCCGGAAAGCCGACTGAGACGGAAACTGAGACGGACGAACGCCAGAGGCCCGGACCATGATCATGGTCCGGGCCTCTGAGCCGGCGGAGGATACGAGATTCGAACTCGTGAGGGGTTGCCCCCAACACGCTTTCCAAGCGTGCGCCCTAGGCCTCTAGGCGAATCCTCCGCCGGAAACATTACATGATCCTGAGGAGTGCTCGCGAACTCGTTCCTGGGGCGGAGATCGGGTAACCTGTGCGAAGCCCCTCACGCGGCGCTATCTGACTGAACTCCCCCAGGGCCGGAAGGCAGCAAGGGTAGGTTGGCTCTGGCGGGTGCGTGGGGGGCGTTTCTGTGCCCAGGCCCAGGTGGGAGGCCGTGGCGGGGATCGTTGTCGGTGGGCGCCTATAACCTCGTATGCGTGTCGTCTCTCGCGCTGTACCGCCGCTATCGCCCGGAGACCTTCGCCGAGGTCATCGGGCAGGAGCATGTCACCGACCCGCTGCAGCAGGCGCTGCGGAACAACCGGGTCAATCACGCGTACCTGTTCAGCGGGCCGCGCGGGTGTGGCAAGACGACCAGCGCGCGCATCCTGGCCCGCTGTCTGAACTGTGAGCAGGGGCCGACGCCCACGCCGTGCGGCGAGTGCCAGTCCTGTCGGGACCTGGCAAGGAACGGGCCCGGTTCCATCGACGTCATCGAGATCGACGCCGCGTCCCACGGAGGCGTGGACGACGCCCGTGACCTGCGCGAGAAGGCATTCTTCGGGCCCGCGAGCAGCCGGTACAAGATCTACATCATCGACGAGGCCCACATGGTCACGCCGGCCGGCTTCAACGCTCTGCTGAAGGTCGTCGAGGAGCCGCCGGAGCATCTCAAGTTCATCTTCGCCACCACCGAGCCCGAGAAGGTCATCGGGACCATTCGGTCGCGTACGCATCACTACCCGTTCCGGCTCGTGCCGCCCGGCACTCTGCGGGAATACCTCGGGGAGGTGTGCCAGAAGGAGGACATCCCGGTTGCGGATGGAGTGCTTCCGCTCGTCGTGCGCGCCGGGGCCGGATCGGTGCGTGACTCCATGTCCGTCATGGACCAGCTGCTCGCAGGCGCGAGCGTCGACGGCGTCACGTACGACATGGCCACCTCGCTGCTCGGGTACACGGACGGGTCGCTGCTCGACTCCGTCGTGGAGGCATTCGCCACCGGTGACGGGGCGGCCGCCTTCGAGGTCGTGGACCGGGTGATCGAAGGGGGCAACGACCCCCGCCGGTTCGTCGCCGATCTGCTGGAGCGGCTGCGTGACCTGGTGATCCTCGCCGCGGTGCCGGACGCCGTGGAGAAGGGGCTCATCGACGCCCCGGCGGATGTCATCGAGCGCATGCAGGCCCAGGCAGGCACCTTCGGGGCGGCCGAGCTGAGCCGTGCCGCCGACCTCGTCAACGAGGGGCTGACCGAGATGCGCGGCGCCACCTCGCCCCGCCTCCAGCTCGAACTCATCTGCGCGCGCGTGCTGCTGCCCGCGGCCTACGGGGACGAGCGTTCCGTCATGGCCCGTCTCGACCGGCTGGAGCGCGGCGTCAACTTCTCCGGTGGCGGCGGCGCACCCGCGGCGGGGTACGTTCCCGGTCCCGACGCCCACATGGGAAGCGACGCCCACATGGGAGGCGGGGCTCACCTGGGAGGCGGTGGTCCCGCTGCTGCGCGCGCCGGCGTACGGGCACCAGGGGGTGGCGCGTCCTCCATGACGCCGCCTGTCACGCCACCCGTCACGCCGTCCGGCGCGGCGCCCGCGTCACCCGCGGCGCCCACGACTGCAGCGGCTGAAAACGCGCAGGCTCCTGCTGCTCCCGCGCCCACCGCGCAGACCGCCCCGACTACGCCCGCACCGGCCGCCGCGCAGGCCCCCACGGCCCCTCCAGCCTCCGCGGCGACCCCGGGCGGCTGGCCCACCGCGGCGCCCGCGGGTGGTGGCCGACGGCCCGGCGGCTGGCCCACCGCGGCTCCGACGGGCGGTGGGCAGCAGCCCCCGGCCCCGCCCGCCGCCCCTCCGCAGGCTCCGCCCGCCGCTGTCCCCCAGGCCCCTGCGGCCCCGGGCCCCGGCGGCCTCGACCCGCGCATGCTCTGGCCGAACATCCTGGAGGCCGTCAAGAACCGCCGCCGCTTCACCTGGATCCTGCTCAGTCAGAACGCCCAGGTCGCGGGCTTCGACGGCACCACCCTCCAACTCGGCTTCGTCAACGCCGGGGCCCGTGACAACTTCGCGAGCAGCGGCTCCGAGGATGTGCTGCGGCAGGCGCTGGCCGAGCAGTTCAACGTGCAGTGGAAGGTCGAGGCGATCGTCGACCCGTCGGGTGGCTCGGCCGCGCCCACCGGCGGCCCCCAGGGCTACGGCGGCGGTGGAGGTGGCGGAGGCGCGGGAGCGGGAACAGGCGTCGGCGGTGGTGGCGGTGGCTACGGCGTGCCGGGTGCCGGGGCTTCCCAGCGCCCCGCCGCGCCCCAGCCGACCGCCGCGCCGCCGGCGGCCCAGGGCAGACCGCAGACCGCCGCGTCGGCCGCTCAGCCCCCGTCCTCACCGCCTGCGGCCGCCCCCGAACCGCCCCCGGTCGCCCCCGAGGACGACATCCCGGAGGACGACGATCCCGACCTCGACGAGTCGGCCCTCTCCGGTCACGAACTGATCGTGCGCGAACTGGGGGCGACGGTGGTGGAGGAGATCACCAACGAGTAGGACGGGCAGAGGGGACAGAGGGAGCAGAACGAGTAGCACGAGTAGCACTACTTGGACCGTGTGGGACGGCGTGGGCCCGGACGCAGAAGGGCACCGGTACGAAGGGGTGCGGTACCGGCGCGGAAGGCTGCGGAAGGCTGGAGTACCGGGACGCACGCCCTTTTTCGGGGTTCCTTTTGGAGATTCGTCTGATGCCGCCGTGTCCCGGTCCTCGGAAGCCCCTACAAATCGGTTCCCCCGTGCCGGTTAGGCTGACCCCGTGAAGGTCCTCGTCATCGGCAACGGCGCCCGCGAACACGCCCTGTGCCGCTCCCTGTCCCTCGACCCCGCGGTCACCGCGCTGCACTGCGCCCCCGGCAACGCCGGCATCGCCGAGGTCGCCGAGTTGCACCAGGTCGACGCCCTGGACGGCGCGGCCGTGTCCGCGCTGGCCACCGCACTCGGCGCCGAGCTCGTGGTCGTCGGACCGGAGGCCCCGCTGGTCGCCGGGGTCGCCGACGCCGTGCGGGCCGCCGGCATTCCGGTGTTCGGCCCGTCCGCGCAGGCCGCGCGGATCGAAGGGTCCAAAGCCTTCGCCAAGGACGTGATGGCGGCGGCCGGGGTGCCCACCGCCCGTTCGTACGTCTGCACCAGCGCCGACGAGGCCGCCACGGCGCTCGACGCCTTCGGTGCGCCGTACGTCGTCAAGGACGACGGGCTCGCCGCGGGCAAGGGCGTCGTCGTCACCCGCGACCTCGACGCCGCGAAGGCGCACGCCGCCGTCTGCGAGCGGGTGGTGGTCGAGGAGTTCCTCGACGGCCCCGAGGTGTCGCTGTTCGCGATCACCGACGGCGAGACCGTCGTCCCGCTCCAGCCCGCGCAGGACTTCAAGCGCGCCCTGGACGGGGACGAGGGGCCCAACACCGGCGGAATGGGTGCGTACTCGCCGCTGCCGTGGGCCGATCCCAAGCTGGTGGAGGAGGTCCTGCAGACCGTTCTGCAGCCGACCGTCGACGAGCTGCGCCGCCGCGGCACGCCCTTCTCCGGGCTGCTCTACGCCGGCCTCGCGATCACCTCGCGCGGTGTCCGGGTCATCGAGTTCAACGCCCGTTTCGGCGACCCCGAGACCCAGGTGGTGCTGGCCCGGCTGAAGACACCGCTGGCCGGTGTGCTGCTCGCCGCCGCCCGGGGCACCCTCGACGATCTGGAGCCGCTGCGCTGGAGCGAGGATGCCGCGGTCACCGTGGTCGTCGCCTCGCACAACTATCCGGGCAGCCCGCGCACCGGCGACCCGATCACCGGCCTCGACGAGGTGGCCGCCAAGGACGCCCCGCAGGCGTACGTCCTGCACGCCGGGACCAGGCGCGACGGCGACGCGATCGTCAGCGCCGGCGGGCGGGTCCTGTCCATCACCGCCACCGGCTCGGACCTGACCGAGGCCCGCGACCGCGCGTACGCGTCCGTCGCCCGCATCGGGCTGGACGGCTCCCAGCACCGCAGGGACATCGCGGCGAAGGCGGCCGGCGTCTGAGAGCCGCCGTTCGACGCAGAGCAGACAGGCCCCGGGCGGAAATCCGGGGCCTGATCTTTGCTGTCCGTCATTCACCTTTGACCAGAGCCATTCCATCGAGTGAGCGATGTCCTATCCGGCTGACGGGGGCCGGGGCCCCAACTAGGGTGCGGCGCAAGCGTTCCGGCACTTGGCCCACCGGCATTGCGATGTCAGTGGCGGGTGCCACAGTGGGGGAGTGAGCAAGGCCAGGAAAGCGCCAGGACAGTGAGGGGGTGACGTCCGGTCGTGACCGGTATGGGTGTGGAGGCGGGCGCGCAGGCCGCGCGCTCCCGGGCCATTGCCGTGCTGCGGGTGCGCGGCCGGGCGCTGGCCGTGGCGCTGCTGCCCGCGGCGGCGGCGGTGATCCTGCTGACCGGTGGCACCACCGGCCATCTCGTGGGCGACGGCTGGGACACCGCGCGCGGCGTCGTGGTGGCGGTCGCCCTGCTGGTGCTGCTGGCCGCGGCGGTCGTCGCGCTGGTCGTGGCCCGCGCGCGCCCGGCCGTGAGCCCGACGATCCCGATCTCCGAGGGCTCCGCCCCGGACCTGTACCGGATGGTGCGCGACCTCGCCGACCGGCTGGACGTTCCGGTGCCGTCCGCCATAGCGCTCACCCCGGACTGCGACAGCTGGCTGGAGGACCGCACGCACCCCGCGCACGGCCCGCCCGCGCCGAGCCGCCGGGACGAACTGACGGCCCCGGCACAGCGCGCGAACCGGCGTACGCCCGCCGCGCCCGTCCTCGTCATCGGCTCCCCGTTCCTGTGGTGGATGCGGGTCGGCGAACTGCGCGCGGTCCTCGCCCCGGTCATCGCCGGTACGGGACCTTCGGCGCACCCCGACATAGCGGCGGCCCGCCGTTTCGTCCGCGGTCTTGACGCGGCGGTGGCGGTGACGGCGGCGCCCGGCCGCGACCCGCTCTCCCGGACCGTGCTGGCGGGCGTCGGCTGGGTGGCCCGACTGTTGCTGCGCGGCTGCCGGGTGCATGCCGCGGAGATGGAGCGAGGGGTGGCGGCGGCTGCCGCCGAGCGGGCCCAGGCCGTGGACTACGGGCTGCGGATCGTCGCCCAGGAGCAGGTGGGACTGGCGTACGCGGGCTGGGACCGGCTGCTGACCCGCGTCGCGCTCCCCGCCTGGCGGATGGGCCGCTGGCCGTCCCGGCTGGACGCGGGCGTCGTCGCGGCGCTCACCGAACTGTCCCGGCGCGACCGGTTGGCCGAGGGCTACGCCTCCCGTCTCGGCGAGCGCCCCGCCTGCGACCTGCTGGAGGAGCCCGGCACCGTGGACGAGGCCGCCTCGCTGCTCGCCGCCCGGCTGTTCCACGGCGGCCCGGCGGAGGGGGGACCCGACTGGGCCCCGGTCGACTGGCAGGAGTATCCGGAGGAGGTCGTCGACCGCAAGTGGCGCATGGACGCGGCCCGCCTCCACCGCGTTCTGGACGCACTGGGTGTACGTCCGGCCCCGGCCCTCACCGCCCGGTATCCGGAGGGCCCCACTCTGGCCCGCGTCCTCGACCACCTGTCGATGCCACCGCCGGACCACTCCACCGATACCGCCCGGGCCGATCACGATGGCCGGGCCCACCATGATGGCCGTGCGGACCATGACGGCCGGGCGGACCATGACGGCCGTGCGGACCATGTTGCCCGGACTGATCATGACGTCCGGACTGATCATGACGTCCGCGCCGATGGGCGTCCGGTGGCGGGCGCGGCGTGGGCGAGCCCCGGAGACGGCCGGCCCGCGGGGCGCGTCACGGAGCCACCGGAGCAGGTGGAGACAGCCGACGGGTACCTCTCAAACCCGGGTACGGGTTCAGACACGGGAAGCAGCAGACGTACGGACGCCGCCGCCGACGCCGCCGACTCCGACACCGCCGCCGAGACCCGGCACGGCGCGACGCTCGCCGCCCGGCTCAGCGCCGAAGTGGCGCGCGAGGAAGCCTCGGCCACGGCGGACGCCGCCGCGACCGGTCGGGCCACCCCCGGCCAGGGCCCCGACACCGCCCTTTGGGACGACGGCGCCCTGCCACTCTTCCCGCTCCAGCCACCGCGTTCGGCCCGCGAACTGCTCGCCGACCACGTGGCGGCGATGGTCTGCTGCGCCGCGGTGGACACCGCGGGTGCCGCCCCCGGCCTGGACTGGCTGGACGGCCCGTCCCTGATCCTCAACGGTGAGCGGGCCGTCGACCTGGGTTCCAGAGTGCTCAGCCTGACCGAGGACGGTGACTCGGCCCCGCTGCGCACCTGGCTGGCCGAATCAGGCATACGGCCGGAGAAGCCGGTACGGCTGGTCTGACGGGCTCCGCCGCCGTCGGCTTCCCGCCCCGGCCCGCTCGGGGCACCCGGCACGCGACCTCCCGTGGGCCTCCCGGCCACTCCCGGACGGCTGGGAACGGCGGCCGGCGAACGTGAGCCGCGGTCGACGCCCATGAGCGGCCGTCGACGGCTGCGAGCCGCGGTCGACGGCTGCGAGCCGCGGTCGACGGCCGTGAGTCGCGGTCGACGGCCGTGAGTCGCGGTCGAGGCGTCTGTGAACGCTGCCGACGCCCGTCAGACGCCCCTCACTTGCCCGTCAGACGCCCTCCCGCCCGGCCAGATGCCGTCCCACTTGCCCGTCAGATGCCGGCAGGCGCCTGTGGACAGCAGACAAGACAGGCGGCCGACCTAACGGAGGGCTACGTTCCACTTTCGGTCAATTCGCAACGAATAGTGACTACACGCGTGCAGAATGTGATGTGCTGGGACGGTTCGCGCACACGGCCGGGGCAGGCGGTACGCGGCAGCGCGGACGGCGCACCACGGGGGCACGAGGGAGGGGAGCGACCATGGGGTCCGAACACATCCGCCGCTGGGAGTCCGGCGCACTCGCACACGCCGTCAGTGATCCCTTCGGGCAGGGCCCCGTACCCTGGCTGCGGGGCAGCGAGACCTATTTCGACGACACGGGCCACGTCGTCCCCTGGTACGTGGACCCGATTCCGCAGCGGCCCGCCGACGGCAGCAACAGCCGGCTCCCGGCGCCGCGTTCGGCCGGCGGCCCCCGCTCGGCCGACGACGTGCACCGACAGATCAAGGGCTTCACGTCGACCGGCGCGGCCGCACCGGGCGAGGCCCTCGACTTCCACATCACGGTCGATCCGCCGCAGGAGTTCGGCGTCGACATCTACCGGATCGGCCACTACGGGGGCGACGGCGCCGCCAAGATCACCACCAGCCCCCGGCTCTCCGGCATCGTCCAGCCCCCGCCGCTGACCGCTGACCGTACGGTCTCCTGCCACCACTGGTGGCTGTCCTGGCGGCTCCAGATCCCGTCGTACTGGAGCATCGGCGCCTATGTCGCCGTCCTCACCACCGCCGACGGCTACCGCTCCCACGTGCCCTTCACGATCCGCGACAACCACCCCGCCGATCTGCTCCTGCTGCTGCCCGACATCACCTGGCAGGCGTACAACCTCTATCCGGAGGACGGTCACACCGGCGCCAGCCTCTACCACGCTTGGGACGACGAGGGCGGGCTGCTCGGCGAGTCCGAGGCGGCGAACACGGTCTCCTTCGACCGCCCGTACGCGGGCGCGGGCCTGCCCCTGCACGTGGGCCACGCCTACGACTTCATCCGCTGGGCCGAGCGCTACGGCTACGACCTCGCCTACGCCGACGCCCGCGACCTGCACGCCGGCCGCATCGACCCCACCCGGTACCGGGGACTGGTCTTCCCCGGCCACGACGAGTACTGGTCGACCAGCATGCGCCGCACCGTCGAGTTGGCCCGGGAGAACGGCACCTCGCTGGTCTTCCTGTCCGCCAACACCATGTACTGGCAGGTGGAGTTGGGCCCCGCCCCGACCGGCGTCCCCGACCGGTTGCTCACCTGCCGCAAGCGCAAGGGGCCGGGCCGGTCGGCGCTCTGGCGCGAGATCGACCGGCCCGAGCAACAGCTCGTCGGCATCCAGTACGCGGGCCGCGTCCCCGAACCCCGGCCGCTGGTCGTGCGCAACGCGGGCCACTGGCTGTGGGAGGCCACCGGCGCGCACGAGGGCGACGAACTGGCCGGTCTGGTGGCGGGCGAGGCGGACCGCTACTTCCCGCGCACCCCGCTGCCCGATCACGAGGAGCGCATCCTGCTCGCCCACTCGCCGTACACCGACAACGACGGCGCTCTGCGCCACCAGGAGACCTCGCTGTACCGGGCGCCCTCCGGCGCGATCGTCTTCGCGTCCGGCACGTTCGCCTGGTCCCCGGCCCTGGACCGCCCCGGCCACGTGGACAGCCGTGTCCAGCGCGCGACGGCCAACCTGCTGGACCGCATCTGCAAGCGCGACTGACCCCGTACCGGCTGCCGCTGCACCCGCTGCCCGCTGCCCTTGCTCCCCCGCCCGCTGCCCGCTGCGCCTGCCGACTGCCCCTCTCCCGACTCCCCGCCGCCGACTGATTCCCCGCCGACTGATCCACATCAGTCGACCCCCTGTCGGCGGCTCCTGTCCGATACGGGACAATCGACCCATTGGACAGAACCACGGGGAGGAACCGTGTCCGGATTCGTTGAAAAGCCCGAACCGATCCAGGTTCCGGGCCTGGTGCATCTGCACACCGGAAAGGTGCGCGAGCTGTACCAGAACGAGGCGGGTGACCTCGTGATGGTCGCCAGTGACCGCATGTCCGCGTACGACTGGGTGCTGCCGACCGAGATCCCCGACAAGGGCCGGGTGCTCACCCAGCTCTCCCTCTGGTGGTTCGACCAGCTCACCGACCTTGTTCCGAACCACGTGCTGAGCACGGAACTGCCCGCGGGCGCCCCCGCCGACTGGGCGGGCCGCACCCTCGTCTGCAAGTCCCTGCGGATGATCCCGGTGGAGTGCGTGGCCCGCGGCTACCTCACGGGCTCGGGCCTGATCGAGTACGACGAGTCCCGGACCGTCTGCGGCCTCGCCCTGCCCGAGGGCCTGGTCGACGGCTCCGAACTGCCCGGCCCGATCTTCACCCCGGCCACCAAGGCCGAGGTCGGCGAGCACGACGAGAACGTCTCCTTCGAGGAGGTCGCCCGCCAGGTCGGCGCGGAGACCGCGGCCCAGCTGCGCCAGGCCACCGTCGCCGTCTACGGCCGGGCCCGGGACATCGCCCGCGAGCGCGGGATCATCCTCGCGGACACCAAGTTCGAGTTCGGCTTCGACGGGGACACTCTCGTTCTCGCCGACGAGGTCCTCACCCCGGACTCCTCCCGGTTCTGGCCGGCCGCGCAGTGGCAGCCGGGCCGGGCGCAGTCGTCGTACGACAAGCAGTTCGTGCGTGACTGGCTGACCTCCGCCGCCTCCGGCTGGGACCGCAGGAGCGAGCAGCCTCCGCCGCCGCTGCCGGAGGAGATCGTGACGGCGACCCGGGCGAAGTATCTGGAGGCGTACGAGGTTCTGACGGGCCTGAGCTGGTCGTAGGGCGCACCGCCCCCGGCCACAGCCCCCGGCGGCGACGGAGCCCCCGACCGCGCGTGACCACGACTCTCGAACGACCGCGATTGTCCAGATCGCGAACCTCGAATGGCCGTGAATGACCGAGAATGACCTTGAATGATCGTGCATGGCTACGAAGGTCAAGATCGCGCATCTCGAACGGCCACGAAGAAGCCCCCCGGCACCGGCCGGGGGGCTTCTTTCTGGAGCGGACGACGAGGCTCGAACTCGCGACCTCAACCTTGGCAAGGTTGCGCTCTACCAACTGAGCTACGTCCGCATGCGCCGTAGCGCGTGAGCAACTATACCCAACCTCGCTCCCGAGCGAGACGAACCGCCGCATGCCGGTTGTCCGCCCCGAGTTTCGTCACGGCGGACGACAGGTAGTTCCGCACGGTCCCCTGGGACAGCGCGGCCCGCTCGGCGATCTCCGCGACCGGCGCCCCGTCCGCCGCGAGCTCCAGCACCTCGGCTTCCCGCGCGGTCAGCGGAGAGTCCCCGGCGGAGATCGCGTCGGCGGCCAACTCCGGGTCGACGTAGCGGTTTCCGGCGTGCACGGTACGGATGATCTCGGCGAGCCGCTGGGCGCTGACCGTCTTCGGGACGAAGCCGCGCACGCCCGCTGCGAGAGACCGTTTCAGATGCCCGGGCCTGCCGTGCCCGGTGACGATCAGCACCTGGCACTCCGGCAGTTCGGCCCGCACGGATGTGGCGACCTTCACACCGTCGGCGCCCGGCATCTGCAGATCCAGGACGGCCACGTCCGGGCGGTGGGCGCGGGCCATCGCCAGCGCCTCCGGCCCGCTGGCCGCCTCCGCCACGACGAGGAGGTCGTCCTCCAGGGCGAGCAGCGCGGCCAGTGCGCCCCGGATGAGATGTTCGTCGTCGGCGAGCAGCAGCCGTACCGGAGAACTCATCGCCCCACTCCTCTCTCGGCCGTCATGCCGCTTTCAGCCGCCGCGCCCTTCTCGGGTGTGGCGCCGCCCTTGGTCGTCATGCCGTTCTCGGGCGTGGCGCCGCCCTTGGCCGTCACACGGCTCTTGATCGTCACGCCGCCCTCGGTCGTCGCGCCGCCCTCACTCGCCAAGGGCACCTCCGCCACCAGCCGGAACCCGTCCGTCCCGACGGCGCCCGCCTCCAGGGTCCCGTCCACCGAGGCCAGCCGCTCCCGCAGTCCCGCGAGCCCGGAACCCCCGCTGCCGCTACCTGCACCGCTCCCGTTCGTGGCCACGGACCGTCCGTCGTTCTCCACGGTCAGCACCACCCGCCCGCCGCGCAGTCCCAACTCGACACGGCACCGCCCGGCATTCCCGTGCCGCAGCACATTGGTGGTCGCCTCGCGCACCACCCAGCCCAGTGCCGACTGGACCTCGGCGGGCAGCCCCGTGGCCTCGCCCGTCACCTCGCAGTCGATCCCGGCCGCGGTCAACACGCCCTGGGCGCCGGTGAGTTCGACGGCGAGGTCGGCGTCCCGGTAGCCGCGTACGACCTCCCGGACCTCCCGCTGCGACTCCCGTGCGATGCGCTGCACCTCGATCATCTGCTCCACGGCCTCCGGCCGTTCGCGCCGCGCGAGCCGCACGGCCAGCTCGCTCTTGAGCGCGATCACCGAGAGGTTGCGCCCCAGGACGTCGTGCAGGTCCCGGCCGAACCGCAGCCTTTCCTCGGCGACGGCGAGCCGGGCCCGGGTGTCGCGGGCCTCGTCGAGTTCGTAGACCGCGTTGAGCAGCCAGACGGAGAAGACGCAGGTGAAGGAGTAGAGCCCGGCCCCGACGAGAATCGCGAGGACGGTGATCAGGGTGGCGGGAGCGGGCATGCCCAGCGGGAAGGCGACCAGCCCGGCGCCGAGTGCGAAGCCGACCACGATCGCGAACACGCGCCGCCGGTTGCGCACGCCGAGCGCCATCATTCCGGCGCCGAAGCTCAGCACGCCGCCGAAGACCGTCCCCGTGGCCGCGTCGACCTCCCTGCCGCCGGGCCAGTACTCCTGGATGCCGAGCGAGGCCAGCGCGATCCCGAAGGTCACGGCGCCGTACGCCCAGTGCAGCCGCGTCGGCTGCGGGCGCCGGCCGCGGGCCCAGTCCAGCGCGTGGGAGACGGTGACGGCGCCGAGCACCGAGTGCACCAGCAGCATGCCGACGAGCCAGCCGGCGAGGGCCGGATCCACGATCCCGAACAGCGGCAGTCCGAGTACGGCGAACTCCATCACCGAAAAACCGTGGAACGACCAGCGGGTGTAGGTCTCCACCTTGGCCGGCGTGCTCTTGCGCCGCCACCAGCCGTTCCCCTTGCTCATCTCCTCGTCTCCCTGCTCACCGGCCTGTTGTCGTCCACCGGCATCGTCCCCAAGGACATCGGCGCCCCCGCCCGCCCTCGGCCCGCCGTAGTCCGCCCCACCCCTCCCTCAGCGCCGCGGTTCCCAGCGGAACCACCGTCGTACAGCAAACACCGCCACCAAGGCCCAGGCCAGCGCGAGGCCCAGGGTGCCCAGGGCCTGGGGCGCGTCCAGTTCGCCGGTCCAGCCGCCCCGGACCAGCCGGACGGCCGGGGAGAGCGGGAGGAGTTCGCAGACGGCGGCCAGGCGGTCGGGCATCACGTCGGTGGGGATCACGACCCCCGAGCCGATCATGGATACGAAGATCAGTGGCAGCGCGGTGACCTGAGCGCTCTCCGCGGTCCTGGTGACGGTGGCGGTGAGGGCCCCGAGCGCGGCACACAGGACGAGGCCGGACAGGACACCGAGGACGGTGAGGTACACCGCCTTGGGTGCCCCGGTGTCGAGGAGCGCCGCGCAGCCCACGGACAGCACCAGCGCCTGGGCGAGGCCGAGGCTCATGGCGGGCAGGGCCGTGCCGGTGAGGATCTCCGTGTCGCCGAGTTCGCCGGTCCGCAGGCGTTTGAGGACCAGTTCCTCACGGCGGGCGACGAACGCGCTCACCACGGACGTGTACACGGCGAACAGGAAGGTGAAGCCGATCGCCGCGGTCAGCATGACCACGCCGATGCGCAGACCGTGCCCCTTGAGGTCCGTCTGGCCGAGCGCGGGCCGCAGGCTGAACGGCAGCGCGAGCGGCACGAGCAGCGCCGTGACCATCGCGGTCCGGTTGCGGCCGAGGAGGGTGAACTCGGCCCGGGCGAGGGCGCGCAGCCGCCGGGCCGAGGGCCGGAGCGACGGGGAGCCGCGCCGGACAGGGACGCTCGGCCGGTTCGCCGGGCCGGGGCGGGCGGCCGGGGTGTTCGTGCCGGTCCGTGCGCTCATGCGGCTGCCTCCTGCTCCCGTTCCGGGTCCTGCTCCAGCTCCCGCACCTGCTCCCGCTCCCGTTCCCGGTCCTGCTCCTGCTCCTGCTCCCGCACCTGCGCCCGCTCCCGTGCGATGCCGAGGAACGCCTCCTCCAGAGATGCCGACCGGACGTCGAGGCCGTGCAGTTCGACCTTGCTCCGCTCGGCCCACACCAGCAGTCCGGTGGCCGCGCGTTGCAACTGCCGGGTCTGCAGCCGGACCGTCCGTCCGGCCGTCTCGTGCCCGCACACCCCCAGTGCGTCCAGGGGCGGCAGGTCGCCGAGGAAGTAGCCCGCGGGCAGGTCGAACGAGATCCGGGAGGGCCGCTCGGCGGTCACCTCGGCCGGGGTCCCGGTGGTGGCGATGCGTCCTTCGTGCATGATCGCGAGCCGGTCGGCGAGGTTCTCCGCCTCCTCCAGGTAGTGCGTGGTCAGCAGCACGGTGGTACCGGCGTCGCGCAGCGCCCGCACCAGCTCCCAGGTGTCCCGGCGGCCCTCGACGTCGAGGCCGGTGGTCGGCTCGTCCAGGAACAGCACCTCGGGCTCGCCGAGGACGGCGAGGGCCAGGTCGAGGCGGCGCCGTTCACCCCCGGACAACTGTTTGACCCGTACGCCGGCCTTCTCCTCCAGGCCGACCAGTGCCAGTGCCCCGGCCCGCCCCCGGCGTGCCCGGCCGGCGCAGTCCGCCCACATCCGGGCGGTCTCGGCGACGGTCAGTTCGGCGGGGAAGCCGCCCTCCTGGAGCATGACGCCGGTGCGCGGGCGTACGGCGGCCCGTTCCAGGTGGGGGTCGTGGCCGAGGACGCGCACCCGGCCGCCGGCCGGTGCCGCGAGCCCTTCGAGTACCTCGACCGTCGATGTCTTGCCGGCCCCGTTGGTGCCCAGCAGCGCGAAGATCTCCCCGCGGGCCACGGAGAAGCTGATCCCGCGCACGGCTTCGAACCCGCCCCCGTAGACACGACGGAGGTCAGTGACCTCAATCACGTGTTCGTGCTCGTTGTCGTCCATGACATCAGCGTCCCGGCGGATCGGGCCGGGCAGCAGTGCGTGATGTCATCGCCCGGCATGACAAATGTCAGGGCCACGCGGAGCGGCGCGCACACATCCGTCGGCAATGACGGCGGACGGCTGTGGGTAGCTGCGGACAGTTGTGGGCAGCCGGGGGCAGCTGTGAACAGCTAGGGACAAGAAAAAACCCCGGTCCGATGGACCGGGGTCTCATTCCCGAGCGGACGACGAGGCTCGAACTCGCGACCTCAACCTTGGCAAGGTTGCGCTCTACCAACTGAGCTACGTCCGCACTGCCCCCGATCGGCTCCCACCGACCGGTGCGGCACCACCTTACCTGATCCTTCGGATCAGATGGCGATGCAGAGCGGGTGACAGGAATTGCACACTGCGCCTTCCTCCTGGAAGGAGGATGTTCTACTACTGAACTACACCCGCACGACTGAGGTGGTTTTGGCCTTTCGGCCTCGCCCCTCGGCGTGCTCCAGACTCTAGCTGATCAGGAGGGGTACAGCGCAAGTCGGTTGAGCCGAGGGGCGGATGGCCGGGTGTCGGCCGCGCTCACTGCGCGGCGCTGAACGCCTCGTAGACCTTCTTGGGGATCCGGCCTCGTGCGGGCACGTCCATCTTGTTCGCCTGGGCCCAGGCACGGACGGCCGCCGGATCGGGCGCGACCTCCGTCTGCCGGTACGCCTTGCCCGACCTCGACCGCTTGCGGCCGGCCGTCACGTAGGGCTCAAGGGCCTTACGCAGTTTCTTGGCATTGGCTTGGTTCAGGTCGATCTCGTACGACTTGCCGTCGAGTCCGAAGGCGATGGTTTCCGCCGCTTCCGAGCCGTCGATGTCGTCAAAGAGAGTGACCACGACCTTCTGCGCCACGAATATCGGTCCCTTCGTGCGGCACTCATACAGCTCAGCTGTGATGACGTGCCGAGTATCGGCTATTGCCAATTCATTTGTACAGTGCCCGGCAATGAAATGTGAAGCCCGACTAAATCCTTCAGCGTGTCCGGGGGCAATAGCTTAGTCGGGCCAGCCCGAGGATCTTTCCCGGAACTTTTCACAGATGCTCCCCTTCGATGCGGGATCGTGATGGCAGTCACGTAGGTTCCTACAACTCTACTCGCGTAGAATTTTTGTGCCGGTAGTCTGAGGGAACCAGCTCAGCACCACACACCGGGAGTGCCAGTGGCACGCGTCGTAGTCGACGTCATGCTCAAGCCGGAGATCCTCGACCCCCAGGGCCAGGCGGTCCAGCGTGCGCTGCCGCGCCTGGGTTTCGAAGGCATCTCCGATGTACGTCAGGGAAAGCGATTCGAACTGGAAGTTGACGGGCCGGTCGACGAGGCCGCACTCGCCCGCATCCACGAACTCGCGGAATCCTTCCTCGCCAACACCGTGATCGAGGACTTCACCGTCAAGGTCGAAGAAGCGGCGGAAGTGGCGGAGGCCGCCAAGTGACCGCTCGTATTGGCGTCGTCACTTTTCCGGGCAGCCTCGACGACCAGGACACCCGGCGTGCGGTCCGCCTCGCGGGCGCCGAGCCGGTCGCCCTGTGGCACAAGGACAAAGACCTCAAGCAGGTCGACGCGGTGGTGCTGCCCGGCGGCTTCTCCTACGGCGACTACCTGCGGGCCGGTGCCATCTCCCGGTTCTCGCCGGTCATGGAGACCGTGATCGAACAGGCGCGGGCCGGACTTCCGGTGCTCGGCATCTGCAACGGCTTCCAGGTCCTCACCGAGGCCCACCTGCTGCCGGGCGCGATGCTCGGCAACAACCACCTGCATTTCATCTGCCGCGAGCAGAAGCTGCGGGTGGAGAACGCGCAGACCGCCTGGACCGGCGACTACCGCGACGGCCAGGAGATCAGCATCCCGCTGAAGAACATGGACGGCCGGTACGTCGCCGACGAGTACACGCTCGACCAGCTGGAGGCCGAGGGCCGGGTTGCCTTCCGCTACGTCACCGCCGGCGAGGCCGCCGACGGATACGGCAACCCGAACGGTTCGCTCCGGGACATCGCCGGCGTCACCAACGAGGCCGGGAACGTCGTCGGCCTCATGCCGCACCCCGAGCACGCCGTGGAGCCGCTGATCGGTACCGGCCGTACCGACGGCCTCCCGTTCTTCACCTCGATCCTCAAGAAGCTGGTGGCCGCATGAGCCGGACTCCTCTGGACACCGTCGAGCACGCGGCCCAGACCCCCGACGTCGAGCTGCCCTGGGCCGAACTCGGACTGAAGAAGGACGAGTACGAGCGGGTCGTCGAGATCCTGGGCCGCCGCCCGACCGGCGCCGAACTCGCGATGTACTCGGTGATGTGGTCCGAGCACTGCTCGTACAAGAGCAGCAAGGTGCATCTGCGGCAGTTCGGCGAGAAGGCCCCCGAGTCCGACGCCCTGCTCGTCGGCATCGGTGAGAACGCCGGCGTCGTGGACGTCGGCCAGGGCTACGCCGTGACCTTCAAGGTCGAGTCGCACAACCACCCCTCGTACGTCGAGCCCTACCAGGGCGCGGCCACCGGCGTCGGCGGCATCGTCCGCGACATCATCGCGATGGGCGCCCGCCCGGTCGCGGTCGTCGACCCGCTGCGGTTCGGCGCGGCCGACCACCCCGACACCAAGCGGGTGCTGCCCGGCGTCGTCGCCGGCATCGGCGGCTACGGCAACTGCCTGGGCCTGCCCAACATCGGCGGCGAGGTCGTCTTCGACGCCTGTTACCAGGGCAACCCGCTGGTCAACGCAGGTGCCATCGGAGTGATGCGGCACGAGGACATCCACCTCGCGAAGGCGTCCGGCGCCGGCAACAAGGTCATCCTGTACGGGGCCCGGACCGGCGGCGACGGTATCGGCGGCGCCTCCATCCTGGCCTCCGAGACCTTCGACGACGCCAAGCCCTCCAAGCGGCCGGCCGTCCAGGTCGGCGACCCCTTCCAGGAGAAGCTGCTCATCGAGTGCACCCTGGAGGCGTTCCAGGAGAAGCTGGTGGTCGGCATCCAGGACCTCGGGGCCGCGGGCCTGTCCTGCGCCACCTCCGAGCTGGCCTCCAACGGCTCCGGCGGCATGCGGGTGACCCTGGACGACGTGCCGCTGCGCGACTCCACCCTCTCGCCCGAGGAAATCCTCATGAGCGAGTCGCAGGAACGGATGTGCGCGGTCGTCGAGCCCGAGAAGGTCGACCGCTTCCTGGAGATCTGCGCCAAGTGGGACGTCATCGCCACGGTGATCGGCGAGGTCACCGACGGCGACCGCCTGGAGATCTACTGGCACGGCGGCAAGATCGTCGACGTCGACCCGCGCACCGTCGCGCACGAGGGCCCGGTCTACGAGCGCCCGTACGCGCGCCCGTCCTGGCAGGACGACCTCCAGGCGGACGACGCGAACAAGCTGCCCCGGCCGGTGACCGGCGAGGAGCTGCGCGAGCAGGTCCGCGCCCTGGTGGCCTCCCCGAACCAGGCGTCCAAGACCTGGATCACCTCGCAGTACGACCACTTCGTGCAGGGCAACACGGTGCTCGCCCAGCCCGAGGACTCCGGCATGATCCGCGTCGACGAGGAGACCGGCCTCGGCGTCGCCATCGCCACCGACGGCAACGGCCGTTACGCCAAGCTCGACCCGTACACGGGCGCGCAGCTGGCGCTGGCGGAGGCGTACCGCAATGTGGCGGCGACCGGCGCGAAGCCCCTCGCGGTCTCCGACTGCCTGAACTTCGGCTCGCCCGAGGACCCGGCGGTGATGTGGCAGTTCGCCGAGGCGGTGCGCGGCCTCGCGGACGGCTGCCTCCAGCTGGGCACGCCGGTGACCGGCGGCAACGTCTCCCTCTACAACCAGACCGGTGAGGCGGCCATCCACCCCACGCCGGTGGTGGCGGTGCTGGGTGTCATCGACGACGTGGCCCGCCGCACGCCGGTCGCCTTCCAGGAGGAGGGCCAGCTGCTCTACCTCCTCGGCGACACCCGTGAGGAGTTCGGCGGCTCGGCCTGGTCCCAGGTGGTCCACGACCACCTCGGCGGTCTGCCGCCGGCCGTGGACCTGGAGCGCGAACGCCTGCTGGCCGAGATCCTGATCTCCGCCTCCCGCGACGGCATGATCGACTCCGCGCACGACCTGTCGGACGGCGGTCTGATCCAGGCGGTCGTCGAGTCGGCGCTGCTCGGCGGCAAGGGCGCGCGGCTGGTCGTACCCGACGGGCTGGACGCCTTCACCTTCCTCTTCTCCGAGTCGGCGGGCCGCGCGGTCGTCGCCGTACCGCGTTCCGAGGAGGTCCGCTTCAACGACATGTGCGGTGCCCGCGGCCTTCCGGTCGCCCGCATCGGTGTCGTGGACGGTGACACGGTGGCGCTGCAGGGCGAGTTCGAACTGCCCCTGGCCGAACTGCGCGAGGACCACGAAGGGACCATCCCGGCGCTGCTCGCCTAGACCGGATGGCCCGGCAAGCCTCGGCTTCGCCGGTGAGCCCCGGCTTCGCCGGTGAGCCCCGGCTTCGTCGGCGTGTAAAGGCCCCGCCGGCCCCGCCCGTCTTCTTGGGTTCTAACGGTCCTCGCAACACCCGTGATCTGTGGGAGTTGCGAGGACTGTGGGCTTTGGGCGGGACGATCTTGCTGGGTTGCGGGAGCGTTTCCTTGCACGGCTGGATGTCGTGGGGAATGTGACCGTGGTGGCGTGTGAGCTGGGGGTGAACCGGAACACCGCTTTCGGCTGGGCCAGGAAGGCCGGACGGAGCTCGGTGCGCCTGCCGCGGAGGCATTCTCGGCGGGACGAGTACGAGCGGCTTCGGGCCGCTGGTGTCGCGCGTCGGGTGGCTGCCCGGCAGGTCGGTGTGAACGAGCGCACGGCCAAGGACTGGGACTGGGGCGTCGTCGACCCTCCACCCGCTGGTCGACAACGCGGAGGGCATGGCCCTCGGTGCCCCCTGGACGTCCGGCAAGTACAAGGACTGGCGCCCGCTGTACATGGTCTCCGACGACAACGACAGCAGTGGCCAGATCACCCGGGTGTACGCGTTCGCGGTGCGGTTGAGGAACTGACGGGTCGGGGAAGCGGCCGTTCGAGGTACTGGCGGATCAGGTACTGGCGGTTCGAGGGATCGAGGCGCTGACGCGGTGTACCCCGGTTCGAGCGGAGCCGAGAATTCGGGGGAGAGCGCCGGCAGATCGTGGTGCTGCCCGCGGAGCGCCTAGGCTCACCGCCATGCCACCGGCCAAGAAGCGCACCCGGACCTACGACCCCGCCAGAACCCGCGCGGCGGTCCTCGCCCAGCTCGGCAACGTACGGGAGGCCGCCCGCACGCTCGGCCCCGAGCAGCTCGCCCTTCCCACGCGGCTCGGCGACTGGACCGTGCGCGAACTCGTCGCGCACATCGGGATGGCGGTCACGGCCGTCGGGCGCTCGCTCGACCGGCCGGAGCCGCCGCGGCCGGAGGGCACGCTCCTCGACTGGCCGTTCGCCACCTCCACCAACGCCGCCGCCATCGACGCGTTCACCCGGCAGCTCGCCGAGCGCCACCCCGACCTCGGTGCCTACCTCGCCGAGGTCGAGCAGAACCTCGGCGCTCAGCTCGACGCCCACCCGGGCACCCGTCTCCTTCAGACCAACGCGGGTGCGCTGCCGCTCACCGACTACCTCGTCACCCGTACCGTCGAACTCGTCGTCCACACCGACGACCTGAACGCCGCCGTGCCCGGCCTCACCGTGCCGCAGGACCGGCAGGCCCTCGCCGCGGCCACCCGGCTGCTGGCCGACGCGCTCGCCGTGCGCGCCCCCGGCGGCTCCACCGAGGTGCGCATCCCGCCGTACGCCGTCGTGCAGTGCGTCGAAGGCCCCCGGCACACCCGCGGTACGCCGCCGAACGTCGTCGAGACCGACCCGCTCACCTGGATCCGGCTGGCCGGCGGGCGGCTGGCCTGGGCGGACGCCCTGGCGGACGCGAAGGTCAGCGCGAGCGGGGAGCGTGCGGACCTCGGCGGGCTGCTGCCGCTGATGGCGTAGTGAACCGACGGCGCGGCTGCCGCGTCGAAGCACCATGGACAGCAAAAGGCAGCGAACGATGCTCCTGGCCGCCGTCGCCCTGCTGCCGCTCGCGGCCTGCGGCAGCGAGCGCGCGGACGGCGGCTCCGACTCCGGATCCGGCTCCGTACGGGAGGCCGTCACCGGCGTCCACTGGAACGTCGGCAGCGTCACCGCGGACGGTGCGACCCGGCGCGCGCCGGCCGGCACCTACGCCGAGTTCTCCGACGGCCGGATCCGGGGCAGCTACGGCTGCAACCAGTTCAGCGCCACGGCCGCCTTCGACGGCGACCGGCTCCGCGTCGGCAACGCCGAGACGACGATGATGGCGTGTGCGAAGGACCCCAGGGACCCCAAGGGCCCGGCGGACCCCATGGGCTTCGAGCGGATACTCGCCCGGACCCTCGCCGACGACCCGCTCACCGCCCGGGTGCGCGGCGGCGACCTGGTCCTCACCAGCCGGTCCGGGGACACCGTCCGGCTGACCGACGAGCCGGACGCCCCGTTGCGCGGGACGAAGTGGACGATCACGGCATTCGGCGCGGACGGCACCGCGACCTCCCTGCCCCGGGGCGCCACGGCCTACCTCGTCCTCGGTAAGGACAACGGAAAGGTCACCGGCCGCCTCGGCTGCAACAGCGTGTCCGCCGATGCCACGGTCCGCGACTCCCGTATCACTCTGGGCACTCCCGTCACCACCCGAATGATGTGCGACGCCTCACTCATGCATGTGGAAAGGCGCCTGCTGCGCTTTTTCGGCGGCTCGGCCGAGTACCGAATCGATCACCGCATTCTCACGCTGACCAGGGAAAACGGCGAGAGCTTCAGTGCGGTTGCGGAACCTTGAGGCAGGGCGGGCCGATGCCGTCGCGGCATCAGAGAGCCGTTAGCCAATTCGGACCAGTGGTCGATCTCGCCTACACTCGGTGCCGTGCCACGTGGTGACGGTCGACTCAATCACGATCTGCTCCCCGGCGAGAAAGGCCCCCAGGACGCATGTGGCGTCTTCGGTGTCTGGGCTCCGGGCGAAGAGGTCGCAAAGCTCACGTACTTCGGGCTCTACGCCCTCCAGCACCGGGGTCAGGAATCCGCGGGAATCGCGGTCAGCAACGGCTCCCAGATCCTCGTCTTCAAGGACATGGGGCTCGTCTCCCAGGTCTTCGACGAGACCTCGCTCGGTTCGCTCCAGGGTCACATCGCGGTCGGTCACGCCCGCTACTCGACCACGGGTGCCTCCGTGTGGGAGAACGCCCAGCCGACATTCCGTGCCACGGCGCACGGGTCCATCGCCCTGGGCCACAACGGCAACCTGGTCAACACGGTGCAGCTCGCCGAGATGGTCGCCGAGCTGCCGAAGGACACCAACGGCCGCTCGACCCGGGTCGCGGCCACCAACGACACCGACATGCTCACGGCGCTCCTCGCCGCCCAGGTCGACGACGACGGCAAGCCGCTGACCATCGAGGACGCCGCGCACACGGTCCTGCCCAAGGTCCGGGGCGCCTTCTCGCTCGTCTTCATGGACGAGCACACCCTCTACGCGGCCCGCGACCCGCAGGGCATCCGCCCGCTGGTGCTCGGCCGTCTGGAGCGCGGCTGGGTGGTCGCCTCCGAGACCGCCGCCCTCGACATCACGGGCGCCAGCTTCGTCCGGGAGATCGAGCCCGGCGAGTTCGTGGCCATCGACGAGAACGGCCTGCGGTCCTCGCGATTCGCGGAAGCAAAGCCCAAGGGCTGTGTCTTCGAGTACGTGTACCTGGCCCGCCCGGACACCGACATCGCCGGCCGGAACGTGTACCTCTC
This sequence comes from Streptomyces sp. NPDC006012, assembly GCF_042871185.1. NCBI lineage: Bacteria > Bacillati > Actinomycetota > Actinomycetes > Kitasatosporales > Streptomycetaceae > Streptomyces > Streptomyces sp. NPDC006012. The sequence continues at coordinate 44,164 of NZ_JBIAIE010000029.1, forward strand.
CCGCGTCGAGATGGGCCGCCGCCTCGCCAAGGAGGCCCCCGCCGACGCCGACCTGGTGATAGCGACCCCGGAGTCCGGCACCCCCGCCGCCATCGGCTACGCGGAGGCGAGCGGGATCCCCTTCGGCGCCGGCCTCGTCAAGAACGCCTACGTCGGCCGGACCTTCATCCAGCCCTCGCAGACCATCCGCCAGCTCGGCATCCGCCTGAAGCTGAACCCGCTCAAGGAAGTCATCAGGGGCAAGCGCCTGGTCGTCGTCGACGACTCGATCGTGCGCGGCAACACCCAGCGCGCCCTGGTCCGCATGCTCCGCGAGGCGGGCGCGGCCGAGGTCCACATCCGGATCTCCTCGCCCCCCGTCAAGTGGCCCTGCTTCTTCGGCATCGACTTCGCCACCCGCGCGGAGCTGATCGCCAACGGCATGAGCATCGAGGAGATCGGCGTCTCGCTGGGCGCCGACTCCCTCTCCTACATCTCCATCGACGGGATGATCGAGGCGACCACCATCGCCAAGCCGGACCTGTGCCGCGCCTGCTTCGACGGTGAGTACCCGATGGAGCTGCCGGACCCCGAGCTGCTCGGCAAGCAGCTCCTGGAGACCGAGCTGGCCGCAGGCCCGGCCGTGCCGGCCGCGGTGGACGCTATCCGTCGCCCGTAACACCTGTCGTACGACACGAAAGTCACAGTCATGCCTGAGACCACTGGTGCCAGCTACGCAGCCGCGGGCGTCGACATCGAAGCGGGCGACCGCGCCGTCGAGCTGATGAAGGAGTGGGTGAAGAAGACCCGGCGACCCGAGGTCCTCGGCGGCCTCGGCGGCTTCGCCGGCCTCTTCGACGCCTCGGCCCTGAAGCGCTACGAGCGGCCGCTGCTGGCGTCCGCCACGGACGGCGTGGGCACGAAGGTCGAGATCGCCCGCCGGCTGGGCGTCTACGACACCATCGGCCACGACCTGGTCGCCATGGTCATGGACGACATCGCGGTGTGCGGCGCCGAGCCGCTGTTCATGACCGACTACATCTGCGTGGGCAAGGTGCACCCCGAGCGGGTCGCCGCCATCGTGAAGGGCATCGCCGAGGGCTGTGTGCTGGCCGGCTGTGCCCTGGTGGGCGGTGAGACGGCCGAGCACCCCGGGCTGCTGGGCGAGGACGACTTCGACGTCGCCGGCGCCGGTACGGGCGTCGTGGAGGCCGACCGGCTGCTGGGCGCGGATCGCATCCGCACGGGTGACACGGTGATCGCCATGGCAGCGTCCGGGCTTCACTCGAACGGGTACTCCCTGGTCCGTCACGTGCTGCTGAACCAGGCCCGGCTGTCCCTCGACGCCCGGGTCGAGGAGTTCGGCCGCACCCTCGGCGAAGAACTCCTGGAGCCGACGAGGATCTACTCGCTGGACTGCCTGGCCCTGATCCGCACCACCGAGGTGCACGCCTTCAGCCACATCACCGGCGGCGGGCTCGCCGCCAACCTGGCCCGGGTGATCCCGGACGGCCTGCACGCGGTCGTGGACCGCTCCACCTGGACCCCCGGCCCGGTCTTCGACCTGGTGGGCAACGTCGGTGACGTGGCACGCCTGGAGCTGGAGCGGGCGCTCAACATGGGCGTCGGCATGATCGCGGTGGTGCCGGCCGAGTCGACGGACGTGGCGCTGGCGACCCTGGCCGACCGCGGGGTGCCGGCCTGGGTGGCCGGTGAGATCACCGACCGGGGCGAGCACACCACGGGTGCGGAACTGGTGGGCGACTACGCGTAGTCCCCGTCCGGCGACCATGCGGGGCCGGGTGCCTGTGACGACAGCACGAAACCCGGCCCGGCGCTAAGCGCCCCGGACCGGGTAGAAGCGGCTGGACCGCTGCTGCAAGCGTCACGCGCCGCGACGGTGTTGCGAGGACTGGCCGTCCTCGTCCTCCTCGTCGTCGTCCTCATAGAGGTCGGCGTAGCGTGAATACAATTCCTCGTCTTGCCCATCTTCCTCGAAGCGGTCGCCGTTCGGCGACTGGTTCGACGTCGATGCGCCCAGCTCCTCGGCCAGGCGTGAGAGGTCCGTCCCACCGCTGTTGTACTTCAGCTGGCGGGCGACCTTCGTCTGCTTGGCCTTGGCCCGGCCGCGCCCCATGGCTCGACCCCCTCAACGACGGGGCTCGACGGCCCCAGAGTCTGACACGCGTTCATGATCCGGAACGGACTCTCCGCAGAGAGGCCGGTCCGTAGGGCTCCCACGGTACCTGAGCCCGCGCCCATACGGTACGTCGCCCGCAGTACGCGCGTGTGCACCGGACCTTCGAGGCGCCCCGTCCTCGCTGGTCAATGGCGATTTTAACCACTTATCGGGGGGCGACCCGCCGGACGAAGTGAGAGTTCTCTCCAACTTCCGCCCGGCGGGTACCGCTCGTGTGTGCGATCGGAGCCGTCCCCTAAGGGGTGCGGGCCGTGCCACTGTGCGGGGCCGCACAGGCACCCCCGGCCCCGAGGGCTCCCGTACGCGTACGACCGCACAGCACCCCGCGCCCCGCGGGTCGCTCAGTGCCGGGTGCGCGCCTCCGCCATCCGCTGCTCCGCGATCCGGTCGGCCGCGGCAGCCGGCGGAATCCCGTCGTCCTTTGCGCGTGCGAATATGGCCAGCGTGGTGTCGAAGATCTTCGCGGCCTTCGCCTGGCAGCGGTCGAAGTCGAAACCGTGCAGCTCGTCGGCGACCTGGATGACGCCGCCGGCGTTCACCACGTAGTCCGGCGCGTAGAGGATCCCGCGGTCGGCGAGGTCCTTCTCCACGCCCGGGTGGGCGAGCTGGTTGTTGGCGGCTCCGCAGACCACCTTGGCGGTGAGCACGGGCACGCTGGTGTCGCTGAGCGCGCCGCCGAGCGCGCAGGGGGCGTACACGTCCAGGCCCTCGACCCCGATCAGCGCCTCGGTGTCGGCGACCGCGGTCACGCCCTTGGGGTAGCGGTCGAGGATGTGGCGTACGGCGTCCTCGCGCACGTCCGTGATCACGACCTCGGCGCCCTCGTCCCGCAGGTGCCGCACCAGATGCCGGCCGACCTTGCCGATGCCCGCGATGCCGACCCGGCGCCCGCGCAGCGAAGGGCCGCCCCAGAGGTGCTGGGCCGAGGCGCGCATGCCCTGGTAGACGCCGAAGGCGGTGAGTACGGAGGAGTCGCCCGCGCCGCCGTTCTCCTGGGAGCGGCCGGTGGTCCAGCGGCACTCGCGAGCCACCACGTCCATGTCGGCCACGTAGGTGCCGACGTCGCAGGCGGTGACGTACTGCCCGCCGAGCGAGGCCACGAAGCGCCCGTAGGCGAGCAGCAGTGCCTCGGTCTTGTCCCGCTCCGGGTCGCCGATGATCACGGCCTTCCCGCCGCCGTGGTCGAGTCCGGCCATGGCGTTCTTGTACGACATTCCGCGTGCGAGGTTCAGGGCGTCGGCGACGGCCTCCTCCTCGCTCGCGTACGGGTAGAAGCGGGTTCCGCCGAGCGCGGGACCCAGGGCGGTGGAGTGGAGGGCGATGACGGCCTTGAGTCCGCTGGCACGGTCCTGACAGAGCACGACTTGCTCATGTCCACCTTGGTCCGAGTGGAACAGGGTGTGCAGGACGCCGTTGGTCACGTCGGTCACTGTGGTGACTCCCGGGTAAGTAGCGGCGGGTGGAGACGCGGCTCCCGTAGGGGTGGCGGGGTGCCGTGGCACGAGCGTAGAGCCTGGGCCGCCCGCCATCCGTACAGTGTTCAGGATCACTTCGGCGCGTCGTCGGCTGGCCCCAGGGCGTGGCACGATTTGCAGTGGTTCCCGTCCGTTCGAGCGCGGCTCGGGCGGGGTCCGCGCGCGGGCCGCGCACGGGTTTCGAGCAGGGTCCGATGGGGAGGGAGCAGGCGTGCCCAAGGTGTCCTCGGTGATCGTCCCCTATGCGGCGTACCTGCGTGTGTACGAGCCGCTGGCCGCCTTCCCGGAGCCGGAGCGCGGCCACTGGGCCCGCTACGCCCGCCGCCCCGACCGCCCGTCCTACCAGGACGAACTGCGCCGCTCCCTGGCCGACTTGCTGCCCACCCCGCCCATCCCGGTGCCGGTGCACGAGAGCGGTGACGCGTTCGTGCTGGAGGTCGACGGAGTGGTCTGCGTCTGCCCCTGGCGTACCCGGCTGCGGGGCTGGGAGGCGCTGGGGGAACTGGCCGGGGATCTGCCGCAGGCGGTCCTGGACGCGGTGCTGCCGCCGGTCGTGCGCCGCCAGGCCGCCCAGGACTACGAGCGCTGGCTGGTCCGCAACCCCGACGCCCGGCCGTGGATCCGCACGGCCACCTGGCAGGTGCCGCTGAGCTGGTTCGTCCTGGTCGCCGACGAGGAGCGGGAGTACGCCGAGGGCACGGACGAGAAGGCACCGCCGCTGCTGCGCTACCGCACGCCGATGGTGCAGGCCCGGCGCCGGGTGGCGCGGGCGCTGCGCACGCTCAAGGAGGCGGTCGACGAGGGGCCGTTGATCGACGGCGTGCTGGACGTCGGACGCTGGCTGGAGGAGTTCCATCCGCGCTCGCTGGTGGAGTTGGACTACGGCGGTCTGGTGCACGCGGTGCCGCCGGGTGAACTGGCCGGGGACCACTCGGCCGCGGACGTGGCCGAGGGCATCGACGCGCTGCGCCGGGGCGACGGGGAGGCCGCGGGTGAGGCGTACGCCCGGCTCGTGGAGCGCTGGCGGACGGTCCGGGATCTCCGCTCCGCAAACTGACGAAGTGTCAAAAGTGATCTGGGTCACGGCCGTGACGGCGGGGACGTCGTACGGTCGACGGCACTTCCCTACCTGATGGGACGTTGGTCCTGATCCGGCCTTTTACCCCAAGGGTCATCAAGATCCCGCAAAGGTGATGGACCGCACTTAAGCGGCTCTTGCGTCTCTTACCCCTCCTCGTGCCAAAATAGGACAAGGAGTCCGGGAAGTGCTCCGCATTGCTCGCTTTAGGGGGGTCTGGTGACAGCTGAACGCCAGTGTGACTGATCGTCACACCTGCGTGACTGTCCGCTATGACATGGTCCATCGGCTTCCGTCGCTGATGAACACCTGGGAGGGCAATTCCATCGGTTTGGCCGACGCGGCTGGACAGATGGTGTAGTTGTAGTGCCGAGGACAAGCCGTTCGTCCTATAACCGACTCGACTCGCGTCCGCCATATCGGGCAACGCGGGTCAAGGTGCAGAATTTAGAGGAAAGAACCGAGAACGTCGGTTCTCCCGAGGAGGCCGCTCATGACCGCTCGCACCCCTGATGCCGAGCCGCTGCTGACCCCGGCTGAGGTCGCCACGATGTTCCGCGTCGACCCGAAGACGGTCACGCGGTGGGCGAAGGCCGGAAAGCTCACGTCCATCCGTACGCTCGGCGGGCACCGCCGCTACCGCGAGGCTGAGGTCCGCGCACTGCTCGCGGGCATTCCGCAGCAGCGCAGCGAAGCCTGAACAACTCCATAACCGGGCAAAACGGCTGGTCCCCCAACTGGCTGCGGCGCCCGAACCCTAGTTCCAAGCGACGCGGGACCTGCCCCAACAGGGCCCACGCCCAGGCCGATCGCACATGTTCTAGGCAGTGACACAGGGTGCGTCGTAGATCGCGCTGGACTCCGCCGGGTCCAGCGCGATCTTTTTTGTGCGCCGGCGGCCGGAACGGCGCGGGTTGGTGAGCGGCCTTGTCGGAGTCTGGGGAGGGGTGTCGGAACCGCCGCGAACGAGGCGGAAGAGTGGTGCAATTGCACATATTAAATCGACTAGTTGTAGGGCGGACGTAAGCGCTACCTTTTCAAAAACTCCTTCGGTGACACCCGTCACATGTTCAGGATCTTGTTGCCGCCGGTCTGTGTGCGCTAGGAGCCCTGTCCGCGGCTCGCGCCGAAGCGCTCCTCGGTGCCCCACCGGCCCACGGTGGTACGGCTGTTGGGCCGACGGCGGTCATGCCGGGAGGGCGCTCTCGTCCGTGGTGGCGTCCTTGGGGACTGCGGCGGCCGACGGGGCGGAATCCATCGCCAGGCGCAGCAGACGGTGGCAGACCGCGCAGTGGCGGGTCAGATGCCGGTAGGACGTGGCAGCCGCCAGATGCGCCCGCAGGAGCGCCCGTGTCTCGTGCCTGGCAACTGCGGCCATGTGCCACCTCCACGGGCCCGTACGAGGGGAGCGGGCCCTCTTCTCTGGGTACCCGCGGAATGTGACGCCGTCAAGGCCGCCCCGGCCCCATCCGGCCGCGCGAACCGGCCGCGCGAACCGGCCGCGCGAACCGGCCAGGCGGCGGGACGGCGTGGGGGTGGCGCGGGGATGTGGGGGCCGGCGGTGCGGGAGTCGGCGGTGCGGCGCGTGGAAGCCGGCGACTCGGCGCGCAGGAGCCGTAGGCGCGGCGGTCGCACAAGGGTGGCGCGGCTGGTACAAGCGGCGCGGCGGCAGGAGAGCGGCCGGGAAGGGGGAATGGCCGCACGGAGCCGCAGGAACCCGAGAAGGGCCCGCCCCTCACCCGGGGCGGGCCCTTCCGTACTGCGGTCCTGACGGGATTTGAACCCGCGGCCTCCACCTTGACAGGGTGGCGAGCACTCCAAACTGCTCCACAGGACCAGACGATCCCTCCCAGAAGCCTTGAAAACTGGGGGAGATCCGCGGCGCCATTCGTGCGTTGCGCTGCGAGAAGAGACTCTACAGGAGGGCGCGTCCCTTGGTCGAACTCACCCAGCGTGGCAACGCGACTACGGTACGGCCGCGTCGATCGCCTTCACGATCCGCTTGTCCGAGACCGGGTACGCCGTCCCGAGGGCGTGCGCGAAATAGCTGACCCGCAGCTCCTCGATCATCCACCGGATGTCCAGAGCCGAGGCGGGCACCGGACGGCCCTGCGGGAACTGCTCCAGCAGCCACGCGTACTCGTCCTGCATCTCGTGCACCTTCGCCATCCGCGTGCTGTCCCGCTGGACGCCCGTCGCCATCTGCTGGAGCCGGCGGTCCGCCGCCACCAGATAGCGCAGCAGATCGGGCAGCCGCCGCACCCCCGCCCAGGTCACGAAACCGGGCTTCACCAGCCCGTCCAGCTGGGCCCTGACATCCGCCAGGTTCGGCAGCAGGGCGGGGCTGCGCACCGCCTTCAGACGGCGCTCGCACGACTGCCAGGCGGCCAGCACCTGCTGCACCTGGCCGACCGCGCGGACGGTCGTGTCGACGATCTCCGCGCGCACCTTGTCGTACAGCTTCCGGTACGACTCCTCGTCCCACACCGGGCCGCCGAAATCGGCGATCAGCCGGTCCGCCGCGGCCATCGCGCAGTCGTCGAACAGTGCCTGCACGGAGCCGTGCGGGTTCGCGGACAGGGCGAGCTTCTGCGGGTTCGTCAGCCGGTCGGCGGCGAACTTCGCCGGGTTCACCGGGATGTTGCGCAGGATCAGCCGGCGCATGCCCCGCCACATCGCCTCGGCCTGCTCCGCCTCCGTGTCGAACAGCCGCACGGACACCGTGTCGCCGTCGTCCACCAGCGCCGGATACGCCTTGACCGGCTGTCCGGCCCGGCGTGTCTCGAAGACGCGGGTCAGCGAACCGATCGTCCAGTCGGTCAGACCCGAGCGCTCCAGCGACGCGACGCCGGTCCGCTCCGCGGTCGCCGCCGCGGCCTGCGAAAGCGCCTTTCTGGCCTTCGGCTTCAGCTGCAGCCGCAGCGCCTCCAGGTCCTTGTCCTCCGCGAGCCCGCGACGCCGCTCGTCGACGATACGGAACGTGATCTTCAAGTGGTCGGGGACCTTCGACCAGTCAAAGTCGTCCGCCTCGATCGGCACCCCCACCATGCGCTTCAGCTCACGCGCCATCGTGACCGGCAACGGCTCCTGCAGGGGCACGGCCCGCTCCAGGAACGCCTTCGCATAGTTCGGCGCGGGCACGTAATGCCGCCGGATCGGTTTCGGCAGCGACCGGATCAGCTCCATGACCACCTCTTCCCGCAGGCCCGGGATCTGCCAGTCGAAGCCCTCGGCCGTGACCTGGTTGAGCACCTGGAGCGGAATGTGCACGGTGACGCCGTCCGCGTCCGCGCCCGGCTCGAACTGGTACGTCACCCGGAACTTGAGCGGGCCCTGACGCCAGGAGTCCGGATAGTCGGTCTTCGTGACCGCCTCCGCCGACTCACGGATCAGCATCTCCCGCTCGAAGTCGAGGAAGTCCGGCTGCTCGTGCCGCTTCTGCTTCCACCAGGAGTCGAAATGCGCCCCGGACACCACCTGCTCCGGCACGCGCTGGTCGTAGAAGTCGTACAGCGTCTCGTCGTCCACGACGATGTTCCGGCGCCGCGCCCGGTGCTCCAGCTCCTCGACCTCGCTGAGCAGCTTGCGGTTGTCCGCGAAGAACTTGTGAGGGGTGCGCCAGTCGCCCTCGACGAGCGCGTTGCGGATGAACAGCTCGCGGCTCGCCTCCGGGTCGATCCGGCCGTAGTTGACCTTGCGGTCCGCGACGATCGGTAGGCCGTACAGCGTCACCTTCTCGTACGCCATCACCGCCGCCTGGTCCTTCTCCCAGTGCGGTTCGCCGTACGTCCGCTTCACCAGGTGCGCGGCGAGCGGTTCGACCCATTCCGGCTCGATCCTGGCGTTGACCCGCGCCCACAGCCGGCTCGTCTCCACCAGCTCCGCCGACATCACGAACCGCGGCGGCTTCTTGAACAGCGCGGAACCCGGGAAGATCGCGAATTTCGCGTTGCGGGCGCCCAGGTACTCGTTCTTCCCGGTGCCCTTCCCGCTCTCCCCGCCGGTGGTCTTCACGTCCTTCATGCCGATGTGCGAGAGCAGACCCGCGAGCAGCGACACATGGATCAGGTCGTCGGAGGCGTCCTCCTCGTTGAGGTGGATGTCCATCTGTTTCGCGACGGTCCGCAGCTGTGTGTAGATGTCCTGCCACTCGCGGATGCGCAGGAAGTTCAGGAACTCCTGCTTGCACATCCGGCGGAACGACGAAGAACCCCGTTCCTTCTGCTGCTCCCGGACGTAGCGCCACAGGTTGAGGTAGGCGAGGAAGTCACTCGTCTCGTCCTTGAACCGGGCGTGCTGCTGGTCGGCCTGGGTCTGCTTGTCCGCGGGGCGCTCCCGCGGGTCCTGGATGGACAGCGCGGCCGCTATGACCATGACCTCGCGCACACAGCCGTTGCGGTCGGCCTCCAGGACCATCCGGGCCAGCCGCGGGTCGACGGGCAGCTGGGCCAGCTTCCGGCCGGTCTGCGTCAGCCGCTTGCGGGGCTCCTTCTGGACCGGGTCGAGCGCGCCCAGCTCCTGGAGCAGCTGCACGCCGTCACGGATGTTGCGGTGGTCCGGCGGGTCGATGAACGGGAACTTCTCGATGTCGCCGAGGCCCGCCGCGGTCATCTGCAGGATGACGGACGCCAGGTTCGTACGCAGGATCTCGGCGTCGGTGAACTCCGGCCGGGCGTTGAAGTCGTCCTCGGAGTACAGCCGGATGCAGATGCCGTCGGACGTACGGCCGCAGCGGCCCTTGCGCTGGTTCGCGCTCGCCTGGGAGACCGGCTCGATGGGCAGCCGCTGCACCTTCGTACGGTGGCTGTACCGGGAGATGCGGGCGAAGCCCGGGTCGATGACGTACTTGATGCCCGGCACGGTGAGGGAGGTCTCGGCGACGTTGGTCGCCAGCACGATCCGGCGGCCGGAGTGCGGCTGGAAGACCCGGTGCTGCTCGGCGTGCGAGAGCCGGGCGTAGAGCGGCAGGATCTCCGTGCGCTGCCAGTCGGCGCCGGCGCCGCGCGGTGTCTTCTTCTTCTCCAGCGCGTCCGCGGTGTCCCGGATCTCCCGCTCACCGGACAGGAAGACCAGGACGTCGCCCGGGCCTTCCGCCATCAGCTCCCCCACCGCGTCCGTGATCGCGGTGATCTGGTCCCGGTCGGCGTCCGCTGTGTCCGCTGTGTCCGCTGCGTCCGCTGCGTCCTCGACGTATTCCTCAAGCAGCGGCCGGTAGCGCACCTCCACCGGGTACGTCCGGCCGCTGACCTCGACGATCGGCGCGTCGCCGAAGTGCCGTGAGAACCGCTCCGGATCGATGGTCGCCGAGGTGATGACGACCTTCAGGTCCGGCCGCCGCGGCAGCAGCTGTGCCAGGTACCCGAGCAGGAAGTCGATGTTCAGCGACCGCTCGTGGGCCTCGTCGATGATGATCGTGTCGTAGGCGCGCAGCTCGCGGTCGGTCTGGATCTCGGCGAGCAGGATGCCGTCCGTCATGAGCTTGATGAAGGTGGCGTCCTGGTTCACCTGGTCGGTGAAACGCACCTTCCAGCCGACCGACTCCCCCAGGGGCGTCCTCAGCTCGTCGGCCACCCGCTCGGCGACCGTGCGCGCCGCGATCCGGCGGGGCTGGGTGTGCCCGATCATCCCGCGCACCCCGCGGCCCAGCTCCAGGCAGATCTTGGGGATCTGCGTGGTTTTGCCGGAACCCGTCTCACCGGCGATGATCACGACCTGGTGATCGCGGATGGCCTCGGCGATCTCGTCCTTCTTCTGGCTGACCGGCAGCTGTTCGGGGTACGAGACGTCCGGTACGCGTGCCCGGCGTGCGGTGGCACGCTCCTCGGCCCGTGCGATGTCCGCCTCGATCTCGACGAGGACGGTGGCACGCGCCTCCGGCTTACGGATCTTGCGCGCACCTTCCAGCCGCCGCCCGAGTCGGTGCGCGTCACGCAGCGACAACTCGGTCAGCCGGGGGGCCAGGGCGCCTGGGGCGGGAGCAGGATATGCAGACATACGCCGTCCAGGATCTCATCCCGGGGAAATCGATGGCGAACGATTTAACCCTGCCCCGATTACCACCACACGCTGACTTGGTTCGGCGCGGACGACTCCAGGACCGCCGGCCACCGACCGAGGCGGCCCGGAAACCGAGTTGAACGACCGGCCCCGCCCGGATTCGCCCACCTCAACCGCCACCGTCCACCGACTCGGGCGACACCGACGCGCCGGGGGAACTGGCGGGCTCTGCGTGCAGCGGCGTTCGCTGCCGTTGCCGGCAGGCTGCCGTCAGGTGCGCCCGGTTCGGAAGATCCCGTACGCGGATGCTGCCTGACCTGCGGCTGTCCTGACCTGGGAGCTTGCGTCGGATTGACCGTGGTTCTCCGCCGGTCCCCCTGTGGTCCCGCTCCATCGGGCACGCAGCGGGCACGTCTGGTGCTGTGAGCGGATAGGTTCGCCGTCTTGGAGTGGTCCTGCCGCGAGACTCGCTCGAATGAGGGAGATGGGGAACTGATGTTGGACGGAGAAGAGCATTGGAACGCGGTGCTGGCCGACATCTTGCTGAGTCGGAAGATCGGCGTGGCCCACGTGCGGCTGGTCGGTGACCTCATCTCGGTCACCGCTCAGCTGGACATGGCCACCGTACGGAGCCGCCGACCGGCCCTCTCGCTGGACGAAATAATCGCGTATGACGAGAGGGTCGGTCCGCTGGAGGAGGCGTACCGTGCAGCCTGGCGGGCAGTCGACGCCGCACCCGACAGGGAGCGGCGCCGGCCTGAGCTCGACCGGCTCCGGGTCGCGCTGGCGGATGCCGTGGAGGGCATCGCGGAGCTGGCCCGGCAACGCGGAGTCCAGGTGGAACTCCATCGCTTTGGTGCCTCCGAGCGGTAGGTTCCGGCCTGATGCGGCCTGATGTCCGGCCATTTGTGTACGCCCGGGGCCGGTTGGACCCGGTTACAGCACCAGAGCAGCTACCCAGCCACTGGGTTTCACGTGAAACCCTGGCGGTCCTGACGGGATTTGAACCCGCGGCCTCCACCTTGACAGGGTGGCGAGCACTCCAAACTGCTCCACAGGACCTTGCGTGGTGTGCAACAGTGTTGCACACCGTGTTGCGTGACCCCAACGGGATTCGAACCCGACATCGTTATCGCGCTGACCTGCAGCTTTGCCGGAGAACCGGGACAATCCACCTGTTTCCGTCCTCCTGAGTCCCGCTCGGTCCGCCTCGATCCGGGTCCCCTGCTGACATGTCAGCACGGCCACCAGCGCCTGTGCGGCCCGCAGGCGGCCCGTGGGGTCGGCGGACCTCAGGCTCAGGCCGGGGCAGCTCGTCCAAGTGATGACGGGCCGGCCATATCCGGCGTTGCTCCACCAGGTGCGGCGGTGTAGCCGGCGGCTAGGCGTGGGGGTCGATGCCGGAGGCGAGGGGCCACGCCTGCCGGGGAGACGGGCACCGGTCGCAGAGGCGATCCTCCGGAGCGGAAGTGACCGGCCACATCACGTGTGCGCACACAGCTCTCCGGGATCGTGCACGGTGGATCCGGGGGAGCGGAACGGCCGCCAGAGTCTGAAGCGGGTGTGGGGTGGGTCGGTTTCCGATGGAGGGCACGACTGCGAGGGCGTCGACAGGGCCACAGTCGTCGCACAAATGTGCGAACGTGACTGTCTACGGCCCATCCCGACGGCCCGGCCCTCACGGCCGCAGCAAACACGGACCGAGCGCACCGGAGCGAGCGGTCGCTCCCCTTCTCCATGATGGTCGCCTTGGGCTACGGTCACCGTTTGAGGTGGCGAAGGGAGCCGTGCTGATGACCCGCCATGTGTTGACCGCCGTCGGAGTCGGAGGTGAGCCGATCGCGCAGGAGGCCCGCACCACCCCGCCCCCGCTGGCAGTGGTCGCCTCGTACGGCGACCTCCACGCGTGCGACTACGTGGCCGTGGCCCAGGACGCGTCCGTGAGTCTCTATGCCCGTGACCATGGCGGGACTTGGGACCTCGTGTGCGCCGGTACCGACGCCGTGACCGCCGACGAGCTGCGTCTGTGGTTCGACCTCACCCACCACTATCCGGGGCCCGACGGGACGGATGAGAGCCATCCGCTCGGCAAGGCTCCTGCGGCGGGGGCCGGCGGGCGCATCGACGCGGCGCGCGCCGTCGTCCTGGTCCAGGAACACATCAGCGCGCGCGGTCTCGACTATCCGGTGCACGGCCTGGAGGCGGACCGGTTCGCCGCCGGGTGGAGCGTGTACACACCCGTCGACATCGATGACAGCGACCCGATGGCCTTCCTCGACCTGCCGCTCGACCGATCCGTGTTCCTGATCAGCGACGTGGGGCGGATCAAGGAGGTCACCACCGCGATCCCACCCGAACAGGTACGGGCCCTGTTCACAGCCGAGGAGGCCTTCGTACGGCGCGCACCCGTCGAGGAGTCGTTCATGAACGGCCTCAAGGAGGAGTTCGAGCGCCTCGACGCCCGGTCGGGGCAGCCGGGCGCCGTCGCGGGATTCACCGTCGTCTCCGCCCCGTCCGAAGAGTTGATCGCGGGCCGGGTATCCGCGCTCACCCATGAGACTGCGCAGCAACTGGCCCTGCTCGGGCCGGCGCAGTGGGACCGCATGACCGCGGTCTTCTCGTGCACGGTGTCCGCCGAGACGGCCGACGTGTCGTTCTGGAACCGCGAACGGCCGATGGACGTACGGGTCCCCGAGCAGATCGCACTTCTCGTACGCCGCCAGCGGCACCTCGCGGCCGCCATGCCGGCCGGCCCGTGGCTGCGCCTGCTGCTCAACGTCACCAAGGCTGCGGACGGGCGTGCGCAGGTCTCCACCGAGTACGACTACGGTGACGAGCGCCTGCCCGACGGTCAGTTGCTCGCCCCGTCGCACTACCGCAACGACCTCGCCGCCTACCCGCGGACCGAGGTGCCGACATGGCTGACGGGCTATACGGGAGCACGCGGCGCGCGTGCTGAGCGCCCGCGTCCGGAACCTGCGCGTCCGGAACCCGCGCGTCCGGAACCCGCGCGTCCGGAACCCGCGCGTGTGGAGCCTGCGCAGGTGGAGCGCCCGCGTCCCGAGCCGGCCGAGCGCCCCTTCGTGGACAGCAAGGTCGGTTGGTCGACGCATATGGTTGCCGACCGGCACCGCATCACCTACGGGCGGCACACGCTGGACTGGGACGAGGTCGAGTGGGTCCGGTATCCGGTCTCCCGTACCAAGCACCAGGGCTTCCTGTTTCCGTCCATGTACACCACCACGTACACCTTCGGCGTGGGCACGTACACGGACTCGCCGGAAGGCCTGCGCAATCTGAGCTGGAGCAGGGGCGGGAAGCGGCCCACGGACCCCGCGGAGTGGCTGGCCCTCGTCGACTTCGTCCAGCGCATCATCGAACCCCGGCTCCTGGCGAAGTACCTCGACCTCATCCGGCGGGGCGGGTCGATCACCGTCGGCGAGGTGCGCGTGCACCGCGACGGGCTCACGCTGCGCGGGGTCATGGATGCCAACTGGCGCTCGCTGACCGGTGTCGAGGTCGCGAACGGCCTGGTCTGGATCCACGAGCAGGGCCGACCACAGGCGGTGAGGGTGTCACTCGGCAGTGCCAACGCCGTACTTCTGCCACGCATCGTGGCGGCCATGACGGCCGTGACCGGGTGAGGGGCACCCGCTCCGTACCGGGACTTGGACGGGGCCGCGACGGACCGGGCGCCGAAGGATGCACAGCCTTCTTCTCGTCGCCGGTGGCGCTCATGTGATGCACGTGAACCGGTGTCCATCCCCGCGGCGCGGCCGGCGACACGGCGGGCGAACCCTCGCGACGAGTCGACCTCGGCCGGTGCTGCGCTACTCGGGGAGGCGCGAGCCTGCCTGGGCGAGGGTCCGGGAGCCCGCCGGGGCGGCGGTCGTGATCAGCACCGCCGCGCAGAGGCCCGCGACGAGGGCGAGGCCGGCGGCGCCGTACAGGGCACTGGTGTCGAGGCCTTCCCGGGTGGGGACCTCGGCGCGGCTGAACAGGGCGACGCCGAGGGCCGTGCCCAACTGGAGGGCGGTGGTGGTCACCGCCGCGACACCGCCGCGGCCCCGGTCCGCCGGGCCCGCCGTGGCCACGGAGAACAGCGGCGCCATGGCCGTACCCAGACCGAGTCCGGCCAGCACCGACCCGGTCAGCACGAAGGCGAACGCCCTGCCGGATCCGATGCCGCCCAGGGGCAGCAGCCCCACGGCGGCCGCCAGCAGGCCCGCCGCGATCAGCCTTCGCGGCGCCATGCGCTGCAGCAGGCCGGGGGCTATCCGGGTGGCGCCGATGACGAAGGCAACGCCCGCTGGCAGCACGGCCACGCCGGCCGCTGCCGGCGACAAGCCCATGGCAGGCCCCAGAGAGAGCGACATCACAGGAAAGAGCGCGAACAGGCCCGCCGTGCCCAGCCACAGGACGACCAGGCTGCCGATCCGGTCGCGATGGCGGGCGAATGCGCGCGCGGCGTGCGGAACGCCCGCCATCGCGAGCAGGATGACGCCGATGCCGAGCGGAGCCAGGGCCGAGGGGGCTGCCCAGCTGTGATGGCCCACCCCGTACAACTCGAAGCCCGTGAGCAGGGCGCCCGCGGAGCCGAACAGCAGGCTCGGCGTTGCGAGCCCGGGTCCGTCTCCGCCGGGCCCCGCGCGGTCGTGCACCCGGTTGGCCGCGATGAGGAGGGCGATCAGTACGAGGAGGACGTTGGCGTACAGGCAGCTGCGCCAGCCCACGGACTCGGATATCACCCCGCCCCAGGCCAACCCCACGGGCCAGCCGCCGAACGTGACCGCGGCGTAGATACCGAAGGCCCGGCCACGCTCCTTGGGTTCGACGAAGTGGGCCGTCACCAGCGCGAGCGCGGCGGGTGCCACCAGCGCGGCACCGGCGCCCTGCAAGGCGAGGGCCGCAATGAGTAGGCCGGGGCTCGGGGCGAGCGCGCCGACAACCGCTGCCACCGCTACTGCAGACAGCCCCGTCATGAGTGTCCGTTTGCGGCCCAGCCGGTCCGCGAGGTGTCCGCCGAGCAGCAGCAGTGCGACCAAGGCCACACCGTAGGCGGCGAACAGCGAGTCCGTGGTGAGCATGGCGAGGTCGCGGGCGAGGGAAGGGGCCGCCGCGTGCAGACTCGCGGCGTCGAGGACCACGACGAGCTGGGCGAACACCGTGGCGGCCAGGCCTCGCCAGCGGCGTGGATCCGGCGCCCGGGTCGGGGCGGGAGACGGGCGTGCGGGGTCCTCGTCCATGGCCGGGGGCGGCCCGAAGGTGCGCGGGGCCTCCGGGGGCGCCGCAGCGGTGGGTGTGTACAGGGTCTGCGGGGAGACGGAGGGCTGCAGCCGCCCGGGTCGTACGGGTGGGTTCGATGGTGACCCGGCCGGAGCGGGTCCGGCTGACGTCTGGGGTGCGAAGTCCAGCAAGTGGGCGGCGTGGCGGCCCAGTTGGGCCAGGATCGCGCTCGGCAGCCATACCTCGTCGGCGCCCGAGGCGGTCCGGTCGGCGACCTCCTGGAGGGTGGGGCGCTCGGCCGGGTCCTTGGCGAGGCACGCGCCGACGAGATCCCGCAGCGACTCCGGGACCCCGGTCAGGTCCGCCGCGTCCTCGGCGACCCGGAACAGATGGGCGTTGAGTCCGGTGCCCCCGGCACCGAACAGCAGCCGCCCCGTGGCGGTGTACACGAGGACCGCGCCCAGGCAGAACACGTCGCTGGCAGCGGTGAGTTCGAGTCCGCGCACCTGCTCGGGCGACATGAAACCCGGGGACCCGATCAGCATGCCGGTACGCGTGAGCAGGCTGTCCGGGCCGAGCGTGTCCATGGCTCGCGCGATACCGAAGTCGATCACGCGCGGCCCGTCCACCGTCACCAGCACGTTGGACGGTTTGAGGTCCCGGTGGATCAGGCCCGCGCCGTGCACCGCGGTCAGGGCGAGCGCGAGGCGATGGGCCAGTATCCGCACGGAATCCTCGGGCAACGGCCCGAAGTCACGGCCCACCACACGGGTCAGGTCGGGCCCGGGAACGTACTGCGTCGCCACCCAGGGAACGGCGGCGTCGGTGTCGGCGTCGAGCACGGCCGCTGTCCAGGCGCCGCCCACCCGCCGGGCGGCCGCTACCTCGCGGGCGAACCGCTGGCGGAATTCCGGATGCTGAGCGTGCTCCGCCTGGACGACCTTGACCGCGACGGTGCGCCCGGCATCGGAACGGCCCAGGTACACCAGTCCCATGCCTCCCTCACCCAGCCGGGAGATCAGACGGTACGGACCTATTCGGACAGGGTCTTGGGGGGTCAACTGATCCACGGCGGCACGGTAGTTCACCGTGCCGGATGCGTCATCTCGATCGATGCCTTCCCTGCGCAAGACCCACGAGTGGATCTGTCGCTTCCGGTCCGCTGCCGACGCTCGTCAAGGGGTTCGTGCGACTGGTCACCGGTGTGCACCTGGTCGCCCTCGCGGAGCGGCAGCTCCCGAGCGCCACCGGTACGCGGTGCTGCGGCTCGGCCTCGTACTCCGGAGGAGCACGGGTTCTGCGCGGGAGCGGGAGGGGCTCGGCAGCCCGGAATCACGGCACTCCGGTGCATACGTCAGCACCGTGTCAGCACCGGAAACCCTCGGGGTCGACTGCCGCCATGAGTGGGCCCTTGCTGGCGTATGCAACGAGAACGTCCCGGACGGCATGCCACCCGGGACGTTCTCAAGGTGGTGGCTGGGGCCGGGATCGAACCGGCGACCTATCGCTTTTCAGGCGATCGCTCGTACCAACTGAGCTACCCAGCCACGAGATTCACGAGGAACCTCAGCGGTCCTGACGGGATTTGAACCCGCGGCCTCCACCTTGACAGGGTGGCGAGCACTCCAAACTGCTCCACAGGACCATATTTACATATGCGAATAAATTCATATATGTAACGAATTGCGTGCCCCCAACGGGATTCGAACCCGTGCTACCGCCTTGAAAGGGCGGCGTCCTAGGCCGCTAGACGATGAGGGCTATCGGCCCGCCTGGGCGCTTCTCAGCGCGTCGGGGACGTGAGAAGCATATGGGATGGCGGGGGGTATCGCCAAAACGGTTTACGAGGCGGAGGGGGCGGGGGTCCGGGAGGGGGCCGTGGGCGGTGTGGGGGTGCCGGGAGACGGCGTGGCCGGGCTCGCGCCGGGCAGGTTCTCCTCCGGGAGATGGCGGCTGACCTCGGCGGTGGTCAGGCCGAGTCCGCCCAGTTCGATCTCGTCCCATGCCTGGAGGCGCCGGGTGTCCCGGTCGAAGTAGAGGATCGAGGCTTCGATCGGGTCCGGGTACTTGCCCTCCACGGCACGCAGGCCGCTGCCGCCGGTCGATCCCTCGACGCGCAGCCGGGTGCCGTACCGCAAGACCTCCGTCTGCTCGTGGTGGAGGTGGCCGGCCAGGACGATCGGCACTTCGCCGTCCGTCTCCCGGGCCGCCGAGGGCTCGTGCGCGATGGCGACGTCCACCGGAGTCCCGGCGGCCCGCTGGTCGCGCAGTGCGGAGGCCAACCGGTCTCCGGCCAGCTGTTCTGCCTGGTCGCCGCCGGGTGCGGCCGAGCGGTCGGGGGTGAACTGCGGGTCGCCCATGCCCGCGAAGCGCAGGCCGGCCACGGTCCGTGCCCGGCCGTCGTCCAGGACGTGCACGTTCTTCATGCGCTCCAGATAGTCCTGGGTCGCACGGGAGTCGTGGTTGCCGCGGACCCAGACGTAGGCCACGCCCAGCTGGGCGATCGGGTCCAGGAAGCCGTTCTCCGCCGTGGTGCCGTGGTCCATGGTGTCGCCGGAGTCGACGATCACGTTCACCTTGTACTGCGCCACCAGCGAGGCGATGATCTTCCAGCTCGCCGGGTTGAGATGGATGTCGGAGACGTGCAGGACCCGGATGGTGGTCGGGTCCGGCTGGTAGGCCGGGAGCGTGGAGGTGACGTCGTAGAGCTTGGTCACGTTCGTCACCAGGCGGGCCAATTCCTTCTGGTAGACGTCGAATTCGGTGACGATGCTGCGGGCGTTGCCGACCACGGAGGGTGCGGAGGAGAGCAGGCCCGAGAACTTCGGCTCCAGGACCGACTTGGGATTCCAGGTGGCGAACGCGGTCGCGCCGGAGGCGGCGAGGAGGGCCAGCGCCAGGCCGCCGGCGGTGAGGGCGCGGCCCGGGCGGCGGTAGACGGCCAGGCCGAGCGCGGTGGCGCCGGCGACGACGGCGATGCAGGAGCGCACGGCGAGGTCGAGGGTGCCGTGCTCGACGTCCCGGGTGACTTCGTCCTGGAGGCCGGACAGCCGCTCGGGGTGGTCGACCAGCGCCTGGGAGCGCACCGGGTCCAGTTGGTCGACGTTCACGTCGAGGCGGACGGGCGCGACATGGCTGTCGAGGGCCAGCGCGCCGAGCGGCGACACGTTGATCTTCGTCCCGCCGGTGAGCGAGGGGCGCAGGGTCATCGTCGTGTTCATGGGCCCGACGGACGCCCGTACGTTGCCGACGATCAGCAGGCCCAGCCAGGCGCCGGCCAGGACGACCGCCGTGAGGCCGAGGGCGCGGGCCCAGGGGCGCGGCCGGGCGGTGAGTTCGAGGGCGGGCGGCATGGGGGCGCGCTTGGACACGCGGAAGCGTTCGGACAGGGAGACGAGGCGCTTCGGTACGGAGTAGCGGACGCGGACCATTGGTCCCGTATGCCCGGCCACCGAAGCGGATATGCGGCGGTCCGTGACCCTCGTACGGCCCTCCCGTGCCCGACAATGGCCCTGTGCTGGAGATGACGCGCGAGGAGTTCGAGGAACTGGTCGCCGAGGCGCTCGACCGGATTCCGCCCGAGCTGACGCGGCTGATGGACAACGTCGCGGTGTTCGTCGAGGACGAGCCGCCCGCCGACGACCCCGAACTGCTCGGGCTGTACGAGGGGACGCCGCTGACCGAGCGCGGTGAGTGGTACGCGGGTGTGCTGCCGGACCGGATCACGGTCTACCGGGGGCCGACGTTGCGGATGTGCGGGACGCGGGAGGAGGTCGTGGCGGAGACCGAGGTGACCGTGGTGCACGAAATCGCCCATCATTTCGGGATCGACGACGCGCGTCTGCACGCACTCGGCTACGGGTGAGCGGCGCCCGCGTGTCTTCTTGCGGGCGGCGGGAGTTGGTCAGGTCGACTTCTTCGCCTGCCCGCCCTCGGAGGTGGCTACCGTGCGCCCCTTGTACGTACCAGTCCGTTTCGCCGCCACGGTACTGGCCGTCTCCGCGGCCGCCGGCTGCGTGAGCGTCGGCGCGGACACCGCGCGCCCCGGGCCGTCGCGGTCCACCGGGCAGGAGGGCGGCAAGGCGCCCGACGGGGGAGCGGCGGTGCCCGGCGCCGGTGCCGGGTACGGCGGCCCGGCGGCCGGCGGCGACCGGCGCGAGGAGCGTGGCGAGGCGGAGCCGGGGGAGTCGGCGTCCGCGTCGCAGCCGCCGTCGGGGCGGCACCGCGCACCCGCCACGGCGTCCGGGCCGTGGCACACGCAGAAGCCGGGGGATCCGCTGCCGACCGAGGAGCAGCCGTCCGATCCGTACACCGAGGAGCCGACCCCGACGCCGACCGTCGAACCGTCCTCGTCGCCGACTCTGCCGCCGACGGCGGAGCCGTCCTCCTCGGCGCACGAAGATCCCTCCCCGCAGCTCGTGCAGCGTGAGCCGGCGCCGCGGGCCGGCCGGCCCGCGTAGCCCGGACCGGGTGGCCGTCCGGGGGTTCGGGCTCGGTTTGCCTTCGAGGGTGGAGGGTGCGTATGGTGGTAGATCGTTTGATCCCATTTGCCCGGCGCCAACGCAGAGCGCGCCGTGTGGCGCGTTCTCTCCTTTGCCGTGGCTGACCGCATTGAGGCGGTCGTATTGCACATCACGGAGTTGACGGGTGCGTGCCGACGAGACTCCGGAAGGTTTCGCATTCGCATGTCCGTGTCCAGTACTGATCACGTCGTGGCGTCCGAGAACGATCACGTGGACGGGTCCGACAACGTCGCAGCGCCCGAGAGCATCGAGCACGCAGACCAGGCAGAGAACGCAGGGAACGAAGAGAACGCAGGGAACGCCGAGGCCGCCGAGTCCGGTGACGCCCCCCAGATCAGCTTCGCCGACCTCGGTCTGCCCGAGGGCATCGTGCGCAAGCTCGCGCAGAACGGTGTGAGCGTCCCCTTCCCGATCCAGGCCGCGACCATCCCGGACGCCCTGGCCGGCAAGGACATCCTCGGCCGCGGCCGGACCGGTTCCGGCAAGACCCTCTCCTTCGGTCTGCCCACCCTGGCCAGGCTCGCGGGCGGCCGCACCGAGAAGAAGCGCCCCCGGGCCGTCATCCTCACCCCGACCCGTGAGCTGGCCATGCAGGTCGCCGACGCGCTCCAGCCGTACGGCGATGTCCTCGGCCTGAAGATGAAGGTCGTCTGCGGCGGTACGTCCATGGGCAACCAGATCTACGCCCTGGAGAGGGGCGTCGACATCCTGGTGGCCACCCCGGGCCGCCTGCGCGACATCATCGACCGTGGTGCCTGCTCCCTGGACGACGTCCAGATCGCCGTGCTCGACGAGGCCGACCAGATGTCCGACCTGGGCTTCCTGCCCGAGGTCACCGAACTCCTCGACAAGGTCCCGGCGGGCGGCCAGCGCATGCTGTTCTCCGCCACCATGGAGAACGAGATCCAGACCCTCGTCGACCGCTATCTCACCTCGCCCGTCTCGCACGAGGTGGACGCCGCCCAGGGCGCCGTCACGACGATGTCCCACCACATCCTGATCGTGAAGCCCAAGGACAAGGCGCCGGTCACCGCGGCCATCGCCGCCCGCAAGGGCCGCACCATCATCTTCGTCCGTACGCAGATGGGCGCCGACCGTGTCGCCGAGCAGCTGCGCGACGCGGGCGTGAAGTCCGACGCGCTGCACGGCGGCATGACCCAGGGCGCCCGCACCCGGACGCTGGCCGACTTCAAGGACGGGTACGTCAACGTCCTGGTCGCCACGGACGTCGCCGCCCGCGGTATTCACGTGGACGGCATCGACCTGGTCCTGAACGTCGACCCCGCCGGTGATCACAAGGACTACCTGCACCGGGCCGGCCGCACCGCCCGCGCGGGCCGCACCGGCACGGTCGTCTCCCTCTCGCTGCCGCACCAGCGGCGGCAGATCTTCCGGCTGATGGAGGACGCGGGCGTGGACGCCGCGCGCCACATCATCCAGGGCAGTGCCGTCTTCGACCCGGAGGTCGCCGAGATCACCGGCGCCCGCTCGATGACCGAGGTCCAGGCCGAGTCCGCGGGCAACGCCGCCCAGCAGGCGGAGCGCGAGGTCACCCAGCTCGCCAAGCAGCTGGAGCGCGCCCAGCGGCGCGCAGGCGAGCTGCGCGAGGAGGCCGACCGGCTGGTCGCCAGGGCCGCCCGGGAGCGGGGCGAGGACCCGGCGGCGGCGCTCGCCGAGGCCGCGGAGGCGTCCGCGGCGGAGGCGGTGGCCGAGGTGTCGGTGCCGGAGCAGCCGACGGCGCAGGACGTCGACCGGCCCGAGCGCGCCGAGCGCCCGGCGGGCTCGGGCTCGTACGAGCGTCGCGAGCGTGCGGACCGTGGCGAGCGCGGCGGTTTCAACCGGGATCGGGACCGCGACCGGGACCGTGGCTTCGAGCGTCGTGACGACCGTGGCGGTTTCCGTCGTGACGAGCGTCGCGACGACCGTCGTGATGACCGCCGTGACGACCGTCGTCCGTTCGACCGTGACCGTTCCTTCGACCGTGACCGTGACCGCGGTGGGCGTTCCTTCGAGCGTCGTGACGAGCGCGGTGGCTTCCGCCGGGACGACCGGGGCGGCCGTGGCTTCGAGCGTGGTGACGACCGTGGCGGTTTCCGTCGTGACGAGCGTCGCGACGACCGTCGTGATGACCGCCGTGACGACCGTCGTCCGTTCGACCGTGACCGTTCCTTCGACCGTGACCGTGACCGCGGTGGGCGTTCCTTCGAGCGTCGTGACGAGCGCGGTGGCTTCCGCCGGGACGACCGGGGCGGACACCGTGGCAGTGACCGTCCGTTCAACCGGGACCGCCAGGGCGACCGCCCCGGCTTCCGGGCCGGCAACCACGACCGCCCGTACGCCCGCCGCGACGACCACCGCGGCTCCGGCTCCGGCTCCGGCTCCGTCGGCCGCCGCGACGACAAGCCGCGCTGGAAGCGCAACGGCTGACGGCTGACAGCAGCTGACGGCTGACGTCGCCGTTCACCGTCGACGGAGGCCGGCGGACGCAGACAGACGTCGTCAGACGACGGACGAAGGGCGAACCCCGGCGGACGCCGAGGGACGCCGACGGACGAAGGGCCCGCACGACGCGCTCGTGCGGGCCCTCTGTCTTCTCACTCCCCTGTCGTATCCGCCGATTCCCGGCCACCCTGTGGCGCATGTCACGCCATGGACGAGGGAATCGCTGGGGACATGACAGATGACGCTAGGGAGAGCGGGCCGTCGGACGAGGAACGGCTGGCCCAGCTCGGCTACACCCAGGTCCTCGCCCGCCGGATGTCGGCGTTCTCCAACTACGCCGTGTCCTTCACGATCATCTCGGTCCTGTCCGGCTGTCTGACGCTCTACCTCTTCGGGATGAACACCGGCGGCCCGGCGGTGATCACCTGGGGATGGGTGGCGGTCGGCCTGATGACGTTGTTCGTGGGCCTGTCGATGGCCGAGATCTGCTCGGCCTATCCGACGTCGGCGGGCCTGTACTTCTGGGCGCACCGCCTGGCGCCGCCGCGTTCGGCCGCCGCCTGGGCCTGGTTCACGGGCTGGTTCAACGTCCTCGGCCAGGTCGCGGTGACCGCGGGCATCGACTTCGGTGCGGCGTCCTTCCTCGGCGCCTACCTGAACCTGCAGTTCGGCTTCGAGGTCACCCCGGGCCGCACCATCCTGCTGTTCGCCGCGATCCTGCTGCTGCACGGACTGCTGAACACCTTCGGCGTCCGCATCGTCGCCTTCCTCAACGGCGTGAGCGTGTGGTGGCACGTGCTCGGCGTCGGTCTGATCGTCGGCGCGCTGGCCTTCGTACCGGACCGGCACCAGTCGGCGTCCTTCGTGTTCACCGAGTTCGTCAACAACACGGGCTGGGGCAGCGGCATGTACGTGGTGCTGATCGGCCTGCTGATGGCGCAGTACACCTTCACCGGCTACGACGCCTCCGCCCACATGACGGAGGAGACGCACGACGCCTCGACGGCGGGTCCCCAAGGCATCGTCCGCTCCATCTGGACGTCCTGGGTGGCCGGTTTCGTGCTTCTCCTCGGGTTCACCTTCGCGATCCAGTCGTACGACAAGGAGCTGGCGTCGCCGACGGGGGCGCCACCCGCGCAGATCCTGCTGGACGCGCTCGGCGCGACCGCGGGCAAGCTGCTGCTGCTCGTGGTGATCGGCGCGCAACTGTTCTGCGGGATGGCCTCGGTGACCGCCAACAGCCGTATGATCTACGCCTTTTCGCGGGACGGGGCACTGCCCTTCTCGCGCGTCTGGCACACGGTGAGCCCGCGCACCCGCACCCCGGTGGCGGCGGTCTGGCTGGCGGCGGCGGGCGCGCTCGTGCTCGGCCTGCCCTACCTGATCAACGAGACCGCGTACGCGGCCGTGACCTCGATCGCCGTGATCGGCCTCTACATCGCGTACGTCGTCCCGACGCTGCTGCGGGTCCGCAAGGGCGCGGCGTTCGAGCGCGGGCCGTGGCACCTGGGCCGGTGGTCGCAGCCGATCGGAATCGTCGCGGTGGCCTGGGTCGGCGTGATCACGGTCCTCTTCATGCTGCCCCAGGTCTCCCCGGTCACCTGGGAGACCTTCAACTACGCACCGGTCGCGGTCCTGGTCGTCCTCGGCTTCGCCGCGGCCTGGTGGCTGGCCTCGGCCCGGCACTGGTTCCTCGCCCCCGGCCACGCACGGAACCGGGGCCCGTCCCCGGACGAGCCCCGGGACGAGCCCCGTCCGGCGGCCCCGGAACCGGCGGATCCCTGACGGCCCGACGACGTCCCACCGCCGCGGCCCGCCTGCCCTGCCCCCCGATTCCGGTCCGTACCGGCCCCTTCCGTCCCGCCGACGCGGCCGTGTCCCCGATACCCGATCGGCGATACGGCCACGTGCGGCTATGCTCGGGGAGGCAACATCGCCCGGGCCCTTAGCTCAATTGGCAGAGCAGTGGACTTTTAATCCATTGGTTGTCGGTTCGAGTCCGACAGGGCCTACGGCTTGGCAGGCGGGGGACAGCCTCTGACCTGCTACGCGGCGTCCGGGTCGGCTTCGGTCGACTCGGGCGCCGACTTTGTTTCGGGCTCGTGCGGGAGCGATGCGTGAGCGGGTGTGCGGGGGCTTGACGTCGGGCCGGATGCTGCCGCGGGCTCGGGCACGTCGATGTCACCCTCGCCGACCCCGGACTGCCCGGACCGTTCGCGATCCCGGACCGTTCGTGATCCTGAACTGTTCGCGACCCTGGTCTGTCCGCGTGTGGACAGGCGGAGCAGGGGGATGGGGTGGGTGATGCCGGATGTTCACGAGGCGGTCACAGGGCGTCGGGCGGTGTGCGGGTTCATCGGCCGGCCGGTCCGCGGCAGGTGCTGGAGCGGGTGCTGTCCGCCGCCCTGTTCTGCCCTGATCTGCTGCATCGACCGCCGCATCGATCGTGGCCTGGGCCGGGCCAGCACGGTCCGAGGCGAATCCTCTACGATCCTTTACGGTCCTTTGTGGACGACCTCGGTGGACGATCCGGACGTGAGGGCCGGGGGATGTTCAGGAGCAGTGAAGTCTTGGCCCTGGGTCCATTGCCCCTGATACGATCATCGCACTTTTCGTAGGCTGACGGCGCGTCATGTACGCGTACGGGGGACAGTCTCTAAAGCCCCATCGCTAAGGAGTAAGGCTTGGTCCGCCTGTAGGTCCACAGGGCTCCTGTGGGCCGGGCCTTCCGCTGCACAGTGGACCAACCGCACGTCCGGCACGATGCGAGTTGAAGAGAGTCTCATGAAGTCAATTCTCCAGGATCCGCTTCTGTGGATCCTGATCGTGGTGCTCGCCGCCGCGGCGTTCGCTCTGCCGCGCGCGCGCAGAACCAATCTCGTACTCCGAAGAAAACAAGGTGACTTGGAGAGCGGCCTGGGCCTCGCCCATGGTCAGGTCGCACAACTCCAGGGTCACGTCGCCACCCTGAACGATCAGCATCACCGGGATCTCTCCGACGTGCGCGCGGACGCCGAGTCGGCGACCAAGGCCGTGCTGAAGTCGGCCATGGGAACGCTGCAGTCCCTCGCCGAGGAACAGCAGTTGATGCTCGACAGGCTGCTGAAGAAGTACGGCAACGAGTCGGAAGTCCTCGCCGACCTGATGGCCGTCGACCACACCGGAAGCCAGTTCGGCCGCCGTGCGAAGGGCATCGCGGTGCTGTGCGGCGGCTGGCTGGGCCGGCGCGACGGCCTCGCCACCGTGTACGACGTCGCCCGCAGCGCCCAGGGCCGGATCAAGGACTTCAACCGGGTCAGCGTCCACTCGCAGGTCAGCGTGTCCGTCGCCAGCAAGGCGGTGGAACCCGTGGCCGTCGTGCTGGCCGAACTGCTGGACAACGCGACCACGTACAGCGCGCCCGGCACCCCGGTCGAGGTCAACATCCAGGCCGTGCCCACCGGCGTCTGCTTCATCGTGGACGACGCCGGTCTGGGCATGGACCAGGAGACCAAGGACCGGGCGGCACGCCTGCTGTCCGCCGAGAGCGCGGTCGACATCACCGGCCTCGGTGATCCGCCGCGCTTCGGGTTCGCGGTGTGCGGCATGCTCGCCGCGCGCTACGGCTTCTCGGTCTCCGTCGGTTCGGTGTCCCCCTATGGAGGAGTGCGTGCCGTGATCCGTGTCCCGGAAAGTCTCCTGGCGGTGGACGTTCCCGCACCGGCCCCGGAACCCGAGGACATCGAGGAGGACCAGCCCGCCCGGCAGCGGCTGGCCCCGGTCCCGGTCGGCCCCTCGCACGTCGTGGGCACGACCACGGGAGGTCTGCCGAAGCGCCGTCGGCGCCAAGGCCCCATCGCGGTGGTACCCACACCCGACCCTGCGTCCTCCGAGCCGGCCCCCGAGCCGGCCAGCGAGGTGACCGCATCACGTCTCGGAGCGTTCGCGCGCGGCACCCGGAGCGGGCGGACCCTGAACACCACGGAAGGACCTCAGCAGTGAACACCGACCTGTCGTGGGTGCTGAACGACGTCCTGGAGGTCCGTGGAGCCCGCCACGGGATCCTCGTATCGGGCGACGGCCTGCTGCTGCACCGTTCGGACGACATCTCCCGGGACGACGCCGAGACCAACGCGGCGGCGATGAGCTCCATGCAGTCGCTGAGCCGCGCGGTCGCGGGGTTCTCCGGCGGCGGACACGGCTTCTGGAAGCAGACGCTGCTGGAGTACGACGACGGCTGGATCTTCCTCATCGCGGCGGGACAGGGCTCCTACCTCGCCGTCTCGGCCGCCCTCGACGTGGACATGGAGGCGATGTCCTTCCGGATGCAGAAGACGGTGACCGCGCTGAGCAAGGCGATGAGCGTGGCACCCCGTACGGACCACGGTGTGGGCGCATGACGACACCCAACGAGGAAACGTCTGTCACCAGCGATTTCGTCCGCTCCTATGTCATCACCGGCGGCCGGACCCTGCCGTCGTCCGATGAACTGGCGCTGCACACCCTGGTCATCCTGGCCCCCGAGCGAACCCTTCCGCTGGGGGCCGGCCCCGAGGTCAGGGCGATCTGGGACCTGTGCTCGGGAGGCTATCTGGCGGTCGCCGAGGTGGCCGGCCACCTGGGTCTGCCGGTGGGTGTGACCCGGTTGCTGCTCACCGACTTACTGGAACAGGGGTACCTGCTCCGCCGCGCGGAGCCGCCCCGGGCCGAGAACGTTGACAGAGCGACCCTAGAGAAGGTTCTCCATGGGCTCCAATCCCTCATCGGCTGAGACGGCCGCCGGATCCATCTACGTCTCCAGCGGCGTGACCAACGCGGCCAAGATCCTGGTCGTCGGTCATTTCGCCGTGGGCAAGACGACCCTCATCGGCTCGCTGTCGGAGATCACTCCGCTGCGTACCGAGGAGAAGATGACGAAGGCCTCGCTCCACGTGGACGACCTCAAAGGGGTGACGGACAAGACCACGACGACCGTCGCCCTGGACTTCGGCCGTCTGACGCTGAGCGACGAACTGGTGCTGTACCTGTTCGGTACGCCGGGTCAGCAGCGCTTCATGCAGCTGTGGGAGGACATGGCCCGCGGCGCGCTCGGCGCGCTGCTGCTCGTCGACCCCGGCCGGCTGGAGGAGTCCTTCCCCGTCATCGATCTGATCGAGGGGTACGGCCTGGAGTACGCCATCGCCGTCAACGGCTTCCAGCCGGAGAAGGTGTACCAGGAGGCGGAGGTTCGGGAGGCCCTGGACCTGCTGCCCGACACCCCCGTCATCTACTGCGACGCCCGGGACCGCGTGTCGTCGGCCCGCGCGCTGATCGGACTCGTGCGCCACCTCCTAGAGCGCGCGGCCTGATTCGCGTCTCGTCGACACCCCGCTCCCCCCCACGCACTAAGGACCAACATGGACCGTCAGACAGCGCCAGCTGCCACCGGCGCCAGATGCCCCATGCACGACACGACGTTCGCCGCGGACCCGCAGCGGGTCTACGACCAGTTGCGCGCCCACGGTCCGGCCGGACCCGTGGAACTCGCCCCGGGAGTCGACGCGACCCTGGTCGTCGGCCACGAGATGGCACTGCGCGTGCTGCAGAACTCGTCCCTCTTCGCCCGTGACGCCCGCCGCTGGAAGGCCCTGAACGAAGGGCTCATCGGCATGGACAGCCCCGTGCTGCCGATGATGGCGTACCGGCCCAACTGCCTGTTCACCGACGGTGCCGTGCACCTTCGGCTGCGCAAGGCCGTCACCGACAGCCTCGCCAAGCTCAACATCACCCGGATCCGCCGGGACGTCCAGCCGATCGCCGACTACCTCATCGACCAGTTCAGCGAGCGAGGCCGCGCCGACCTCCTCAACGACTACGCGAAGCTGCTGCCGCTGCTGCTGTTCAACAAGATCTTCGGCTGCCCCGCGGACATCGGTGACACCCTCACCGCCGCCATGTCGGCGATCTTCGACGGCAAGGACGCGCTGCGCGCGAACGATCAGCTCAACTCCTGTCTCATGGAGCTGATCGCCCTGAAGCGGCGGCAGCAGGGCGACGACTTGACCTCGTGGCTGATCCAGCACCCGGCCGGCCTGACCGACGAGGAGCTGAAGGACCAGCTGGTCATGATGATGGGCGCCAGCGTCGAGCCGGAGCGCAACCTGATCGGCAACGTCCTGCTCCTGCTGCTGACCGGCTCGGGCGGCCGGCAGAGCGGCATGATGATCGAGGAAGCCATCGATCACGTGCTGTGGAACCTGACCCCCATCGCCAACTACGCCACCCACTACCCGGTCCAGGACGTCGACCTGGACGGAGTCGTGGCCCCGGCCAACACTCCGGTGGTCATCTCCTTCGCCGGCGCCAACAGCGACCCGGCGCTCGCCGAGGCCCGGCGCGCGAACAGCAGGGGCGCCCACCTGGCGTGGGGAGCCGGTCCGCATGCCTGCCCGGCCAAGGACCCGGCGCAGGTCATCGCGATCACCGCGATCGAGCAGCTCCTCAACGCGCTGCCCGACATCACCCTGGCGGTGCCCGAGACGGAACTCCAGTGGCGCCCCGGGCCGTTCCACCGCGCGCTGGTGACGCTGCCCGTCGCCTTCAGCCCCACTCCGGCCAACCGCGTCGCGGCCGCGATCCAGAACCTGCCCCAGTCGGCCGGGGGGGACCAGGCCCTGCAGAACGCCCAGGCCAACTCCCAGTGGCAGGAGGGGAGGAAGAAGGGGTTCTGGAGCAGTTTCCTGGACATCTTCCGTGC
This sequence comes from Streptomyces sp. NPDC006012, assembly GCF_042871185.1. Taxonomy (NCBI): domain Bacteria; kingdom Bacillati; phylum Actinomycetota; class Actinomycetes; order Kitasatosporales; family Streptomycetaceae; genus Streptomyces; species Streptomyces sp. NPDC006012. The sequence goes on from NZ_JBIAIE010000029.1 coordinate 73,799, forward strand.
GTAATGAGCGGCATGTGACCGGAGCAACACACTGGGGTGCATGACAGCAGAGAGGGGACGGGTAGGTTCCGGCGGTACCGGTAACGCCCAGCCAGCCAGAAGGAGCTTTGCGTGACCGCCGTTGGCGACATACGCGGCACCACCACCGACCGCCGAGCCGTCATCTCCCTTCTCCGCCGCCTTCGCTCTCCGGAGGGACAGGCCAACCCCCTGCCTCTCTGGCAGGAACTGCGAGCGATGGGTGACGTCGTGGCCGCCCCGTGGGGCGGCGCCCATTTCGTCACCGGATTCGATGCGTGTGACCAGGTTCTGCGCGGCAGGACCTGGCTCGCACCCGACTTCGCCTGGCAGGAGCGTCAGCCGAATCCCGAGCGCTGGCAGGCTCCCGCCACCCAGGAGATGACCCGCACCCTCTCCCGACTCAACGCCCCCGTCCACACGGTCCATCGCCGTTCCCTGAACAACCCGTTCGACCGTCGTGGCCTCGACGGCCTCAGCTCTCAGATCGCCGCCCACGTCACCCGGCTCCTGGACGACCTCGGCCGGCGGCTGCGCGACGACGGCGAGGCCGATTTCGTGGCGACCGTCAGCGAGCAGCTTCCCGTGCGCACTGTCGGCCAGTGGCTCGGCATCGAGCCGGAGCACTTCGCGCACGTCCTGGACTTCACCCAACGGCAGGCGTTCGCCCAGGAACTGCTGCCCACCAAGAGTGAGTTGGCGGTCTCGGCCCAGGCCACCCTTGATATGCGGGCCTTCTTCACGGACCTCATCCGGCAGCGGCGCAAGCGGCCCGGCGACGACGCGCTCTCCGGCCTGATCCGCTTCTGGGACGACCGGTACCCCGACGACCGGGCGCGGGCGGACCAGGCGGTCTACGACCTGACGATGTTCGTCACCGTCGCCTCGGTCGAGACCACCGTGACGCTGCTGACCAACGCGGTGGCGTTCGTGACCCAGGATCCCGCGCGCGCCGAATGGCTGCGCCAGAACCCCGACCACCTCGACGGCGCGATCGACGAGACCTTGCGCTACGACCCGCCCATCCACCTCAACTCGCGTGTGGCCGGCGACGACACCGTCCTGGCCGGAGTGCCCATCGCCAAGGACACCGTGGTCCACGTCATGTTCGGTGCGGCCAACCACGACCCGCGCCGCAACGAGGACCCGCACGTGTTCGACATCCACCGAGGCGGCAGCCACCTCACCTTCGGCGGCGGAGCGCACTACTGCCTCGGAGCGGGCCTCGCACGTCTCGAAGCCCGCCAGTTGCTGAGCCAGACACTGAATCGATTCCCGACGCTGCGGCCGATCGGCTCCCCCACCTATGCCCCCCGTATGGTCTTCCGGCGCGCGACTTCCTTGAAAGTGACGCTATGACGGCCCCTTCGACGGATCGCTCCACGGACCTCTCCACAGCTCCCGCTACGGATCTCTCCACGGCTCCCCCTACGGATCTCCCCGCCGATCTCCCCGTGGACCGGAGGCTCAGGACCCTGCGCACGTACCGGCAGGGACCACTGCAGACCATCGAGTTGTACGAACCCGAGCACGGCAACGTTGTCAGCGACGCCATGCTGGACGACCTCCTGACCGTGCTCGGCGACCAGGACGAAGCCGTCAAGGTCGTGGTGCTCGCGGCTGCCGGTGACGACTTCTGCCTGGGCGGCGACCGGACCGAGTACGCACAGCACCTGGCCGGCGACCCGGCCGGCGGCGGCATCCGCACCTCCGGTGCCAAGGCGCGGCGCGTGTGCGACGCCCTGGCGGCCAACCCCGCCGTCACGATCGCCCGTGTCCACGGCAAGGCCGTCGGCGCGGGGGTCGCGCTCGCCCTCGCCTGTGACCTGAGGGCCGGATCCGACACCGCGACCTTCCGGCTGCCCGAACTCGCCCTGGGACTGCCCACCGCATGGGGCGGGCTGCTGCCCCGCCTCATCAACGAGGCCGGAGCCGCCCGGGTCCGCGAACTCATCCTCTCCGGCCGTACCTTCGGCGCCCACGAAGCGCTGAGCATGTCGATCCTGCAGAAAGTCGTACCCGCGGACGGGCTCGACGCCGCCGTCACGGCGTGGGCCAAGCCCGTGATACGGCGCCCCGCCCCGGCGCTGCGGGTCACCAAAGCACTGCTCAACTCCCTGACCGCCCCGGCCCGGCTCGCCGACACCTCCGTGCTGGACCCCGAACTGATGGCTGCGGTGGCGACGGAGGTGTACCACGCGCGTGGCGGGGACTGACGTGATCCGTGGGCACGCGGGGTGCTTCGCAGGCGTACGCGCGGCGCTCCACGGGAGGAGAACGAGCGGCGTCGCTCACCGGCAGGCGGCTGTCTGAACCGGCGAGCGACGCCGCTCGCCGGTTCGGACAGCCGCCTGCCCGTTCCCACCCCCGAGAACGGCCGCCGCCCGGAGCGCCGCGTCCGCCGTCCCCCGGTCTTTCGACTCCCGGTCTCTCGTCCCCCGGTCCGTCAGCGTGCGGCGTACGCCCTGAGGAACGCCCCCACCCCGCCCCTGATCAGCAGTTCCGTGTCCTTCGGGGGCAGCGGCCGTACGCCGTAGTGGGAGAGCTGGGTGATCGCGTGCGAGATCAGGGCCGTGAAGTGGGACCCGGCCAGGGCCGCGTCCCCGTGTACGTCGATCAGGCCCGCCTCCGCGAGGGCCGCCATGGCGTCGGCCAGGGCGCGGCCGACCGGCACCGGGCCCGCCTCCTGCCAGGCCGCCAGGACGTCGGCGGGTACGTGGTCGGCCTCGGCGTGGATGTGGCGGACGAGGGCGAAGTGGTCGGGGAACTCGGTCATGAGGTCGATGAAGGCGCGGGCGAGGGCGACCAGGTCGCGTTCCAGGTTCTCCGGGCAGGGCGGGCGCCTCGGGTCCAGCACGGTGTGCAGGCGGTCGAGCTGGGCATCCCGTACCTCGGCCGAGGTCCAGGTGACGACCGTGCGGAACAGGTCGGCCTTGCCGCCGGGGAAGTGGTTGTAGAGCGTCCGCGTGGAGACGCCGGCGGCCGCCGCCAGCGCGTCCACGGAAGCGCGGGTGTAGCCCTCGCGGCCGAAGACCGTGCAGGACGCGCCCGCGATGGCGATCTGTTTCGCCAGTCGGCGCGGCGGGACCTCGCGCCGCGCCTGTTCCAGCCGGGCCTCGTTGCTGCTGCCCACGCGCCGCCTCCTCGGGATGGACGTGGCGTACCGCCGGTGGTGCGCGACCGCCTGGGCGCGGCCACCGAGGTACAACGGGCGTTGTAGTTTTACAACGCCCGTTGTACTTTACCGGAGGGCGGCCCGCTCCGGGCCACCGGTCGGCCACCCAGAGGGGGACACCCATGCCCGTGCCCACGTCAGCCGTCGCGTCCGCGACCGTCCGCCGGCCCGCACCCGACGCGTCACCGCTCCGCCTCGCCGTCGTCGTCGGCAGCGTCCGCACGGGACGCCAGGGCCGGGCCGTCGCCGACTGGTTCACCGGTGCCATCGCCGCCGACGCCGGATTCGACCTCGACGTCATCGATCTCGCCGGCCTCGACCTGCCGCTGGTCATGCCCGACTGGGGCGGCACGCCGAGCGACGAGGCCGTCGCCGCGCTGGCGGACGTCTCACCGCGCATGGCCGACGCCGACGCCTTCGTCGTCGTCACCCCCGAGTACAACCACAGCTTCCCGGCCGCGCTGAAGAACTTCATCGACTGGCACCACGTGCAGTGGCAGGCCAAGCCGGTCGGCTTCGTCTCGTACGGCGGCATCGGCGGCGGTCTGCGCGCGGTCGAGCAACTGCGCCTGGTCTTCGCCGAGTTGCACGCGGTGACGATGCGCGACTCGGTCAGCCTGCACGGCCCCTGGTCCGGGCTCGACGAGGACGGCACACCGCGCGACGCGGCCGTGTGCACGGGCGCCGCGAAGGGCATGCTCGGTCAGCTCTCCTGGTGGGGACGGGCGTTGCGGACCGCCCGCACCGACCGGCCCTACGCGGGCTGAGGGCGGGCCGGCATGACAGCGTCCGAGGCCGGCCAGGTCCCCTCCCGTGCCGCCCCGGCCGACGCCGCGCCGGACGGCACCGCGCTGCGCCGCATCCTCGCCGTCGTCATCACCGGCTCCATGATGTCCGTGCTCGACATGACGATCGTCAACGTCGCGCTGCCGAGCCTCTCGGAGTCGTTCGGCGCCCCGCTGGAGACGATCCAGTGGACGGCCACCGCGTACACCCTGGCGCTCGCCGCCGTCATCCCGGTGGCCGCGTGGGCGATGGGCCGCGTCGGCGCCCGGCGCACCTATCTGACCGCGCTCGTCCTGTTCACGCTCGGCTCGCTGCTCGCCGCCTGCGCCTGGAACGCGGCCGGTCTGATCGCCTTCCGCGCGGTGCAGGGGCTGGGCGGCGGGCTGCTGATGCCGGTCGGGATGGCGATGGTCCTGCGCGTCGCGGACCGCGCGCGGCTCGGCCGGTCGATGGCGCTGCTCGGGCTGCCCGTCCTGGTCGGGCCGGTGGCCGGGCCGGTGCTCGGCGGCTGGCTCGTCGACGTCGCGTCCTGGCACTGGATCTTCCTGGTCAACCTGCCCGTCGGGGTGCTCGCCCTGGTGCTCGCCGCCGGACTGCTGCCGGCCGAGGCACCGCGCCGGGCGGCGGCGCCCGCCCTGGACGTCCCCGGCCTGCTGATGCTCTCCCCGGGCCTGGCCCTGCTGCTGTTCGGGCTCGCCCGGGGCGGCGCGCGGGGTGACTTCGCCGCGCCGGGGGCGCTCGTGCCCGCCCTGGCCGGCCTGGTGCTGGCCGCCGCCTTCGTACGCCGGGCGCTGACCGTCCGCGCACCGCTGCTGGACCTGCGGCTGCTGCGCGAGCGCACCTTCGGCGCCGGAATCGCCACCCTCGCCCTGTTCACCTGCGGCTACTTCGGCTCGGCCCTGCTCGGGCCGCTGTACTGGCAGCAGCAGCGCGGCGTCAGCGCGACGGACACCGGGCTGCTGGGCATACCCGTCGCACTCGCCGTCGGTACGACGATGCAGGTGGCGGCCCGGATCGTCGACCGGGTCCCGCCCCGGCGCCTGGTCGCCGCCGGGACGGCGGTGGGCGCGCTCGGCATGGCGCTGACCGCCCTTCAGGTCGGCGAGGACGGCGTGGCGCCCTGGCGGGTCGTGGCCGCGTCCACGGTGATGGGCATCGGCACCGGCATGGTGCTGATGCCGACGATGACGACGGCCACCCGTGACCTGCCGAACGACCGGGTGGCCGCGGCGAGCACGGCCCTGAACATCAACTCGCAGCTGTGCGCCTCCGTGGGGACGGCGCTGCTCACGGTGGTGCTGGGCGCCGCAGGACCGGACCCGGCGGGTTTCCGGATCGCGTACGCCGTCGCGGCGGGCCTGCTCGCCCTGGCACTGCTGCCCGCGCGGCTGCTGCCGGGCCGGCGGCGGTGACCGCGTCCCGGCCGGCGTCCCCGGAACATCCCTGACGAAGCCCCTGACCGCACCCGCGACGGCCGCGCCCGCAGACCGCCCGCCGGCCCGTGTAATTTTGCTTCACCTTTGAAGCAAGCCCGTAGTCGAGCAAGCCACGAGTTCAGCAAGCCCGACTCGTACGCCGTCCACCCGCACCCCGGTGCCTCGCCGCCCGGACCGGCCGCCCCGCCCGCACGTCTCCCCACTGGAGTACGCAGATGCCCTTCCCGCACGTCCTGCTGTCCGCCGCCGTCTCCCTCGACGGCTGTCTGGACGACACCGGCCCGGAGCGGCTCATGCTCTCCTCTCCGGCCGACTTCGACCGGGTCGACGCGGTGCGGGCGTCCGCCGACGCGATCCTGATCGGCGCGGGCACGATCCGCGCCGACAACCCCCGGCTCCTGGTCAACGCGGCCGAACGGCGGGCCGCCCGGCTCGCGGCCGGCCGTCCGGAGTACCCGCTCAAGGTCACGGTCAGCGGTTCGGGCGACCTCGACCCGGACGCCAGGTTCTGGCACACCGGCGGCGAGAAGGTCCTCTTCACGACGGACGGGGGCGCCGAGCGGGCGCTGCGCGCCGGACTCGCGGCCGACGTCGTCCCGCTGGGCCCCGGCCCCGGCATCGACTGGCGGGCGCTCCTTGGGCACCTGTACGAGGAGCGCGGGGTGCGGCGGCTGATGGTCGAGGGCGGCGGGACCGTTCACACCCAGTTGCTGGGGCAGGGTCTCGCCGACGAACTCCAGCTCGTCGTCGCGCCGCTGCTGGTCGGGGCCCCCGGGGCGCCCCGGCTGTTCGGGCCGGGGGAGTACCAGCGCGGACGCCTCAGGCTGCTGGAGACCCGGCGGATCGACGACGTCGTCCTGCTGCGGTACGAGCCGACCGCGCCCGGAACCGGCGGGACGGCCGCCGCCGCGGACCGGCACTGGATGCGGATCGCCTGCGAGCTGGCGGCGCTGTGCCCGCCCTCGCGGACCGCGTTCAGCGTGGGCGCGGTGGTGGTGGCCGCGGACGGTACGGAGCTGGCCCGCGGGTTCTCCCGGGAGGCGGACGACTCCGTGGTCCACGCGGAGGAGGCCGCGCTCGCCAAGATCGACCCGGCGGATCCGCGGCTGGCCTCGGCCACCGTCTACAGCAGCCTGGAACCGTGCGCCCGCCGGGCCTCCCGCCCCGCGCCCTGCGCCCGGCTGATCCTGGACGCGGGGGTACGACGGGTGGTCACCGCCTGGCGGGAGCCCGACACGTTCGTCGCGGGTGCCGACGGGAGCGGGCTGCTGACGGCCGCGGGCGTCGACGTCGTCGTACTGCCCGAGTACGAGGCGGCGGCCAAGGAACCGAACCGACATCTGCTCGACTGAGCGGGAACCGCACGGCTTCTCCCGCTCGCCTGAGCGGGAACCGCACCGGCTCCCGCTCGACCGGGCGGGAGCCGTACCGGCGTGCGTGCGTTTGCTGTCCTGCGCATGGCGTATAGTTGTCATCACCGACGCGGGGTGGAGCAGCTCGGTAGCTCGCTGGGCTCATAACCCAGAGGTCGCAGGTTCAAATCCTGTCCCCGCTACTGAAGGCTCAGGGCCGGAATCCAGTTCCAAGGATTCCGGCCCTGAGTTTTTTTGCGGTCCCGCACATCGTATTCAGCGGTCTCGTACATCGCCCCTTGGTCATTGTCACGGCGGGTGATCGGGCGAACCCCCTCCGCATAACAACTGAAACTCCGTCAGGTCCGCTCGGGTTTCAGATTTTTGATGCAGCCGAGGTCAAGTCGCCCGTTTTTCGCCGCGCATGACCGGTAAGTCCGCACCGGATTGCGTTAAGGATCAAGCTGAACGGCTTGGAATCTGGCCGCCGGGTCTATTAACGTTCGATAACGCAGCGCGGTCGTCCCAGCCGTCACCCGAGACGGCTCCGTGCTCACGCGCCGAATCTCGTAAGGGAACCGGGGAACCACCATCTTGGGGTGAATCGCGCGGACACCACCGTGGAGACACGGCCGGTACAAGCGCGTAGGAGACCTTCCTGCTCCGAACCCGTCAGCTAACCCGGTAGGCGGAGGAAGGAAAGGAGTACGCCTGCGTGGCGTCCAATCGGCCTGCCCCAGAAGCCCCGTTCACGCCGAGCCAGTACGGCACCGAGACCTTTGCCTACGGCGGCTACTGCGCCGACGAGGCCCAGGGCACCTGGGGGGAATGGAACCCCACCGAGGACTCCGTCCGCCCGATACGCGGCCGGCACCGCGTCGCCAAGCAGCGCGGCGGACTCGCCCGTAGCTCCACGGTCCTCGGCGTCGGCGTCATCGCCGCCGTCGGCGCGGGCGGCATGGCCAGCGCCAACACCGGCAAGCCCCCGGTGTCCATCTCCATGCCGGACCTGCCCTCCGTCGGCTCCCTGCTCGGCGACGACTCGTCCTCGCACGCCCCCAAGGGCTCCACGACCGCACTGAGCCGCGTCGGCGTGACCGAGGCCGACACCGCCGACGGCACCGCCGACGCCGGCGAGGCGCTGCGCCACCGCATCATGGCCCAGGCCGAGCAGCAGCAGGGCCAGGCCGACACCAAGGCCGTCGCCGCCGCCGTGTCCGCCGCCGACAAGCAGGTCGCCGCAGCGGCCGCCAAGGCGGAGAAGGATGCCGCGGCCAAGGCCGCCGCCGCCAAGGAGAAGGCGGAGGCCGCCGCCAAGAAGAAGGCCGAGGAGGAGCGCCTGGCCGCGCTGGCCAAGCAGTTCACGCTGCCGACCCCCTCGTACACGCTCACCGGCACCTTCGGCCAGCCGGGCTCCATGTGGTCCTCCGGCTACCACACCGGCCTCGACTTCGCCGCTCCCACGGGCGCGCTGATCAAGGCCGTCCACAGTGGCACGATCACCGAGGCGGGCTGGGCCGGCTCCTACGGCTACCGCACGATCCTCACCCTCGACGACGGCACCGAACTCTGGTTCTGCCACCAGTCCTCGATCAATGTGAGCGTCGGACAGAAGGTCACCACCGGGGACTTCATCGGCCGCGTGGGAGCCACCGGCAACGTCACCGGCCCGCACCTCCACCTGGAGGTCCACCCGGGCGGCCAGTCCAGCGGCATCGACCCGATGGCCTGGCTGCGCGACAAGGGCCTCACCCCCTGACCCACCCCTGATCCCCGGCGGTCCTGACGGCATCCCCCCGACGCCAGGGCTGCCGGTCAGGTGTTTTTACGGGGTCTTTGCGTCCGTCGGCGGAATGGTGACCTCCGGCGAGTGCGTTGATGATGACCATGACTTCCCTACACAGACTCGGCTCCTCCGACCTGGAGATCTTCCCGCTCGTCCTCGGCGGCAACGTCTTCGGCTGGACCGCCGACGAACCGACGTCCTTCGCCGTCCTGGACGCCTTCACCGAGGCCGGCGGCAACCTCATCGACACCGCCGACACGTACTCGTCGTGGATCGAGGGGAACAAGGGCGGCGAGTCCGAGTCGGTCATCGGCAACTGGATCACCGCACGCGGTAACCGTGCGGACGTCCTGATCGCCACCAAGGTCGGCCAGCATCCCGAATTCCAGGGACTGTCCGCGGCCAACATCAAGGCCGCGGCGGACGCCTCGCTGCGGCGTCTGCAGACCGACCACATCGACCTCTACTACACGCACTTCGACCAGCCGGACGTGCCGGTCGAGGAGATCATCGGCGCGCTCGACGAACTGGTGCGGGCCGGCAAGGTGCGGCACATCGCCGCGTCCAACATCAGCGCGGAGCGGCTCCAGGAGTCCCTGGACTTCTCCGACCGCGAGGGACTGGCCCGGTACGTGGCGCTCCAGCCCCACTACAACCTGGTCTCGCGCGACACCTACGAGGGTCCCCTGCAGGACGTCGCCGCCCGCGCCGGGCTCGGGGTCCTGCCGTACTACGGCCTGGCCGCCGGCTTCCTCACGGGCAAGTACCGCCCCGGTGCGACCGTGGACAGCGGGCGTGGCGGGAACCTGGCCGAGCTAGCGGAGACCGAGCGCGGCCGGCGGGTCCTCGCGGCCCTGGACGAGGTCGCCGCGGCCCACGGCGTCGCCGTCCCCACCGTGGCCCTGGCCTGGCTCGCGGCCCAGCCGACCGTGGTCGCGCCGATCGCCTCGGCCCGGAAGCTGGACCAGCTCCCGGCGCTGCTCGCCGTGGCGGACCTGAACCTGACGACGGAAGAGGTGGACCGCCTCACCCGGGCCTCGGCCTGACCTTCCCGGTCTTTCTCATGGCCGCCGCCCGCGGCTCATCACGGTGTCCACCGTCAGGTCCGGTAGGGGTTGTACGTCGGATACGGCACCGTGGGACGGCCGGCGGGCGGTACGGAGTAGCCGTACGGCGTCGAGGGGCCGGAACCCGGCCGGCCACCCGGCGACTGCACCGGCCAGGTACCCGACGGCTGCTCCGGTGACTGCCCCGGCCACTGCCCTGGCCAGGTACCCGGCGTACCCGGCCACTGCGCCGGCGGCCAGGTGCCCGGCCAGGGGCCCGGCCCCTGGTGCCGGGCGGTCGCCCGTGCCGCGTACTCCAGGGCCGGCCGCGCCACCTGCCGGCGCTGCCACAGTTCCGCCAGCAGTTCCCGCTCCCGCACGACGAAGTCCGCACCGGCCCGCCCCCGCTGCCCGCGCTGCCGCAGGAACGCCAGAGACGTCGCGTACACCGCGTACTGGGCCACGGTCCGCGCCGCCTGCTTGCCGAGGTGGTGGTCCGCGTAGTCCCGGGCCAGCCGCCGCGCGCCCATCGAACCCAGCGCGAACGGCTCGGCGGGCCCCAGCCAGCCCGCGTACACATACGCCGGCAGCTCCTCCCGCACGGTCCGCAGTTCACGCTGCCGGCTCCAGATCGCCAGCCAGGTCAGCAGGCCGAACACGGGCACCATGAACACCGCGTAGACCACGAAGAACCCGAACCGGCCGAAGGCGGACGAGCCGTTCCACAACGCGTGCATGCCCATCGCCAGCAGCAGCCCGCACAGCGGCAGCAGGACCCGCCGCACCTGCCGGCGGTCCGCGGCGCGCGCGGCGATGCCGAAGCCGATGCCGGTGAGGACGGTGAAGAGGGGGTGCGCGAACGGCGACATGATGACGCGCACGAAGAAGGTGGCGGCGGTGACGGAGGCGATGCCGTGGTCACCGGTGAGCTGGTCGGTGCCGAAGGCCGTACCGAGGTAGAGGATGTTCTCGGTGAACGCGAAACCGGTGGCGGCGACCCCGGCTATCACCATCCCGTCGATGATCCCGGTGAAGTTGCGCCGGCGGAAGAGGAAGACCAGGAGGACGGCCGCGGCCTTGGCGGACTCCTCGATGACGGGCGCTATGACGGTCGCACCGAGGGTGTTCGCGTTGCTCGGGTCCGCGGTCGCGGTGGCTATCCATTTCGTGGCGAAGCTGTTGGCGACGATGGCGATCAGCGCCGCCGCGCACGCCCCCCAGGCGAACGCGAACAGCAGGTTCCGCCAGGGTCCGGGCTCGACCCGGTCGAGCCACCGGAAGGCGGCCAGCAGCAGCGGTACGGGCAGCACGGCGAGTCCGATGCCGACGAGGAACCCCTCCGTACCGGTCTGCTCGCGCACCAGCGCCAGGATGACCAGCCCGGAGACGGCGAGCAGGGCGATCAGCGCCCCGTACCGCACCCACCCGCGCTGCCACCAGCGCACCGGCCGGAACTCCGGGCCCGGGGCGCCGGTGGGGTATATCGGATACGGGGAGGAGGTGGCCACGGCATCGACCCTAACGATCACCTGTTGATGAATCCGGTGGGGGAACCGCTGTCATCACTGCTCTCGCCGCTGCCCCGGGTGCGGTACGCGGCGGAACAGCAGATCGTTCACCACATGACCCTTGTCCAGTCCCTGGCTCTCGAAACGGGTCAGCGGCCGGAACCCGGGCCGGGGCGCGAAACCGCCGTCCGCCCGCGTGTTCTCGAAGTCCGGGTGCGCGGTCAGCACGTCGAGCATCTGCTCGGCGTACGGTTCCCAGTCCGTCGCGCAGTGTACGAGCGCGCCCGGTGCGAGGCGCGAGGCGGCCAGGGTGAGGAACTCCGGCTGGATCAGCCGGCGCTTGTGGTGCCGCTTCTTGGGCCAGGGGTCGGGGAAGTAGACGCGCAGCCCGGCGAGCGACCCGGGGCGCAGCATCTCGCGGAGCAGGATGATGGCGTCCCCGTTCGCCACCCGGATATTGGACAGCCCGTTCTGGTCGGCGAGGTTGAGCAGGTTGCCCTGTCCCGGGGTGTGCACGTCCACGGCGAGGATGTCGGTCCCCGGGTCCTCGGCGGCCATCTGCACGGTGGCCTCGCCCATCCCGAAGCCGATCTCCAGCACGACGGGCCGTTCGTTCCCGAACAGCTCCTCCAGGTCGATGATCCGCCCGCCGTCGATGTCCAGCCCCCACTTGGGCCACAGCCGCTGGAGCCCGTCCGCCTGCCCGGCGGTCACCCGGCTGCGGCGCGGCTGGAAGCTGCGGATCCGCCGCTCGAAGTGCGATCCGGCGGGATCGGCGCGGGGGCCGTCCGGGAACCGCGGCTCGCCCTTGGCCCGGCCGTGCCGGACGGAGACGACCGGGGCATGCGGGTGCGGCAGCTCACCGGGTGCGGTCGGGTGGGCGCTGGGAGTTTCGGGGGTGTTCACGGAGTCAGCCACAGTGAGTCGATTTTAGTGGTGGTTTGTGTGCGCGGTTCTGGTTCACGGTGCCCCGAGCGCGGCCAGCGTCCGGCGCGCCACCTCCCTCCCGATCGGCAGGGAGGCCGTGGCCGCAGGTGAGGGTGCGTTCAGCACGTGGACCGCCCGTGCCCCCTCGCGGATCAGGAAGTCGTCCACCAGTGTCCCGTCCCGCAGCACCGCCTGCGCCCGCACCCCCGCTCCGGCCCGCACCAGGTCGTCCCGTGTCGCGGCCGGCAGGAGTCTGCGCACCTCCGCCAGGAACGCCCGCTTCGACACCGACCGGCGAATCTCCCCCGCCCCGTACCGCCAGTGCCGCCCGGCCATCCGCCACGCGCCGGGCCAGGCCACCGTCCCGGCCATCTCGCCCGGCCGTACGGTCCCCCAGCCGTACCCCTCCCGGGCCAGCGCCGGGACCGCGCCCGGGCCGACGTGCACGCCGGAGTCGATCCCGCGGGTGAGATGCACCCCGAGGAACGGGAACGCCGGGTCCGGCACCGGATACACCAGACCCCGCACCAGTTCGGGCCGCGCCAGCTCGTAGTACTCGCCCCGGAACGGCACGATCCGCATCCCGGGCTCGTCCCCGGTCAGCCGGGCCACCTCGTCGCAGTACAGCCCGGCGCAGTTCACCAGGACCCGGCCGCGCACGACGTCCCCGGACGAGGTCAGGACCGCGACGCCGCGCTCCGGACGGCGGTCGACCCGCACGACCCGCGCCCCGTACCGGATCTCCGCCCCGGACTCCCTGGCCAGCTGCCGGGCGACCCCGGCGAAGTCGCAGACCCCCGTCGTCCCGACGTGTATGGCGGCGAGTCCCCGCACCTGCGGCTCGTACTCGCTGATCTGGGCGGGGCCCAGCTCCCGCACCGGGATGCCGTTCTCCCGGCCGCGCTGCACGAGCGTGTGCAGCCGGGGCAGCTCGGCCCGCTCCGTGGCGACGATCAGCTTGCCGGTGACGGCGTGCTCGATGCCGTACTCCGCGCAGAACTTCACCATCTCGGCCGCGCCCCGCACCGCGTACCGCGCCTTGAGCGAGCCCGGGCGGTAGTAGATCCCGCTGTGGATGACCCCGCTGTTGCGCCCCGTCTGGTGCCGGGCCGGACCGGCCTCCTTCTCCAGCACCGTCACCCGGGTGCCCGGCACGGCCCGCGTGATCGCGTACGCCGTCGACAGACCGATGATCCCGCCGCCGACCACCAGCACGTCACAGTCGTACGCGATTCCCGGCCGCACCTGCACCACCTCCCGCTTCCGATAGTGCACTGCGCCACTGACAGCGGCTTCAAACGCGGGGCCGGGCAGCGGACCGAGGGGCGCGGGGACCTGCGCGACATCCCGGCGGACGCTGAGTGCCGTCCCCGCGCGGCGGCCCGCTCCCCGTCCTGCGCAGGGCAGGCCGGCAGACCTGAGGGGCGCGGGGGACCGAGCGAGGACCCCCGCGACCCGTCAGCAGACATCCCCCGGGCCGGGTGAAAGCCGCCCCGGCCCGGGGGACCCCTCGCTGTCCCTACGCGGGAGCCATGAGCAGCGGCCGGGCCCGCTCGCGCAACTCGACCACCTGCGGCTCGTCCCCGTACGGTTCCAGCCGGTGCAGCAGGTCCTTCACGTACTCGGTCGTCCGGGCCGACGAGATGCGGCCCGCGACCTCCACGGCCCGCACGCCCTGCTCGCACGCCGCGTCCAGATTGCCCGACTCCAGCTCGGCGACCGCGGAGACGACGAGCCGGAGGCCGTGCGAGCGCACGAACTCCTCCGTCGGCTTCGACAGCGCCTGCTCGGTGAAGCGGCGGACCTGGCGCGGTGCCTTCAGGTCGCGGTAGCACTCGGCGGCGTCGGCGGCGAACCGGTCGTAGGAGTAGAAGCCGAGCCAGGACGGGTCGTTGTCGCCCTCCCGGGACCGCTCCAGCCAGCCCTCGGCCGCCTTCAGGGCCGCGCCGGCGGCCTGCGCGTCACTGGCGCGCGCGTGCGCGCGTGCCTCGACCAGGCGGAAGAAGCTCATGGTGCGGGCGGTGGCCAGGCCCCGGTTGCGTTCCAGCGCGGCCTGCGCGAGGTCGACGCCCTCGTCGCCGAAGCCCCGGTAGGTCGCCTGGAGGGACATGGAGGCCAGGACGTACCCGCCCAGGGGGACGTCGGCCGCCGCGCGTGCGAGCCGCAGCGCCTGGATGTAGTAGCGCTGCGCGGCCTCCTGCTGGCCGGTGTCGAAGGCCATCCAGCCCGCGAGCCGGGTGAGTTCGGCGGCGGCGCCGAACAGGGCCCGGCCGACCTCGTCGGCGTACGAGCCGAGCAGCAGCGGTGCCGCCTCCACCCGCAGGCACTCCGGCACCATGGACGAACGCCAGTCGCCGCCTCCGTACTTGGAGTCCCAGCGTCTGGCGTCCTCGGCGGCCTCCCGCAGCTTCTGCACATCGCTGTGGCCGACTTTGATCGGTGCCCCGGAGCCCTCCGACGGGTTCGCCTCACGTGCCACCGAGCTGTCGGCAGGGGTTATCAGCCAGCGTGAGGCGGGCGTTGCGTATGCGCTCACCGCGAACGAACCCGCCAGCGACTGCCAGATGCCGCCGGAGCCGGCCCGGCGTCCGGCGAGATCGAGACGGTACAGCTCCGTCGCCGACTTCACCGCCTGTCCCACGTCTCTGGGGAAGGCGAGACCCACTTCGGGGGCGGGATCCGCGTCCGCCAGGCCGATCTCGTGGAGCGGCACCGGACGGCCGAGCTTCTGGCCGATGGCGGCGGCGATGAGGTGCGGCGCCGCTCCCTGCGGCACCATCCCCTTCGACACCCAGCGTGCCACCGACGTCTTGTCGTAGCGAAGAGTCAACCCGCGTTGAGCGCCAAGGTCGTTGACGCGTCGCGCGAGTCCTGCGTTGCTGATTCCCGCGAGGGCGAGAACGGTGCCGAGCTTTTCGTTCGGCCCGCGTTGCTCCCTGGACATGCGCCACCCCTCGACACAGACGGCTGCCGCGCGGTGGCATAACCACGCGGCATTCGTAAACCCAGCGTAGTTCGCCGCATCCCAAGCGTTAAGGGGCATTGTTCCGGTTGGCGGGATTGTGGTTCGTACGGGAGTACGGTCCTGTACGCACCGTGCACGGGCCGTCGCGACGTGCCCCCGCCCGTGTGGCCGTGCGCCCGTGCGTGCGCTCTACTCCGGCCACCCCGGCAGGGGTTCCATGGCTGGTGCGTGGGTCGGCCCGCTGTACTGGATCCAGTGGGCTGGGGGACACCGCCGCCTACATCCCCGCGGGTGGCGGACCGGTCCGGGAGGCGATGCCCGCCTCCCGGACTGTGCGCTCCGCTGCGCCGCTCGTGCGCTGCGCAGAGCCTGTACGGAGCGTGCGCGAGCTTGTCCCCATGCCAGGGAATTGGCTGATTCTCGACCCCGATTCCCTGTGGGTGACTACCGCTCCCACCATGGATGTTGGGGGCGCTTAGGTCGTTTTTTGGGGAGCATTTGGGGGCGCATTCGCGTCGCAACCGCCTTGTACCGCACGGAGATTCGCTGGGGATCCGCTTCGGCGCGGGCACGCGCGCGTGGTTGCGTTCCCCCGATCGAAGGCCGTGCCACCGCCCCTCGGGGCCGCGTTGTTCATGGCAGCATGGTGAACCGGTTCGTACGGGGCACTGGTTGTCCACAGCCTGTGGAGGCGGCGATGCGGTGGTTGGTGGGATGGAGCAGCGCCGCCGCGGGCATCTCCGGGCCCGGCTCCGCGGGCGCCACCGGATACGACGGTGAGACCCTGCACCCGATCGGCTCCCAGCTCCTGTGGGGCGACCCCGACCCGCTGTGGGCGGTCGGCGACTGGCGGCCCGACGAGGTGCGCGTGGTCAAGGCCGACGCGCAGAGCCGGATCGCCGTACTGGGCACCTGCGGGGCCTCCGACGAGGAGTTGCGGCGCGCTCTGTTCACCGCGCGCGGAGGCGCACTGCGCCATCTGACCGCGTGGCCGGGCAGCTACACGGCCGTGGTCAAGGCCGGCCGCCGCATCACCGTCTGCGGCGACCTCGCCGGCGCCCGCCCGGTGTTCCGCACCCCCTGGGCAGGCGGCACCGCCTACGCCACGGCCGCCCTGCCGCTCGCCGATCTCATCGAGGCCAACCTCGACTTCGGCCACCTCGCGGCCCTGCTCGCCGCCCCGGACGTACCGGCCGCGCTGCACGACTCGACCCCGTACGAGGGCGTACGCCGCGTACCGCCGGGGCATGCGCTGGTCCTGCGCGCCGGTGCGCACGAGGTCGCCGGGTACGAGCCGGTCGCCTCCCTCGCGGTGGCGGCGCCGCCCGCCGACCCGGACAGCGCCGTGGACGCCGTGCGCGACGCGCTCGTGGAGGCCGTGCGCACCCGCCTGGCCGCACCCCGGCACGTACCCGGCCTCGACATGGACCCGGGCCCGGTGCCCGGCATGGGGCCCGCCGAACGGCGTGCCGCGCGCGGGATGCCCGTACCGGGGATCGGCGCCGACCTGTCCGGCGGTCCCGCCTCCGGGACGCTCGCGCTGCTGGCGGCCGGACTGCCCGGCCGGCCGGGCACGCTGCTGGGCCACGGCACGGGCGCGGGCGAGCGCCTGCTGGCCGTCACCTTCAACGACCTCGCCGTCCGCGGCCGGGAGGCCGAACTGGAACGGGCGGGGACGCTCGCGGCCAACCCGCGCCTGCACCACGTGGTGGTGACCGGCGGCGAGGAACTGCTCCCGTACGGCGAGCTGGACGGCCCGCTGACGGACGAGCCGGGGCCGTCCCTGGTGTCCGCCGCCCGGCACCGCGTGCGCCTGGCCGCGGGCAGCGCCGACCACTTCACCGGCTACGGCGCCCGGCAGGTCCTGGACGCACATCCCGCGCGCCTCGCGGACCTGCTGATGGACCGCAAGCGGCGCCACCTGGTGCGCCCGGTCGCCGCACTGGCCAAGGCGGACGGCTCGGTGCTGGTCCCCGCGCGCGTGTACAGCGCGGCCCGGCGGCTGGCCCGGACGCCCTACCACGCGGGCGTGGAGACGCTTGCCGACCGCCTGCTGCGCCGTCGCTTCGAGGACCCGGGTGGCGCGGTCGGCGCCTCCCTCGCCGCGCTCACCTGGGCCAGACCGGGGCCGGCGGCCCGCTGGCTGACCGGCGAGGCGCTGGCTGAAGTATCGGTTCTCCTCCAGAGCGCGGCGAACCGCTCCGGAGTCGGCCCCGGCCAGCGCCCCGGCGACTACCGCGCGCGGGCCGCCCTCGCCCGGCACGCCGCCGACCTGCGCGTCCTGGAACAGGCCGCCGAGGTCCGCTCCCAGCGCCTGCACGCCCCCTTCCTCGACAACCAGGTCGTCCGCGCCTGCCGCGCCCTGCCCGAGGCCCTGCGGGTCCAGCCCGGCGCCCGCGCCGAGATCCTCCGTACGGTCCTGGAGGGCGCCGGCGTCACCGACCTCCCGCCCGGCTGGGGCGCCCCCTCCCACGCCTCCTCGGCCGCCGCCGCCCGCACCGGCCTGCGGGTCGCCGCGGACTCGCTGATCTCCCTCTTCACGGACCCGCTGCTCGCGGAGGCGGGCCTGATCGAGGCCAGGGTGGTGCGCAAGGCGCTGCGCGGCGCGGCGGCCGGTGAACCGCTGCCCCTGGACGGCCTCGCGGACCTGGTCTCCCTGGAGCTGTGGCTGCGCCGCCTCCTGGCCCGCCGCGGCACCTGCTGGACCGGCACACCGGCACGCGCGCGTGCGGTCCCGGCGGGGATCGCACCCAGACGAGGGGCGCTGGCCTCGGGCGGGTGACCGGGTGACCGGGCGACCGGGCGACCGGGTGGCGGGGTGCGCCTGGGGCCGGCCCATGGGTGCCGGCCCATGGGCGCGGCGCAGCCGCCCGCCCTGCTGCGCGAAACCCCCGTGCCCCGGGCGGCGCCGCCCGGGGACAATGGCCCGGTGCGGTACGGAATCCTGGGAGTGGCCCAAGCGACGGACGAGGCGGGCGGCAGCGTCCCCGTCGGCGGCCCCAGGCTCCGTACGCTGCTCACCGCCCTCGCCCTGCGCCCCGGCCGCACCGTCACCGCCGAGACCCTGATCGCCGAGGTCTGGGCGGACGATCCGCCCCGGGACGCCCCGGCTGCTCTCCAGGCCCTCGTCGGCCGCCTCCGCCGTGCCCTCGGCCGGCACACCGTCACGTCCGTACCGGGCGGCTACCGCCTCGAATCGGCCCGCGGCGACATCGACCTGTTCGTCTTCGAACGGCTGGTGCGCGACGGCACCGCCGCCCTGGAGACCGGCGCACCGGCCGCCGCCTCGCGCACCCTCACCGAAGCCCTCGCCCTCTGGCGCGGCCCCGCCCTCGCCGACCTCCCCGACCGCACCGCCGCGTCCCGGGCCGAGGCCCTGCGCCTGGAGGCGGTCCGGGCCCGGACCGAGGCGGCGCTGCGGCTCGGCCGCGCCCACGACGTCGTACCGGAACTGCGCGAGCTGACCGCGACCCACCCGTACGACGAGTCCCTGCACGCCCTCCTCGTCCGCGCCCTGCGCGACGCCGGCCGCGGCGGTGACGCCCTCGCCGCGTACGAGACGGCCCGCCGCACCCTCTCCGCCGGGCTCGGCACCGACCCCGGCCGGGAACTGCGCGAGCTGCACCGCACGTTGCTGACGCAGAGCCCGCCGGCGGAGGTACCGGCGCGGCCCGTGTCCGCCGCCGCCCCCGCCCAGCCCCCCGAGCGCGCCGGCAACATCCGCCCCCGGCTGAATTCGTTCGTCGGCCGGGAACCCGAACTCGAAGCCGTTCGTTCGGAATTGCACAGGGCCCGCCTCGTCACCCTCACCGGACCGGGCGGCTCGGGGAAGACCCGTCTCGCCGAGGAAGCCGCCGTGGGGCTTCCGCAGGCGTGGCTCGTCGAGCTGGCCCCGCTCGACCAGCCGGAGGCGGTGCCCGGCGCGGTGGTCAGCGCGCTCGGTCTGCGCGAGACCGTGCTCATGACCAACGACCTGGTGACCCCGCAGAGCGACCCCGTCGCCCTGCTCGTCGAGTACTGCGCCCCGCGCAGCCAACTCCTGATCCTTGACAACTGCGAACACGTCGTCGGCGCCGTCGCCACCCTCGCCGAGACGCTGCTCACCCGCTGCCCGGGGCTCACGATCCTCGCCACCAGCCGTGAACCCCTGGGCGTCCCCGGTGAGTCGGTGCGCCCGGTCGAACCTCTCACCCCCGAGCAGGCGTGCCGCCTCTTCGCGGAGCGCGCGACCGCCGTCCGTTCCGACGCGGCCGCCGCGCTCCGGGACGAGGACGCGGTCACCGAGATCTGCCGGCGCCTCGACGGACTGCCCCTCGCCGTCGAACTCGCCGCCGCCCGGCTGCGGCTGCTCACCCCCCGGCAGATCGCCGACCGGCTCGACGACCGCTTCCGCCTCCTCACCTCCGGAAGCCGTACGGCCCTGCCCCGCCAGCAGACCCTGCGCGCGGTCGTCGACTGGTCCTGGGACCTGCTGGACGAGGCCGAGCGGACGATGCTGCGCGAGGTCTCGGTGTTCGCCGGCGGCTGGGACCTCACGGCGGCCGAGGCCGTGTGCACCGGCCCGGCGGCCGACCTGATCGGGGCACTCGTCGACAAGTCCCTGATCGTGGCCACCCCCGACGGCCCCCAGCCCCTCGGCCACCCGCACGCCCCCGCGGACCCGGCCGGCCTCACCAACCGGGAGAGCACCAACGCCAGAGGTACCGGCACCAGTGGCAGAAGTATTGGCACCGGCGGCACCGGCACCAGTACCGGTGGCATGCGCTACCGCATGCTGGAGACCATCCACGAGTACGCCGTCGAGCGCGCCGACGAGGTACCCGAACAGCGTGCGGCGGCCGAACTGCGGCACTGCGCATGGGCACACGACCTCGTCGAGCGGGCCGAGCCGATGCTGCGCTCGGCGGAGCAACTGCCGTGGATCGGCCGCCTGGAGAGCGAGCACGACAACATTCGCGCGGCTCTGCGGCGTGCGGTGCGCGACGGCCGGGAAGAGGACGCCGGAGCGATCGTCGTCGCCATCGGCTGGTTCTGGTGGCTGCGCAACTACCGTCTGGAAGCGGCCGCATGGGCGCGTCTCGTGCTGCGGCTGGGTGTCGCCCTGGACGCCGTGGCCGACGGCGCCCCGGCGGGTGAACTGCCCCGGCTCGTCGAGCGCGCCGACCCGGTGGGCGCCTTCCTCGCCGCGTCCGACGGGCAGGCCCCGCACCCGCTGCATGACCTGCGCACGGACCTGCGGATGCTGTACGTGTTCCTGGTCAGCGAGTCCGGCACCGCGGACTTCGCGACGGACGACCGGACGCCGGCCTACGTCACCCGGGTACGGGACGCCTTCCGGCACGGGGGTCCGCGGGCGGCCCGGATGCCGGGCCTGGTCTGGCCGCTGACCGCGCAGTTCGATCCGGTCGGCGTCCGGCCGACCCTGGACGCGGCACTCGCCAACTGCCGTGCGTACGGCGGTGACTGGGAGGTCGGCGTCGTCCTGATGTTCCGCACCCACATGGTCGTCGACTCGCCCGGCAACCTGCGAGGCGTCGACGACGACCTGGCGGAGCTGCGGATCCTCAGCCGCCGCGTGGGCGATCGCTGGATGCGCGCGCAGGTGTGCGGCGCGGCCGGGGAGGCGGCTCTGGCCCGTGGCCGGTTCGAGGAGGCCAGGAGCGAGTACGAGGAGGCACTGCGGCTCGCCCATGAGGTGGGTGCCTGGGCCGAGTCGCCGTTCCTCCTCACCCGGCTCGCGGAGATCTCCTACCGCTCCGGCGACCGTGACGGCGCCCTGGCCGCCCTGGACGAAGCGGGTGAGACGGCCGAACGGTACGGGGTGGCGGACGCTCGCGCGTTCACGCTGATGCTGCGGGCGCACATCGCGCTGGACGACGGCGACGCCGCCCGCGCGCGCGAACTGTGCGACGCGGCCCGCGCAGGGGCGGTGCGGGGTACCCCGCCACCCCAGTTCATCTGTGCGCTGGGAGCCCTCGGCGCCCTGATCACCACGGCGGAGTCCGGGCCCGGACGCGGCCTGCCGATCCTGGTCGATGCCTTGCGGGAGGCGGTTGCACAGCGGTGCGCCGAGACCGTCACCGCGGGGCTCGCGGACATCGGGGCGCAGTTGCTGGCCGCCCTTGGCGACCTGCCGGGCGCACTGCGGCTGCTCACCGCGTCCGACCACTGGCGGGCCGGCCGGCCCCGTCCCCTGCCGGAGCGCGCCCGGGCCGAGCGGATCGAGGCCGCCGCTCGGGAGAACCTGCCTGAGGACCGCTGCGCGGCCGAGCGCACCCGTGGCGCCTCGCTCACCGTGGACGACGCCCTGGACCAACTCCGCGCACATCCCACCACCACCGAGCGACCCGCCCCGAGCGGTAACTGAACGCGTTCCGACCCCACCGTCAGGTGAACGTGTTCGCCCCCACCGCCCCTACTGGCAGGTGAGCTTGGAATCGGCCCAGTCCGCCAGCGCGAGGGCGTCGAGGGCACCGGTCTGCGGCTCGACCACCAGTCGTACGGTCTTGCGCCCGGTCAGGTTCACATGGACGGGGACGGCCGGGTCGCCGCCCGCGACCAGCCCGGACTTCCACAGCCGGACGCCGTCCGCGTAGACGGAGAAATAGACCTTGCCGGTGCCGAGCGTCAGGTCGTCCACACCGGCCGACGCGTCGTAGGCCGAGCACGTGCGGTTGAGGTCGATGGTCGCGGAGGACCTGCCGTGCACGGTCACGCCGTGCGCGTACGTCCGATCGGCGACGGACACGCTGTTCCGCTGCCACACCCAGCTGCTCCCGAACAGCCGCATCTCCGGTTCGGTGCCGTCGCCGGTGATGTCGTAGCGCAGCTCGCTCCACTGGTAGACGGTCTGCGCGGGCGGCGGAGCGGGCGTGGGCGGCGGAGTCGGAGTCGGGGTGGGGGTAGGAGTGGGCGTGGGGGAGGGGGTGGGCGTCGGCCTGGGACTCGGCTTGGGTGTCGGCGACGGGGTCGGTGTCGGTGTCGGCGTGGGTGTGGGCGTGGGCGTCGGGACCGGCCGGGGAAGGGAGACGGGCACCTTGGGCGCGGGCTTCGGCTCGGGCGTGTCGGGCGTCGGCGGCTCCGGCTGCACGACCGACGGGGACGGTGACGGCTTGGCCACCTCCTTCGCCGGATGGCTGCTGTTCGTCAGCGCGAGCGCCACCGCGGCGACGGCCACCGCGACCACACCCGCCGCGATACCGGCCTTGATCGGGGCGCTCGCCCCCTCCGAGGCCGCCGCGCTCCCGCCCGCGGAGCCACCGCTCGTCGCCGCCGCGGCCGTGCCCGCCGCGCCCACTCCGGCGCCACCGGCGATGAGCCCGAGCGCCTTGGCGTACCCGGCGGTGGCGAACCAGCCGATGACCGCGACCGGGACGACGGCCGGGATACCGCTCGCCACCTCCTCGATCTGCGCGGCGGCCAGCCGGCACCTGGCGCACTCCTCCAGATGCTTGCGCAGCCCCCGCTCGGCGCGGATGCGCAGCTTGCGCCGGGCGTAGGTACCGAGCTGGTCGGCATAGCGGGCGCACCCCTCGGAACCGACGAGAGCGGCGCTGACGTGGGCCTGGAGATATGCCTGCTTGAGTCCTTCACGGGCACGGCTGGCGAGCACCCGCGTGCCGTTGGCGTCCAGGCCGAACAGGGTGGCGACATCGCTGGGTGACTCGTCCTCCACCTCGGTGTGCCACAGCACCGCCTGCCAGCGCTCGGGCAGCGAGCGGAACGCCTGCATGGCCATGGACTGCTCGGCCTCGTGCATGGCGCGCACATCGGCGCCCAGGTCCAGCGTGTCGTCGTCGGAGACCTTGGACGTCCGCGCGGCCTGTGCGGCAAACACCGTGAAGTCGTCGACCAGTTGCTCACGCCGGGCCGAGCTCGACCAGTGCGCGGCGACCCGCCGGACGGAGGTGAGCAGATAGGCGCGCACGGCGTACTCGGGGCCGGAGCCGCCGCGCACCGCCTGGAGCATCCGGGCGAAGACCTCCGCGGTCAGGTCGTCCGCGGTGTGGGCGTCGCGGCAGCAGGTCCGGGCGTAGCGGCGCACCGCGTCGGCGTGCCTGCGGTACAGCTCCTCGTACGCGCTGTCGTCGCCCGAGCGCATCAGCGCGATGAGTTCGCCGTCGGCCGGCGGCAGTTCCCGCGGCGGCAGGACGCTGCCCTCGCGCTGCGCCGGGACACCGCCCGCCACCGGCCCGACTCGCCCGGGTACGGGCCGATTGGCGTCCGCCCGGCCGCCCTGGCTCGGCACCTTCGGCGAGTCCGGCCCCTCCGATCCCGTGTCGCCCTCGGCGCGTGACTCGTCCCGCCCGTCAACGCTCATTGTGGAAAGCCCCCGCAGCCTGCCCAGCCCGACCCGATCACCGGGTCAGAGTGCCATATTGGCTTTTGCTCAGAACCCTCGGTTCGCGTCATCCACTCGTCCGAGCGGACTTGGCGACCCGTGGTACTGACCGTACCCCCGCTGGGACAGACTCAACTTGCTTGATTCGACGGGGACTTGCCCGGTCCTGGCGCTCCGTTTCCAGCCTCCCCCTCCAGCCGACCGACGGTGCCGCCACACGGCCTCCGGCCGCACACGGATCACGACCGCAACCCATGGATCGCCGGCCACGGACCCGCGACCGCACCCCCGTGAGTCACCGGCCGTCACGCGGGCCTCGACCGCAGCCCGGGTGCAGCCGCCCCCTCCACGAGCCTCGACCGCACCCCATGAGCCGCCGACCGTCACCCGGATCGCGACCGCGCCCCGCGAAACCCCGCGAACCGCCGACCGTCACCCGGATCGCGACCGCGCCCCGCGAAACCCCGCGAACCGCCGACCGTCACCCGGACCGCGACCGCACCCTGCGAAACCCCGCAAGCCCCGACCGTCACGCAGGCCGCGATCGCAGCCCGTCCAGCAGGATGTCCAGCAGTCGTGCGGAGGCCGCCTCCTGCTGAGCCGCGTCCGGCAGCGAGGGTGCGGCCGTCGCGATCACCAGCAGGACGTCCGACACCGACACGTCCGGCCGCAGCTCGCCCGCCGCGCGTGCCCGCTCCACGAGCTGGCCCACCACATCGAGCAGCGCCGCCGCCCCCGAGTCCTCGGCGACCGCCGAATCCTCCGGCACCAACCGCAGCTCACCCGTGCCCGGCTGGCTCCGCTGCTGCGGCACCCGTGCCTCGTCGCTCGTGGCCGCGGCCTCGTCCAGAACTCCGACCCGCAGCACCTGCGGCGGCAGCAGCCGTCCCGCGCCCGAGGCCACCGACGTGCGCAGGAACCGCGACAGCGCCGACCACGGCTCGTCCTCCTGCCTGAGCGCCGCCCGGGCCTGGTCGGTCAGCCGGGACGTCTCCTCGTCGGCTATCCGCCGGACCAGGACGTCCTTGCTGGGAAAGCGCCGGTACACCGTGCCGACGCCGACCCGCGCGCGCCGCGCCACGTCCTCCATCGGAGCGCCGTAGCCCAGCTCGCCGAAGACCTCGCGCGCCGCTCGCAGCACATGCTCCAGATTGCGCTGGGCGTCCACCCGCAGCGGAGCCGTCCGCTGCACGTCCGCACGTCCGGCGCCCAAGGCCGAGCCGCCCACGGCGGAGCCACCCACTGCTGAGCCGCCCAGCGTGGAGCCGTTCGCCGTCCCGCCGCCCGCCGCGCCCCCGGGCGCGACGGCTGACGAGGATGACCAATGATGCGTGTCCTGAATATGCATAGCGTTCCCCCGGTTAATGACGTCTCCCCCCGGAGACACCGCGCCACTGATTCCGGAGTGCTCGGAACGGGCACTGTGGCACGACCGTGACCGCCCGTCGCGGCTCCGTTCGACCACATCCCCTACACCCCGTCGACACGAACATAGTTGAGAGGGGGTCAATTCAGAAGAGGGAGGTTCCGCACGGAGCGCCCCCCGATCGGAGTACGGCGCACATTCGTCCGGATTGCACACCCCCGTGCCCTCCCGCACGCCCCCGCTGACCTGCCCGCTTGCATTCCAGGCCGAGGCCCGGACCGAGCGCAGGCCCGCAGAACCGCCGGTCACACAAATTGCCGGGGCTGTGGACAAACACCAGCGCCGGGTGCGTCATGGGGTGGTGAAGGAACGTGCGCGCATTCTCGTTGTCGGCGGCGGCTACGTCGGGATGTACACCGCCCTGCGCCTGCAACAGAAGCTGAAACGGGAGCTCAGGCAGGGTGACGTCGAGATCACTGTGGTCACGCCCGACCCGTACATGACGTACCAGCCGTTCCTGCCGGAAGCAGCCGCCGGTTCGATTTCCCCTCGTCACGTCGTCGTACCGCTGCGTCGTGTCCTTGACCGGTGCCACGTCGTCGTCGGCGAGGTGACCGCCATCGACCACACGAAACGCACCGCGACCCTCACCACCCTCGCCACCGACGAAGAGGGCGACGGCGCCGACGAGATCGGTTACGACGAACTCGTCCTCGCCCCCGGCTCGGTCTCCCGCACCCTGCCCGTCCCCGGCCTCGCGGAGTACGGCATCGGTTTCAAGACCGTCGAGGAGGCCATCGGCCTGCGCAACCACGTGATCGAGCAGATGGACATCGCCTCCTCCACCCGTGACCCGGCCATCCGCGACGCCGCCCTCACCTTCGTCTTCGTGGGCGGCGGCTACGCAGGCGTCGAGGCGCTCGCCGAACTGGAGGACATGGCCCGCTACGCCGCGCGCTACTACCACAACGTCCGGCACGAGGACATGAAGTGGATCCTCGTCGAGGCAGCCGACCGCATCCTCCCCGAGGTCGGCCCGGAGATGGGCCGCTACACCGTCGCCGAACTGCGCCGCCGCAACATCCAGGTCCTCCTGGAGACCCGCCTCGAATCCTGCGCGGGCCGCGTCGCCGTCCTCAGCGACGGCCAGCGCCTGCCCACCCGTACGGTCGTCTGGACCGCCGGCGTCAAGCCGCACCCCCTCCTCGACGCCACCGACCTCCCCCGCACCGCACGCGGGCGCCTGAAGTGCACCGCCCAGCTGACCGTCGACGGCGCCGAGCACACGTGGGCCGCGGGCGACGCGGCGGCCGTCCCCGATGTCACCGCCCGCGAACCGGGCGCCCTGACCGCCCCCAACGCCCAGCACGCGGTCCGCCAGGCCCGGGTCCTCGGCGACAACATCGTCCACGCCCTGCGCGGCGAACCCCTGCAGACGTACGCCCACTCGTACGCCGGATCCGTCGCCTCCCTCGGACTGCACAAGGGCGTCGCCCAGATCTACGGACGCCGGCTGAAGGGCTACCCTGCGTGGTTCATGCACCGCGTCTACCACCTCAGCAGGGTGCCCACCTGGAACCGCAAAGCCCGGGTCCTCGCCGAATGGACCCTCTCCGGCCTGTTCAAGCGGGAGATCGTCTCCCTCGGCTCGCTCGAACATCCCCGAGCCGAGTTCGAACTCGCGGCCGGTGGAAAGCTTCACCCCGACCCCTCGGACGACCCGAATGGGTCGAACTGACCGGACTGAGGAACTCCACGGCCCGCCCCGGCGTCTGACGGATGTCGCCGCGGTCCGAGACACTGTCAGACTGCCCCACGACCTCGGACGGGCACCCGCCCGTCCTCAGCACCCACGAGGCTTCTTCCCAAGTGAACTTCACGCGCTGGAGCGCCCGGCTCCCCGGAACGCAGCGCCGCGCGGCAGCGCGGACCGAACACGCGGTCTCCCAGGACCGGCGGGGGGAAGGCTCCGTGCCCGCGGCCCGTGCCGAACAGCTGACCGACGATCCGGTCCCCGTGCCCGCCGTCGACGGACTCCCCGCCCGCGACGTCCTCGACCGCGTCCCGGCCCTCGTCGCCCTGGTGCACGGCACCGACCACCGCATCGCGTACGTCAACGACGCCTATGTCGCCGCCTTCGGCAGCCGCCCCCTGGGGGAGCCGGCCCGCGAAGCCCTCCCGGAGCTGGCCGAACTGGGCCTGCTGCCCCTCCTCGACCAGGTCCTGCGCAGCGGCAAGCCCCGCACGCTCAAGTCCCGCAAGGCCGTCGACGGCCGGTCCTACACGTTCACCTGCACCCCCGCCGCGGAGCACGGCGACGGCGCCGGCGTCCTCGTGTTCGCCACCGACGTCACTGACCACGCCGAGGCCGCCGAACGCCTTCGCGCCAGTGAACGCCGGCAGCGCGAGACCGCGGTGACCCTGCAGCGCTCACTCCTCCCGCAGGAGCTGGAGCAACCCGACGACCTGCGCATCGCGGCCACCTACCAGCCCGGCGGCACGGAGGCCGCGGTCGGCGGCGACTGGTACGACGTCATCACCCTGGGCGGCGGCCGTACGGCGCTGGTGATCGGCGACGTGATGGGCCGAGGGGTGCGGGCGGCGGCGGTGATGGGCCAGCTGCGCACCGCGGTCCGCGCGTACGCCCGCCTCGACCTCCCCCCGCACGAGGTCCTCCAGCTCCTCGACGGCCTTGCCGCCGAGATCGACGCCAACCAGATCGCCACCTGTGTGTACGCCGTCCACGACCCGAACGAGGGCCGGCTGGTGTACGCCTCGGCGGGCCACCTCCCGATCCTGGTCCGCGACGAGAACGGCACCGTCCTGCGCACCGACGAACCGACCGGCCCACCGCTCGGCACCGGCGGCTGGATCCACGCCTCCGGCTCGGTCCCGCTGGGCCCGGGCTGCACGGCGGTCCTCTACACGGACGGCCTCGTCGAGCGCCGGGACGCGGACCTCGACGAGGGGATCGCCGCGCTCGAACATGCTCTGGCCGGCGCCATCGGCACCCCTCAGGTGATGTGCGACCGCCTGGTCCGTTCGGCCGGCGTCATGGCCGACCACGACGACGACGTCGCGGTCCTGGTCCTCCAGCACCCCGCCCGCACCGGCACCGACGGCGAACTCTTCCGCAACGCCGCCCTGGAACTCCTCGGCGGAGTGGAAGCGGCAGCACGCGCGCGTGCGTTCGCGTCCGGCGTCCTGACGAGCTGGCGATTCCCCACCGACCTGCATGACCTGGGCGTCCTGGCGGCCAGCGAACTGGTCGCCAACTCCCTCCAGCACGGCACTCCGCCCATGCGGCTGCGCCTGCGCCGCACCGACCGCCGCCTCATCGTCGAGGTCACCGACGGCGACGACCACCTCCCCAGGCGCCGTCGCGCCGAACCGGGGGACGAGTCGGGCCGGGGCATCGCCATCGTGGCGACGATCGCCTCCAGCTGGGGATCACGCAGAACCCCGGGCGGCGGAAAAGCCGTCTGGTGCGAGTTCGCACTCCCCTGCCCCTGACCCGAAGCCGCTCCCGACCCGACCGTCCCCCTTATCCCGACCCGACCACCCCACTTCCCGTGACCGCAGCCTCGTCCGCCGCGGTCACGGATGTCACACACCGGACGGACTGGACCGCGCCGCCTCGTGCTGCGCGGCACCCTGGGCCACCACCCGGCTCCTCGCGGCGATCCACGGCCGGTCCTGGACCTCCGTGAGACTCCGCCCGAGCCGCACCGCGAGCACCGTGATCCCCAGGGAGAACACCAGGAACGTCACGATGTACGGCCCGTGCAGCGCAGCCGCCATCGGCCCGCCCACCGCCGGACCGACCGCCAGCGCGAGCTGCTTGACCAGAGCGAAGGCCGAGTTGTACTGCCCGGCCATCCCCTCCGGCGCGAGATCGGCCACCAGCGGCGCGACGGTCGGCGACAGCATCGCCTCACCCAGCCCGAACAGGGCGTACGTCGAGACGAACGCGGCCGTGGCCACCTCCTGGCTGCCGTGCCCCAGCCCCGCGTACCCGGCCGCGATCCAGGCCACGGCCCAGATCAGCCCCACGGCGGCGATCACCCGGGACCGCCTGCGCCGCTCCACGAACTTCAACACGGCGAACTGCGCCACCACGATCATCGCCGTGTTCGCAGCCAGCGCCGTACCCAGCGCGGACGTCGACACCCCGGCCGCCTCCACGCCGTATGCGCTCAGCCCCGAATCGAATTGCCCGTAGCAGGCGAAGAACAGCACGAAGCCCAGTACGCCCAGCTGCACCATGGCCCGGTTGCCCAGCAGCTGCCGCCAGCTGCCCCGCGCGGATGGCTGCGCCCCGCCACCGGCCGGCGAGGAGTGCGGTATCCGCACCGTCGACAGCACCGCGGCCAGCAACAGGAACATCGCCGCCTCGATCGCGAACAGCAGCGTGAACGACGACACGCGCGTGGTGTCGACGAGATGACCGCCGATGAGGCCACCGACGCCGAGCCCCAGGTTCTGCAGGAAGAACTGCGTCGCGAACGCCCGCGACCGCGTCTGTGCCGTCGAGCAGTCCACGATCATCGTCGCCAGCGCCGGCTGCATCACGGCCTGCCCGGCCCCGAGCGCGGTCGCGGCGGCCAGGACGGCCGTCGCGTCAGCGGCGAGACCCAGTCCCATCGCCCCGAGCGCGGCCACGACCAGGGCGCCGAGCAACACCGGCAGCGGTCCGCGCCGCACGATCGCCCGGCCGGCGAACGGCAGCACGATCAACGCGGCCACGGCGAAGACGGCGAGAACCGTCCCCGCCGTCATGGCACCGAGCCCCCGCACCTGCGCCACATAGACGTACAGGTACGGGACGGTGAAGCCGAGCCCGAACGCGCTGAGTGCGTTGCCCACGTGTATCCGGCGCATCGCTGCGCCCATCGCCCTGGTCACGTTCACCTCTCTCAAGTCGTAGGGCCGGTCAGCTCCGGCCCAGTACTCAGAACTGAAGACTTCGAAGATAAATTTCGAAGGTAAACACTACACCCCCAAGGACTTTAAGCCCAAGCGTCATCGTGCGATACTGCTGACCATGGGCGACAACCCCGACACCCCCGACGCCGACGGCCCGGCCGTCGGCAACGAGCCGAGCCTCGACGAGCAGATAGCGGCCTACCAGCGCGAGTTCCACGACCTGGACCCGCAGGTCGAGAAGGTGGTCTCGGCGCTGTCCCGCCTGAACCGCCGGATGAACGTCGCCTACGGCCGCCAGACCGCCGCCCTCGGCATCAGCAACGCGGAGTGGGAGGTCCTGAAGGCCCTCGTTCTCTCCGGCACCCCCTACCGCCTGGGCCCCGGCGATCTCGCAAAGCGGCTCGGTCTGACGCCGGCCGCCATGACCCACCGCATCGACCGGATGGTGGCGGAGGGGCTGGTCACCCGGGAGCGGGACGAGCAGAACCGCGTCCGGGTCATCGTGGAGCTGACCCACGAAGGCCGCGAGAAGTGGCTGGAAGCCATGCACCGCGCCTCGGTCTTCGAAGCCGACCTGCTTCAGGACCTGTCGACGGAGGAGCGGGGCGTGCTGGGCGAGGTGCTGACCCGCCTCCTGCGCAGGGTGGAGCACGCCCAGCCGGACGCGGGCGGACGCCTGAGCGACCTCGATTAAAAGATCTTGACAGAGGGGTGTTGACAGCCCCCTACCGGACCCGTAATGTTCTGCGGGTTGTCGCGTGGCCGTAACAGTCCAGCGACACCACCTCCCGCCGCGCAAGCGGCACCAAACCACCAGCACGATCTCCCGAACGGGTCGATTTCGGCGTGCCCGAATTCAATTCGCTCCGTTTCAGGGACTCGGCAAGCTCAACTCGGGACGCAAGACCCGATTGGGAATCGCCGAGAGGATCCGCTAAGGTTTGAAACGTCGGAACGGCCCAACGGCCGAGAAGACAACCCCCTCTGACTGGGAATCAGACGCCGAAAGGATCTGATAGAGTCGGAAACACCGAAGGGAAGCGCCCGGAGGAAAGCCCGAGAGGG
>NZ_JBIAIE010000030.1:0-102749 GCF_042871185.1 Streptomyces sp. NPDC006012
AGGAGGGGGAGCGGGTCGGAGGCGGTGACCAGGTCCCGCAGCGGGTGGCGGGCCAGGACCTCGTCCACCTCCACCGCCAGCGCCGCCCCCAGCCGCCAGGCGTCGGGACGGTCCGTGTCCCGCAGGGCCGCCACCGCGGCGAGGACGGTGTCCCGCGCCCCGTCCGCCTCGGGGACCCGGGCCGCCGCCCGCTCGTACAGCCGCGCGCCCTCCTCCAGGACCAGTCCGGTGTCCATTCCGGCCGGGATCTTGATCCGTGCGTGCCGCCGCCAAGTGGTGACGGGATCGCTCCAGCCCTCCACGTGGTAGGTCCAGTGGCCCGTCGCGTCCGGGGTGACGTCCGCGCCCCAGCGGTCCGTACCGGGGGCGAGTTCGCGCATCGGCGTCCATGGACCGGGGCGGCCCTGCGGGTCGGTGAGCACCACGTTGGCAGCCACCGCGTCGTGGCCCTCGCGGAACACGGTGGCGGAGACCTCGAAGGTCTCCCCGGTGACCGCCTTGGCGGGCCGCCGTCCGCGCTGGACCACGGGGCGGACGTCGAGGACGGGTATGCGGCCGACGGCGGTGGCCCGGTCCGGGGCGGTCCGCTCCGGTGCGGCCGGCCGGGCGCCGCCGCCGGCGTCGGGGTCGGGGTCCGCGGCGCCGGCCGCACGCTCCGGCGGACCGGCTGCCGTACCGTTTCTGCTGTTGGTCGGTGGTAATGACGAGTCGCGCGTGGTGGGCATGACCGCTCCTGTCCGCGTCAACGAGGGTGTGGGCGGATCGGGTGTGGGAGGTGGGTCGTGCGGGTGTGTCTGTGGTGCGCCGGAGGGGCGTACCGGAGGAGCCTTCCCACCCTATTCGGGTGAGCAATCCGGCACTTTGTTAACTACTCGCGCGTATGTCTGCCTCCATCACCGGCCATTTCCGGCGGGGTGGCTGCGCCCGGTGCCGTGCCGCCGCCACCTGCCGGTACCTGCGGAAGTCCGTCCGGCGGGCCGGCCCGGAGGACGTACGGACCGCTCGCACCGCTGCATGGATATGGCTGATTCTGTCCGGTGCGGGGCCCGGGCGGACTCGGATCTGGACCCGGGCGGCGCGTCGGGAGGACTCGGACGGGCCGTAGGCAGGACCCGGGGCGGGCCCGGGCGGGACTCGGGGTGGGCGCGTTCCGGGGCGGGAACGGGCGCGGTCCGGATTCGTCCGGGGGCCGCACGGCGATGCCTCGGCGGGGCGCGGGCCGACACCGGTACCGTCGTGAGGGACGACGAGCCGCACAGCGATGCGCGGCTCCCGAGCAACCGCGCCGAGGTGGAATGTGAAGGCGATCCGTCGGTTCACCGTCCGTCCCGTTCTCCCCGAGCCCCTCCGCCCGCTGAGCGAACTGGCGCGCAATCTGCGCTGGTCCTGGCACGCCGAAACGCGTGACCTGTTCCAGTCCGTCGACCCCGGCCGCTGGGCCTTTGGCGGCGGTGACCCGGTACGGCTGCTCGGCAGCGTGCACCCCGCGCGCCTCGCCGAGCTGGCCCGGGACCGCCGCTTCCTGCGCCGGCTCGGCGCGGCCGCCGACGACCTCGACGACTACCTCGGCGGGGAGCGCTGGTACCAGGCGCAGCCCGCCGGGCTGCCGTCCGCCGTCGCCTACTTCTCGCCCGAGTTCGGCGTCACCGCCGCCCTGCCCCAGTACTCCGGCGGCCTCGGCATCCTCGCCGGGGACCATCTGAAGGCGGCCAGCGACCTCGGTGTCCCGCTCATCGGGGTCGGCCTGCTCTACCGGCACGGCTACTTCCGGCAGACCCTGTCCCGGGACGGCTGGCAGCAGGAGCACTACCCCGTCCTCGACCCCGACGAGCTGCCGGTGCACCTGCTCAAGGAGGCGGACGGCACCCCCGCCCGGCTCACGCTCGCCCTGCCCGGCGGCCGGCGGCTGCACGCCCGCATCTGGCTGGCGCAGGTAGGCCGGGTGCCGCTGCTGATGCTGGACTCGGACGTCGAGGAGAACGACCTCGGCGAACGCGGCGTCACCGACCGGCTGTACGGCGGCGGCAGCGAACACCGGCTGCTCCAGGAAATGCTCCTCGGCATAGGAGGGGTGCGGGCCGTGCGGACGTACTGCCGGCTGACCGGCCACCCGGAGCCCGAGGTCTTCCACACCAACGAGGGGCACGCGGGCTTCCTCGGCCTGGAACGGATCGCCGAACTCGGCGCGCGGGGAGTCGACTTCGACGCGGCGCTTGAGGCGGTGCGCGCCGGGACCGTCTTCACCACCCACACCCCGGTCCCGGCCGGCATCGACCGCTTCGACCGGGAACTGGTCGCCCGCCACTTCGGCCCCGGCGCCGAACTCCCCGGCATCGACGCCGGACGCATCCTGCACCTGGGCACGGAGACCTATCCCGGCGGTGAGCCCGGCCTGTTCAACATGGCCGTGATGGGCCTGCGGCTGGCCCAGCGCGCCAACGGGGTCTCCCTGCTGCACGGCCGGGTCAGCCGCGAGATGTTCTCCGGGCTGTGGCCGGGATTCGACCCCGACGAGGTGCCCATCACCTCCGTCACCAACGGGGTGCACGCCCCCACCTGGGTCGCCCCCGAGGTGCTGCGGCTCGGCGCCCGGGAGATCGGGGCGCAGCGCGCCGAGGACGCGCTCACCGTCGGCGACGCGGAGCGCTGGGACCGGTTCACGAGTATCCCGGACGAGGACATCTGGGAGCTGCGCCGGGAACTGCGCGAGCACCTGGTGGCGGAGGTGCGCGAGCGGCTGCGCGCCTCCTGGCGGCAGCGCGGGGCCGGCACGGCCGAGCTGGGCTGGATCGACGGCGTGCTGGATCCCGGCGTCCTCACCATCGGGTTCGCGCGGCGCGTCCCGTCGTACAAGCGCCTCACCCTGATGCTGCGCGACCGCGACCGGCTGACGGATCTTCTGCTGCACCCCGAGCGTCCGGTCCAGATCGTGGTCGCGGGCAAGGCGCACCCCGCGGACGACAGCGGCAAACGCCTGGTGCAGGAGCTGGTCCGGTTCGCCGACGACCCGCGCGTGCGCCACCGCATCGTCTTCCTGCCGGACTACGGCATGGCGATGGCGCAGAAGCTCTATCCGGGCTGCGACATCTGGCTGAACAACCCGCTGCGTCCGCTGGAGGCGTGCGGTACGTCCGGGATGAAGGCGGCCCTCAACGGCTGCCTCAATCTCTCCGTGCTCGACGGCTGGTGGGACGAGTGGTTCCAGCCCGACTTCGGCTGGGCCGTCCCGACCGCGGACGGCGTGGGCACGGACCTGGAACGCCGCGACGACATCGAGGCCGCCGCCCTCTACGACCTGCTCGAACAACGGGTGACCCCGCGCTTCTACGAACGGGGCCGCAGCGGGCTGCCCGACCGGTGGATCGAGATGGTCCGCCAGACCCTGGCCCTGCTCGGACCGAAGGTGCTGGCCGGCCGCATGGTCCGGGAGTACGTCGAGCGGCTCTACACCCCCGCCGCCCACGCACACCGCGCCCTGACCCCGCAGGCGGCCCGTGAACTGGCCGCCTGGAAGGCCCGGGTGCGCGCGGCCTGGCACGGCGTGAGCGTCGACCACGTCGACCACGTGGCGACGACCGCCGCGACCGGCACCGCCGAACTAGGTGGCACTCTGGGGCTGCGGGTGCTGGTCACCCTCGGCGAACTGCGTCCCGACGACGTCGAGGTGCAGGCCGTCTCCGGCCGGGTCGACCCGGAGGACCGCATCGGCGACGCGACGGCGGTGCCGTTGAAGCCGACCGGCGGCGCGGATCTGGAGGGCCGCTGGGTGTACGAGGGGCCGCTGGCCCTGGACCGCACCGGTCCCTACGGTTACACGGTCCGGGTCCTGCCCGCGCACCCGTTGCTCGCCTCCGGCGCGGAGCTGGGGCTGGTGACGGTGCCGGCGGGGGATGCCGCGGTGGGGACGGAGGGGGTTTTGCTGCGCTGAGCGGCGGGTGGGGAAAGGTGCGGGGGCGGGAGCGTCGGTTGTTCGCCGGCTGCGGGCCGGCTGTGGTCGATCGCGCAGTTCCCCGCGCCCCTTTCGGGGGTCGGGGTCAGGTGTTCCGGCCGCAGAGCTTGCGCAGGGTGGTGCCGCAGCGGTGGGCGTATGCCTGTTGGACGGCGCGGGCGGCCGGGCCGCCGGCTCGGGTGTACCACTTCTGGGGGCGGCTGAAGGCCGCGACCGTCAGCCAGACGGTGCCGTCGCCGGTGCGGTCGACCACGAAGGCTTCCTCGCCGCTCTCGGGATGGCCCTCCAGGGTGCCGTAGGCCCAGCCGGTCCTGCGGGGCTCGGACAGGGTCCACACGACGCGGCAGGGGGCCTTGAGCAGACCGGCCAGGGTGACCGTGACGTCGACGCCGGTGGCCGCGCGGTCGGCGTCCGTCTCGATGCCCACGCCCATCGCGCGGTGCATCCGCCAGGTGAAGAGGGTCTCGACGGCACTTTGGAACACCTCCTCGCCCTCTCCGATGCGCGAACGCACATGCAGGGAGTGGAAGCCGGGCGGGCACGCGGTGAGGTTCTCGCGGGTCGCACCGACCGGCTCGTAGGTGAAGTGCGGCGAAGACATGGCACCCAAGAGTAGGGCGGCCCCCCGGAATGTCTTCCTCCCGGGGGGCCGCCCTGTCACCTGTCCGAGATCAGGAGACGCTGGGATCAGATGGTGCCGGGGTCAGGAGACGTTGACCGCGGACCAGGCGGCGGCCACCGTGTTGTACTCGGTGGAGCCGGAGCCGTACAGGGCGGTCGCCGCGTTCAGGGTCGCCGTGCGGGCGGCCTTGTAGTTGGTCGTGGACGTCATGTACGTCGTCAGCGCCTTGTACCAGATCTGCAGGGCCTTGGCCCGGCCGATGCCGGTGACGGTGGAGCCGTTGGACGTCGGGGAGTTGTAGGACACCCCGTTGATCGTCTTCGCGCCGCTGCCCTCCGACAGCAGGTAGAAGAAGTGGTTGGCGACGCCGGACGAGTAGTGCACGTCCTTGTTGCCGACGGTGGAGGACCAGTTGTCGGCGGAGGCGCCGTCCTTGCTGGGCTTGTCCATGTAGCGCAGCGGGCTGCCGTCGCCGTTGATGTCGATTTCCTCGCCGATGAGGTAGTCGCCGACGTCGTTCGCGTTGTTGGAGTAGAACTCCACGCCCGTGCCGAAGATGTCGGAGGTGGCCTCGTTCAGGCCGCCGGACTCACCGGAGTAGATGAGGCCCGCGGTGTTGGAGGTGACGCCGTGGCTCATCTCGTGCCCGGCCACGTCCAGCGCGGTCAGCGGGTGGGTGTTGCCGGAGCCGTCGCCGTAGGTCATGCAGAAGCAGCTGTCGTCCCAGAAGGCGTTGACGTAGTTGGAGCTGTAGTGGACGCGGGAGTAGGCGCCCACACCGTCGTTCCTGATGCCGTTGCGGCCGAAGGTGCTCTTGTAGAAGTCCCAGGTCTCCTGGGCGCCGTAGGCGGCGTCGGCGGCGGCCGTCTGGTCCGTGGAGGAGCTGGAGGCGGTGCCGGTGCCCCAGACGTCGTCGGCGTCGGTGAACAGGGTGCCGGTGCCGGAGGTGCCGCGCGCCAGGTTGTTCGTCTTGTGGCCGCCGCGCGTGGGGTCGGTCAGCTGGTACGTCGTGCCCGACTTCGTGGTGCCCAGGGTGACCGTGCCTGAGTAGAGGGTCTTGCCGGTGCCGGTCTCGATGCCCTGGTACTCGTAGAGCTTCTTGCCGGTGGCCGCGTCGGTGATGACGTGCAGCTCGTTGGGGGTGCCGTCCTCCTGGAAGCCGCCGACGACCGTCTCGAAGGCGAGGACGGGCTTGCCGGAGCCGGCCCAGATCACCTTGCGGGCGCCGTCGGCCTCGGTCTTGGCGGAGCCGTCGGCCCTGGCCGCGTTCAGCGCCTGCGTCTCGGCCTTCGCCGCGTCGATCCTGGGCGTGAGCGAGGACACCTTGATGGTGGCGGCGTTGGCCTTGGTGACGCCCTCGGTCTTTCCGGCCTCGGAGGTGTGCACGAGCAGGTCGCCGCCGAGCACCGGGAGGCCCGCGTAGGTGCGCTCGTAGCGGGTGTGGACGGTGCCGTCGACGTCCTTCACGACGTCCTTGACGACCAGCTTCTCCTGGGCGCCGAGACCTATGGTCCGGGCGGTGTCGGCGGCGTCGCTCTGCGCCTGCTTGATCAGCTCGGTGCGGGCCGCGGCCGACAGCACGGTCGGGGCGGCGGCGAGCGGCTTCGCGGCAGCGGCGTCGGCCGGGCTCTGCGCGGAGGCGTTGGTGGTCAGGCCGGTGGCGAGCAGGGCGCCTGCGGCGACAGCGGTGGCGATGGCCAGCGTGGTGCTCTTACGACGCGCGTAGCGGGGGCTCACTCAAGCTCCTTCATGTGGGGGAGTCCGGGCGGCGATGGAGCCACCGGCCCGGATGAATAGGTGAAGTTGCTTTGCTGCGGCGGGTGAAGGAAGGGTGACACCAAGGGCGCGTACATGTCAGGGCCCTTGGGTGACGTTGGCTGAATCACGGTCGTCCGGGGCATGTTGCCGGGATGTGAACTCGCGCCGTACCGGGCGCCGGACCCCTGGTGCCGCGTGCCGTTCCCGTCGTCGCCGGGTGCCGTTTGCGCGAACGCCGGGCGGCTGCCGCCGGGCCCGCGGGTGCGGCCGGGGTGGCAGGCCCGGCCCCCGGCCGCCGGGTTCGGCCGGCCGGCTCGGGCGGGGTGCCTCCGTACCGGAACTGCTTCGCAACGCTGACTGCGTGGCCGCGGCCGGGGGCGGCCAGGGGGCCCGGCGGCCGGGGCGGGCTCTCCGGGCGGAACGGGGTGTGACGCGGAACCGGGCGCGGTTGCGAGTGCGTCGGCCGGCCCGGGGTGTCCCCGGTGCCGCTGCGGGGTGTGGTGGGCCGGTCGTGGGGAAAGGTGGCAGGGGATCGGGCTGACCTGTCAGGGTCGCGTCAATAGTTTGGCCGGAATGGGTTCGTTGACCGGATGTTCATGCCCGGTATGCGGATTATTCGCCAAAGGGTCGGACCTCCCGGACGGGGCTGGCCCGCCCCCCGGACGCGTCCCGCCCGCCCGGCTGTCCGGCTCGCCCTGTTCTCCTGCCCGCCCTGCTCCGCCGCTCGCCCTGTTCTCCCGCTCGCCGTTGTCCCGCTCGCCGTGCGGCTCGGCGCCTCAGGTCGCCGTGTCGTCCCCGTGCCAGGTCCGCCACAGCGCGGCGTACGCGCCGTCGGCGCGCACCAGTTCGTCGTGCGTGCCCAGCTCGGTCAGCCGGCCGTCCTCCATCACGGCCACCCGGTCGGCGTCGTGGGCGGTGTGCAGGCGGTGCGCGACGGCGATGACCGTACGGCCCGACAGGACCGCGGCCAGCGCCCGCTCGGCGTGCCGTGCGGTCGCCGGGTCCAGCAGGGCCGTCGCCTCGTCCAGGATCAGCGTGTGCGGGTCGGCCAGCACCACCCGGGCCAGCGCGAGCTGCTGGGCCTGGGAGCCGTCGGTGGGCTGCCCGCCCGGGCCGAGCCGCGCGTCGAGGCCGCCGGGCAGCTCCCGCACCCAGGTGTCGGCGCCGACCGCGGCCAGCGCCGTCCACAACTCCTCCTGGGTGGCGCCCGGTTCGGCGATCAGCAGATTGTCGCGGACGGTGCCCAGGAAGACATGGTGCTCCTGGGTGACCAGCACCACCTGACGGCGCAGCCGCTCCGGCTCCAGACCCGCGATCGGCACCCCGCCGACCGTCACCGCGCCCGTGCCCGGTGCGTCGACGCCCGCGAGCAGCCTGCTCAGCGTCGTCTTGCCCGCGCCGGACGGCCCGACCAACGCCAGCCGTTCCCCGGGGCGCACCGTCAGATCGACCCCGCGCAGCACCTCGCCGCCCCGCTCGTAGGCGTACCGCACCCCGCTCACGTCGATCCGGTCGTCCGCCGGGGCCGGCGAGCCGCCGGCCGGCACGGACCGCGGCGCCCCGGCCAGCCCCTCCACCCGGGCGAACGAGGCGCCGCTGCTCTGCAACTGCTCGATCCGCGTCAGGATCTGGTCCAGCGGCTCGGTGAGCTGCCGCAGATACAACGCGGCCGAGACCACCGCGCCGAGCCCCACCGCTCCCTGCGCGTGCAGCACCCCGCCGACCAGCAGGACCCCCGCCACCGGGATCATGTACGACACCTCGACGGCCGGGAAGAACACCGTGCGCAGGAACAGCGTGTGCAGCCGGGCCCGCCGCAGCGCATCCAGCGCGTGCCGGCTCGCCGTGATCCGCCGCTCCTGGAGCCGGAACGCCTCCACCGTCCGGGCCCCGGCCGCGGTCGACGCGACGATCTCGGCGACCTGCGAGGTGGCCGAACCCTCGGCGAGATAGCCGTCCCGGGCCCGGCGCAGATACCAGCGCAGCGCGAACCAGATCGGGGTCAGCCCGAGCACCGCGAACGCGCCCAGCAGCGGGTCGAGCGCGAAGACCGCGCCGAGCACGAACAGCGCCTGGACGGAGCCGATCAGCAGTTCGGGACCGACGTCCCTCAGCGTGGCGCCGACCGCGGTCACGTCCGCGGTGCCGCGCGCCGTGAGGTCACCGGTGCCGGCCCGCTCCACCACGGAGGCGGGCAGCGCCAGGGCCCGGTCGACGAACTCCTCGCGGACCCGGGCGAGCGTGCGCTCCCCGAAC
The DNA here is from genome assembly GCF_042871185.1 of Streptomyces sp. NPDC006012. Taxonomy (NCBI): domain Bacteria; kingdom Bacillati; phylum Actinomycetota; class Actinomycetes; order Kitasatosporales; family Streptomycetaceae; genus Streptomyces; species Streptomyces sp. NPDC006012. Next base: position 8,586 of record NZ_JBIAIE010000030.1, read on the forward strand.
CGGTACCCCACGTACCGGGCCGACCGCGCCAGCAGCAGCTGGACCAGCGCGCACACCAGGATGACGAACGCCAGCCGGTCCACCGTCCGCACCCCGGCCCCGGCCCGCACCTCGTCCACGATCCGGCCGACCAGCCACGGCCCGGCCAGGCCCGCCGTCGCGGCCAGCGCGTTCAGCAGCAGCACGGCGCCGAAGGCCCGCCGGTCGGCCCGCACCAGCCGTACGGTCGCCCGGCGTACCTCGGCCCGCCCGGCGACCGGCAGCTGCCCCGCGGCCGACGTCATCGCACGACCTCCTCGGTGTCTTCAGTGTCTTCGGTGTCTTTGCCGTCTCTGGTGTCCTTGGCGTCCTCGACAGCCTCGGCATCGTTGTCGCGTGCCACCAGGGCCCGGTAGCCGGGCTCGTACGCCAGCAGCCCGCGATGGCTGCCGCCGGCCGCGACCTTGCCGTCCACCAGGTAGTACACGGTGTCGGCGCGATCCAGCACCAGCGGCGAGGTCGTGGTCACCACGGTCGTACGGCCGGCCCGCGCCGCCCGCAGCCGGTGCGCCACCGTGGCTTCCGTGTGCGCGTCCAGCGCCGAGGTCGGCTCCACCGCGAGCAGCACCTCCGGGTCCGCCAGCAACGCCCGGACCAGCCGCACCCGCTGGCGCTGGCCGCCGGAGAGGCTGCGGCCCTGCGCGGACACCGCCGAGTCCGGGCCGTCCGGCAGGCCCTGCACGATGTCCTCGGCGGCGGCCGCGCGTACCGCCCTCCGGAGTGCGGCGTCGTCGCGCTCCTGGTGCCCGGCCACCGTCTCCCGCAGGGTGCCGGCGAACAGATCCGCCTCGTTGTCGCAGACCAGGATCCGGGCCCGCACCTCGGCCGACGGGACCGCGTCGAGCCGTACCCCGCCCCAGGTGGCGGCGGACGGCGTGAAACGGCCTAGCCGGTCGATCACGGCCGCGGCGTCCGCGGGCAGGGCTCCGGCCAGCGCGGTCAGCCGCCCCGGCGCCACCCGCACCCCCGAGTCGGGGTCGACCAGCGCGGACGGCTGCGCCGGCGCGGGACGGGTGCCCGTGTCCGGCTCCGGTTCCAGGCGCAGCAGCGCCACCACCCGCCGCGCGGCCACCACGCCCCGGCTGAGCTGGTAGCCCATCTCCAGGAAGAAGGCCACCGGGCCGACCAGGACGGCGACATAGCCGTACACCGCCACCAGCTCGCCGACGGTCAGTTCCCCCTGGGCGGCCATCCGGGCCGCGAGCCAGGTCACCACCGCCAAAAACAGCGTCGGCAGGCCGATGCCGAGCGCCTGCACCCAGCTGGCCACCGCGCCCACCCGGTAGCCCTGCGCCCGCAGCCGCTGCGAGTCCTGCCGGAAGGCATCCGCGAACAGGCCCTTGCCGCCGAGGCCGTTGAGGACCCGCAGCCCGCCCGCCAGATCGCCGATGCGCGCGGTCAGCACGCCCTGCCGCTCCCGGTACTCGGTCTCCTCCTTCTGCAGCCGCACCGTCAGCGGACCGGCGACCAGCGCGATCACCGGCATCCCGAGCAGCACCACCGCGGCCAGCAGCGGCGAGATCGACAGCAGCACCACGGCCACCACGACGTACACCACCACCGCACCCACCCCGGGCCCCACCACGGTCAGCGCGTAGGCGATCGTCTGCACGTCGCCCACGCCGACCGTGACGATCTCCCCGGCCCCGGCCCGCCGCTCCAGCGCGGCCCCCAGCCGCACCGCGTGCCCGACGACCACCTTGACGGTGCGGAAGTTGGCGTCCATCCGCACCCGGGTCATGGTGCGGTGACGCATGATGCTCACCCACGCGCCCGCCGCGCCGACCAGGAACAGCACCGCCGTCCACCAGGCCAGCCGGCCCGGATCACCGGCCACCAGACCGTCGTCGACCGCCCGGGCCAGCAGATACGGTGCCGCCGCCATCAGCACCATCCAGGCGCTGCCGAGCAGCGCCCCGGCCAGCGACCGGCCCGGCTGGCGGGCCACCAGCCACCACAGGAACCGCCAGCCGCCCCGGCGGTCGGGCGTCCCGGGATCCTCGTACGCGTCGATCATGGCTGCTCCCGTCCCGTTGCCCAGTACTACGCGAGGCTGTCCCGCCAGGCCCGGTGCAGATCCGCGAACCGGCCCGTCCCGGCGATCAGTTCGCCGGGCTCGCCGTCCTCGACGATCCGGCCGTGCTCCATGACCAGCACCCGGTCGGCGATCTCCACGGTGGACAGCCGGTGCGCGATCACCACGGCGGTACGGCCGCGGAGCACCGTCGACATGGCCCGTTGCACGGCTCGCTCCCCGGGCACGTCCAGCGAACTGGTCGCCTCGTCGAGGATCAGCACCGCCGGGTCGGCGAGCAACGCCCGTGCGAAGCCGACCAGTTGGCGCTGACCGGCCGAGATGCGACCGCCCCGCTTGCGTACGTCCGTGTCGTAGCCGTCCGGCAGCGCCTCGATGAACTCGTGCGCCCCGATCGCCTTCGCCGCCCGCTCGATCTCCTCGCGCGTGGCGTCGCTCCGGCCGATGGCGATGTTCTCGGCCACCGTCCCGGAGAACAGGAACGCCTCCTGGGTCACCATCACCACCCCGCGGCGCAGCTCGTGCGACGGCAGCTCGCGCAGGTCCACGCCGTCGAGCAGGACCCGGCCCTCGGTGGGGTCGTAGAACCGGGCGAGCAGCTTGGCCAGGGTCGACTTGCCCGCGCCCGTCGAACCGACGACCGCGACCGTCTGCCCGGCCGGCAGGGTGAGGTCGAAGCGGGGGAGCACCTCACCGCCGGTGCGGTAGGCGAACCGGACGCCGTCGAAGACGACCGTACGGCCGGGCCGGCCCGCCGACGCGGGCGTCGGCAGCTCCCGCGGCGCGGTCGGCTCCGGCACCGAGGGGGTCTGCGCCAGCAGACCCGCGATCTTCTCCAGCGAGGCACCGGCCGACTGGTAGGAGTTGAGGAACATGCCGAGCCGGTCGATCGGGTCGTACAGCCGGCGCAGATAGAGCACCGCCGCGGCCAGCACACCGAGGGCCAGCGAGCCGGACGCCACCCGGTAGGCGCCCCACAGCACGATCACCGCGACCGCCGTGTTGGCGACCAGCCGCGAACCGACCACATAGCGGGCCATCTCCAGCAGGGCGTCGCCGTTGGTCCGCTCGTGCCGCCGGTTCAGGACGCGGAACTCGCCCTCGTTCGCGCTCTCCCGGCGGAAGGCGCGCACCGGCCGGATGCCGTTCATCGTCTCCACGAACTTCACGATCACCGCGGCGATGGCCGTGGACCGCAGCCGGAACATCCGTCCCGCGCGCCGCTGGTAGAGCCGTACGAGCAGGTAGAGCGGTACGAAGGAGGCCACCGCGACCGCGCCGAGTCCCAGGTCGAGCCAGAGCAGCAGCGCGCAGATGTAGACGAAGGACAGGATGACGGTGACCAGTTCCTGGAGCCCCTCGCTGAGCAGTTCGCGCAGTGACTCCACGTCCGTGGTGGAGCGCGAGATGAGCCGGCCCGAGGTGTAGCGCTCGTGGAAGTCGACGCTCAGCGCCTGTGCGTGTCGGAAGATCCGGCCGCGCAGGTCGAGCAGCACGCCCTGGTTGACCCGCGCGGACGCCTCGATGAACGCGAACTGGAGGACGCCCGAGGCCAGCGCGCACAGCAGACAGCCGACCGCGACCGCGATCAGTGGTCCGTGGTCGGCCCGGCGGAACGCCGGTACGGCGCTGTCGATGGCGTACGCCACCAGCAGCGGGCTGGCCTGCACGGCGGCCTGCTGGAACAGCAGCAGGAGGGTGGTGACGGCGACGCGGGCCTTCATCGGGGCGAGCAGCGAACGCAGCAGGGCGGCCGTGGCCCCGGGCGGTGAGGGCAGCACGTCCCGGTCGAAGTCGTCCTCAAAGTCCTGCGGACGGGGCAGCGGATCGTCCTCGTCCGGCACGGGCACGGAACCGGAGGCGGCGGGCAGGGGCGCCGACGCGGCGGGGGCGGTCATCGTGCGTCCTCCACTTCTTGGGCCGGCACAGCGGTGGGCCGCGGCTCGTCGGCGTGGTGGTCGTCGGCTTCGCCGCCGTGTTCGCCGGTGGTCTTGCCGTCGTGTTCGCCGGACATCAGATGGGCGTACTCCGGATGGGTGCGGAGCAGTTCGTGATGGGTGCCGACCGCGGCGATCCGCCCCTGGGAGAGCAGGGCGACCCGGTCGGCGAGCAGCACCGTGGAGGGGCGGTGGGCCACGATGAGCGCGGTGGTGTCCACGAGGACCCGGCGCAGCGCGGCCTCCACGGCGGCCTCGGTGTGCACGTCCAAGGCGGACAGCGGGTCGTCCAGCACGAGGAAGCGCGGCCGGCCCACCACCGCCCGGGCGAGCGCGAGCCGCTGCCGCTGCCCGCCGGACAGGCTCAGTCCCTGCTCGCCGACCTGGGTGTCCGTGCCCTGCGGCAGCTCCCGCGCGAACTCGGCCTGGGCGACGGCCAGCGCCCGCCCCAGCTCCGCGGGGCCGGCGGCCGCGTCGGCCCCCATGAGGACGTTCTCGGCGACGGACGCGGAGAACAGCGTCGGTTCCTCGAACGCGACGGCCACCTGGGTGCGCAGGTCCTCGCGGGAGATCGAGGCGATGTCCTGGCCGTCCAGCGTGATCCGCCCGGAGGTCACCTCGTGCAGCCGGGGGACGAGCGCGGTGAGCGTGGTCTTCCCGCTGCCGGTCGACCCGACCAGGGCCATGGACTCGCCGGGGCGGATGTGCAGGTCGATGCCGTCGAGGGTGGGCGGGGAGCCGGGCGGGGCGTCGGGATACCGGAACCGCACGCCGTGGAAGCGCAGTCCCCCCTCGGCCGCCGTCGACGGCGACTGCGGCCCGTCGGCACCCCCCGCGTCCTCCACCTCGGCGTCCCGCACCTCGAAGTATCGTTCCGTCGCGGTCGCCGCCTCCTGCGTCATCGCGAGCATGAAGCCGATCGAGTCCACCGGCCAGCGCAGCGCCAGCGCCGTGCTCAGGAAGGCGACCAGCGTCCCCGCGGACAGCTCCCCGTCCGCCACCCGGATGGCCCCCAGCACCAGCGCCGCCCCGATCGCGACCTCAGGCAGCGTCACGATGACGGCCCAGATCGTCGCCAGCAGCCGCGCCTTGCGCAGCTCCGTGCCGCGCAGGGTCCCCGACAGCTCCCCGAACGCCCGGGCCTGGCTGCGGTGTCGGCCGAACCCCTTGATGATGCGGATGCCGAGCACGCTCTCCTCGACGACCGTCGTCAGGTCGCCGACCTGGTCCTGGGCGAGCCGCGCCACTTCGGCGTACCGCTTCTCGAAGAGGACACAGGTCCACATCACCGGCACCGCGGGCCCGAGGACGACCAGCCCGAGAAGCCAGTCCTGGGACAGCATGATCGCCACGCCGACCAGGATGGTGACCCCGTTGACCAGCAAGAACGTCAACGGGAAGGCGAGGAACAGACGCAGCAGCATCAGGTCGGTGGTGCCCCGGGAGAGCAGCTGGCCCGAGGGCCAGCGGTCGTGGAAGGCCACCGGCAGCCGCTGCAGATGCCGGTACAGCTCCGCCCGCATCTCGGCCTCGACGCGCGACAGCGGCCGGGCCACCAGCCAGCGCCGCAGCCCGAACAGCGCCGCCTCCGCGATCCCGAGCAGCAGCAGGTACAGCGCGCCCAGCCACACGCCCGCCGGATCCCGGTCGGCCACCGGGCCGTCCACCATCCACTTCAGGACGAGCGGGATCACCAGCCCCACGCAGGAGGCGACGATCGCGATGAACGCGGCGGTGAACAGCCGTGCCCGCACGGGGCGTACATAGGGCCACAGCCGCAGCAGGGTGCGTATGGCGGAGCGGTCGGGGCGGTCCTTGGTGGGTGCATGTGTCGTGGGCATCACAGGGAGCCTACGGTTCGGCACCGACAACGCCCAGTGGGTTTCGACCGGACCCGGATCCGCCGCAGGTCCTACGACCAGCGCATTCACGGTCCGCGCCGCCGGTCGCACGCGAGGTCGCACGGAGGCGTCCCGAGGTCGTACGCCCGCGCCCGAGCGGGGGCGGCGCCGCCTCGGCCACCGGCCGAGCTGTCGGCCAGGCGGTCCCGGCGGAAATGAGGTCGGGTGTTTCCGGCGGCAGTGGCCCAGGGTGGAGCCGGGTGAACCGTGGGGCTCTTGGAGCCGTTTCTGACAAGCGCGGTCGCCAGTTCGAGGAGGGATTTTTATGCCGAATAATAGTGAAATTGCCAAGCATGCAGCCATATTACTGCGCATGGAAAAGCTGCCTGTGAGGAATAATGGCGGGCCGGGGGCGGAGAATCCCACCGCGCTTTTCCTGCATCAAATGCGGCATCATGGGATCGAGGTGTCTCAACTCGCGACGCCCGCAGGCAAGAACCTGATTACGGCGCTGAAAAAACATGGCCAGGAGCTGATCACCGATCACACCGGACAGCGAAAGATTCTGCCGCCCGCTGGCCCCCAGCCGAGTAGAAAGGATGCCCATTATGCAGAAAAACTGAATGCCGAAGAACCAGGTGACGTGCTTCGAGGGGCGGGCAGGCGGAGGAGGGCTGACCGGAAAAAGAAACATGCCGATCCTCGCCTCGTGGAATACCTGAGTCGTCTGAAGTGCCGGGGCCGCACGACTGCTCCCGAACCGGTATTGGCTGCTGCGTTGGCACGGCACGATCTGAAACTGGAGGAACGACTCCTGGAAGGCTCCAAGGGCAATGTGAGAAAGTGGTTTCTAGTGGAGGCGCCGGGTGAGGCGGATAAGTGGGCCGCCGGTGTTGGTGCTGGTGTTGAGGAGGGGTTGGGCCATGGGCGGAATGTGGTTCCTGCCGGGAGGGTCGGGGCGGGTGCCGGACTTTCGTCGGGGTCTGCGGGCGAGAGCGAGGTTTTCCGTGCCATGCAGGACGGGGGACAGACGGTGGCCGAAATGTCGATGCCCCACGCCGTAAAGCCGTTCGGCGGCGTGGGCTTGGACGTGGGTCCGCCCTCCGGGGACAACGGCTGGTTCGGCGGCGTGAACTTGGACGATCTTGTGGACTATGCGGTCGACAACGGCTTGCTCGACCACGTGGACTTTGGCGAGTTGGGCGAGGCCGCCGACAATGGCGGCGTGGGCTTGGACGAGCGCTCTGTGGCCATGCAGGGGGAGCTGAGTTCAGGGCCTGTTGCACCGGGATGGCCTGGCACCTGGTCTGCTGCTCCGGTCAATCCCGTCGCGTCCTACTTGGGCGAGTTCTCGAATTCAGGGGTGGACGCACAGCCGTGGGGGACGGGCGGGTCGGGAGGGGTGGCTTCCGGGTTTCCCCTGGTGGGGCCTTCGGGCGATTTCCCGGCGGGGCCTTTGGTTGCGCAGTACGCGGTGGCGGGTGTGGACGCACGGTCGTGCGGGACGGGCGGGTCGGAGGGTGTGGTTTCCGCGTATCCCCCGGTGGCGCCCTCAAGCTCTCCCCCGCCGGGGCGTTCGGCTGGGCATACCCGGTAGGGGTGAGGTCGGTCAAGCGCATTCGCTGTTCGCGGCGCCGGTCGCACGCGAGGTCGCACGGAGGCGTCCCGAGGTCGTACGCCCGCGCCCGAGCCGGGGCGCCGCCACCCCGGCCACCGGCCGAGCAGGCAGCGAGGCGGTCCCGGTGGAAATGAGGTCGGGTGTTTCCGGCGGCAGTGGCCCAGAGCGGAGCCGGGTGAACCGCGGGGCCCTGGGAACCGTTTCTGACAAGCGTGGTCACCAGTTCGAGGAGGCATTTTTGTGCAGACATTAGCTGAAATCGCCAAGCAGGTAGCCGTATTGAATAGCATGGAACATTCGCCCAGGAGGAAAGATGGCTCTAAGAATGTGGAGCCGGGGCGGGAGGATGAGCAGTCCGCCGCCGTTTTCCTGAGCGGTCTGCAGAAGTACGGGATCTTGACAACTCTACTCGACACGCCTACCGGGCAGAATCTTGTTTGGGCGCTGAGGCGGCATCGCCTGGAGCTGATTCCCAAGGGAGACAATGATACGCGGATGGTTCTCGCTCCGCGTGGCAAGCCGAGTGACGAGGATGCCAAATATGCGGAAGCGTTGAATGCACTACAAAGAGGTGATCTGTTTCGAAAGCCGGGCAAGAGGCTGACGGAGGGCCAGAACCCTGTCCCACGCATTCTTGGCGCGGCCGTGAGTCGATGGACGCGCCATGGGCGCACGACTGCTCCCGAAAGGGCACTGGAGGCTGCGCTGGCGCGGCACGGTCTGAAACTGACTGAACGCGCGGAGGAACGCCCGAAGGAGGGCCGCCTGGAAAAAGGCTCGAAGGAAAAAGGCTCTAAGGGAAAGAGTTCGAACGTAAAAAAGAGAAAGTGGTATCTGGTGGAGGCGTCGGGTAAGGAGGAGAAGCGGGCCGCCGGTGTTGGTGTTGGTGTTGAGGAGGGGCGGGGGCATGGTCAGGATGTGGTTCCTGTCCGGGCATTCGGGGCGGATGCCGGACCTTCGTCGTGGTCTGCGGGCGAGGGCCCGAATGTCCATGCCATGCAGGCCGGAGAGCACGCGGCGGCCGTGATGTTGATGCACCATGCCGAGGAGCAGTTCGGCGGCGCGGACTTGGAAGAGCTTGCGAGCTCTGCGGCCTACACAGGCTGGTCGGACGAGGCTCTGCACTCTGCGGTCATGCGGGGGGAGCTGAGTTCAGGGACTGATGCGTCGGAATGGTATGACTCCTGGTCTGCTGCTCCGGTCAATTCCGTCGCGCCCCACTTGAGCGGGTTCCCGGAGTCCGGGGTGGGCGCGCTGCCGTGGGGGGCGGGCGGGTCGGGGGGTGAAGCTTTCGGGTTTCCCGCGGTGGGGGTTTCGGGGGATTACTCGGCGGGGTCTTTGGTTGCGCAGTACGCGGGGGCGGGCATGGCCGCGCTGCCGTGGGGGCCGGGCGGGTCGGCGGGGGAGGCTTCCGTGTATCCCCGGGTGGCGCCCTCAAGCTTTCCCCCGCCGGGGCGTTCGGCCGGGCATTCCCGGTAGTGGTGAGGCCGGGCAGGGGTTCCCTGGTCCGGGGCCCCCGCACGCGGGGTTCACGGGAGCGGTGGCACCCCTGCGGGACGACCTCACCTTGTGCGAAGCCGTACGGGTCAGCGGCGGGAGACGTCCCACTCGTCGAGTCGTTCCGCGATCCAGGCGTGGCCGGCCTGGACGGCGTGGGCGAGGGACGCGGTGGACTCGCCGTCCTGGTAGCGGGTGATCACGTCGGTACGGCTGTGGATGAACTCGGCCTGTGCCGCCTGTGCTTCGACCCGCGTCCGGTGGGTCATGCGCCCGCGGAAGACACGTGGGGTGGGACGGCGGTGCGGGTGCGCCTCGTAGCGCTGGCGGCGCGGCACCCCCCATTCGTCGAACCGGAGGGCCAGCCGCTCGGGGTCACGCCGTACGCCTCGGGATCGGGGCCACCGGCTCACCGGCCCGGTAGCGCTCGGTGACCGTGTCCTTGCCGGCTCGCGCCGCGGCGTCACCGCACCCGCAGCAGCAGCACCGCCCGTTCCGGCACCGTGATCGCCGTGCCCGCCCGGTGCACCGTGCCCGGTGCCGTCGCCTGGTCCTCCCGGGTGGTGTCGACGACCACCTCGTACCGCTCCGCCCACGGCGGGCCGGGCAGGACGAACCGTGCCGGGCGGTCCCCGGCGTGCAGCACGGTGAGGAAACTGTCGTCGAGGACCGGCGCCCCCCGCTCGTCACGGTCAGGTATGCCCCGTCCTGAGAGGTACATGCCGAGCGCGGAAGCGGGCGCGTACCAGTCGGCCTCGGTCATCTCCTCGCCCCGCGCGGTGAACCAGGCCAGATCGCGCAGCCCGTCCGCCGAGTGCGCCTGCCCGGAGAAGAACGCGCGGCGGCGCAGCACCGGATGGCGCCGGCGCAGGGCGATGAGCCGGGACGTCAGCTCGGACAGCGCCCGCCAGCCGGGCTCCGCCGGCAGCGACCAGTCCAGCCAGCCGACCTCGTTGTCCTGGCAGTAGGCGTTGTTGTTGCCGCGCTGGGTGCGGCCCAGTTCGTCACCGGCGACCAGCATCGGCACGCCCGTGGACAACAGCAGGGTGCTCAGCAGGTTGCGCAACTGGCGGCGCCGCAGCGCCCGGATCCGTTCGTCGTCGGTCTCGCCCTCGGCGCCGCAGTTCCACGAACGGTTGTCGTCGGAGCCGTCCCGGCCCTGCTCGCCGTTCGCCTCGTTGTGCTTGCGTTCGTAGGACACCAGGTCGCGGAGGGTGAAGCCGTCGTGCGCGGTGACGAAGTTGACGGAGGCGTAGGGGCGGCGGCCGCTTCGGTCGTACAGGTCGCTGGAGCCGGACAGCCGGTAGCCGAGGTCGCGCAGGTCGGGCAGCGCACCGCGCCAGAAGTCGCGCACCGCGTCCCGGTAGCGGTCGTTCCACTCCGTCCACTGCGGCGGGAAGGCGCCCACCTGGTAGCCGCCCGGGCCGACGTCCCACGGCTCGGCGACGAGCTTCACCCGGCGCAGCACCGGGTCCTGGGCGAGCACCGCGAGGAACGGCGCGAGCATGTCGACGTCGTGCGCGGAGCGGGCCAGCGCCGCCGCCAGGTCGAACCGGAAGCCGTCCACGCCCATCTCGGTCACCCAGTACCGCAGCGAGTCGGTGATCAGCCGCAGCACCTGCGGCTGGACGACGTGCAGGGTGTTGCCGCAGCCCGTGTAGTCGGCGTACCGGCGGGCGTCGTCCTGGAGGCGGTAGTAGCCCCGGTTGTCGATGCCTTTCAGGGAGAGCGTCGGACCCAGTTCGCCCGCCTCCGCGGTGTGGTTGTAGACCACGTCGAGGATGACCTCGATGCCGGCCGCGTGCAGGGCGCGGACCATCCGCTTGAACTCGCCGACCTGGCTGCCCGCCGGGCCGGCGGCGGCGTAGGCCGCGTGCGGGGCGAAGTAGCCGATCGAGTTGTAGCCCCAGTAGTTGCGCAGGCCGCGGCCGAGCAGGTGGTCCTCGTGCGCGAACTGGTGCACGGGCAGCAGTTCCACGGCCGTCACGCCCAGCGTCACCAGGTGCTCGACGGCCGCCGGATGGGCCAGCCCCGCATAGGTGCCGCGCAACTCCTCGGGGACGCCGGGGTGCCGCTTGGTGAAGCCCCGCACGTGCAGCTCGTAGACGACCGAGTCCGCCCACGGCGTCCGGGGCGGGCGGTCGTCGGCCCAGTCGTCGTCATCGTGGACGACGACGCCCTTGGGCACGAACGGCGCCGAGTCCCGGTCGTCCCGCACGGTGTCGGCGACATGCTGCTCCGGCCAGTCCCGGACGTGCCCGTAGACCTCGGCCGGCAGGGTGAATTCGCCGTCGACCGCGCGGGCGTACGGGTCCAGCAGCAGCTTGGCCGGGTTCCAGCGGGCGCCGGTCCACGGGTCCCAGCGGCCCGCCACCCGGTAGCCGTAGCGCAGGCCGGGCCGCACGCCGGGGACGAAGCCGTGCCAGATCTCCTGCGTCAGCTCGGTCAGCGGTACCCGGGTCTCCCGGCCGTCGTCGTCGAACAGGCACAGCGTGACCGCCTCCGCCCCGGCCGCCCAGAGCGCGAAGTTGGTCCCGGCCGTCCCGTCGGGTCCGGGCCCGAAGCACGCGCCGAGCGGCGCGGGCGCACCCGGCAGGGCGGTCGCGGTGAGCGGCGCGGGCCGCCGGACACCGCTTCTCGCAGCGGCCGGCCGGGTGTCGCGCCCGCCCCCTTCCCCGGCCGCTGCCCGCTGCTCGGCTGCGCTCGTCACTCTGTCGGCCCCTTAGCGTCGGCTCGTTCGCTGCGGGGCGCACCCGGCCCGCGCCACCCGGCCGGGCACCGCCCCAAACCGCAGGTCCGCGGCGTGCCGGACCACATGACGCGGCACGCCCACGACGGCCCGCGTGGGCGCGGCGGCCCCCATATCGTCGTCCTCCCCACAGTTCTGCCCACCGCTTGGCTCGCACTCACGTTTCCCCGGGGCGGGGACGTCGTTGAGTCACCCGTGAGGCATGCACAAGGGCGCGCACGGCGCGCGACGGCCGCGCTGGTCGCGGTGTTGACATGGGCGGGCCTGCTGGCGGGCGCCGCGGGCTGTTCGGGCGGTGGCCTGGGCATCGACCGGGTGCTCGGCAAGCCGCAGACCCCCGAGGACGGCATCCGGGTCTCCCCGGACGACGGCGTCAAGGACGTGCGGACCGACGAGCCGCTGCGGGTGAGGGTGGCGAGCGGACGCCTGGAGTCGGTGCGCGTGGTCAGGCACCAGGACGCCCAGGAGACGCCCGTCGCCGGACACATCACCGGCGACGGCCTGGCCTGGGAACCGGACCGGCCGGAGCTGGCGCGAGCCGCCGAGTACACGGTGGACGCGGTGGCCCTGGACGGGCACGGGCGCCGGTCGGCCCGGCACACCACGTTCACGACCCAGGTCCCGGCACAGCGGTTCATCGCGTACGTCACTCCGGAGAACCGCTCCACCGTGGGCACCGGCATGATCGTCTCGCTGGCCTTCAACCGGGAGATCACGAACCGCGCGGCCGTCGAACGGGCCGTCCGGGTCACGGCGAAGCCCGCCGTCGAGATCCGCCCGCACTGGTTCGGCAAGGACCGGCTCGACTTCCGTCCCGAGCGCTACTGGACGCCCGGCACCAAGGTCACCGTCGACATCGGGCTGCGTGACGTCGAGGGCGTGCGCGGCGTGTACGGGATGCAGCACAAGACCGTCGAGTTCACCGTGGGCCGCAGTCAGGTCTCGCTGGTCGACGCGGAGGCGCACACCATGGAGGTGCGGCGCGACGGCAGGCTGCTGTCCACCGTGCCCATCACGGCCGGGGCCCCGGAGACCACCACGTACAACGGGAAGATGGTGGTCATGGAGATGTACGAGGTCACCCGCATGAACGGCCAGACGGTCGGGTTCGGCGGCGAGTACGACATCCCCGACGTGCCGCACGCCATGAGGCTGACCGACTCCGGCACCTATCTGCACGGCAACTACTGGTCGCCCAACTCGCCCGGGGTGGAGAACGTCAGCCACGGCTGCGTGGGCCTGCGGGACGTGCAGGGCGGTAGTTCGAGCACCCCCGCGGGCTGGTTCTTCGACCGCAGCCTCATCGGTGACGTCGTCGAGGTCGTCAACAGCAACGACAAGACGGTCTCCCCCGACAACGGCCTGAGCGGCTGGAACATGGGCTGGAAGGAATGGAAGGCGGGCGGCGCGGTCAAATAACAAAGAGGGGAGCTTCGTCGGCGACGCGGCTCGCCGCCGGAAGTTGCGACAAAACGGTGACATGGTGATCGGCACGGAGGGTGAAATTCTGCGGTTAATATGCGCCAGTGTGCGCGCGGGACGCACCGGGGCGGGGGCCTGACCAGGCCCGCGGAGGGGAGAAGAGTTGAACGTGCGGCCGATATCGGGGGCCTCGGTTGACGCGCGGCGACGGGGCACCAGACCCGTCGGGCGCAGGGGACTGCCGGTGCTCATAGCCGGCGCCCTGCTCATGGCCGTCACCGCGTGCGGCGGGTCGGGGTCGGAGCCGGGGTCCGGCTCCGCCGACGGCAAGGGCGGGAGTTCCTCGGCACAGCCGAGCAAGCAGTCGGAAGCCGTCGTCACCATCGCGCCCGAGGACGGCGCCAAGGCGGTCGGCACGAGCGGGGCGCTCAAGATCGGTGCGACCAAGGGCAAACTGACCGAGGTCGTGGTCAAGGACGTCAAGGGCGCGAAGGTCGACGGGAAGATCACCGGCGGGGGCACCGGCTGGACGCCCTCGACCCACCTGGCCCTCGCCACCAAGTACACGGTGCACGCGGTCGCCAAGGACTCCGCGGGCCGTGAGGCCGCCGAGACGTCCAGTTTCACCACACTGACGCCGAAGAACACGTTCACCGGCTACTTCACCCCCGAGGACGGCTCCACGGTCGGCGTCGGAATGCCGTTCTCCCTCCGCTTCACCCGGGGCATCACGCACCCCGAGGACGTGGAGAAGGCCATCGGCATCACGACCGAACCGGCCGTCGACGTCCAGGGCCACTGGTTCGGCAACGACCGCCTGGACTTCCGGCCGGAGAAGTACTGGAAGGCCGGCACGAAGGTCACCGTCCGCCTCGCCCTCGACGGCGTCGAGGGCCGGCCCGGTGTCTACGGCAAGCAGACCAGGACGGTGAAGTTCACCATCGGCCGCAACCAGGTCTCCGTCGTGGACGCCAAGAAGCACACGATGAAGGTCACCCAGGACGGCAAGGTCATCAGGACCGTCCCGGTCACCACCGGCAAGCCCGGCTACGACACCTGGAACGGTCAGATGGTCATGAGCGAGAAGCTCACGGTGACCCGGATGAACGGCGAGACCGTCGGCTACGGCGGCGAGTACGACATCAAGGACGTCCCGCACGCCATCCGGCTGACCACCTCGGGCACCTTCATCCACGGCAACTACTGGGGCGGCGGCGCCTTCGGCAACTACAACGCCAGCCACGGCTGCGTGGGCCTGCGTGACGTGCGCGGCGGCCACGACACGAGCACCCCGGCCTCCTGGTTCTTCAACCATTCGCTGATCGGCGACGTGGTGGTGGTCAAGAACTCCGACGACCGCACGGTGGCTCCGGACAACGGGCTCAACGGCTGGAACATGTCCTGGGAGCAGTGGACGGCGTAGCCCGCGGGCGGCGGCCGGGCCCGGTGCTGTGACACACGGCACCGGGCCCGGCGGCGTTAGTGGCCGTTAACCTGCTCTGCATGACCGTACATCTCGAAGTCGCCGACGGCGTCGGCACGCTGCGCCTGGACCGCCCGCCGATGAACGCGCTGGACGTCGCTCTGCAGGACCGGCTCAAGGAACTCGCCGCTGAGGTCACGCGCCGCGACGACGTACGCGCCGTGGTGCTCTACGGCGGCGAGAAGGTGTTCGCCGCGGGCGCGGACATCAAGGAGATGCGGGCGATGGACCACGCCGCGATGGTCCCGCGCGCCCGCGACCTCCAGGAAGCCTTCACCGCCGTGGCCCGCATCCCCAAGCCGGTGGTCGCCGCCGTCACGGGGTACGCGCTCGGCGGGGGCTGCGAGTTGGCGCTGTGCGCGGACTTCCGGATCGCCGCCGACAACGCCAAGCTGGGCCAGCCGGAGATCCTGCTCGGCCTGATCCCGGGCGCCGGCGGCACCCAGCGGCTGCCCCGGCTGGTCGGCCCCGCCAAGGCCAAGGACCTCATCTTCACGGGCCGTCAGGTGCGGGCCGACGAGGCGCTGGCCATCGGCCTGGTGGACCGGGTCGTCCCGGCCGCCGACGTGTACACCGAGGCGCACGCCTGGGCCGCGAAGCTCGCGAAGGGACCGGCGATCGCGCTGCGTGCGGCGAAGGAGGCCGTCGACACCGGTCTGGAGGCGGACATCGACACCGGGCTGACCGTCGAACGGACCTGGTTCGCCGGGCTGTTCGCCACCGAGGACCGCGAGCGGGGCATGCGGAGCTTCGTGGAGGACGGCCCCGGCAAGGCCACGTTCCGCTGAGGATCTGCCGCCGGAAAACGCGTGTAATTGACGCGATGTCTCATTCCGGGTCCCTCGTTGGGGCGAGTTGTGGCAGCCTGGAGGCAGCCTTGCGCCTGCCTGGTCGAGGAGGTCTGTCTCTTGCCCCGGAGTGAACCGTCTCCGCAGGTCAACCGGGATGTCTCCAGCTCTGAAGTGCCTTTGACATATGCCAGAAAGGCGTCGCTCAGGGCCGTTTCCGCGGGAAAGCCTTCCCTCGGAACGGCCGCGGACGGCGACGCGGACGGCCATGATGGGGGCATGGCGGGGCTGGAGGGCATCGAACAGCCGCGGGGACCGGGCCGTGCGACCACGGCGCGCTGGTCGCCTGCGGCCGAGGACGAACAGGCGCTCAGGGCACTGGACTTGTTCGGCAATCCCGCCGAGGCCGAGGTCCCCCTGCCCTCCCGCCCCGAGTCGGCGGCCACCGCCCGCCGGCTCGTCCAGGTCGTGGTCCTGCGCCAGTGGGCGCTCACCCCGAAGCTGACCGAGGACACCGTCCTGCTCGTCTCCGAACTCGTCGGCAACGCGGTGCGCCACACCGGCGCCCGCGTCTTCGGCCTCCGCATGCGCCGCCGCCGCGGCTGGATCCGGGTCGAGATCCGCGATCCGTCCCGCGGACTGCCCTGCCTGATGCCGGTTCAGGAGCTGGACATCAGCGGCCGGGGGCTGTTCCTCGTGGACCGGCTCTCCGACCGGTGGGGCGTGGACCTGCTGCCACGGGGCAAGACGACGTGGTTCGAGATGCGGGTCGCCGACCGCTGACGGCCCGCCCGGCGCCCCTGGGCGTACGGAAGATGTCGCTGACGGTCATCCTGGTCCCGGCCGGTGCGTAGGTGAGGCTGCCGGCGGCCCGGCGCCCCTGGGTGTACGGAAGAAGACGCCGCTGACGGAGTGTCCGCCGCCCTCGGCCCTACGGACGCTACCGCTGACGGGACGTCCGCGCCCCGGGTGTACGGACTGTTTCCGGCGCGACCCGAAAACTGTCCCTCAATGAGCGCAATCGGCGTTTTTCCTACCCTTCGCCTCTTAAATGGTGCGGTGACCACGACCGATCGTCGCGGGGCGCTGCGCGCGGGAGCCGGACTCGTCGCCGGCGGCGCCCTCGCCGCCGGGTGCGCGTCCGCGTCGGGCTCGACCGAGCGGCCCACCCCCACGCACCCCACCGCGACAGCCGCCACCCCCGGCACCGCGCAGGGCACGCCCCGCGCCGCGCCCGCCCCACGCGCCTTCCCCCGGCAGCCCGCCCAGATCAGCCACGGCCCGCGCGACCGCCCCCGCGTCGCCCTCACCTTCCACGGCCAGGGCGATCCCGCGCTCGCCCGTGCCCTGCTCACCGAGGCCGAACGGCACGGCGCCCGCGTCACCGTGCTCGCCGTCGGCAGCTGGCTGGACGAGCACCCGGAGATGGCCCGCCGCGTCCTCGACGGCGGCCACGACCTCGGCAACCACACCCAGCACCACATCGCGGTCAACACCCTGTCCGAGGCCGCGGCCCGCGCCGAGATCACCGACTGCGCGGACCGGCTGGCCCGGCTCACCGGCTCGATCGGCAGCTGGTTCCGACCCTCCCGGGCGCAGACCGCCGCCCCGCTGGTCGAACGGCTGGCCCGGGCCGCGGGCTACCCGCACGTGCTGTCGTACGACGTCGACTCCCTCGACTACACCCGGCCCGGCGCCCCCGCCGTCACCCGCAAGGTCCTCGCCGAGATCACCGGCGGATCGGTGGTCAGCCTGCACTTCGGCTACCCGGACACGGTGGCCGCCCTCCCCGACGTACTCCAAGAACTCGGCCGCCGCGGACTGCGCGCGGTCACCACCACGGAGCTGCTGAGCTGATGCACCTCACCCCTGCCGCCCGCGCCCTGGCCGCCGGCGCCGCCCTGTGCGCCCTGACCCTGCTGTCCGCCTGCGGCGGCGGGTCCGGGCCCCGTACCGACACGGCGGCCAGCAAGGCGCCTGTGCCCGCCCGCTCGGTGCTGAGCGCCGCCCTGCCCGGCATGCCGCCCCTGCTCGACCCGAAGGACGCCTACGCCGCCGACCGCCCCGGCCGGCTCTCGCCGGTGGTCAAGGACTTCCCGTCCCGCGTCTACGTCCCCAACACCAACTCCAACACCGTCACGGTGATCGACCCGGCGACGTACAAGGTCATCGAGACGATCCCGGTCGGTGCCCAGCCCCAGCACGTCGTCCCCTCCTGGGACCTGAAGACGCTGTGGGTCAACAACGACCGGGGCCACTCCCTCACCCCCATCGACCCGCGCACCGGCAAGGCGGGCAAGCCGGTCGCCGTGCACGACCCGTACAACCTCTACTTCACCCCCGACGGCAAGTACGCGATCGTCATGGCCTCCCTCGACCGCCAGCTGGTCTTCCGGGACGCGCACACCATGAAGATCGCCAAAGCCGTTCCGGTCAGCTGCTACGGCGTCAACCACGCCGACTTCTCGCTCGACGGCCGCTACTTCATCGTCTCCTGCGAGTTCAGCGGCGAACTGCTGAAGGTCGACACCGCGCGGATGGAGGTCGTCGCGCAGCAGAGGCTGCCGCTCAAGGGCGCCATGCCGCAGGACGTCAAGATGTCGCCCGACGGCAAGCTGTTCTACGTCGCCGACATGCAGGCCAGCGGTCTGTGGATCCTGGACGGCGACACCTTCGGCAAGCCCCGGTTCCTGGCCACCGGCCGGGGCTGCCACGGCCTCTACGTCAGCCGCGACTCCCGCGTGATGTACATCACCAACCGGGGCGAGGGCACCGTCTCCCTCTTCGACTTCGGGCAGAACCGGCTCACCGGGAAGTGGCGGCTGCCCGGCGGCGGCAGCCCCGACATGGGCGGCGTCTCCGCCGACGGCAAGGTGCTGTGGCTCTCCGGCCGCTACAACTCCGAGGTGTACGCCATCGACACCCGCACCGGCGCCCAGCTCGCCCGGATCAAGGTCGGCAGCGGCCCGCACGGTCTCGCCGTCTATCCGCAGCCGGGCCGCTACTCGCTCGGCCACACCGGCATCTTCCGTTGAAACAAGGCCAGTTGAAACGGCGGACACGCCCCCGATGGAGTGACGGTCCCGGCTCCACGACCGCGGAGGCGGGATCGTGCTCCCCATGACCACTACTCGCCCGCGGCGCCGCGCCACCGCCGCCGCGCTCTCCCTCGCGGCCGTCCTCGCCACGACGGCCGCCGCCCCCGCCGCCCCCACGACGAAGGCGCCCGCCACGGCCGCGGCCAAGGCCGCCCCGGCCTGCCCCCAGTTCGAGGACCGCGTCAAGGCCGCCGCCGACCGCCGCGTCGACATCGACCGGATCACTCCGCGGCCGGTGTGGCGCACCACCTGCGGCACCTTGTACCGCAGCGACAGCCGGGGGCCGTCCGTCGTCTTCGAGGAAGGCTTCTGGCCCAAGGACGTGGTGAACGGGCAGTACGACGTGGAGAAGTACGTCCTCGTCAACCAGCCCTCGCCGTACGTCTCGACCACCTACGACCACGACCTGTACAAGACCTGGTACAAGTCCGGCTACAACTACTACATCGACGCCCCCGGCGGCGTCGACGTCAACAGGACCATCGGCGACACCCACAAGTGGGCCGACCAGGTGGAGGTCGCCTTCCCCGGCGGTATCCAGCGGCAGTACGTCATCGGCGTCTGCCCGGTCGACAAGTCGACCAAGACCGAGATCATGAGCGACTGCCAGAGCAACCCGCACTACGTGCCGTGGCACTGAGCAGCGCCTCCGCGCCCACCGGGCGGTAGCCGGCCGCCAGGAACGCCCGCAGACTGCGGGCGTTCCCCGGCGACACCTGCGCCCACACCGGCTCGCCCGCCAACTGCCTGGCCGCCGTCACGAGGTCCCGGCCGAGCCCCCGGTGCCGGGCCGTCTCGTCCACCTCCACCGACACCTCCAGCCGCCCGGCCACCCCGTGGCCCAGCGTCACCACCCCGCCGTCCGCCGCCCAGGCGCGCACCGCGTCGCGGCGCCCGCGGGCGTAGGCGATCCGGGGATGGCCGGGATCCGTGATCTCCCGGAGCGCGGGCGGCGGACCGCCCGGCAGGGGCGTGCCGACCAGCAGCGCGTCGACGGTGTCGTGGGTCCGCCCCGTGCGCGCCATGAAGGCCGCGAGGAACCGCGGGTGCAGGGCGGCGGCCAGCGGATCGCAGTCGACCGTGCCGAGCGCCCCGCGCACCCACCGCGGGTCCTGGTCGGTGAAGACCACGGCGTGCGCGGTGAAGGCGATCACCCCGGCGTCCCGGTGCTGCTGCTGCGGAACCACGGTGGTACCGCCGTCGTCCGGTGGGAAGCCCCCCCGGGCCGCCGCGTCGAGGATGTCCCGCAAGGACTCCATATCCGTGCCCGCTCCTTGACTCTCCACCCACTGGAGGGGTGAAAGCTGCTACAGATTTTCTAGTCATTCATAGTCACTTATAGTCGTGTATCTCGAATATCTTGGTCTGGTGAAGCTTTCGGAGTGGGCGCGGCAGCAGGGCGTGAGCTACCAGACGGCCTGGCGGTGGGTGAAGGACGGGAAGATGCCCGTCCCTGTTCGTCAGGCGCCGTCCGGGACGTGGCTGGTCGACGAGGTCGCCGTCCAGCCGTCCGGGCGGGTGGTGGCGTACTGCCGCGTGTCGTCCGCCGATCAGAAGACCGACCTCGATCGGCAGGCGGCCCGGGTGGTGGCCGGCGCGAACGGGCTGGGCCTGGCCGTCGCCGAGGTCGTCACCGAGGTCGGCTCGGGACTGGACGGGCGGCGCCGCAAGCTGCACCGCCTGCTGTGCGACCCGGACGCCACGGTGGTCGTGGTCGAGCATCGTGACCGGCTGGCCCGGTTCGGCGTCGAGCACCTCGAAGCCGTCCTGTCCGCTTCCGGGCGGCGCCTGGTCGTCCTCGACCCCACCGAGACCACCGATGACCTGGTGCGGGACATCACCGAGGTACTGACGTCGATGTCCGCCCGCCTGTACGGGCCTCGTGCGGCGAAGAACCGTGCCGCCCGCGCGCTGGCCGTGGCGACCGGCGAGGACGCCGAGTGAAGAAGTTCCGGCCGCAGCCCGGTTTCGTGGTCCAGGCTTACCGGTTCGCCCTGGACCCGAACACCGCCCAGGAGCACGCGCTGCGCTCACACTGCGGCGCCGCGCGTGCCGCGTACAACTGGGCTGTCGGCTGGGTGACCGCCTCCTGGTGGCAGCGCCGCGCGGAGGACAGCTACGGCATCCCTGAGGAGCAGCTGACCCAGTGGCGGCCGTGGTCGCTGCCGTCGCTGCGGAAGGCGTTCAACCAGGCCAAACACACCGACCTGAGGTTCGCCTCCTGGTGGGGAGAGAACTCCAAGGAGGCATACAGCACCGGCCTGGCGAACGCTGCTGCCGCGTTCGACAACTACGCGAAGTCCAGACAGGGCAAGCGGCGCGGCCGTGCGATGGGCATGCCGTGTTTCAAGTCGAAGCGGAAGGCACGCCTGTCCTGCCGGTTCACGACCGGCACGATCCGCCCGGACGCCGACGGCCGGCACGTGACGCTGCCGAGGCTGGGCACGATCCGTACGCACGAGCCCACGGTGAAACTCCTCGCGCGCGTCCAGGCCGGGACGGCCCGGATCCTGTCCGCGACCGTGCGGCACGAGCGGGGGCGCTGGTTCGTGTCGTTGCAGACCGAGGTGAAGCGCGACCTCGAACACGTGGCGCGACCAGACGTGGCGGTCGGCATCGACCTGGGGGTGAAGACCCTCGCGGTGATGGCCGACAGCACCGGCGAGATCCGCACCGTGCCCCATCCCGGGCACTACGACCGGGCGCGTCAGCAGCTGCGCCGCGCGTCCCGCGTTGTCTCCCGCCGCCAGGGCCCCGACCAGCGCACCGGACAGAAGCCCTCGAAGCGGTGGGAGAAGGCCAACGCGACCCGCAACCGGGTTCACCACCGGGTGGCGAACCTCCGCGAAGACGCCCTGCACAAACTCACCACCGCCGTGACCGCCGACTACGGCACCGTTGTGGTCGAGGACCTCAACGTCGCCGGGATACTCCGCAACCGGCGCCTCGCCTGCAGGATCGCCGACGCCGGATTCGGTGAGATCCGCCGCCAGCTCACCTACAAGACCCGCCAGCGCCACGCCACCCGCATCATGGTCGCCGACCGCTGGTACCCCTCCTCCAAGACCTGTTCCGGGTGCGGCGCGGTGAAAGCCAAGCTGCCGCTGCACATCCGGACATACAAATGCGACGCCTGCGGCCTGGTCGCCGACCGGGACGACAACGCCGCGCTCAACCTCGCCGCCCTCGCAGCAGCCGCAGCAGCCGCAGCAGCCGCAGTAACTGGTACCGGAGTGGCCGGAGACCAGGACACCGCCCCGGCGGTGTCGAAGCCTCGTGGAGCCGACCACAAGACCCGCACCACCCGTCCCCGCCGCAAGGCGGAGGCGGGGCGGGCAGGTGGCGCAACCCTGCCGCACCAGCGGCAGACGGAAACGAGAGACCGTACTCAAGCCGAAGCCCTCACGTTTTGGTGATGTGACGGACCTTCCGGGCAGAAACGCCCGGAATACTGAGACCCGACTACGGTCTCGGCAACGGCCCAGACTTCCAGACATGACCAACGACGGCACCGGCCTTTTCAGCATCGGCGAGCTGGCCCGGTCCACCGGACTGACCGTGCGGACGATCCGCTTCTGGTCCGACGAGGGTGTGCTGCCCCCGGCGGGCCGCTCCACCGGCGGCTACCGGCTCTACGACACGGCGTCCGTGACCCGGCTGGAGCTGATCCGCACCCTGCGCGGGCTGGGCCTCGGCCTGGCGCAGGTGCGCGAGGTGCTGTCCGGCGAGCGGACGGTGACGGAGGTCGCGGCCGAGCACGTGGCGGCCCTGGACGCCCGGATCAGGTCTCTGGAGGTGAGCCGCGCGGTGCTGTCGACCGTGGCGCGACGCGGTTCGAGGGCGCAGGACATGGCCCTGGTGCACCAACTGGCGCGGCTGTCGGCGGCGGAGCGGCGCCACAGCCCCGCGCCGCGTACGCGGGGGGCTGCGCCCGGGTGGCCCCGGCTCTCGGGTCTCGCGCGGGCCGTTAATCTGACCTGCGGCACTACGCCGGCACGGTACGAGAGACACGAGCAAGAGGGGCGGATCGGTGGCGGACATCGACGAGGCACGCAAGGACTTCGAGCGGATAGACGCGGACGGCGACGGGTTCATCACCGCCGCCGAGTTCAGGTCCGCCCTGGCCCAGGGGGGCGACTGGAACGTCACCGAGGCGGTGGCCGAGGCCATCATCAGGACCCGCGACCTCAACGGCGACAAGGTGCTGTCGTTCGACGAGTTCTGGGCCTACCTCAACAAGTGAGCTGAGCGGCCGAGCGGGGGCGCCCGGCGGGCGCCCCCGTTCTCATGCCGGGCGGTCCACGCGCACGCTCCAGCGCCCGCCGTGGCGTTCCAGCACCAGCGGCAGGTCGAAGCACTTGCCGACCTGGTCGCCGGTGAGTACGTCCGCCGCCGGCCCCTGGGCCAGGCTGCGGCCGTCGCGCAGCAGCAGGGCGTGCGTGGTGCCGGCCGGCAGCTCCTCCAGATGGTGGGTGACCAGCACCGTCGCCAGCTGCGGATGCTCCCGGCGCAGTGCGTCCAGGGCGCCGAGCAGATGCTCCCGGCCCGGCAGGTCGAGACCGGTGGCCGGTTCGTCCAGGAGTAGCAGCCGGGGCTCGGGCATCAGCGCCCGAGCGATCAGGGTGCGGCCGCGCTGTCCCTGGGAGAGCGTGGGCCAGCGGGCGTCGCGGCGGTCGGCGAGGCCGAGCGTCTCGATGAGCCGCTCGGCCCGCGCCTCCTGCTCGGGCGTCGGCCGCCAGCGGGGCAGCGGGGCCACCGAGTTGGTCAGCCCGGTCAGCACCACGCTCCGGACGGTCAGCGGCTGGGTGAGCGGATGACGCGGATCGACGTGCCCGACGTACGACCTCAGCTCCCGCAGGTCGACCCGGCCGAGTTGGCGGCCGAGCACCTCCACCGTGCCCTGCGTCGGGTGGGTCAGCGCTCCGAGGAGGCTGAGCAGGGTGGACTTCCCGGCTCCGTTGGCGCCGAGCAGTGCCCAGTGCTCGCCCGCCCGCACGGTCAGCGAGACCTCCTGGAGGATCGGCTGTCCGTCGCGTACGACGCGCACGTCCTGCGCGCTCAGGACGATCACCGGCGCACCGCCGGGTCCGTCGTGGACGCCGCTGCGGGCACGGCGGTCCGGTCCGCGTGGGTACGCAGCGGGCGGGGGCCCGTGCCGATCGCGTTCGGGCGGGTTGCGGGGGAGGCGCCGACGCCGACGGAGCCGATCATGGGGTCGGCTCCGTGCGCGTGGCGGTTCGGTACGTGGGTCACCCCATCGACGGTACCTGTGCGCTCGCCGTTTCCGGACGGGCGGCCCTGCGCACCTCCGCCGACGGGACCGCCGGCCGGGTCTCCGACCGGCTTCACCCGGTTGTCGTAGGAGCCGGAATAGTCACCGGCACCCTCGGGGTTGCCCCTTCGGTTCATGTGTCTGCATCTTTCCGGAGGTTCGGCAATGAAGATCGGCATCATCGGCGCGGGCAACATCGGCGGCGCCCTGACCCGGCGGCTCACCGCCCTCGGCCACGACGTGTCCGTGGCCAATTCCCGCGGTCCGCACACCCTCACCGACCTGGCGAAGGAGACGGGGGCCACCGCGGTCCCGGCCGAGGAGGCGGCGCGCGGCGCGCAGGTCGTCGTGGTCACGGTTCCCCTGAAGGCCGTCCCGGATCTGCCGTCCGGCCTGTTCGACGGGGCGGCCGAGGGCGTCGTCGTGATCGACACCGGCAACTACTACCCCCGGGAGCGGGACGGCCGGATCGCGGGGATCGAGGACGAGGGCCGCACCGAGAGCCGCTGGACCGAACAGCAGATCGGCCACCCTGTGATCAAGGCGTTCAACGGCATCTACGCCCAGGACGTCCTGGACCGCCTGCGTCCGGCCGGCGACCCCGAGCGGATGGCGCTCCCGGTGGCCGGTGACGATCCGGCCGCCAAGCGGACCGTGCGCGACCTGATCGAGCAGTTCGGCTTTGACACCGTCGACGCCGGCGGCATCGACGATTCCTGGCGGCAGCAGCCGGGTACCCCGGTGTACGGCCTGCGGGCGGGCGTCGAGGGCGTGCGTGCGGCACTGGCCGAGGCGTCGCCCGAGCGACAGGCGGCGTTCCGCGGATAGCACCGTGCCACGGCAGTCCGTGCCGGTCAGCCGTCCTGCGCCCAGGCGCGCAGGGCGGCTTTGTCCGCGAAGGCCGCCACGTTCGTGTCGTGCGGTTCGCTGGTGTACTGGTGGAAGCGCCACTTCGCCCGGATGCGGGGCTTGCCCGCGGCGACGTAGTCGGCGATCCACAGGCCGTCGCCCGCGTACGAGGTGGTGTCGACGTTCAGCCAGTAGTCGCGGTTCGTGTACAGCACCATCTGGTGGTGCGGCCGCAGGTCCTTCACCTTCCGGATGAACAGGTCCTTGTCGGCGTTGCTGGCGTGCGTCCCCTCGCTCGTGGTCTCCCAGTCGACGGCGAGGATGTCGCCCGCCTCCTCGGGGGCGTGCCGGACGAAGTACTCGGCCTGGGCGCCGACGTTGCCGGGCCACAGGAAGTGGTAGAAGCCGACGACGAGCCCGGCGTCCCGGGCCCGCCCGGTCTGGGCGCCCAGTTTCGGGTTGACGTACGAACGTCCCTCCGTCGCCTTGATGAAGACGAAGGACGCGCCGTCCGTGTCGTAGGACGAGGACTGGTACGCGCTCACATCGATGCCGTGCAGCATGGGGACCCCCTCAAGTGTCACTGGGGTGAGTGAAGTTGACCGGTCTATGCCCCGTCCGGACGTGCCTGACCCCTTGGCCCGTGAGACCTCACCGGACCTTGACCTGCGAGGTGTCAATCCCCTTTTGACCTGTGGGATGTCACTTCACCGCGCCGGCCATCAGCCCCGACTCCACGTGCCTGCGGAACAGGACGTAGAACGCCAGCTGGGGCAGCGACGCGAGGGTCAGACCGGCGAACAGCGCGCCCCAGTCGCCCTTGTAGCCCTGGTGGACGGCCAGCGACGCAAGGCCCTGGGTCAGGACGAACCGGTCCGGGTCGGGGTTGATCATCTGGGGGATCAGGTACTGGTTCCACAGGCCGAGCAGGTTGAACATCGCGACGCTCACGAGGCCGGGCCGGGCCATCGGCACCATCACCTGGAAGAGGATGCGCAGATGTGACGCGCCGTCGATCAGCGCCGCCTCCGCCGCGGACGCGGGCAGCGTCCGGAAGAACGAGGTCAGGAAGAACACCGAGAACGGCAGCGAGTACGCGATGTAGACCAGCACCAGGCCCGGGAACGTGTTCAGCAGGGCCATGCCCTTGAGGACGAAGAACAACGGGACCAGGGCCAGGACCACCGGCGCGCTCATCCCCGACATGAACAGCAGCTGGATGAACAGGTTGCCCGGGAAGACGAACCGGGCGAGCACATACGCGGCCATGGACGCCAGTACGAGCGACCCGGCGACCGAACACCCCACGACCAGCACCGTGTTGACGAAGTCGCGGCCCAGGTCCGCCGTCGTCCAGGCGTCGGCGAAGTTCCGCCAGTGCGGCGACGCCGGCAGCGACCAGGGGCTCTCCAGGATCTGCCCCGAGGGCTTGAACGACGTCATTACGGCCCACACCAGCGGGCCCGCCGCCAGCACTGCCCACAGGATCAAAAAACCGTGCGAGAACGCGCTGAAGCCGGCCCGCCTGCGCCGGCCGGAGCGGCGCCCCGGCCCGGCCGGCGGTGGCGGACCAGCCCTTCCCGTGCCCGCCGTTGAGGTGCCTGCCGTCTTCGCGCCCGCCGGACCGGACCCCGCCGGGTCCGTCGTCCGCGTGCCGGTGGCGGCGGGGTCCTCTCCCGTTCGGTGTATCGCACTCGCGGTCATGGTCTCAGAACTCCAGCCGCTCACGCCGTCCCAGCCGCAGGACCACCGCGGCGAACAGCAGGGTGACGATCAGCAGGGCGACTCCGGCCCCCGAGGCGTAGCCGGCCTGTGCGTCCCGGAACGCCTTGTTGTACAGGTAGACGGGCAGGACCAGGGTGGAGTGGTCCGGGCCGCCCTGGTTCACCGTCATGATGTTGACCACGGTGAACGAGCCGTCCAGCGCCAGGATGCCCAGGTAGATCCAGCCGGTCCGCACGGTGTCCCACAGCAGCGGCAGGACGACCTGCACGAAGGTGCGGGCCGGGCCCGCCCCGTCCAATTGCGCGGCGGCCAGGATGTCGCCCGGTATCGAAGCCGTCGCCGACGACAGGACGATCACGAAGAAGCCCACGTTCGCCCAGGCCATCACGGCGATCACGCACAGCAGGGCGAGATCCGGGTCGCCGAGCCAGTTCTGCTCCCAGGAGGCCGGGCCGAGCGCGTCCAGGACACCGTTGAGCAGACCGCCGCGCGGCGCGAAGACGTACTGCCACAGCACCGCGATCACCGCGACGGACAGCACCTGCGGAAAGAAGAACACGAGCCGGTAGAACCGCGCTCCGCGCACCGCGGTGACCGCGCCGCCCGGTCCGCGGCCACCGGCGAAGCCGAGCAGATAGGTGAGGAACAGGCTCAGCCCGAGCACCAGGACCGGCAGCGTGAGCAGAATGACCAGGTTGTGCCGCAGCGCGGTCCAGAAGACCGGATCCCGAGCCAGACGTTCATAGTTGCGCAACCCGACGAACTCGGTCTCCGGACTGACCCCCGTCCAGTCCGTGAGCGAGTAGAAGAACGCCTGGAGGAAAGGCGAGACGACGAAGACCGCGTAGACCCCCACCGGTGGTGCGAGGAAGCCCACGATCACCCGGTACTTGCGGTACCGCTGGTAGAGCCTGGACGACTTGCGACCCGCGCCCGTGCGCGGTGGTGCGCCGCTCCCGTGCGGACGGCCCGTCCGCGGCCCGTCCACGGGCACCGCCGTGTGGTTGGTCATCCCGCCTGCTCCGTCTTCTGCCACCGCGCCGCGTCGGCGGACGGGGCTCAGGGGTGCCTGTACTTCTTGACCGAGTCGTCCTTGGCCACGGCGTCGGACGCCTTCTGGATCCGGTCGATCGCCTCGGCGGGCTGGAGCCGGTCGGCCATCATCTCGCCGATCAGCCCGGCGATCTCCTCGCGGTTCAGCGTCTGGTACCAGTCCGTGCGGGGCGAGACGATGTGCGACCCGGCCTCGCTGACCAGGCGGCTGGCGGACGCCAGCCCCGAGGGCAGGTCCATCCCTTCCACGGCGCCGCGCACACAGCTGAGCGACGAGGTGAGCCGGGAGAAGTTCTGCGCCGACTTCCTGCCGAGCATGATGCGCAGCAATTCCAGGCCGCCCTGCGGGTTCCTGGCGTCCTTGGGGACGACGAACGCCTCGCCCGCCTGGGCCCAGATGGTCTCGAAGGGCATCGCGTCCGAGGAGTCCAGACCGGACGGCGGCGAGACGGTCATCTCGAAGCCGGCCGGGGTGATGTCCTCGGTCTCGTTCTCCACCCAGGTGCCGTTCGGGACGAACAGCGCCTTGCCCTTGATCCACTCGGCCTGCGACTGCGTGTGGTCCAGGCCCGGCGTGCCCTTGAGGACATAGCCCTTGGCGACGAGTTCGTGGTATGCCTCGAACGCCTGCCGTACCGCGGGGTGCTTCCAGGCGTTCGGTTCGAGGTTGTCGATCGACTTCAGGACGTCCCAGCCGCCGATCTTGGCGATGAAGGGGTAGAGCGTCCACTGGAGGTAGTAGGGGAACTTGCCGGCGTAGGTCCAGCCGGCGATGCCCTCCTTGCGCGCCGCCGCGCAGAGCGTGAGCATCTCGTCCCAGGTCCGCGGGTAGGTCCAGCCGTACTTCTCCAGCAGGGACTGGGAGTACCACACCCCGAAGGCCGTGTAGGCGTAGTTCAGCGCCCAGACCTCCTCGCCGCCGTACTGCCCCTTCGACACGACGCCGGGGATCAGCGTCTCCTGGACGGTCTTGCCCGGGATGTCGTAGGACGGGGCCTTGAGCAGGGTCCGCAGGTCGGTCAGCTGGCCGTTGTCCGCCAGGGTGGCGGTGGGGAGGGAGTCCGCGCCCGTGTTGTCCACCAGGTCCGGCGGGTCGCCGCCCAGGAACCGGGGCTGCAACTGGGTGCGGATGTCCTGGGTGGTGGTGTGTTTGACCTTCGTCTTCGGGAAGGCCTTCCGGTAGACGGCCTCGGCGTCCGTCACGTATTCGACGCCGAGTCCGCCGTCGAAGACGACGACCTCCAGGGCTGCCGACTCATCGGCGCCGAACGGGTTCTTCTCGCTCATCTTTCCCTTTCCGACGGTGTTCTGCCTGCCTCCTGCCGTGGCACAGCCGGTGAGGAGGGCGGATGCGGGCCAGGCGGCCAGCGCGGCGACGGCGGTGCGCTTGATCAGGTCGCGTCGACCCAGGTCCGAAGGGGATCCCATGCTGGGTTTCTCGCCTTCTGCGGGGAGGAGCGGCACGGTCCTTCCGGAGCGGCCGGGCTGTCACGATCTCGTGGGCGGTGGTCCGTTCTGTGCGCATCGGGCTGTCAGTGCTGTCAGGGTTGCGGGGGTTCCGCCTCGTAGGCGAGCCACTGCGCGAAGGAGCGCAGACCCTCGGCGAAGGGGACGGCCGGGCGCCAGCCGAGTTCGGCGGCGGCCCGCTCGGCGGTCATCGGCGGGCGCCCGTACGACGGCGCGGGCCGCCCCGCCGCGGCCCCGTCCGGGCCATCGACGGGCACGGGGCGTACGGCCGCGCAGATCGCGTCCGCCAGGTCGGGCGCGCTCAGGTGGTCGTCGTTGCAGATCTCGAACACGCCGGGGCGCCTGAGCAGCAGCGCCTGTTCCACAGCGCGGCAGACATCGGTGGCGTGCACGTAGTGGACCGGTTCGGGCAGCGGCTCGGTGAGCGTGATGGGCCGGCGCAGCAGCGACTTCTCGACGAAGTCCGGCAGCGGCGAGTCGTCCGGCACGACACCCGGCCCGTACGGCGTGCCGATGTGCAGCACGGTCAGCACGGCGTTGCCCGGCACGGGAGCCGGCGCGGGACCCTCCGCTGCCGCTCCTTCGGTGCTGACCGACACCACTTGGCCGATCCCCGCGCGTTCCGCCGCGGCGGCCACCGACCGTCCCCGGGCGAGGGGGCCGACGTGGACGACCGCGTCGGCCCCCGCCAGGTCGTGGACGGCGGCCGTGGTGTCCGGGTCGAGCAGGACCGTGTCGTAGCCCTGGTGTTCGAGGTCCTGGCCGATGAACCGGCCCAGCCCGCGGGAGGCACCGACGACCGTGATCCGGCCCTTGCTCGCGGCCGGTCCGGCTTGGCCGAGGCGTGCCACGGTGGTCTGCTCGTCGTGCGCCAGGGCGCCCAACTCGACGGCTTTGGCGGCCAGTTCGGCGAGCACGTCGTAGAGGGCGGTGAGGCGCAGCGCACCGATCTCCCCGCACAGTCCGCCGGGTCCCATGGTGGCGACGGCCGGACCGCGGAGCCCGCCGGCGGTGTCCGGCGCATCCAGCGGTCCGAGACCGGTGCCGGCCCGGCGGCTGAGGAAACCGGTCAGCCCCGCCGTGACCCACAGCGCTTCCAGTGCCCTGGGGCGGACCGGGGCGAGGGCGTCCAGCGTGGGCGCCGACTCCATGGCCGCCGCGGTCAGCTGCTTGCGGAACCACTCCAGGGGAAACCCGAGCCGGCCGCAGAACCGCTCGCTGTCGACGGTCGTCCACGGCCCGTCCGCACCCCGCCGGACCGCGCACTGGGCCACCCCGTGCTTGAAGAACGGGATGACGTCGGCCTCGGACAGGCCCGCCCGGAGATCCCAGTCGGTCCCCTCCGGCACCGTCCCGTGACAGGCCGCGCGCCGCAGCCCGTGGTGGTCGTTGCGCGCCACGCTGGGGAAGTCGTCGTGCTCGACGAGGTTCGGAACGGTGAGGTACGACGGGACGCGGCGCGCGCGGAGGTAGCGCTGCATGATCACGTCGTCCGGCCAGCCGTCACCGTGCCGCCGGGCGAACTCGGCGAAGCCGAGCGCGACGGGCGTGGGCAGCACCAGCGCCACCGTCGGCGTGTACTCCTGTGCCGCCACGGCCCACCGCGCGCCGCGCAGCGCCGCCATCCGGACCGCGGCGCCGTTGCGGGAGTTCCAGGAGGTGAAGAAGGCGATGGCCGCGCCGGGTGCGGCGCGCACGGCGTCCTGGACGCGGTCGAAGAAGTCCGGGCCGGGCAGCGCGTCGTCCTGGAGCACCAGGTGGTGCGTGGCCGCCGGGTCGGCGGCGGACCAGGCGCTCAGGGCGGTCCGCAGCGCGGTGGGCGGGCCGTCGGGCTCGGGGTCGAGCACCAGTCGCAGAAAGCCTTCCGGTGCCTTTTCGATGAGATCCTGCGCCGTCCGGCTGCGGCGCGGATGGCTCATGACGGCACCGCTGATTCTGGGCCCTGTGCTAGTGATTCCGGTCGGTGCCGGGTCCGTTCTCCCCATATTCCATCACCGCTCCCCCGCAAGCTCGGCCTTCGAATCGCTGCGAAGAAATACTAGCGACCGTGTGCTGGTATTCAGCCATAAAAATACTGGAGCTTGCTTGAGCGCTCTGTTATTGAGAACTTCCTCTCCGAAAGGCCGTTGAGCTGCGGATATGGAGATCCGCACACCTGCTGTCCACCGGGAGCGGCAGTTCCTGCAATTGTTCTGAGGAAGTTCCGTTTCCGGGGTGCCTCCGGCCGGTCGGCGGATGCGTTGACACGAACGGATCTCGGCGGGATCCTGTGTTTCCAAAACTGGTGAATTCTCTAGTCGAGGCGGGTATCGGTGACCTCATCTCTGCAATTCGACACGTTCGCTGTCGATGACACCGGAAATAGTCTCCCGTATGCTCTCCATTTGCCGAGCGGCTATCACCTCGACGAATCGGAGAAGTGGCCCCTGCTGCTCTTTCTGCACGGTGCCTCCGAGCGCGGGGACGATCCGACGATGCTCACCGCGCACGGGCCGGTGAAGCAGGCGGCACAGGGCGCCGACCTGCCCTTCGTGATGGTGGCCCCGCAGTGTCCGGGGTACAGCACCTGGGCCTGCGAACTCGACGGTCTGTACGCCCTGCTCGACGAGATCCAGGCACGCCACCGGATCGACGCGGACCGGGTGTACTGCACCGGTCTCAGCATGGGCGGGGCGGGCACCTGGGCGCTGGCGGCGCGGTTCCCGAACCGGTTCGCGGCCGTCGTGCCCATCTGCGGGGCCTGGATGCCCGAGGCCGCCCCCCGGATCATCGACCTGCCGGTGTGGACCTTCCACGGGGAGGACGACTTCAACATCCTCATCAAGCACACCGAGCAGGTCGTCGAGGCGCTCAAGGACCTGGGCAGCAACGCCAGGTTCACCCGGTACCCGGGCGTGGGACACGACTCCTGGACCCAGACGTACGACAACCCCGACGTCTACACCTGGCTCCTGGAGCAGCGCCGCGGCAGCTGAGACACGACGGCGACGGGGACGCCGGGGGCCCGCCTGCTCCAGCAGGCGGGCCCCCGGCGTCCCCCGGCAGCGGACCTTCGGCAGGCGCCCCCCTGGCGCCCCTGCCGCGGCCGGCTCAGCCGCCGCGCAGCGCCTCCAACTCCGCGCGCAGCGCTTCGTTCTCCTGCTCCAGCAGCGTGAGACGCTCACGGATCGGGGCGAGCGCCCCGGCGAGTTCGCTCTCGCTGAAGCGCGGCGTGATGTGCCGGTTGCAGTTCCAGTCGAACGCCTCGACGCGCACGGTGATCAGCCGCTCCACCCGCCCGTCGGTCCGGGGGCCGGCCAGCCGCTCGACGAGCGGGGGATCGTCCTGCGCGGGCGTCGCCGTGGCGTGGCCGTACAGCTTCAGCCGCGCCTGCCGCGCGTGATCCAGGAGGAACAGGGCGACCCGGTCGTCGCCGCGCAGATTGCCGGTGGTGATGTACTGCCGGTTGCCCCGGACGTCGGCGAAGGCCAGGGTCCGGTCGTCCAGCACATGCAGGAACCCGGGCGGCCCGCCGCGGAACTGGATGTACGGCCAGCCGGTTTCGCCGACCGTGGCCATCAGGAAGCCGTCCAGACTGTGGATGAACGCGGCCTCGACGGGGGTGAGGCGTTCGACGGCGTCGGCCGGCGTCGCCAGCCGCCGGGCGGCGGCGTCCCCGCTGCCCATCTCGTACTGGACCTGCCGGACGTTCTGGGTGTAGGCGAGATGCGCGTAACGGCTCATGCGGAACTCCTCGCGCTGTGCGGACGGTCGGCGGCGGACCCGAGCAGCCCGGTCCGCGCGGCCAGCACCCCGGCCTGGAAACGGCTGCCGGCCGTGAGGTCCTGCATGATAGCGGCGACGTGCCGGCGGAAGGACCGTTCGGACATTCCGAGCCGACGGGCGATCACCTCGTCCTTGATGCCGGAGGCGAGCAGTTCCAGGATGGTCGCCCGCAGGTCGTCCATGGCTGCGGCGTAGCCCGAGGTACCGGACTCGTAGTCCAGCGCCGATTCCCACATCCGGTCGTGGATGCCGCCCAGGAACGCCGCGACGGACGCGTCGTAGACCACGGCCAGCCGCTGTCCGTCGGCGCTGTCGTCGGCCGGTACGAAGGCGACCCGGCGGTCGATGACGATGAACCGGCCGTGGATCTCCCGGGACGTGCGGACCTGCCCGTCGGCCCTCGCCAGGTCCCGGACGTGGGAGCGGGTGCCGGCGTCGCCGCGGGCGGTGTGCGGGTACAGCACCAGGGCGCGGACGCCTCGCTGGAGGGCCTCCAGGACGAGCGGGCGCGCATGGCGCAACTCCGGTGTCTGCTGCGCCACACAGGGCTGCATGACCAGGATCTCCGAGGTGCAGCGCTGGACCGCCTCCATCAGCCGCAGTTCGATCTCGGCCGGATCGCTGGTGACCACCACGGTCTCCGGCCGGCGCTGCGGCCGCTGGGTCTTGTTGAACGCGTCCTCGAAGGACAGCAGTTGCCCCTTGACGTCGTTCAGCCGGCGGCGCTCGGAGTAGATGGCCCGCTCCAGCGGCACCAGGAGTTCCATCTGGGCCTCCTCGGGGCTCACGGCGACCAGCTCGCCCTGGCTCCGGGCGGCGTCCTTGACCAGCCGCAACTCCCGCAGCACCCGTACCGCTTCCACGACCTGCCGCAGGGAGACGCCGAGCCCTGCGGCGAGCACGGCCACAGTGGCGCGACGGCCGGCGAGCAGGCGTTCGTAGACGCGGACGACGAACTCGTCCACCTCCCCGGAAAGGGGCAGCTCCGATGTCCCGGTCGAGGTCGCGATCTCCATGTCAGCTCCTCCGTTCAGGTCCCGAGCGCTTCGGCGTCCGGGGTCACGGCGCGCAGCCGCCGGATTCCGGGCACGGCCAGCAGCACACCGCTGCAGCACAGTCCGAGCAGGGTCGCCGCGACCATCAGGGGACGGGCCCCGGCCACCGAGGCGAGCGGTCCGGCCAGGGACCGGCCCAGGGCCATGGACAGCAGCGATCCGGTCACGTCGTAGGCGTAGACCCGGTTGAGCAGTTCGGGCGGGATCTGCGTCTGCACGGTGGTCGCCCAGATCACCGCCCAGAAGGCCAGCCCCGCACCGGCGACGGCCCAGCCGAGGCAGAGCGGTACAACCCCCGGCCGCAGCGCCGGGACCAGCGGGTACAGCGCGTACAGTGCCCAGCCGATCGAGCCGGTGGCGAGCGGACGGCGCGGCCGGATCCGGATGGCCAGGGCGCCGCCGATGACGCCGCCGGCGCCGAACGCGCCCAGGGCGATGCCCAGTGCCGTCGAGCCGTGCTGGGTGGTGACCAGGTCCGCGCCGACGGGCAGGGACAGACCCGCGACGAAGCAGCCGTAGATCAGGAAGCAGGAGATCACCCCCCACAGCCAGGTACGGGACCGGAACTCCTGCCAGCCCTCGGTCAGCTGCCGCCAGAAGGACTCCGCCTCGTCGTCCTGCTTCGTCTGCTGCAACCGCAGTCCGAACAGGCAGGCGGCGCTGACCGCGTACGTGGCCGCGTAGATGGCGAAGACGGTGGCCGGTCCGGAAACGCTGATCAGCACGCCGGCCAGGGCCGGACCGAGCACACCGGCCACCGACTCGGAGACCCGCAGCACCCCGTTGGCCCGCTGCACGTCGGTGGAGACCTGGGGCACCATGCTGGCCACCCCCGGCTGGAACAGCGCGGTGGCCACACCGCTGAAGAACTGCAGCGCCACGATCATCAACAGGGGCGGCGTGCCGAGGGCGAAGGCGACCGCCAGGCCGCCCTGCAGCACCAGCCGCAGCAGGTCGGCCAGCACCATCATGCGCCGCGGGGTGAACCGGTCGGCGAGCACCCCGCCGAACAGCATGCACAGGGCGAGCGCGGCCATCCAGGCACCGAGGGCGTAGCCGACGCCCGAGGTGCCGTACCCGGCGTCGAGGACGCCGACGGTGAGGGCGACGGGCAGCATGGCGTCCCCGAGCAGGGAGCCGGTGCGGGCGCCGAAGTACAGGCGGAAGTTGGCCGTCCACAGGGTCGGCTGCGGGGTGGGCCCCTCGGCGGACGGTGTGTCCGTCCGCAGACCGGCGTCCTGGCTCACGCCCGCTCACCCCCTTCGCCGCGGCCGTCGGCCTGGGCACGGACCGGCAGTGCGGCCCACGCGTCCGGGTCGGCGGCGGCCGGACCCGCGGGCGCGGTGTCGTGCACGACGTAGTGCTGCGGGGCGATGGCGGTGACGCGCCCGGGCAGGACGGCGAGCGTCCGCTCGTGCACCGCCGCGGGGGAGTCAGGACCGGCCAGGTGGCAGACGATCCGGTGGCCCAGCTCCTCGTCCGGCTCGGCCGTCACCAGATGCGGCACCTCGCCCAGGACGTCGTCCAGCAGCCCCCGTACGGCGTCGAGTTCGACCAGCGAGTGGTCGCTGACATACCAGCCCTCGCCGCGCGGCACCGGTTCCAGCGTGGTCAGCGACTTCAGCTCCCCGAGCGGCAGATCGGCGTCGCCCGCGGCGCGCAGCAGGCGCAGCAGCGCCCGGCCGAACTCCTCGGCCTCGTCCTCGGGGAGGATCTGCGGGTCGACCCACAGGGTCATCTCGAACTCCCCGTCCAGCCGGTACAGGCAGACGAAGAAGCGGCAGGGGATGTCCTCCTTCGGCAGCCAGGAGACGCTGCCGCCGATCCCGGGGTCCTCGTCGGGCGCCGGCTGGTGCCCGGGTATCCACACGGCGGGCAGCCTGCTCAGCGCGGACTGGTCGGGGGAGCCGGCCGTGGTGGCGAGCGTGCTCATGTCGTTGAAGACGAGGTCACGGGCGAACGAGATGCCGCGCGCGCCGTTGACCTCGTTGATGACCTGCTGCCACAGGGCGATGGGGTCGAACCAGGCGTGCCGGTAGGCCGGCAGCCCCGCGGAGCGCACCTTGCGCACCGCGTCGTCGAAGCCCGCGGCGTCCGAGAGGTCGACGGACAGCAGCGCGTCCTGGGCCAGCGAGCCGAAGAAGCCACGGAGCTTGCGGACCACCCGGTTGTCCGACAGCGAGACCGTCGCCACCGTGGAGTGCCCGGTCCGGTGTCCGACGAGGACGGCCAGCGCGGCGAGCACGACGGCCGAGGGGCTGGCGCCGGTCCGTTCCGCGATCGACTCCAGCCGGGCCGGTACGGTCGTGGAGCGGATGTTCAGACCGGCGTGCAGCCAGTCGGCCTTGGCCGGGGTCGTACGGGCCGAGGGCGTGAACATCGCCTGCGGCACCCGGCGCAGCCGGGACTCCCAGTAGCGCAGCGCGCTCTCGCCGAGCCGCCGGATGGTCGGGGACCGCTCCAGCTCCACGACGTCGACGGGCTCCAGGGCGGCCGGGACCGGCAGCGGGCGGCCGGCGCACAGCGCGGCCCACTCGGTGTGCAGCACCTCGCAGGCGGCGACGTCCATGGCGGCATGGGTGACCACCCAGACCAGATGGCGGGGAACGCCGCCGGCCGTCACCACGGCCACCCGGACCGGCAGTTCCCGCTCCAGGTCGAACACCTGGGAACGCAGTCGGCGGGCGGTGCGCTCGGCGACCCCGAGCGGGTCGTCCGCCGCCTCGACCACGGTCACGGCGAGTTCGCCCTCCGCGGCGACCACCTGGGTGGCGGGGGCGCCGAGCCGGTAGGTCGTGCGCAGCGCCTCATGCCGCTCGACCAGTGTCCGCAGCTGGTCCGCGATCCGGTCCAGTCCGCCGTCGGCCGGGGTGTCGAAGACCATGGCCAGGTTGAGGCGGGTCGGGTCCTCGTCGACGGCTATCGAACGCACGATGTTGGCGTGTCCGAAGGAGAGCGGCCCTGAGCGGTGCGACTGGCCGGCGAAGGGCACTGTGAGTTGCGGCAACGGGTCACCTCATGAAGGAGCGGGCCTGTCCTGCGGCCCGGGGTGCGGGTTCGGGGATGGCGCACGGAGTGATGGCGGCGGGCGGCCTCCGGTGGGCCGGCGGGCACGCCGGGCCCGCCCGAGGGTGACGCCGTCCGGCTCAGACCGTGCCGGTCGCGCCGCCCATCAGGCACAGGGCGACGGACGCGTCGTCGTGGTGCTTTCCGGGAAATGCCCCGGCCGGTGTGCGTTCCTCGGCGGTCCGGGTCCGCGCGATGAGCGCGTGGGCTCCCTCGCGGCTCACGCAGTCCAGCAGGTCCTGCCAGCTCCACTCGTACCGCTCGACCAGCCGGTAGGCGCCGTCGGTCAGCAGACAGGCACGCTCGACGCGTTCGGCGGGCCAGGTACCGGTCAGCGCGTGCGCGGCCGCCTCGGGACGGTTCCCGGCGACCCAGAAGCCGCCCTCCTTGTTGCGCAGATGCCTGAGGTCGGCCCAGGACCGGTCGGGGAACTGGTGGATGCGGTTGTCGACGACGCAGTCGACCGTGCCGTCGGTGAACCGGGCCACCACCGCGGAGTCCCCGAGGACGAGGTGGTCCACCTGGTCCTCGCGCTGTCTGAGGACGGCGACGGTGGCGGACGGACTTCTGGGGTTCGCCAGGTCGCACTGCGTGCCGTGCCGGGTCATGACGTCGGCGACGGCCGCGGCGACCACCTGGGGCAGTGCGGCCGCCGGGGTCTCGATCAGACCGGCCACCAGCCGGCTGCCGAGCTGGGTGACCAGCCACCGCACGCCGTGCCGGCATCCGTTGTCCACCCCCGGTTCGGCCGTCGCCCCGTCGAGCACCACCGCGAAGTGTCCGGCCGCGGCGACGAAGTCCTCGTTCAGGGTGTCGCCGGGACGTGTGGCACAAGTGATCTCCACCGCTCCTCCAAAGAGGCGTGCAGGCTGGAACTCCGGGTACCTGAGGTGCAGACCCTTTGGTCTGTACCTCTCGGCGATCACTCTACGGAGGAGGCATATCCGCGGAACTACAGTCCGGCCATAGGGACGGCTGCCGCCCGGGCAGCCCGGGTGGCGGCGGCGCCAACAGGCTGACCTGCGGTGCAGCGGCACGTCTCGGCCAGGGGGCGCCGGACGCGGCAGAAATCGCAAACCTTTCCCCGGCAGGTCGTCACAGACCCGGCACCGGCCCGCGCGCGGGGCCCGTCAGCCGGCCGCGCCGGGCCGCGGGCGGAGGCCGCCGAAGCCGGGCATGCCCATCCCCTGGAACAGCAGCAGCGACGTACGCCAGTGGCCGAAGGCCCGCGTGTCCTCGCCCAGCATCTCCGCCGCGCCCCCGAGCACCAGATGGCTCCGCGCCTCCCCGGCACGGTGCCCGGTCTCGTGATGCAGGGCGAGCGCCTGCCGCGCGGTGCGCATCGCCTGCTCGCCCTCCTTCAGACGCAGCCGGACAGCGGCGAGCACGTTCAGCGCGTTGCCCTCCAGCATCCGGAACTCCGCCTGACGGGCCAGGCCGATGGCCTGTTCCACCGTGGCGAGCACCTCGCCCGGCCCGTCCTGGCGCAGCCGTGTCGCGGCCAGATTGATCAGCGCGTAGACCTGCGGATAGCGGTCGTCCATCGACTCGGCGAGGTGCAGCGCCCGCCGGTAGCACTCCGCCGCCTCCCCGAGACTCGCGGCGCTCTCGTACGCGGCCCCCATGGAGAAGAACGCGTTCGCCTCCAGCCTCCTGTTGCGCATGGACTGCGCGGACTCCAGGGCGAGCCGGGCCACGGCCATACCCTCGGTGTGGTCGCCGAGATCGGAGTGCGCTGCCGACAGACAGCTCAGCGCCACCGTGACGCTGGTCTTGTTGCCGTTCTGCTCATGCACCCGCAACGCCTCGCCGATCACCCGGATGACGTCCTGGGGCCGCCCCAGGGCCCGGTAGGTGATGCCGAGGTTCGTCTGTGCGATGGCCTCACCACTGGCCGAGCCCATGCGCCGGAACAGCCGGGCGGCGTGCGCGTGGTGGTCGGCGGCCTCCGTGAGCCGGCCCAGCTTCCAGCAGATCAGGCCCAGGTTCGTCACGTCGTCGGGGGAGACCGTGCCCTGGGACTGCTTGGCGAGGTCCCAGGCCTGCGAGAGGAACTGCGCGGCCTGCCGCGTGGCGCCGTTCTCCTGGTGCGCGGCACCGATCCGACGCAGCGCCATGGCCTGCCCGTTGAGCCAGCCGGCCGCCCTGGCCAGCGCCAGCGCGCCCTTGAACAGCTCCTGGGCCTGAAGGTTGTCCCCCTTGACCCAGTAGCAGTCGCCGCGCCGCAGCTGCGCGGCGGACCGGGCCCGCAGATTGCCGTCGGCGGTCGCCGCGGACAGACCCGCGGTCGCCACCGACAGGCAGTCCGCCGTGTACGCCCGCAGCGACAGGAATCCGTGCAGCACCTCGGCGAGCCGCCAGGCGACCCGGTGGCAGCCGGAGTCCGCCGCGGCCAGCACCGCACCGACCAGGCTCTCCCGCTCGTTCTCCAGCCAGTCCAGGGCCCGGCGGTGGTCGCCGAACACCACCCGCTGGTCCCCGGGATCCGTCTGCGATGTCGCGTCCTGCCCCGACAGCTCCTCCGGATACAGCATCCGGGCCGCGGTCTCCGCGTTGACCAGGTACCAGTCGAGCAGCCTGTCGCGCGCCGCGTCCAGTTCGCCGCCGCCGGCCAGGTCGCGGGCGTAGGCGCGCAGCAGGTCGTG
This sequence comes from Streptomyces sp. NPDC006012, assembly GCF_042871185.1. Classification (NCBI taxonomy): domain Bacteria; kingdom Bacillati; phylum Actinomycetota; class Actinomycetes; order Kitasatosporales; family Streptomycetaceae; genus Streptomyces; species Streptomyces sp. NPDC006012. The sequence continues at coordinate 47,990 of NZ_JBIAIE010000030.1, forward strand.
CGTCGCGAAGCGGCCGGGCACCGGTTCCTGCACCAGGTGGGCGTCGGCGAGACCGCGCAGCACCCGGTCGGCCTCGTCCGCGCCGGTCCCGGTGAGCGCGGCGGCCCCGTGCGGGGTGGTGTCCGGCCCGGGCAACAGGCTGAGCAGCCGGAACGTACGCCGGGCCGGTTCGGGCAGCGCGAGGTAGGAGAGGTCGAACGCGACGCGGATCGTGGCGCGTTCGTCGCCGTCCACCTGGAGGCCGCTGAGCAGGTTCCCGCCGCGCAGCTTGGCGCAGTACTCGGGGATGGTGGTGTTCCGGTTCGCGATCAGGTTGGCCGCGGCGATCCGCAGGGCCAGCGGCAGCCGCCCGCAGAGCCGGGCCAGCTCCGCCACGGCCTCGGGTTCGGCGCGGACCCGGTCGTCGCCGAGGACCCGCCCCAGCAGCGACCGCGCCTCCTGCCGGCTGAGCACGTCGAGCCCGAGGACATGGGCGCCTTCGGTGGCGACCAGGCCGGCCAGCTTGCCGCGGCTGGTGATGACGACCCGGCAGTTGCCCTCGCCGGGGATGAGGGGCCGCACCTGGTCCACGTCGGCGGCGTTGTCCAGGACGATCAGCATGCGCTTGTCGGCCAGCAGCGTACGGTACGTCGCCGCCGCCTCCTCAAGGCTCGGTGCCACCTGGTCCGGTGGCACCCCGAGCGCACGCAGGAAGCGGGCGAGGACGTCCTCGGGGCGCAGCGCCGGCAGCGCCGAGTGCCCCTGGAGATTCACGAACAGCTGCCCGTCGGCGAACCGGGACCGGTGCGTGTGCGCCCAGCGCAGGGCGAGAGCGGTCTTCCCCACTCCCGGCGGGCCGATGACGGTGACGACGGGGACCGCTTTGGTGCTCTCGCAGGACAGCAGCCGGTCCAGCTCCAGCAACTCCGTCTCGCGCCCCACGTAGGCGGGGGTGTCGGCGGGCAGCTGCGCGGGCCTGCCCGTCATGGACGCGGCGGAGCGGGCCGCGTCGAAGCCCGAGCGTTCGGTCCGCGGGATCTGCTGCCGCAGCACCCGCATGTGGGCGTGCCGGATCTCCTCGCTCGGCGCGATGCCCAACTGCTCGTCGAGGCGTTCCCGCAGGGTGGTGAAGACGTTCAGGGCGGCCGCCTGTTCACCGCAGCCGGCCAGGGCGAGCATGAGGCGCGCATGGATGCCCTCGTGCAGCGGATCTTCGTGGGCGAGGTCCCACAGGACGCGCAGCGAATGCTCGGGCCGTCGCATCCTGAGGGCCAGATCGGCGTGCAGCAGCGCGGCTTCACTACGGCGCTCGCAGCCGGCCACGACCATCGGGTGCTGCCGCAGCGCCGAGTCCAGGTCGGCGAGGGCGGGGCCGCGCCAGCACTCCAGCGCGGCGGTCAGCGACTCGAAGGCCAGCGACTCGTGTCCGGTGCCGTGCGCACGCCGCGCACGGGACACGAGTTCGTCGAAGCGCCCGATGTCGGTCTGGCCGGCGTCCACCCGGAGCCGGTAGCCACTGGGGACCCGTTCCACGGTGGCCGCCGCGCCGGACGCCTGCGGCAGCTCGGGTTCGAGGAGGCGGCGCACCTGGCTCACATAGGTGTGGATCAGGCTCTGGTACGAACCGGGCGGTCCGGCCGGCCACAGGACCTCGACGATCTCCTGGTGGGTGGCGGGCGCGGGGCACTTGAGGACGAGCAGCCCGAGCAGGTGGCGGAGCATGGGCCGGGTGATGGGGACCGGAGTGTCCCCGCGGTGCACGGCGAGCGGTCCGAGGATCAGGAAGCGGAGCCGGCCGCTGGTCCGGGGCGCGGCGTCCCGGGCGGCGTCATGCAGCTCACCCGCTTCGGCATCGGAGAGTTCCAGCGCCGCGACGAGCCGCTGGACGGTGCGTAACTGGGGCCGCTGGACCCGGCCGCGCTCTATGTCGCGCAGCGCGCGGGTGCTCATACCGGTCTTTCCCGAGAGTTCCTGCTGACTCAGGTGGGCGCGTCTGCGAAACGACCGTATGCGCTGGCCCAGTGCCGCCGGGCCGCTGTCGGATCCGGGATCCGGGCGTGAGCTGTCCGCTGCGTTGCTGTCCACGGGTGGGGGCCCCATCTTAGGTGACGTGCACGGTGTCGGGTGGGCTTCGCGGGCGTGGTGCACCTGAACTCTCCCCGAGCCGCGCGCGTTTGGGAACCACACCCCGGCGCCCCCGTCGCGGGGCCGGCCGCGCGGCCGTTCGGGCCGGTCCGCCGGATGCCGCGCACTGACCGGTCGCGGCCAGGCCGCTTTCTGGCATTGAGGCGCTTTCCTTTCCCAGCCTACCGTCTGGATCGACCGAACCTCGCGGTGAAAGGAGGTCAAGATCCCATGGTCAGCGACGTAATCGAACGCGACGCCCGTTTCCAGGGAATACTTGAACGCCTCAGCGCCAAGTCGATCGACGACTACTACAACCCGTACCGGATCTTCGAATGGCCGGACCGGCTTCCGGACGAGATGTGGTGGATGAGCCCCGAACTCACCACCACCCACGGCACCGAACTGGCCGGGAGTCTCCCTCCCGAGCAGTTGTACGCGCTCTCCCGATTCGAGAGCGTCAACTTCTACAGCCTCAATGTGCACGGCATCCGTGAACTGCTCATCGAGGTCGTCAACCGCATTCACACCGCGGGTTTCGAAGCGCCCTCGGAGTTCTTCCACCACTTCATCGGTGAGGAGAACGAGCACATGTGGTTCTTCGCGGAGTTCTGTCTGCGCTACGGCGGAAAGATCTACCGCCAGCCGGCCGGCGCGGCGGCGACCGTGCCCTCCTCGAAGGTGGAGAGCCTGCTGGTCTTCGCCCGCATCATGATCTTCGAGGAGCTGGTCGACCACTACAACTCCGCCATGGCGGCGGACGAGCGGCTGCACGAGACGATCCGGGGGATCAACCGCATCCACCACCAGGACGAGTCCCGGCACATCGCCTTCGGCCGCGAACTGGTGCAGCTCCTCTTCGAGGACGTGAAGCGCACGGCGTCGGAGCAGGAACTCGAAGAGATCTCCGCCTACCTGCGCCGCTACATGACGCACAGCTTCGAGTCTCTCTACCACCCCCAGGTGTACCGCGACGCCGGCTTCGAGCGCCCGCACGAGATCCGCCGGACCCTGCTGGAATCCCCGGCCAGGGTGCTGGCCGAGGAGCGCACGTTCCGCAAGACCAGCAAGTACCTCAAGAAGGTGGGGCTCGTGCGATGACCCGCCTCACGGGAAGTGCAGGTGCACCGGCCCTGGCCATCCTCGGACCGGACGAGACCCGGCTGATCAGGGAACTCGACGCCGTCTTCGCCGGCTGGGGACAGGCGGCGGGTGCCGACGAGATCAGCCCGCCGCCGCTGTTCCCGGTGAGCGACCTGGAGAAGTTCGACGTCTACACGAACTTCCCCCACCTCGCCTGGGTCGCCGGCAACCTCGACCTGACCAGCGGTCAGATCAAACCGCAGGACGGCGTGTTCGGCCCGTCCGACGTCTCCGGGGCCCGCTACGGCCTGCCGCACGCCACCTGCTACGGCGCCTACCTCTACCACGAGGGCGGCCAGGTGGCGGACGACACCCTCGTCACCCTGGTCAACCGCTGCTTCCGCAACGAGGACCACTACGGCGGACTGCGCCGGCTGGCCAGTTTCCAGATGCGCGAGATCGTCGCCCTCGGCTCCTACGAGCACACGCAGGACGTGCTCACCCGCTTCACCGACCGCATCCTGGCCTTCGCCGACGCGCTCGACCTCGGACTGGGGAAGACCGCGGCCTCCGACCCGTTCTTCCAGAACGACGGTGCCCGCGCGCTCATGCAGAAACTCAGCCCGGTCAAGTACGAGTTCCAGCGGGGCGACCTGGCCATCGCGTCGGTCAACACCCACCGCAACTTCTTCGGCGAGCGCTGCGGGATCCGTCTCGCGAGCGGTGAGCACGCTTTCACCTCCTGTGTCGCCTTCGGCCTGGAGCGCTGGCTCGCCGTGCTGATCGAACGTTACGAGGACGACCCGGTGGCCGCACTCGCGGCTGTCCGCGCCGCGGCCCAGAACACCGCGGCATGACCCTGCCGAGCGGTGTCGTGACGCCCCGGGTCGGTATCGACCTGGTACCGCTCGCGCGCGTCGCGGAACTGCTGAACCCGGACACCAAAGAGGCCCTGCACCGCATGCTCTCGCCCGGGGAGCTGGCCGCGTCCCGCACTCCGGACGGAGCGGCCGACCCGGAGAGCATCGCGGGCCGGCTCGCCGCCAAGGAAGCCGTGTTCAAGGTGTTCTCCGCCACCGGCCAGACCCTGCCCTGGCTCGGCATCGAGATCCTGCCCGGTCCGGGCGGCCGCCCGGACCTCAGGCTCAGCGGCCGGGCCGCCGAACTGGCCGAGCAGGTCGGACTCGGTCCGATCGACGTGAGCATCAGCCACAGCGGGGGCTTCGCCGTCGCCGTGGCCGCCGCGGCGGTCGCCGATCCGCCGGTCCCAGCCCCCGCACCACGCCACCCCTGAAGGGAATCCCATGAGTTCCACAGGAATCGAGAAGGTCCGGGACTGGATCCTCGGACGCCACGCCGACCGCACCGAACTCGCGGCTGACGTCAACATCATCGAGAACCGGCTGGTCGACTCGCTGTCCTTCGTCGAACTCGTCTACGTGATCGAGGACGCCAGCGGCGCCGAGATCGACTTCGACAACATCGACATCGAGGACTTCCAGTCGCTGGCGACCATCGAGAAGGCGTTCTTCGCCTGACGCCGAGAGAGGCCCGAACCATGCACGCAGTGTCGTACACGGCCCAGTGGATGGCCGCCGCCCGCGCCCTGGAGTCCGAGCGGGAGGACGCGCTCTACATCGACCCGCTCGCCCGCGAACTGGCGGCCCCCAAGGGCTTCGAACTGATCGACCGCTACGAAGGCGGCGGCCTGCTGCCGTTCATCTCGATCCGCACCAGATTCCTGGACGACGCCATCACCTCCGTGCTCGCCGACACCGACGTCCGGCAGGTGGTGCTGATCGCCGCGGGAATGGACACCCGCGCCTTCCGCCTCGACTGGCCCGAGGACACCGCGGTCTACGAGGTCGACCACGGGCCGCTGATCGAGGAGAAGCGCCGCCGTCTCGACCGGCTCGGCGCCCGGTCGGGTGCCGACCGGCGCGAGGTCTCCGCGGACCTCACCGGGGAGTGGCTGCCCGACCTGGAGAAGGCCGGGTTCGACCGCACGCGGCCCACCCTGTGGATCGCCGAGGCGCTGACCTTCTTCCTCACCGAGGAGCAGACCGCCCAACTGCTCCGGCTGCTGGCCTCGGCCTCGGCGCCCGGCAGCCGGCTCGCCTTCGACATCCTCGGCCGGACCCTGCTGCGCAGCCCCTTCTCGAAGCCGTTCCTGGACAAGCTGGCCGCCGACGGCACGCCGTGGATCTTCGGCACGGACGAGCCGGAGGGGTTCGTCAGCGCCCACGGCTGGAAGATCACTGACCTCAAGGAACCCGGTCAGGCGGGCGTGGGCGAGGGCCGCTGGCCCTACAAGGTGCAGCCGAGGAACCGGCGGGGGGCCAACCGCCTCTGGCTGATCCAGGCCGAGGTCGCCGGCTGATGGGCGGACACACCACGCTGGAGCGCATCGAGTCGTACCTGCCCGAGCGCAGCATCCGCATCGAGGAGCTGGGCGACCACCTGGGGCTGCGCCGTGCGGAGCTGGGGGTCTTCCGCAAGTTCTACGGCCTCGACACGCTGCGCTTCGACCCGGACACCCACCTGTTCGACCTGCTGCGGCCGGCCGCCAGGCGGGCGCTCTCGGCACTGCCCGAGGGCGCCCGGGTGGCGTACCTGGTCTACGCCCACACCACGCAGGCGGTGGCGCCCGCCGACGTCGACGTGGCCCAGGTGGTCCGGGACGACCTCGGACTGCCGGGCACGGAGGCGTTCGGCCTCAGCCATCAGGCCTGTGTGAGCAGCCTGGGCGGGATCGACGTGGTGGGCGAGCTGCTGCGCGCGGAGGCCGAGGAAGGCGCGTACGCATTGATGATCACCGGCGAGCGCGCGTACTCGCCGATCGTCCAGCACGTGCCCAACACCGCGATCATGGCCGACGCGGCGGCGGCCTGCCTCGTCACCCTGGACGGCGCGGGGGACCGGGTACGTTCCTTCGTCACCCGCACCCTGGGCGAGTACGCGAAGTGGCTGGAGCTCACGCCGGAGCAGAACACCCAGTTCGGCGAGCGCTACGGGGAGCGGATCGCCGAGGTCATCCACGAGGCGGTGGACCAGGCGGGCCTGTCCTTCGAGGACATCGAGCTGGTCATCCCGCACAACGTCAACATGCTGGCGTGGCGGCAGACCATCAAGGTGCTCGACGTCCCGCGCGAGAAGGTCTTCCTGGACAACGTGCCCCGCTACAGCCACACCTTCGCCTCGGACGTCTTCGTCAACTACACGACGCTGCGCGACGAGGGCCGGCTGGTCGACGGCGCGCACTACGTCATGGTCTCGGTCGGTCTGGGGGCCACCTTCGGGGCCATGGTGATCACACACCGGAAGAGGGCGACTGCATGACGGACCGTCAGGTAGTCGTACGGGCCATCGAGAAGGCCCTGGGCGAGGTGCTGGAACGGGAGATCGCCGAACTGACCGAGGACACCCGGTTGTTCGACGACCTGCGCCTCGACTCCTCCTCCGTCCTCGAACTGCTGCTGCTGGTCGAGGACTCCACCGAGATCGCCGTCGATCCCGAGGATCTCGACATCGACCACCTGCGTACGGTGCGCTCCTTCGCCGACTACGTGGAATCCCTGCTGGACAGAGCGGAGGCAGACGCATGACGGGCCTTGTCGTCCAGGCCGCCGCGGCGGTCCGCGCACCGAAGGGGCGCGAGCCCGCCGACGACCCGGCCGTACTGGGTTACTTCCAGGACCTGCTGCGGCCCTTCGGCGCCGAGCCGGACAAGGAACTGCTCCAGCGCGGCGCCCAGGTCTTCCACGAGGACCTGGCCGATCTGCTGGTCGAGGCGGACGGCGTCCGCGAGAGCCGTCCGCAGTTGCTCGTCGTCGCCCACGCCCTGCCGGACGTCGTACCGTTCACCGCGGTCGCGCCCTACCTCACGTCACGGCTGGGCGGCGAGGCCACCTGTTTCTCCATCGGGCAGCAGGGCCTGGCCGCGCCGTTCACCGGGCTGCGGATCGCCTCGGCGTACCGGCGTGCCGGACGGGTGCGCGAGGTGGTGGTGGCGATCCTGGAGCAGACGACGATGCCGACCCCGTTCCCGCTGATGGAGGACGTAGCGCTGACGGACTCGGCGGCGGCGCTGGTGCTCGGCCCCGGACCGGCGGACGGAGCCGGTCCGGCCGGTCCGGAGCTGGCCGGGGTGGCCGCGGACATCCCGCTGGACGTGCTGCTGACCGACGGGCCCGGGCACGCCAGTACCACGGACACGCTCGTGGTACTGGGCTCCTGGGCGACCCAGGAGCCGCCGAAGGAGGTGGACGTGCACCGGGCGGCGCCCGGCACCTACTGCACCGGTGTCTGGCTGGAACTGGCCGAGAACTGGGTGAGCTGGCGGGAGCGGTACGGGCGGATCGTGCTCAGCGACACCGATCCCCGCACGGGCCGCAGCCACCACGCGGTGTTCACCACCGGGCTCGCACCCGAGCCCGCCGCGGACGGGGGGCGCTGACCCGTGTGGATCGGGGTGGACCTCCTGCGGGCGGGCGAGCTGGACCGGTTGCTCGGCCGACGCTGGTTCCGTGAATTCACCTACGACCCGGCCGAGTTGGCCCAGGCGGAGGAATTCGGTCCGGAACGCGCCCGCGAGTACCTGGTCGGGCGTTTCGCCGGAAAGGAATCGGTGCTGAAGGTACTCGGCACGGGTTTCACCTCCGGCGTGAAACCCCGGCAGGTCGCGATCCTGCGGACACCGCTGGGGGCGCCGGAGGTCCACCTCACCGGAAGGGCGGCGGCCCGGGCGCGCGAGCTGGGCGTCGCCGAGATCCGGGTGTCGATCACGCACAAGTCCGATCTGGCCATGGCGGTGGCCCTCGGCCTGCCCGCGGCCCGGCCCGAATGCTCCTGCACCGGCACTCCTTCCGGCATCCCGTCCGGCGTCCCGGCAGCGCGGTGGGCCGAGGCGCCGCAAGGGCCACCGTGAACGGGTGAGGGCCGAGTGAGGGCGTGGCCGGGGCCGACCGCTCGCAGCCGGGCCGGCTCGCTTGGCACCCGGTAGACCAGCATCAGCCGCTGCCGCGGCCGGCCCTCCACGTCGCCGCCGACAGGTTCCCCTTCCTGCGTCGAAGCCGTCGGCACCACCGTGCACCTCCCGCTCGACCCACCCGACGCAGCCACCCGACGGGGGCCGCGCCGGCGCCGCCGAACGCGGACTTCCGGCCGTCGGCAAGACGCCGGCCTCGGGCCATCGGTGCAGCTCCAGGCGGCGGAGGCGGGCCGTGCGCAGCCCGGGACGCCGCCCGAGGTGCCGGTCTCGCAGGGCGGGGCTAGGCTGGGGATCGAGCCGCAAAACAGGGCACGCCCCGGGCCGTTGAAGTTCCCGTGACGAGGAACTCCGGCCGTTGACCCGGGCCATGTGCAACCGAGTGGCCCGACCGGGCGGCTTAGGTTCCGAGACGTGCTTTGACAATCAATGCGGTGAGGCCAGAGACCGCCCCGTACGTTCATCGTCATGCGGTGGCGGCCATCCACTCGCCCCCTCAACGGGTGGGCGACACGATGGAGAGAAAGGCATTCCCATGCGAGCACAACGCGCGAGGCGTCTCCTCGCGGTGTCCGCTGCCGGTGTTCTGATGGCCGGTGGCGCCGCGTTCGGCGCGGCAGGCACTGCCTCGGCAGCCCCGTCACACGTCGGCTCCGGCTATTCGCACTCTCTGAGCGGATTCGGTGACCACGGCGGTGGCGGCGGCGGTGGCGGCGGCGGCCACGGTGGCGGCGGCGGTCACGGTGGTGGCGGTCACGGTGGCGGTGGCCACGGTGGCGGTGGCCACGGTGGTGGCGGTCATGGCGGTGGCGGTCATGGCGGTGGCGGTCACGGTGGTGGCGGTCACGGTGGTGGCGGTCACGGTGGCGGTGGCCACGGTGGTGGCGGTCACGGTGGCGGCGGACGCTGACCCGACGCAGCACCGGACACACACATAGGTTGCGACGTGCGGCTCCTTCACCGGAGCCGCACCTCGCGACGCGACGGGACCGGCCGATCAGGCCGGTCCCGTCAGCACTCGATGATGTTCACCGCCAGCCCGCCCCGCGCCGTCTCCTTGTACTTCACGGACATGTCCGCGCCCGTGTCCTTCATGGTCTTGATGACCTTGTCGAGGGAGACCAGGTGGGAGCCGTCGCCGCGCATGGACATGCGGGCCGCGGTGACCGCCTTGACGGCGGCCATGCCGTTGCGTTCGATGCAGGGGATCTGGACCAGGCCGCCGACCGGGTCGCAGGTGAGGCCGAGATTGTGCTCCATGCCGATCTCGGCGGCGTTCTCGACCTGTTCGGGGCTGCCGCCCAGTACCTCCGCGAGGGCGCCCGCGGCCATGGCGCAGGCGGAGCCGACCTCTCCCTGGCAGCCGACCTCGGCGCCGGAGATGGAGGCGTTCTCCTTGAACAGCATGCCGATCGCGCCGGCCGCGAGGAGGAAGCGGACCACGCCGTCCTCGTCGGCGCCAGGCACGAAGTCGAGGTAGTAGCGCAGGACCGCCGGGATGATGCCGGCCGCGCCGTTCGTCGGGGCGGTCACCACCCGTCCGCCGGCCGCGTTCTCCTCGTTCACCGCCATCGCGTAGAGCGTGATCCACTCCATCGCGTGCGCGAGCGGGTCGCCCTCGGCGCGCAGTTGACGGGCCGACACGGCGGCTCTGCGGCGCACCTTCAGGCCGCCCGGCAGGATGCCCTCGCGGGACAGGCCGCGTGCCACGCACTCCCGCATCACCTGCCAGATCTCCAGCAGGCCCGCGCGGATCTCCTCCTCGGTGCGCCAGGCGCGCTCGTTCTCCAGCATCAGCGAGGAGATGGACAGGCCGGTCTCCTTCGTCAGGCGCAGCAGTTCGTCGCCCGTGCGGAAGGGGTACTTGAGGATCGTGTCGTCCAGCTTGATCCGGTCCGCGCCGACCGCGTCCTCGTCGACGACGAAGCCGCCGCCCACCGAGTAGTAGGTCTTGGTGAGCACTTCGCCGCCCTGCGCGTCGTACGCCCACAGGGTCATGCCGTTGGCGTGGTACGGCAGGGCCTTGCGGCGGTGCAGGACCAGGTCCGCGTCGGCGTCGAACGCGATCTCGTGCTCACCGAGCAGCAGCAGCCGGCCCGACTCCCGGATGTCGGCCACCCGCTGGTCGGCGCCGGAGACGTCCACCGTCCGGGGCGCGGCGCCCTCCAGTCCGAGCAGCACCGCCTTCGGTGTGCCGTGCCCGTGGCCCGTCGCGCCCAGTGAGCCGTACAACTCGGCGCGTACCGACGCCACGGCGTCCAGCACACCTTCGTTGCGCAGTCGCGCGGCGAACATGCGTGCCGCGCGCATCGGGCCGACCGTGTGGGAGCTGGACGGGCCGATGCCGATCGAGAACAGGTCGAAGACGGAGATGGCCACGGTGACTCCTCCAAGCGGGGTGGTGCTTGACGGGGTGCCGCGTGTGCGCGGCACCCCGTACGGCGGGACTACTTGCCCAGGCCGGGGTAGAGCGGGTGCTTCTCGGCCAGGGCCTGCACGCGTGCCGCCAGGGCGGACGCGTCGTACGACGGCTTCAGCGCCTGGGCGATGACGTCCGCGACCTCGGCGAAGTCCTCGGCCGTGAAGCCGCGGGTGGCGAGGGCGGGCGTGCCGATGCGCAGGCCCGAGGTGACCATCGGCGGGCGCGGGTCGTTCGGGACGGCGTTGCGGTTGACCGTGATGCCGATCTCGTGGAGGCGGTCCTCCGCCTGCTGTCCGTCCAGGTCGGACGCGCGCAGGTCGACCAGGATCAGGTGGACGTCCGTGCCGCCGGACAGCACGTTCACGCCGGCCTCGCGGGCGTCCGGTGCGGTCAGCCGCTCGGCGAGGATCCGGGCGCCGTCCACGGTACGGCGCTGGCGCTCCGCGAACTCCGCCGAGGCCGCGATCTTGAAGGAGACCGCCTTGGCCGCGATCACATGCTCCAGCGGGCCGCCCTGGAAGCCCGGGAACACGGACGAGTTCAGCTTCTTCGCGAAGTCCTTCTTCGCGAGGATGATCCCGCCGCGCGGGCCGCCCAGCGTCTTGTGGGTGGTGGAGGTGACGACGTCGGCGTACGGGACCGGGCTCGGGTGCAGGCCCGCGGCGACCAGCCCGGCGAAGTGGGCCATGTCCACCCACAGGTACGCCTCGACCTCGTCGGCGATCCGCCGGAACTCGGCGAAGTCGAGCCGGCGCGGGTACGCCGACCAGCCCGCGATGATCACCTTCGGGCGGTGTTCCTTGGCGAGCCGCTCCACCTCGGCCATGTCGACCAGCCCGGCCTCGTCCACGTGGTAGGCGACCACGTCGAACTGCTTGCCGGAGAAGTTCAGCCGCATGCCGTGGGTGAGGTGACCGCCGTGCGCCAGGTCCAGGCCGAGGATCGTGTCGCCGGGCTGGGCCAGCGCGAACAGCGCGGCCTGGTTGGCGGAGGCGCCCGAGTGGGGCTGCACATTGGCGTACTCGGCGCCGAACAGCTCCTTGACCCGGTCGATGGCGATCTGCTCGGTGACGTCGACGTGCTCGCAGCCGCCGTAGTAACGGCGGCCCGGGTAGCCCTCGGCGTACTTGTTGGTGAGGACCGAACCCTGCGCCTCCATCACCGCGAGGGGCGCGAAGTTCTCGGAGGCGATCATTTCGAGGGTGGACTGCTGGCGGTGCAGCTCGGCGTCGACCGCGGCGGCCACGTCCGGGTCCAGCTCGTGCAGGGAAGTGTTCATCAGCGACATGGGGCCAGAACTCCTCAGCCGCTGGTGGTGAAGGCGACGTACTCGTCGGCCGAGAGCAGGTCGTCCGGCTCCCCGGTGACGCGCACCCGGAACAGCCAGCCACCCTCGAAGGGGGCCGAGTTCACCAGTGACGGGTCGTCGACGACGTCCTGGTTGATCTCGGTGACCTCGCCGGTGACGGGGGAGTACAGGTCGGACACCGACTTGGTCGACTCCAGTTCGCCGCAGGTCTCGCCCGTGGTCACGCCGGCACCGACCTCCGGGAGCTGCACGAACACGACATCACCGAGAGAGTTCGCCGCGAACTCCGTGATGCCGACCGTCGAGACGCCGTCCGCGGCGGCCGACAGCCACTCGTGTTCCTTGCTGTAGCGCAGTTGCTGGGGGTTGCTCATGGCTTGAATTCTCCTGTACGCGGGGGAGTGCTGATGACGTGGGAAAGGGGGAGGGCGCTGGTGGACGGGGCGGTGTGCCCGGCGTCACAGCGGGTCGGGCCCGCGGTGGCCGCCCGCCGCACGGGTCCGGTCCCGGATTCCGGCCGCGGCTCGCGGCCCCGGGTTCCGGTGCGTGGCGGGCGGTGGCGGTGGCACACGTCCCGTGGTTCCAGTGTCTACTTCTGCCGCCGGTAGAACGGCAGCGCCACGACCTCGTACGGCTCGTGGCTGCCGCGGATGTCCACGCCGACGCCCGCCGTGCCCGGCGCGGAGTGCGCCGCGTCGACGTACGCCATGGCGATGGGCCGGCCCAGGGTGGGGGAGGGGGCACCGGAGGTGACCTCGCCGATCACCGCGCCGCCCGCGACCACCGGGTACCCGGCGCGCGGCACCCGGCGGCCCTCGGCGGCCAGGCCGACCAGCACCCGCGGCGGGTTCTGCTCGGCCCGCCCGGCGGCGGCCAGCAGCGCCTCGCGGCCGACGAAGTCGCCCTCCTTGCCGAACTTCACCACCCGGCCGAGCCCGGCGTCGAACGGCGTGAGCGAGGTCGACAGCTCGTGCCCGTACAGCGGCATGCCCGCCTCAAGGCGCAGCGTGTCCCGGCAGGACAGCCCGCACGGGACCAGTCCGGCCGCGGCGCCCGCCTCGGTCAGCGCCTGCCAGAGCTTCTCCGCGTCGCCCGGCGCCACGAACAGCTCGAAGCCGTCCTCGCCGGTGTAGCCGGTACGGGCGATCAGCGCGGGCACGCCGGCGACGGTGCCGGGCAGACCCGCGTAGTACTTCAGGCCGTCCAGGTCGGCATCGGTCAGGGAGCGCAGGATGCCGGGGGATTCGGGGCCCTGTACGGCGAGCAGGGCGTAGGCGTCGCGGTCGTCGCGGACCTGCGCGTCGAAGCCGGCGGAGCGCTCCACCAGGGCGTCGAGCACCACCTCGGCGTTGGACGCGTTCGCGACGACCATGTACTCGTGCTCGGCCAACCGGTAGACGATCAGGTCGTCCAGGATGCCGCCGTCGGCCCGGCAGATCATGGTGTACCGGGCCCGGCCGGTCCTGACGCCGCCGATGTCGCCGACCAGCGCGTGATCCAGCAGCGCGGCGGCCTGCGGGCCGGTCACGGTGATCTCACCCATGTGCGAGAGGTCGAAAAGCCCGGCCCGGGTCCGTACGGCGAGGTGCTCGTCGCGCTCGGAGCCGTAGCGCAGCGGCATGTCCCAGCCGGCGAAGTCGGTCATCGTCGCGCCGAGCGAGCGGTGCAGGGCGTCCAGCGCGGTACGCCGCGGACGCGGGGATTCGGTGCTGCTCATCGGTCGGTCGTCTCCCAGGGCGATGGGGGTCGCCCGCGCGGGCGGGGCCGAGCGCGGGCAGGGCGGGGAAGGTCCTCCCCATCTGTCATCGGAACCTGAGAGGTTCGCCATGACCGGCGGCGTACGCAGCGTCGTACGGCGGTCACGGCTTGCACCTTGGGTGGAGCCACCGGACAGCGGCCCGCTTTTCAGATGTGCCTCGCCCGCGCGGTGACTGGGGCCTGAGAGATTCAAGGGAGGGACTTGCTCCTTCGGCGTCCCAGCAGGACTGCTGGGAACTCTCCCGCGCGGATTCAAGCGGCCGGTATGCAGTTGGCGCGCTCATCATTGCACGCCTCGCCGCCGCACGGCAGACCTGATCCGTGACCGGGCTGTGGCAGAACGCGCACGGCACAGTGAGACACCGCGCATTACCTTCTCTTTACACTCGACGGGCATGGGGATGTCCAGACCCCAAGGGGAGGACGATCACGGTGAACAGGACCACGGCGTACGCCGCGAACACGGGTCTCGCGCTACCCGACAAGCCCGCCTGCCGGGCCGCCGGGCGGTGCGCGGAGCGACCCGCGCCGGTCGTCCGCGACCTGCGTGAACGAGCCGGCCACAGCCCGCGCGCCCTGCACTTCGGCCGCCACGACCTGGCCGTGGTCACGGGCCTGCCCGGCAGCGGCAAGTCGACCCTGATGGACCGGGCGGTGCAGGGCGCCGGGGCCGCCAGGATCGATTCCCAGGACACCCGGGACCGCTGGGAGGCCCGGATCCCCCGTTTCCTTCCGTACGTGCTCTACCGCCCCCTGGTCCGCCTCGCCCACTACGCCGCGCTGCGCCGCGCCCTGCGCACCGGTGAGGGCGTCGTGGTGCACGACTGCGGCACCCAGTCCTGGGTGCGCCGCTGGCTGGCCCGCGAGGCCCGGCGCCGCGGCGGCACGCTGCACCTGATCCTGCTCGACGTCCCGTCCGCCACGGCCCGCGACGGGCAGCGCGAGCGCGGCCGGGGCGTCTCCCGCTACGCCTTTCTGCGCCACCGCAGGGCGGCCGCCCGGCTGCTGCGCGCGGTGGAGCGGGGGGACCTGCCCGCCGGCTGCGGTTCTGCGGTGCTGCTCGACCGGGACGCCGCGGACGTGCTGCACCGGATCGGCTTCGCAGGGTGAGGGGCTGTCACCGGTACCCGTTAGCCTTTCCAGCCACAGCAGTGTTTTCCAGCAGGCGGTAGGCACATGGACTTCCCGGCGGACTTTCCAGCGGATTTTCCGGCACAGGCGCATCCCCATCCGCACGGCGGATGGCCCGGCAACGAGCTGGAGGAGGTGCTCTCCGCCTCCCTCGGCGTCCCTTCGGCCGGCGGCCGGATCGTCGAGGTCCTGGGCCGCAGCTTCTTCTGGATCCCGCTGCCGGAGGGCGGCGGCCCGGACAGCGGCTCCCTCGACCTGCCGACCGTGGACATCGAGGGCCAGGCGTACGTCCCGGTCTTCAGCTCCGAGGAGCAGTTCCGCCAGGTCGTCGGCGCCCACATGTCGTACACCATCGCGCCCGCCGTGGAGTTCGCCCGCGGTCTGCCCCCGCAGGTCGGCATCGCCGTCAACGCGGGCGGGGTGGTCGGCATCCCGCTCCCGCCGGAAGCGGTGGCCGAACTGTGCCGGGCGGACCGCACCGCGCTGGGCGCCCCGACGGGCGGCGGCCGGGTCCGGCTGTTCGAACCGGACTGGCAGGACGATCCGGTGGACTTCCTGTCCGCCGCCTCCGCCGAGTTCGCGGCGATCGG
This sequence comes from Streptomyces sp. NPDC006012, assembly GCF_042871185.1. NCBI lineage: Bacteria > Bacillati > Actinomycetota > Actinomycetes > Kitasatosporales > Streptomycetaceae > Streptomyces > Streptomyces sp. NPDC006012. The sequence goes on from NZ_JBIAIE010000030.1 coordinate 63,373, forward strand.
CGTGATCCGCACCGCCCGCCGGTGCCTCGCGGCCGTCGAGACGGCGGACCCGGCGCTGTTCGTCGGCGTCGAGCTCTCCCAGTGGGAGGGCGATCTGCGGGAGCTGCCGCTGGCGGCCCTGGGCCGGGCGCTGGCCCAGGTCCCGGTGCGGTGGCCGGTCAACCTGGTCCTGCTGGACGTCGCCGAGGATCCGGTGGGCGACTGGCTCAGGGACCACGTGCGGCCCTTCTACCAGCAGGGCGAGTAGGGGGCGCCGCGCAGGGCCGGGCGGGATGTCCGCCGGCCGGCCGCTCGGCGGTCGTCGGTCGCCGAGTACCGGCCGCCGGTTGCCGCGGCACCCGTGGCTCGGTGTCGCAGGCCGGGCTTCGGCCGGTGGTCCGAGGCGGTGCCGGACGGCCGGCTTCGGCCGGTCGTCCGCGGCGCCGCCGGACCTCGTCCGGCAGCGGTCGTCCGCGGCGGCCTCGTGGCCGGGCGGCCCCCGTGGCGGGGCCGCGGGTGCCTCCGTGCGACGGACCCGCACACCGGCCCGGCCCCGCGCCCCCTGGGAGCGCTGTCCGACCCACCACGCACCCGCCGGCGAACAAGGATCCCCGGGCCACCGGACGCATAAGCTGTCTCCCGAACGCGGGGTAGTCGAAGAAGAGGCGGTAAGTCAGGTGAGCGCGAGCCTCAGCGGCAGCGTCGAACACACGCTGCGCCAGGTCACGCCCGGGCGTTACGACGCCTACGAGGCGCTTCTGCGCGCGCTCGCGACCCCCGGATCCGGCCAGGTCTGGATGCTCCTGTGGCACGGTCAGGCGGGCTCCCCCGACGCCCAGTACGGAACCATGGAGGTCGACGGCTACGGCTACGCCCCGTGCGTGACCTCCGCCCAGGAACTCTCCGCCAGCGGCTGGAACCGCTCGTACGAGGTGGTCGACGGGCTCGACGTGGCCCGCACCCTCTATCCGGACCACTACGGGATCTGGCTCAATCCGCATGCCCCGGGCGGCGGCGTCGGCATCCCCTGGCTCGATCTGCGCCGCATCGCCACGGGCCTGGACCGCCAGCCGGCCGGCCCGCTCCGGCTGTCGGAACCCGGCATCGAGATTCCGCAGTTCTACGCCCTGCTCGCGCAGAACGCCCATCGCACCTCGGTGGTCCGCTCGCTGCGCCGCGCCTGGGTGCAGCCGGCCCTCGGGGCGCCCTACCTGGCCATCGGCCTGGACGTGTACGACACCTCGCCGCCCGCGGTGGACTCGGTGCGGGCGATGATGCAGCAGTCGATGGGTGCGGTGCCGGACGGCCTGCCGGTGTCGACCGTGGCGATGACCGACGAGCACGATCCGGTCGTCATGTGGATGCGGGCCGGCGCCCGCCCCTTCTACGACCGTGAGGCGCACGCCGCCCCTGGGCAGGCCCCGGCGGCCGGGTACGGCTATCCGCCGGTCCAGGGTCGGTACTGACCCCGTTCCGTCGCCGGCGGACGCGACCGGCAGTGAAACCGAGCGGTTACAGACGGTACACACGAGAATAGCTGACGAGATGTCAGCAAGAGATCTTCGCGTGTAGAGCGGGCCATAAAGGCCTCATCTGTCCGTTTAGTAAAACTTCTCCTCGTCCGACCCCCGTTACCCACTGTCCGGATAACGGAAGCTTGCAGACAGCATCACGTTTGCGCATCCTTTCGCCGCCAAGTCTGGCAACAGATCGCCGATGCGTTGAAGACTCCGGCACCAAGGGGCCTGTCGCCCCAGTTGTACGACGGACTGAATCATGCCGCCACCGCGGCAAGTGCGGCCCGGCTGTCGCCGGTTGAGAGGGGTCCCTGCCAGATGACGGCACCATTGCACGAGCCGACCGCGGAAGCGGCCCCCAGTGCGGCCGAGGAAGCGGCGGTTGTCAGCGCTGACGCGAAGGCCGTACAGGGACGCTCCTTGGGGCGGATCGCCTGGGAACGCCTGAAGCGGGACAAGCTCGCCCTGACGGGTGGCATCGTTGTCCTGGCGCTCATCGTGATCGCCCTGCTCGCGCCTGTGATCTCGAATCTCGTCGGGCAGGACCCCGACGTGTACCACGAGAACCTGATCGACCCGCTGTTCGGCACACCCACCGGTTCGCTGGGTGGCATCAGCGGCGACCACCTGCTGGGCGTCGAGCCGGTCAACGGCCGTGACATCTTCGCCCGCATCCTCTACGGCGCCCGGATCTCGCTGCTGGTCGGCTTCCTGTCGGCGGTCGTGGCCGTGGTCCTGGGCACCGTCCTGGGCATCCTGGCGGGCTTCTTCGGCGGCTGGGTCGACTCCGTCATCAGCCGGATCATGGACGGCCTGCTGGCCTTCCCGCAGCTGCTGTTCATCATCGCCCTCGTCTCCGTCATGCCGAGCAACATGCTGGGGCTGACCGGTACGAACGTGCGCGTGTTCGTGATGATCCTGGTCATCGGCTTCTTCGGCTGGCCCTACATCGGACGTGTGGTGCGCGGCCAGACGCTGTCCCTGCGCGAGCGGGAGTACGTCGAGGCCGCCCGATCGCTGGGCGCCGGGCGGCTGTACATCCTCTTCAAGGAACTGCTGCCCAACCTCGTGGCGCCCATCATCGTGTACACGACGATGATGATCCCCACCAACATCCTGACCGAGGCGGCACTGAGCTTCCTGGGCGTGGGCGTCAAGCCGCCCACGGCTTCCTGGGGGCAGATGCTGTCGAGCGCGATCGACTACTACGACTCGGACCCCATGTACATGGTGGTCCCGGGTGTGGCGATCTTCATCACCGTTCTTGCCTTCAACCTCTTCGGCGACGGCGTGCGTGACGCGCTGGACCCGAAGGGCTCCCGCTGACCTGCCGTACCCCCAAGCGACCCGTGGCTCCAACACGGGATCTCTCATCAAATCCGGAGGATCCGAGATCGTGACTACCCAACGCGCCTCAGGGCGGCGCAAGCAGGCCCTGGCCGCGGTTGCCGCGGCCGCCGCGCTGCTGACCACGGCGGCGTGCGGCGGCGGCAGCGGTGACAAAGGCTCGAAGGACGGGGCCGCGGGCTTCGACGCCGCGAACAACAAGGTCGCCCAGGCATCCCTGGCCAAGAAGGGCGGCACGCTGAAGTTCGGCGCCGCCCAGGACGCCGACTCGTGGGACACCACCCGCGGCTACTACGGCTTCATGTGGAACTTCTCCCGCTACTACAGCCGTCAGCTCGTCACGAACTCGCCGGCCGCGGGCAAGGAAGGCGCCAAGCTGACCCCGGACCTCGCCACGGGTCTCGCCAAGATCAGCGCTGACGGCAAGACGTACACGTACACGCTGCGCGACGGCAGCACGTGGGAAGACGGCAAGCCGATCACCTCGAAGGACGTCAAGTACGGCATCGAGCGGGTGTGGGCACAGGACGTGCTCTCCGGCGGTCCGACGTACCTGCAGGAGGTGCTCGACCCCAAGGGTGAGTACAAGGGTCCCTACAAGGACACGTCCGCGGACAAGCTGGGCCTGAAGGCGATAGACACCCCGGACGACAAGACCATCGTCTTCCACCTGCCGAAGGCCAACTCGGACTTCGAGGAGATGCTGGGTCTGACCTCGGCCTCCCCGGTCCGCCAGGACAAGGACACCAAGTCCAAGTACCAACTGCACCCCTTCTCCTCGGGCCCGTACAAGTTCGAGTCCTACAACCCGGGCAAGGACCTCACCCTGGTCCGCAACACCGAGTGGAAGCAGGCGTCGGACCCGGTCCGCAAGGCGTACCCGGACAAGATCACGATGCAGTTCTTCTCCAACGCCAACGACCTCGACCAGCGCCTGATCAGCGGTGACCTGGACCTGGACGCGAACCAGACCGGCATGTCGCCGCAGGGCCGCACCGAGGCCCTGAAGCAGCACAAGGAGAACCTGGACAACCCGGTCTCCGGTTACATCCGCTACGCGGTCTTCCCGCAGAGCGTGAAGCCGTTCGACGACATCCACTGCCGCAAGGCCGTCATCTACGGCGCCGACCACGTGTCGCTGCAGACCGCCCGTGGCGGCCCGGTCGCCGGTGGTGACATCGGCACCAACATGCTGCCCCCGTCGGTGGCCGGTGCCGAGGGCCAGAAGTACGACCCGTACCAGCTGGCCGGTGCGGGCAAGAGCGGCAACGTCGCCAAGGCCAAGGAAGAGCTGAAGGCCTGCGGCAAGCCGAACGGCTTCAAGACCACCATCGCCGTCCGCAACAACAAGCCGGTCGAGGTGGCCACCGCCCAGTCCCTGCAGGCGTCGCTGAAGAAGATCGGCATCACCGTCGAGATCGACCAGTTCGACGGCTCGCAGACCACCGGCATCATCGGCAGCCCCTCGAATGTGCAGAAGAAGGGCTACGGCATCATCATCATGGGCTGGGGCCCGGACTTCCCGTCCGTCCAGGGCTTCGGTCGGCCGCTGTGGGACGGCAGCTACATCCACGAGAGCGGCAACAACAACTACGCCCTGATCGACGACAAGGCCATCAACGGCCTGTTCGACCAGTACACCACCACGCTGGACGACGCGGGCAAGGCCCAGATCTCCACGCAGATCAACCACAAGGTCATGGAAGGCGGGTACTACCTGCCCTTCGTGTTCGAGAAGTTCATCAACTGGCGCTCCAGCAACCTGGCGAACGTCTACACGTCGGACGGCTACAGCGGCATGTACGACTTCGTCAACCTCGGTCTGAAGAACCCGAAGTAAACCGGCACACCCGCCGAACGGCACGAAAGGCAGGTGAAGGCCGGCGACGCGTGATCGCGGGTCACCCGGGACACCTCCCCCGCCCCTGAGGCGGTGGGGGCCCCGGGTGCCCGCGGCCCGCGGCGGGCCGAGAGCTGTGCTCGCTTACCTCATCAGGCGGTTGTTCGCCGCCGTAGTGATGCTAGTGGTCATCATCGTGGTGGTCTTCGGCATCTTCTTCCTCGTCCCCAAGTGGGCGGGCGTCGACATCGCATCGAGTTTCGTGGGCAAGCAGGCCGACCCCGCTGCCGTCGAGGCCGTGCGGGTGAAGCTGGGCCTGAACGACCCGATCTACGCCCAGGTCTGGGAGTTCTTCAAGGGCATCTTCGCAGGCCGTACCTATTCGGCCGGCGGCGACGTCACCCACTGCTCGGCGCCGTGCTTCGGCTACTCCTTCCGCAGCGAGCAGGCCATCTGGCCGGTGCTCACCGACCGCTTCCCGGTGACCCTGGAACTCGCGCTCGGTGCCGCCGTACTGTGGCTGGTCTTCGGTGTCGCGGCGGGAGTGCTCTCCGCGCTCAAGCGGGGCAGCATCTGGGACCGCGGCGCGATGGTCGTCGCGCTGGCGGGCGTCTCGCTGCCCATCTACTTCACCGGCCTGCTCGTCCTGGCGGTCTTCTCCTACGGGCTCGGCTGGATCGACGCGGAGTACGTGCCGCTCTCGGACAGCTTCACCGGCTGGTTCGGCGGCATGATCCTGCCCTGGGTCAGCCTCGCCTTCCTCTACGCGGCGATGTACGCCCGTATCACGCGGGCCACCATGCTGGAGATCCTCGGCGAGGACTACATCCGTACGGCCCGCGCCAAGGGCCTGCGGGAGCAGACCGTCATCGGCAAGCACGCCATGCGCTCCACGATGACGCCCATCATGACCATGCTCGGCATGGACCTCGGAGCCCTCATCGGCGGCGCGATCCTCACCGAGACCACGTTCAACCTGCCCGGCCTCGGCCAGGCCGTGCTGAACGCGATCAAGAACCAGGACCTGCCCATCATTCTGGGCGTCGTCCTGATCACCTCGCTCGCCGTGCTCATTGCCAACCTGGTCGTGGACATCCTCTACGCCGTGATCGACCCCCGAGTGAGGCTCGCATGACCGAACTCAGCAAGACCGGATCGGCCGTGGGCGAGCCCACCAGCGACTCGCCCGCGCCGACCGGCTTCCTGGAAGTACGCGACCTGAAGGTGCACTTCCCGACCGACGACGGCCTGGTCAAGTCGGTCGACGGGCTCAGCTTCAAGCTGGAGAAGGGCAAGACCCTCGGCATCGTGGGCGAGTCGGGCTCCGGCAAGTCGGTGACCTCGCTCGGCATCATGGGCCTGCACACCGCCGGCCAGTACGGCAGGCGCAAGGCCCAGATCTCCGGCGAGATCTGGCTGGACGGCACCGAACTGCTCTCCGCCGACGCCGACCACGTGCGTAAGCTGCGCGGCCGGCAGATGGCGATGATCTTCCAGGATCCGCTGTCCGCTCTGCACCCGTACTACACGATCGGCCAGCAGATCGTGGAGGCGTACCGGATCCACCACAACGTCGACAAGAAGACCGCCAAGCGGCGTGCGGTCGAGATGCTCGACCGGGTGGGCATCCCGCAGCCGGACAAGCGGGTCGACAGCTACCCGCACGAGTTCTCCGGCGGTATGCGCCAGCGCGCGATGATCGCGATGTCGCTGGTCAACAACCCCGAACTGCTGATCGCGGACGAGCCGACCACCGCCCTCGACGTGACCGTCCAGGCGCAGATCCTCGACCTGATCCGCGATCTGCAGAAGGAGTTCGGCTCCGCGGTCATCATCATCACCCACGACCTGGGCGTCGTCGCCGAACTGGCCGACGACATCCTGGTGATGTACGGCGGCCGCTGCGTGGAGCGCGGACCGGCCGAGAAGGTGTTCTACGAACCCCGCCACCCCTACACCTGGGGCCTGCTGGGTTCGATGCCGCGGCTCGACCGCGACCAGCAGGACCGCCTGATCCCGGTCAAGGGCTCCCCGCCCTCCCTGATCAACGTCCCGTCCGGCTGCGCCTTCAACCCGCGCTGCCCGTACGCCGATCTGCCGAAGGACAACGTCACCCGCACGGTCCGCCCCGAACTGACCGAGATCGGCAGCCGCCACTGGGCCGCCTGCCATCTGTCGCAGGAGCAGCGGGAGCGGATCTGGACCGAAGAGATTGCGCCGAAGCTGTGAGTGAGAACGCAGAGGACAACGCAGTGAGCATCCCTGCACAGAGCGACGGCGCCGCGGCGAAGTCCGCGGGGACGGCGACCCTGAACCAGGACGCCGCTCCCGGCGAGGTCCTGCTGAAGGTGACCGGGCTCCAGAAGCACTTCCCGATCCGCAAGGGCCTGCTCCAGCGGCAGGCCGGCGCGGTGCGCGCGGTCGACGGCCTCGACTTCGAGGTGCGGTCCGGGGAGACCCTCGGCGTGGTCGGCGAGTCGGGCTGCGGCAAGTCGACGATGGGCCGGCTGATCACCCGGCTGCTCGAACCGACCGCGGGCAAGGTGGAGTTCGAGGGCAAGGACATCACGCACCTCGGTGTCGGTGGGATGCGCCCGCTGCGCCGCGACGTGCAGATGATCTTCCAGGACCCGTACTCGTCGCTGAACCCGCGGCACACCATCGGCACCATCATCGGCGCTCCCTTCCGGCTCCAGGGCGTCACGCCCGAGGGCGGTATCAAGAAGGAAGTGCAGCGGCTGCTGTCGGTCGTGGGTCTCAACCCCGAGCACTACAACCGCTATCCGCACGAGTTCTCCGGCGGCCAGCGCCAGCGCATCGGCATCGCCCGCGCGCTCGCGCTCAATCCGAAGCTGGTCGTGGCGGACGAGCCGGTGTCGGCCCTCGACGTGTCGATCCAGGCGCAGGTCGTCAACCTCCTCGACGACCTCCAGCAAGAGCTGGGCCTGACGTACGTGATCATCGCGCACGACCTCTCCGTCGTCCGGCACGTCTCGGACCGGATCGCCGTGATGTACCTCGGCAAGATCGTGGAGCTGGCCGACCGCGAGGCGCTGTACAAGGCGCCGATGCACCCGTACACCAAGGCGCTGATGTCGGCGGTCCCGATCCCGGACCCCAGGCGGAAGAACGCCAAGAGCGAGCGCATCCTGCTGAAGGGCGACGTCCCCTCGCCGATCGCGCCGCCGAGCGGCTGCCGGTTCCACACCCGTTGCTGGAAGGCGACGGAGATCTGCCGGACGACCGAGCCGCAGCTCCTGGAGTTGCAGCCCGGCCAGCGGGTGGCCTGCCACCACCCGGAGAACTTCGCCGACCAGGCGCCGCAGGACACGGTCCTGCTGTCCGCCGCGAAGGAAGCCGGGGAACTGGTTCCGGACGCCGTCCTGGAGGAGTCGGCGGAGACGTCGGCCGCGGTGGCGGCGGCGGTCTCGGCCGAGGGTGCGGAGGAAGCTGCCGAGCCGGCTGCCGAAGAGGCGGCTCGGACCGCGGAGCCGGCGGCGGAGTCCGAGGCGGATGCTTCCGCTTCCGAGGACGCGGCGCAGGAGACCGCCGCCGAAGCCTCCGACGAGGGCGAGGCGGGCGGCACGGCGGGGCCGAAGAACTCCTAGCGGAGGCGGCCGACCGAGGCCGTCCACGGCTGCGAACGGGAGAGTGCGCGGGGCGCGCTCTCCCGTTCTGTCTGTGCCGGGACGAGGCAATCGCCTTGCTTTACAAGGTGCGCACCGTTCTCTGGGTGAGAATGGTGGGGTGTTCCAGCAATTCTTCGGCCCTTCCGTCCAGCACGCCATCGATGTCGTCGGCATCTTCGTCTTCGCGATCTCCGGTGCGCTGCTGGCCGTCCGCAAGAACTTCGACGTCTTCGGCATCGCCGTGCTCGCCGAGGTCACCGCGCTCGGCGGCGGCCTGTTCCGTGACGTGATCATCGGAGCCGTGCCGCCGGCCGCCTTCACCGACCTGGGCTACTTCATCACCCCGCTGTTCGCCGCCCTGCTGGTCGTCTTCCTGCACCCCCAGGTGGAGCGCATCCAGGTCGGGGTCAACGTCTTCGACGCGGCGGGCCTCGGCCTGTTCTGCGTGGCGGGCACGACGAAGGCGTACGCCTACGGGCTCGGCCTGACCGCGTCCGCTGCCCTGGGTGTCGCCACCGCGGTCGGCGGCGGTGTGCTGCGCGACGTACTCGCCAACGAGGTTCCCTCCCTGCTGCGCTGGGACCGCGACCTGTACGCGGTCCCGGCGATCGTCGGCGCCGCCCTGGTGGCGCTGTGCCTGCACTACGCCGCGCTGACCCCGCTCACCAGCGCCCTCGCGGCCGTCACCGCCTTCGTCCTACGCCTGCTCGCGATGCGTTTCCACTGGCGAGCGCCGCGTGCGTGGAACCGGCGGTCGACTGTGACGGAGGAGTAGTGCCGCGGCCGGCGCGGCCCTGGCCCGTCTGCAGCGTCAGCCAGCGGAACGCCTCCGGCACCTGCGGCCGCCACAGCGCCATGGTGTGCCCGCCCGCACTGCGCGGCAGATACACCACGTGCACGGTCGTCGGAGCCTTGGCCGCCGCTTCGAGGGCCACGCCCGCCTGATAGCCGTCGCCGGACTCGCCGGAGAGGTAGAGCGCGATCCGCGGCGGTACCGGGGACTTCTTCAGCAGCAGATAGGGGTTGTTCGCGGCGCGCACGGCCGGGCTCTGGGACGCCAGCGAATTGCGTTCACCGATCGGGTCGTTGTAGCCGGAGAGGCTCACCGCGGCCCGGTAGCGGTCGGGGTGGGCCACGGCCAGCTTGACCGCGCAGTGGGCGCCCGCCGAGTACCCGGCGACCGCCCAGCCCGACGGCGCGGGCTCGGCGCGGAAGTTGTCCATGACCATCCTGGGCACGTCGATGCTCAGCCAGCTGTCGGCGTTCACCGTGCCGGGGATGTTCGCACAGCCCGTGTCCACCCCGGCCAGCAGGTTGGTGCGCGGCGCCACCAGGATGAACGGGGCGACCCGGCCGCTCTCCATCAGCGGCAGCAACTGCTCGTGCGCCTTCATCGAGCCGAACCACGCCTTCGCCGAGCCGGGGTAGCCCGGCAGCAGCTCCACCACGGGGAACTTCCGGTTCCGGTAGGCGGGCCGGCCGTACTGGGGCGGGAGCCAGACGTAGACCTCGGCGTTCACCCCGGACACCCGGCCCTTGAGCTGGGTGACGCGCACCCCGCCTGCCGCGTGCATACCGGGTCCGTCGGCCGCCTGGAACCTCTGCTCCACCCGGGGCAGCCGCGCCAGCGCCAGGCCGCCGGTGCCGTCCCGGCCGAGGTCGGCGGCCTGCTGCACATGGCTGCCGGTGCCGAACAGGTCGGCCCAGTTGTCGTACAGGTTGTTGGAGTTGTTGACCAGTACGAAGACCAGGGTCACGGCGGTGCCCTGGGCGAACAGCAGCATCAGCACCCGGGTGACGACGCGCAGGGCCTTGGGCCCCCGCATCCGCGACCACAGGACGAGCGGCAGAATGAGGGCGACGACACTCAGCACGAGGGTCGTGTAGAGGAACGCGGTCCCGGTGAGGCTCATGTCCGGATAGAGGGGGGAGCGGGCCTCCGGGTTTCGGGCGTGTCCGGACACTTACCGAGATATTGCCGGAACCTCACTCGGCGGACGGATCATCGGCTGATCGGACTGAGGGGGCGGGCCGGAGGGCTGGTTGCGTCCGTGGGTGGCGTGGGTGGCGTGGGTGGCGTCGGGCACGGGGCTGGCGGGCTGGGTCGGAGCCGGGTGACCGGGATAACAAAAGCTACCGCTTAGTAGTTTTGTGTTCTATGGTTCGGGTATGCGAGACGTGACCACCGCTTCCGACCGCCGGGCCGTGTCCGACGGCAGCGAGTTCGACCGTGACACGGCCGTCACCCGGCGCCTGCCCGGGGTCTACGACATCGACCTCTCGGCCGGCTGGACGGTCGCCGGCGCGGTCAACGGCGGCTATCTGCTGGCCGTCCTCGGCCGTGCCCTCGGGGACACCCTTCCGCATCCGGACCCCTTCACGATCTCCGCGCACTACCTGACCGCGTCCCAGCCCGGCCCGGCCGTCGTCCGCACCGAGGCCGTGCGCACCGGCCGCACCCTCTCCACCGGCCAGGCATCCCTCTTCCAGCGCGACGAACGCGGCGACGAGGTCGAACGCATCCGTGTCCTCGCCTCCTACGGCGACCTCGACTCGCTCCCGGACGACGTCCGTACGTCCGCGACGCCGCCCCCGCTGCCGCCCATGGACCAGTGCTTCGGCCCCGGGGACCGCCCGGCCGCCGGCCCGGGCGTGGGGTCGGCCATCATGGACCGGCTGGTGCTGAAGCTCGACCCGGCCACCGTCGGCTGGGCGGTGGGTGCGCCCTCCGGGAAGGGGGAGATGCGTTCCTGGTTCGCCCTGGCGGACGGCCGGGACGCCGACCCGCTCTCGCTGCTGCTCGCGGTGGACGCCCTGCCGCCCACCGCCTTCGAACTCGGTCTGTCCGGCTGGGTCCCCACGGTCGAGCTGACCGTGCATGTGCGCCACCGTCCGGCGCCGGGCCCGCTGCGGGTGTCGATCACCACGCGCAATCTGGCGGGCGGCTACCTGGAGGAGGACGCCGAGGTCTGGGACGGTAAGGACCGGCTGGTGGCCCAGTCCCGGCAGCTGGCGCGGGTCAGGCTCGGCTGATCCGGCTCCGGTCGGGTCCGGCCGGGGTTGAGGCGGGCCTCGGCCGAGGGGTGCGCCCCGGCCGAGGGGTCTGCGCCGGCCGAGGCGTGTCCCGGCCCGAAATGTGCGCCGGCCGAGCGCGGGCCTGCTCAGTCCCGCCAGTGCCGGCACCCCAGGCTGATGAGCCGGAGTCGGCGGACCGCGACCTGCGTGACGCGTTCGCGCTCCGCCTCCGACGCGTCCGGCTCCTCCAGGGCCTCCAGGAACAGCGAGGCGGTGGCGATCATCTGGTCGACGTACAGATGGGCCAGCATCAGCAGGTCGTCGTCGCCCCAGCCCGTGTTCTCCGGGTCCTTGGCCAGTTCGGTCCGCACCTCCGCGGCGAACCGGGCCAACTGGTCCCGGATGGCCGTGCGCACCGGCTGCACGCCGCCGTGCCGCTCGCGGGCGATGAAGCGGATGTGTGCGGGGTGCGCCCGTACATGGTGCTCGATCAACTGCACGGCGCGCGCGATGCGTTCGTCGCTGCCGCCGGCCGCGGACACCGTCGGGCCCACCATCGGGTGCAGGCTGCCGAGTGCCTCGTCGACCAGCGCCACACCCAGGTCCGCGGTCGAGTGGAAGTGCCGGTAGAAGGCGGTCGGGGCGACGCCGACGGCCCGGGTGACCTCGCGCAGGCCCAGGCTGCTCAGGCTCTGCTCCTCCAGCAGCTCCAGCGCCGCGTCCAGGAACGCCTGCCGGGTCTTCTGCTTCTGGGCCTGGCGCACGCCGACGGTGTGACTCATGTCATCCAGTCAACAGATGTTCTCCGGAATTGGAAAGCGGGTCGAGGGCTAGACTCATGTTCAGTGAACAAGTGTTACTACAACCGTTCACCGATGTGGTCGTACGCACGTTTTCCGGAGGGGAACGCATCCCATGCTGTTCATCGTCGCCGCACTCCTGCTGCTGGGCGTCGTGATAGGCACCGTCGCCCATGCGTCGCTGCACCTCACCGCCGCCGCGGCCGTCGTCGTCGCCGTCTGGCTCGGTGTCTTCGCGCTCCGCGAGTGCCACGCCCGCCGTCACGGACGCTCGGCCGGCTGACCCCGGCGCGCGGCGCACGGCGCCGCGCTCCCCGACCGGCACCTTCACCCCTGCCCGCCGCCGATGCCGCAGCGCACCGCCGACACCCACCTCGGGAGCTGACCACCATGGACCTCACCGCACCGGCCATCCGCCGCCCCGGTACGCGCGACGCCGACGGCATGGCCGTCGCGTCCTTCATCCTGGGCCTGCTCGGCCTTCTCGTCCTCAACCTCGTCCTCGGCCCCATGGCCATCGTGCTGGCCGGCGTCGCCCTGTGGCGCGGCACCGCCCGCCGGGGCCGCGCCGTGCTCGGTCTCACACTGGGCATCGCCGACCTGCTGGTCCTGCTCGCGTTCGTGCAGGCGGACAGCACGGTGTCCTGGAACTTCTGAGGCCCTGTGACTTCGGCGGTCCGCGCCGGCGTCACCGCGGTCCCCGAGCCGTCGGCCGAATGGCACCCGCACCCCCTGAGCCCGCCCGGAGAGGCCCCGTAGAATCGGCCTCACCATGGCTTACCTCGACCACGCCGCGACCACTCCGATGCTGCCGCAGGCGGCGGAGGCACTCGCCGCCCACCTGAGCGTCACCGGCAACGCCTCCTCGCTGCACGCCTCCGGCCGCAAGGCCCGCCGTACGGTCGAGGAGTCCCGCGAAGCCCTCGCGGACGCGCTGGGTGCCCGTCCGAGCGAAGTCGTCTTCACCTCCGGCGGCACCGAGGCCGACAACCTCGCCGTCAAGGGCCTGTACTGGGCGCGCAGGGCCGCCGACCCGGGCCGTACCCGCGTGCTGTCCAGCCCCGTCGAGCACCACGCGGTCCTCGACGCCGTCCACTGGCTCGGCGAACACGAGGGCGCCACCATCGAGTACCTCCCCGTCGACCGGTACGGCCGGGTCCATCCGCAGGCCCTGCGCGAGGCCATCGCCCGCAACCCCGACGACGTCGCCGTGGCCACGGTCATGTGGGCCAACAACGAGATCGGCACCGTCCTGCCGGTCCGTGAACTGGCCGAAGTGGCAGGGGAGTTCGGTGTCCCGCTGCATTCCGACGCGGTGCAGGCGTTCGGTCAGGTTCCGCTCGACTTCGCCGCCTCCGGGCTCGCCGCGATGACCGTGTCCGGTCACAAGATCGGCGGCCCGTACGGCGTCGGGGCGCTGCTCCTCGGCCGGGAATACACCCCCGTACCCGTCCTGCACGGCGGCGGCCAGGAACGGCATGTCCGGTCCGGCACCCTGGACGTCCCGGTCATCGTCTCCTTCGCGGTCGCCGCGCGGCACGCGCACGATCAGCGCGAGTGGTTCGCCCGTGAGATCGGCGCCCTGCGCGACGAACTCGTCGCGGCCGTCCGCTCGGCGGTGCCGGACGCGATCCTCGGCGGCGACCCCGTGGACCGGCTGCCGGCCAACGCGCACTTCACCTTCCCCGGCTGCGAGGGCGACTCCCTGCTGCTCCTGCTGGACGCCCAGGGCATCGAGTGCTCCACCGGCTCCGCCTGCACCGCGGGCGTAGCCCAGCCCAGCCATGTGGTGCTCGCCACCGGCACCGACCCGGACCTGGCCCGCGGCACCCTGCGCTTCTCCCTGGGCCACACCTCGACCCAGGCCGACGTGGACGCGGTCGCCAAGGCCATCGGCCCGGCGGTGGAGCGCGCCCGCGCCGCCGGTCTGGTCTAGCCGTCGCCGACAGAGACACCGCGCGTGCGACCCGGGTGGCTTCGGCGGCACCGGCGTGACCGTTCGCCGGGCCGCCGCGGCGAGCCCGGCCGCCCCGGACCTACGCGTGCAGGATCTGCGCGGGGCGCACCGCGCCGACCGGTCTGCCGTGTCCGAGGACGGGTGCGGTGGCCAGTTCGGTGAGGGTCTCGTCGGCGTCCGTCAGGACCCCGAGGCGGCGCAGTGCGGCGACCATGACGACGGGCCGGGCCCGGGCGGAACCGTCGGCGATCTTCAGGGCGACGGACGAACCGTCGGGCAGCGCCAGCGCATAGACCCCCTCCGCGCCGTCCTTGGCTACCGATCCGGGAAGCGCGCGCAGGAGCCGGGTCACGTCCCGGCCGGTTCCGCCCACGTACTCGGCGTGCTCGTGCATCGCCCGGGCGACCCGCCGCTCCGCAGAACCGGCCTCACCCGTCGCCAGTTTGGCGAAGGCCCGCGCCAAGCCCTGGTAGCCGAGGGCGAACAGCGGTGCACCGCATCCGTCCACCCCGGTCGCCGCGATCTTCTCCCCGGCCAGGTCCTCGACGGTCTCGCGCAGGGTGCGTTGCAGCGGGTGGCGGGGATCCAGGTACGTCGCCGGGTCCCAGCCGTTGGCCACGCAGGTGGCGAGCATCGCGGCGTGCTTGCCGGAGCAGTTCATCGTCAGTGGGGTGGGCACGCCGCCGTCCGCGAGGTGCGCGCGCAGCGCGGCTTCGCCGATGGGCAGCCCGGCCGTGCACTGGAGGGCACCGGCGTCCAGCCCGGCGCCACGGAGGATCCTTCGTACGCCGTCGAGGTGGAAGGCTTCGCCGGAGTGGCTGGCGCAGGCCAGCGCGAGCAGTTCGCCGTCCAGGCCGAGGCCCGCGCGCAGCATGCCGAGCGCCTGGAGCGGCTTGTTGGCCGATCTGGGGAACATCGGGCGGTCCGGCTCACCGACACTCAGCACGGTCTGCCCCCGAGGGCCCGCCGCGTGGACCGTCCCGTGGTGCACCGACTCCAGGAAGCCGCCGCGCCAGACCTCCGCCACCACTGCGTGCACAGCGCGCTCCTTTCTGCCCGGCCGTCTCGGCGCCAGGCCGTGTCTCTGCCCGGTCGTGCCGCTCACCGGCCGTCTCAGCCGTGTCCCGGTACGGACTTCTCTGCCGGATCCCTGTCCGGTCGCCGCCCGGGCGAGTGTCCTCGGCGCCGGTCTCACGCGGTCGGGGGCGACACCGGTCTCACCTGCTCGGGGTCGGCGAAGGCGTCTTCTTCCGGGCGGCCGACGCCTCGCGCACCAGCTTCATGTACCGCCCCCAGTCCCAGTACCGCCCCGGATCCGTGTGGTCCGTGCCGGGCACCTCCGAGTGCCCGATCACATGCGTCCGGTCGACGGGTATCCCGTACCGCCCGCATATCGCCGCCGTCAGCCGCGCGGAAGCCGCGTACATCTCCTCCGTGAAGGAGGAGGGGTCGTCCACGAACCCCTCGTGCTCTATGCCGACGCTGCGCTCGTTGTACTTCCGGTTGCCCGCGTGGAACGCCACGTCCAGCTCGCGCACCAACTGGGTCACCTGACCGTCCTGGCGCACGATGTAGTGCGACGTCGCCCCGTGCCCCGGGTCCTGGAAGGCATGCACCGCGCTGCCGTAGCCGCCCTGCGTGACATGGATCACCACCCGGTCGATCCGGTAGTCGGCGGGCCGGTCGGCATGCCGGAAGTTCGCCGTGGACGCGGCCGCCCACTGCGCGCCCCGGAAGTCCACCACGCCCGCCGCCCGCGGCCGGTCCACCCCCGGCAGCCGCCACCACAGCCGGGTCAACTCGTCGCGGGCCAGCGCCGCCGTGCCCACCGCCGCCACCGCGCCGCCGATCAGCAGAGCACGCCTGCCGAGGCGCCGGTCGCTGTCGTTCTTCTGTACCCCCATGTGATCGTCAACGGATACTCGCGGGCCGCGGTTCCCGCCTCCCCGTACTCTGGAGGAGCTATGACTGACACCCCGCAGCGTTCCCGTCCCCTCCGCGTCCTCGCCGCCATGTCCGGCGGCGTCGACTCCGCCGTCGCCGCGGCCCGCGCGGCCGAGGCGGGTCACGACGTGACCGGCGTCCACCTCGCGCTCTCCGCGAACCCGCAGTCGTTCCGCACCGGCGCGCGCGGCTGCTGCACCATCGAGGACTCGCGCGACGCCCGCCGCGCCGCCGACGTCATCGGCATCCCGTTCTACGTCTGGGACCTCGCCGACCGCTTCCGGGAGGACGTGGTCGAGGACTTCGTCGCCGAGTACGAGGCCGGCCGCACCCCCAACCCGTGCCTGCGCTGCAACGAGAAGATCAAGTTCGCCGCGCTCCTGGACAAGGCGCTGGCACTGGGCTTCGACGCGGTCTGCACCGGCCACTACGCGAAGGTCGTGACGCACGCGGACGGCAGCCGGGAACTGCACCGCGCCTCCGACCTCGCCAAGGACCAGTCGTACGTGCTCGGCGTGCTGGACGACCGGCAGCTGGCGCACGCGCTGTTCCCGCTGGGCGACACGGTGACCACCAAGGACGAGATCCGCGCCGAGGCCGAGCGCCGCGGCCTGGCCGTCGCCCGCAAGCCCGACTCGCACGACATCTGCTTCATCGCCGACGGCGACACCCAGGGCTTTCTCGCCGCCCGTCTCGGCCGCGCCGAGGGCGACATCGTCGACGAGTCGGGCACCAAGGTGGGCACGCACGAGGGCGCGTACGGCTTCACCATCGGCCAGCGCAAGGGGCTGCGCATCGGCACCCCGGCTCAGGACGGCAAGCCCCGCTACGTCCTCGACATCTCCCCGGTGACCAACACCGTGACGGTCGGCCCGGCCGCCGCCCTGGACGTGACCGCGCTGACCGCGGTCAAGCCCCGCTGGTGCGGCACGGCCCCGGCCGGTCCCGGCACCTACTCGGCCCAGCTGCGCGCGCACGGGGACGAGACCGAGGTGACCGCGGAACTGGTGGCCGGCGAACTGCGGGTGACCTTCAGGGAGCCGGTCCGCGGGATCGCCCCCGGCCAGGCGGTGGTGCTGTACGACGGCACACGCGTGGTGGGCTCGGCGACGATCGCGACGACCACGCGCGCGAGGCCCGCGACGGTGTAGCCGATCACGGCGCGCACTACAGGGCCACCACTACAGGGCAACCACTGCAGGGCTGGCAACCACTACAGCGTGAAGAACTCGGCCAGTACGGGCGCCAGCACGTCCGGGTCCACCCGGTGGGTCTGGTCCTCCAGGGTGAGACAGGTCCCCTTGGGGGCCGCGTCCGCGACCTCCGCGACCGCCGTCAGCAGCCAGCCGGGGCTCGCCCCGCCCGCCACCGCCAGCACCGGCACGCCGATCGACGAGATCCGCTCCCGCGGCAGCAGACCGTCGCCCATCACGGTGTCGTCGTACGCCAGGGTCGGCGCGATGGCCTCCATGTCGGCCCACATCGGGGACTGCCGGGCGCCCTGGATCATCTGCTCGGCCAGCCCGGTCAGCCGCAGGAACAGCTCGACCGCGTCCCCGCGCCGGCCCTCGGCGAGGGCCTCGGTGAGCCGCTCGGTGTACTCGGTGCGCTCCTTCTTCCCGCCGGGCGCGGCGAACGGCGGTTCGTACACCGCCACCTGACGGACCGGCAGCCCGCACGCCGCGGCCTCCAGGGCCAGCGCACCGCCCGACGAGACGCCGTAGAGCGCCGCCTCGCCGCCCACCGCCTCGATCAGGGCCGCCAGGTCCTCGATCTCGCGGGCGACGGCGTACGGCGCCCTGTCGCCGCTCGCGCCCCGGCCCCGGCGGTCGTACGGGACGACGGTGAAGCGGTCCGCCAGCCGGGCGGCCAGCGGCGCCACCGTCGCACCCGTCGACATCGCGCCGCTCACGAGGACGACCGCGGGACCCCGTCCGGAGTGCTGGTACGCGATGGCCGTGCCGTCAGGCGAAATGATCTGCTTGTCCATGCCAGTGCAGACTGCCACCCGGCAGGCGCGTCACCGGTCACGACACTTCGGCGTCACGCCGTTTCGGCGGGCGACACCTCCGCCTCGTAGAAGCACAGGTGGTCCTTGATCCGAACCACGTCGTCCTTGGGCTGCGGATAGCTCCAGACGAGGTCCGGCGCGTCCGGCAGCGACCAGTAGGACGCCGTGCCCTTGAAGGGGCAGTAGCTGTGGCTGTCGGAGGGGGTGAGGAGGTCGAGGCGCACGTCCTCGGGCGGGATGTAGTACCGCACGGGACAACCGGTCTCGCGCAGCACCAGGGGGCGGTCCGTCTCGGCGAGCACCTGGTCCCCGTGCACCACGCGCACGTGCTGCTCGCCCTGTTCGATGGTGATGGTGTGTCCTTCGGTCATATCCGGACAGCGCGCGCGGGCGCCGGGTTCTTCCCGCATACGGTGGAGCCCATGAACATCTGCGTCTTCCTCTCCGCCGCCGACCTCGACGACCGCTACACGCGCCCCGCGCGCGACTTCGCGAGGCTGCTCGGCAAGGGCGGTCACACACTGGTGTGGGGCGGCTCCGACGTCGGTCTGATGAAGGTGGTCGCGGACGGCGTGCAGGAGGCGGGCGGCAGGCTGCTCGGCGTCTCCGTGGAGTTCCTGGCGGCGAAGGCGCGGCCCGGCGCGGACGAGATGGTGACCGCCAAGGACCTCGGCGAGCGCAAGCGGCTGCTGCTGGAGAAGGCCGACGCGGTGGTGATCATGGTGGGCGGCACCGGGACGCTCGACGAGGCCACCGAGATCCTGGAGCTGAAGAAGCACGGGCACACCGACAAGCCGGTCGTGCTGCTCAACACGGCGGGTTTCTACGACGGCCTGAAGGAACAGTTCCGCCGGATGGAGGCCGAGGGTTTCCTGCCCCGTCCGCTGAGTGACCTGGTGTTCTTCGCCGAGGAGCCGGTCGGGGCGCTGGCCTACCTGGAGGAGAGCCGGGGCACGGCATGACGCGTCGCTGATGCGACCATGGCCCGCATGTCTACTCATGTGATCACCGGGGCCGGCTCCGGCATCGGCGCGGCCGTGACGCGCCGCCTCCACGCGCGCGGGGACGATCTCGTCCTGCACGCGCGCGACGCGGGCCGTGCCAAGGACCTCGCGGCGCGGTTCCCCGGGGCGCGCACGCTGGTCGGTGACCTCGCCGAGCCGGAAAAGCTGTCCTGGGCCTTCTCGCACCAGACGCTCCCGGACCGGGTGGACACGCTGCTGCACGTCGCCGGTGTGGTCGACCTCGGCCGGGTGGACGAGCTGACCCCCAAGTCCTGGCGGCACCAGCTCGGCGTGAACCTGGTCGCGCCCGCCGAGCTGACCCGGCACTTCCTGCCCCAGCTGCGCGCGGCACGCGGTCACGTGGTGTTCGTCAACTCCGGGGCGGGTCTGAGCGCCCACGCAGGCTGGTCCGCGTACGCCGCCTCCAAGCACGGCCTGAAGGCGCTCGCCGACTCCCTGCGCGAGGAGGAGCACGGCAACGGCGTCCGGGTCACCTCCGTCTACCCCGGCCGCACCAGCAGCCCCATGCAGGCCAAGGTCCACCAGCAGGAGGGCAAGGAGTACGACCCGGCCCGGTGGATCGACCCCGAGTCGGTCGCCACGGCGGTCCTGATGGCCCTGGACCTGCCCCGGGACGCGGAGGTCAACGACCTGACGGTGCGGCCGGGCCTGTGACGGTGCGGTGACCGGCGGGAGGGATCCCGCCGCCCCTGCCCGCCCGTTCCTGGGCCGGGCGGTGCGCGGGCGGAGGGGGCCGCGGCCAGGGGGCGCAAGCCCCCGGTGTCCCGTACCGCATACGCTTCCGGCGTGAGCGAGAACAGCGAGTTGAGGTTCCCGGGCGCCACCGGCGTCGGGTCCATGCCCGGTGCGGACGCGCGGGAGGCGGCCAAGACGGTCACCGGAAGTTTCGAGGACTTCCCGTATCTGCCCGAGCTGCCCGCCCGCGGGCCCGGTGCCGACATGATCGGGCGGACCGCGGGCCTGCTCGTCGAGCTGTACGCGCGCGTGGAGCCCAGCGGCTGGCGGATCGGCGACCGGCCGGGCCGGGACACCAAGCGGGCGCGGTCCTGGCTGGGGGAGGACCTCGACGCGCTGGAGGAGCTGACCCAGGGCTACGAGGGCGACCTCAAGGTGCAGGCCGTCGGGCCGTGGACGCTGGCCGCCGCCCTGGAGCTGAGGAACGGCGAGGCCGCCCTCTCCGACCCCGGCGCCTGCCGCGACCTCGCCGCCTCGCTCGCCGAAGGACTGCGTCTGCATCTCGCCGCGGTGCGCCGCCGGGTGCCCGGCGCCCGGCTCGTCCTCCAGCTCGACGAGCCGTCCCTCACCTCCGTACTGCGCGGACAGGTCCGCACGGCCAGCGGCTACCGCACCCACCGCGCCGTGGACCGGCAGATCGTGGAGGCCACCCTGCGGGACATCGTCGCCGTGCACGGCGGCGGACCCGTCGTGGTCCACTCCTGCGCGCCGGACGTGCCCTTCGCGCTGCTGCGCCGCGCGGGCGCCGCCGCGGTCTCCTTTGACTTCTCGCTGCTCACCGAGCGTGATGACGAGGTGATCGGTGAGGCCGTGGAGGGCGGCACGCGGCTGTTCGCCGGTGTCGTGCCGTCCGCGGACGGCCCGTTGTCAGACCCTGCCGGTAGCGTCATGGGTGTCAGGACGTTGTGGCGCAGGCTGGGGCTGCGACCGGGGCTGCTGGCGGATGCGGTCACGGTCACCCCGACGTGCGGTCTCGCGGGCGCGTCACCCGCGTACGCCCGCGCGGCGCTCGCCCACTGCGTCCGGGCGGCGAGATCCCTCGCGGACAACCCAGAGTAACGGGAGGACAACACGGTGGCCGGCGACAAGCAAGCGGAGACGACAGTGCCCGCCGAGGCACGCGACCAGCACGCGCGCCTCGCTGAGCAGATCGAGGAGCACCGCTTCCGGTACTACGTGAAGGATGCCCCCGTCGTCAGCGACGCGGAGTTCGACCGGCTCCTGCATTCCCTTCAGGCGCTGGAGGAGGAGTATCCGGAACTGCGCACACCCGACTCGCCGACCCAGAAGGTCTCGGGGTCGTACGCGACGGAGTTCACCGCGGTCGAGCACCGCGAGCGCATGCTCTCCCTCGACAACACCTTCAACGACGAGGAACTCACCGCCTGGGCCGACCGCATCCACCGTGAACTCGGCGACCAGGACTACCACTTCCTGTGCGAACTGAAGGTCGACGGACTCGCGGTCAACCTCACCTACGAGCGCGGCCGGCTCACCCGCGCGGCGACCCGCGGCGACGGCCGCACCGGCGAGGACATCACGCCCAACGTCCGTACGATCGCCGAGATCCCCGACCGGCTGCACGGCGACCGGGTACCCGACCTCGTGGAGATCCGCGGCGAGGTCTTCTTCCCGATGGAGAAGTTCCTGGAACTCAACGAACGCCTGGTCGCGGCCGGCGACAAGCCGTTCGCCAACCCGCGCAACGCGGCCGCCGGTTCACTGCGCCAGAAGGACCCGCGCGTCACCGCGAGCCGCCCCCTGCACATGGTCGTCCACGGCATCGGCGCCCTGGAGGGCTATTCGGGCTTCAACCGCCTCTCCCACGCCTACGACCTGCTGGGGGGCTGGGGCCTGCCCACGTCCCCGCACAACCGGGTGGTCGACGACCTCGACGGGGTGAAGGAGTTCATCGCCTACTTCGGCGAGAACCGCCACTCCGTGGCGCACGAGATCGACGGCGTGGTCGTCAAGCTCGACGAGATCCGCCTCCAGGGGCGCCTCGGCTCCACCGCCCGCGCCCCGCGCTGGGCGATCGCGTACAAGTACGCGCCGGAGGAGGTCAACACCAAGCTCGTCGACATCAAGGTGGGCGTCGGACGCACCGGCCGGGTCACGCCTTACGCCCAGGTCGAGCCGGTCAAGGTCGCGGGCTCCGAGGTCGAGTTCGCCACCCTGCACAACCAGGACGTGGTCAAGGCCAAGGGCGTCCTCATCGGCGACACGGTGGTGCTCCGCAAGGCCGGTGACGTCATCCCGGAGATCCTCGGCCCGGTCGTCGACCTGCGCGACGGCAGCGAGCGGGAGTTCGTGATGCCCGCCGAGTGCCCGGAGTGCGGCACGCCGCTGCGCCCCATGAAAGAGGGCGACATCGACCTCCGCTGCCCCAACGCGCGCGCGTGCCCGGCCCAGTTGCGGGAGCGCGTCTCCTATCTCGCCGGCCGGGAATGCCTGGACATCGAGCACTTCGGCGCAGTGGCCGCGGCGGCGCTCACCCACCCGCTGGAGCCCGCCGAGCCGCCACTGAAGGACGAGGGCGACCTGTTCGACCTCACGGTGGACAAGCTGCTGCCCATCACGGCGTACGTCCTCGACCCGGACAGCGGACTGCCCAAGCGGGACCCCAGGACCGGCCAGGAGAAGGTCGTCACGGTCTTCGCCAACCAGAAGGGCGAGCCGAAGAAGAACACCCTCGCGCTGCTGGAGAACATCGAGGCGGCCAAGGCCCGCCCACTCGCCCGCTTCCTGAACGGGCTCTCCATCCGGCACGTCGGACCGGTCGCCGCCCAGGCGCTGGCCCGCGAGTTCCGTTCCGTCGACCGCATCGAGCAGGCGTCCGAGGTGGAACTGGCGAACACCGAGGGCGTCGGCCCGATCATCGCCGCCGCGGTCAAGGAATGGTTCACCGAGGACTGGCACCGCGAGATCGTCCGCAAGTGGAAGGCGGCCGGAGTCCCGCTGGAGGACGAGGCGTCGGGCGAGGAGGAGGGCCCGCGCCCGCTGGAGGGCCTCACCGTCGTTGTGACCGGCACCCTGGAGAACTTCACCCGGGACGGCGCCAAGGACGCCCTGCAGAGCCGCGGGGCCAAGGTGACCGGATCGGTGTCGAAGAAGACCGCGTTCGTCGTCGTGGGTGACAACCCGGGTTCGAAGTACGACAAGGCCATGCAGCTGAAGGTGCCGGTCCTGAACGAGGACGGTTTCGGCGTCCTGTTGGAACAGGGGCCCGAGGCCGCGGCCGAAGTCGCCCTTCCGACCGGCGAGTAGCGGTTGAAGGCCACCCGATCGGCGCATATCAGATGCATACGGGTGGCCTGGGCGCATTCGGGCAACCGTTGACGACCGCTGCCCGTGAAAGCCTTCTGCGGCCTACTGTTGAGGTGTGCGCCTGCCGTGCCCAGCTGCGGTCGGGGCATCCCCGTGCCCTCGAACGGCACGGGGACGGGTTGTTCCAACGCGGAGCCGTCGACGGATCTCGGGCGCCTGCCGCGTGGCGTGGGCACCGCCGGCTGTGAGAGGGACGGGAATGGAACCGACCGAGAGCGCCGCCCCGGACGTGCGGCTGTGGCTGCGCAGGGCGGTCGCGTGGCGGGGGAGCCGGTGGCCGGGACGGGCCCCGGAGCGGGCGGGCGTCGTCGCACGCGCCGCCGCCCCCCACATGGTGCCCCGGGCCGGCACCGTTCCCCTGGTCGTCGCCGGCGCACCCGGGGCGGCCGGATCCGACCACGAGCGCCAGCCGGCCTGGCCCGCGCTGCCCGCCGCGGTCGTCGCGGCGGCCGCGTTCCTGCTGGGCGCCGGGTTCTACCGGGCGTTCACCGACAACCACGCCCTCTTCCCGTCCGGCACCGTCGGCTGGTCACTGGCGGTGCTCACCGGCATCATCGTCGGCCACCTCGTCATGCTCGGCCGCGCCCGCTGGTGGGGCGGCACCGGCTCCGGCGCCGCCCTCACGCTCGCCGTGCTGCTGCTCTACGGCTGGCTGCCCGCCGGCATGGTCAGCCTCACCGTCGTCGTCCTGGTCGGCATCGCCCGCCGGCACCGCTGGCGCCAGGGCGTACTGCACGGCGCGGTCGACATCCTCGGCATCGGGGCCGCCGCCCTGCTGCTCGGTTCCTGCGGCCGGGTGCCGACCGTCGAGGACCCGTGGAGCCCCGACCACTGGAGCGTCACCACCGTCCCCGAGGTGGTGCTCGTCGCGGCGGCCTACCTGGCCGTCAGCCGTGTCCTGCTGTGGTACCTGAGCGCCCCGCGCGGCGGCGGCCTGCCCACCGTCGCCCGCACCGCCCTGGTCAGACAGGGCCTGGTCGCGGTCGCGCTGCTCGGTATCGCACCGCTGATCTGCGTGGTGGCGTTCGCCAGACCGGTGCTGCTCCCGCTGTTCGCCATCCCGCTGATCGCCCTCGACTCCACCCTGTGGATCGCCCGGGCCCGGGCGGAGGAACAACTGCGCGACCCGCTGACCGGACTGCCCAACCGGCAGTGGCTCCTGGAACGCATCTGGACGGCCCTCGACGACGCCGAACGCATCGGTGCCCGGTCCGCGCTCATGCTGATCGACCTCGACCGGTTCCGATCGGTGAACGACACTCTCGGGCACCTCGCCGGAGACCGGCTGTTGCTCCAGATAGCCGAACGACTGCGCCTCGCGCTGCCGCGCGGCGCCGAGGCCGCACGCCTCGGCGGCGACGAGTTCGCCGTTCTGCTGCCGGTCGCCGACTCCACGACGTCCGCGACCCGGGTCGCCCGCAACCTCGTCACCGCGCTCAGCTCGCCGCTCGACCTCGACGGGCTCACCCTCGTCCTGGAGGCCAGCGCGGGCGTCGCCGTCTTCCCGGACCACGCACTGGACGCCGAAGGCATGCTGCGCCGCGCGGACGTGGCGATGTACCAGGCGAAGCGGGACCGCACCGGCGTCGAGGTCTACGAGTCCAAACGGGACTCCAACACCCCCGACCGGCTCGGGCTGCTCGGCGATCTGCGCCGGGCCCTGGACGCGCACGAGGTCCAGCTGCACTACCAGCCCAAGGTCCGCTTCGACGGGCAGGTCGCCGGTCTGGAGGCGCTGGTGCGCTGGGTGCACCCGGAACGCGGGAAGGTACCGCCGGACGAGTTCATAGCGATCGCCGAGTCCTCCGGGCTGATGCCCCTGCTGACGGAGTACGTGCTGGAGACCGCGCTCGGGCAGGTCGCCAAGTGGCGGGCCCAGGGGCTGCGGGTGCCGGTGGCCGTGAACGTCTCCCCCCGGGACGTCCACACGCCCGGCTTCGCCGGCTCGGTCGCCGCCCGGCTGGCCCGGCACGGAGTGCCCGCGGGAGCGCTCCAACTGGAGATCACCGAGCACGTCCTGCTGGAGGATCCGCAGCGCGCCGCGGACACGCTCGCCGGGCTGACCGGGCACGGCGTGAAGATGTCCCTGGACGACTTCGGCACCGGGTACTCCTCGCTGGTGCATCTGCGTCGACTGCCGGTCAGCGAGCTGAAGATCGACCGGTCGTTCGTCGCCCGGCTGGCCGTCGACACCGAGGACGCCGAGATCGTGCGCTGCACCGTGGACCTGGCGCATTCGCTGGGCCTGCTGGTGGTCGCCGAGGGCGTGGAGGACGACGAGACCTGGGAACGGCTGCGGGACCTCGGCTGCGACGCGGTGCAGGGCTGGCTGGTCGCCGCGGCGATGCCGCCCGACGAGACCACGGCCTGGCTGCTGGCGCGCGGATCGCGGGGATGGCAGCGGCCCCGGGCCGCGCTGCCGGCGGCAGCGGCCGACGACTGAACGCTCCGCAAGGACTCCGTCCTGGCTCGCCGGTCGCCCGCGTCCGCGCCGTGGCCGGTCGCTCACCCGAGTTCTCGGTTTCGCCAGGTCGGTTCGTGCCTTGATTCGGCAAGTGGCAAGGTCGCGGCGTGGCCGTGTCCCGGTTTCGCCGGCTCTCGGTTCGCTCGACCAGGGGACCCTCGGTTCTTCGCGTCCCCTCGGGCCGGCGGCCGGTGCCGGGAGACCCCCCGCCCCTCACCCACGGAGGATGCACGGATGTCACTGTTCGTTCCCAGGTTCGACGACTCGGTGGTCGTGTGCGACGCCGCGGCCGAGGTGGCCGGCGGTGACCCCGTCGCCGTGCGGCTGCTGGCCGACAGCAGCGCCACCGGCGGGGCGCTGTCCACCGTACGGGTCACCCTGGCCCGCGGCGCCGACGGCGCCCGCCCGCATCTGCACCGCAACTCCGCCGAGCTGTTCTACGTCCTCGACGGCGCCGCCGACCTGCTGTCCGGCGACGACGTCGTCACCGCCGGGCGCGGCGACCTGGTCGTCGTCCCGCCGGACAAGCCGCACGCCTTCGCCGCCGTCCCCGGGAGCACCGCGGACATCCTCATCGTGATCACGCCGGGTGTCGAACGCTTCGAGTACTTCCGCCACCTCCAGCGCATCCGGCTCGGCGAGGCCACCCCGGACAGCCTGCTGGAGGTGCAGGAGCTGTACGACAACCACTTCCTGCCGAGCGCGGCCTGGGACGGACGCCGCTGAGCCGCACCCCCCGGCCCGGGGCCCGCCGAGCGAGCCGCGGGGAGCCCGGCCCGGGAATCCGTTTCACAGTCAGTGCGGCGGGCCCCATAGGATTGACCCCAAAACTCACACACTCACCCCAGAGGATCGCTGCATGCCTGGCATCACGCGCGAGGAGGTCGCCCACCTCGCCCGGCTGGCGCGTCTGGAGCTGAAGCCCGAAGAACTCGATCACTTCGCCGGCCAGCTCGACGACATCATCGGCGCGGTCGCCCGCGTCAGCGAGGTCGCCGACCAAGACGTACCGCCGACCTCGCACCCGCTCCCGCTGACGAACGTCATGCGCGCGGACGAGGTCCGTCCCTCGCTCACCCCCGTGCAGGCGCTCTCCGGCGCCCCGGCCCAGGAGCAGCAGCGTTTCAAGGTGCCGCAGATCCTGGGGGAGGAGTGACCATGACGGACATCATCAAGCTCACGGCCGCCGAGACCGCCGCGAAGATCGCCTCCGGCGAGCTGACCGCGGTCCAGGTCACCGAGGCCCACCTCGCCCGGATCGACGCCGTGGACGAGAAGGTGCACGCCTTCCTGCACGTCGACCGCGAGGGCGCCCTGGCCCAGGCCAGGGCCGTCGACGAGAAGCGGGAGCGCGGCGAGAAGCTGGGCCCGCTGGCCGGCGTCCCGCTCGCCCTCAAGGACATCTTCACCACCGAGGGCGTACCGACGACCGTCGGATCGAAGATCCTCGAAGGCTGGATCCCGCCGTACGACGCGACGCTCACCAAACGGCTGAAGGCCGCCGACGTCGTCATCCTCGGCAAGACCAACATGGACGAGTTCGCCATGGGGTCCTCCACCGAGAACAGCGCCTACGGCCCGACCGGCAACCCCTGGGACCTCACCAGGATCCCCGGGGGCTCCGGCGGCGGCTCCAGCGCCGCGCTGGCCTCCTACCAGGCCCCGCTGGCCATCGGCACCGACACCGGCGGCTCCATCCGCCAGCCGGCCGCCGTCACCGGCACGGTCGGCGTGAAACCGACGTACGGCGCGGTCTCCCGGTACGGCATGGTCGCCTTCTCGTCCTCCCTCGACCAGGGCGGCCCCTGCGCCCGTACGGTCCTGGACGCGGCCCTGCTGCACGAGGTCATCGCCGGGCACGACCCGATGGACTCCACCTCCGTCGACGCCCCCGTCCCGCCGGTCGTGGAGGCTGCCCGCAACGGCAGCGTCGCGGGCATGCGCATCGGCGTGGTCAAGCAGTTCCGTGGCGAGGGCTACCAGGCCGGTGTCGTCCAGCGCTTCGAGGAGTCCGTCGAGCTCCTGAAGGAACTGGGCGCCGAGATCGTCGAGCTGGACTGCCCGTCCTTCGACCTCGCCCTGTCGGCGTACTACCTGATCGCGCCGTCCGAGTGCTCCTCCAACCTGGCCCGCTTCGACGGCCTGCGCTACGGCCGCAGGACCGGCGACGACGGCAGCCACTCGGCCGAAGAGGTCACCTCCCTCACCCGTGAGGCGGGGTTCGGTGCCGAGGTCAAGCGCCGCATCATGCTCGGCACGTACGCCCTGTCGAGCGGCTACTACGACGCGTACTACGGCTCCGCGCAGAAGGTCCGCACGCTCATCACGCGCGACTTCGAGAAGGCGTTCGAGCAGGTCGAGGTGATCGTCTCCCCGACGACCCCGACCACCGCCTTCCCGATCGGCGAGCGCGCCGACGACCCGATGGCCATGTACCTCGCCGACCTGTGCACCATCCCGACCAACATGGCGGGCAACGCGGCCATGTCGCTGCCCTGCGGTCTCGCCCCCGAGGACAACCTCCCGGTCGGCCTGCAGATCATCGCCCCGGCGCTGAAGGACGACAGGCTGTACAAGGTCGGCGCCGCCGTCGAGGCCGCCTTCGTGGAAAAGTGGGGGCACCCGCTGCTGGAGGAGGCTCCGTCGCTGTGAGCAAGGCACTGTCCAAGGCCAAGGGCTTCAAGAACACCAAGCCCGGTACGTACATGTCCATGGCCACCACCGCGTTCGGCGCGGTCGGTGTCGCCAAGCAGATCAAGAAGGCCCGCGCCGAGCACGACACGCTGCGCCTGATCGACGCCACCGTGTCCGCCGTCGCGATCGTCACCGGCCTCGCCCTCCTCTACCGCGAGCTGAAGCGGCTGGGCGACGACGACGTCCTGCTGGGCTGAGAGGGAAGTTTCACCGTGACCACCACGACCGACCTGGTGTCGTACGAAGACGCGCTGGCGTCGTACGACCCCGTCATGGGCCTCGAAGTCCATGTCGAACTCGGCACCAAGACGAAGATGTTCTGCGGGTGCTCCACCGAGCTGGGCGCCGAGCCCAACTCGCAGACCTGCCCCACCTGCCTCGGCCTGCCCGGCGCGCTCCCGGTCGTCAACGCGACCGGCGTCGAGTCCGCGATCAAGATCGGTCTCGCGCTGAACTGCTCGATCGCCGACTGGTGCCGCTTCGCCCGGAAGAACTACTTCTATCCGGACATGCCGAAGAACTTCCAGACCTCCCAGTACGACGAGCCGATCGCCTACGGCGGTTACCTCGACGTACAGATGGAGGACGGCGAGACCTTCCGCGTGGAGATCGAACGCGCCCACATGGAGGAGGACACCGGCAAGTCGACGCACGTCGGCGGCGCCACGGGCCGTATCCACGGCGCGTCCCACTCCCTGCTGGACTACAACCGCGCGGGCATCCCGCTCATCGAGATCGTCACCAAGCCGATCGTCGGGGCGGGCGAGCGCGCCCCCGAGGTCGCCCGGGCGTACGTCCGTGAGCTGCGCGAGGTCATCCGGGCGCTCGGCGTCTCGGAGGCCCGCATGGAGATGGGCCAGATGCGCTGCGACGTCAACCTGTCGCTGATGCCCAAGGACGCCGACAAGTTCGGCACCCGCTCCGAGACGAAGAACGTCAACTCGCTCAGGTCCGTCGAGCGCGCCGCCCGTTTCGAGATCCAGCGGCACGCGGCCGTGCTGTCGTCCGGCGGCACGATCGTGCAGGAGACCCGGCACTTCCACGAGGACACCGGGTCGACGACCTCGGGCCGGGTGAAGGAGGAAGCCGAGGACTACCGGTACTTCCCGGAGCCCGACCTGGTCCCGGTGGCCCCCGCGCGCGCATGGGTCGAGGAGATCCGCACCGCGCTGCCCGAGCTGCCGCTGGTCCGCCGCACCCGCCTCCTCGCGGACTGGGGCATCTCGGTCACCGACATGCAGGCGATCCTCAACGCCGGTGCGCTGGACCTGATCGTCGCCACCATCGACGCGGGTGCCGACGCGGCCTCGGCCCGCAAGTGGTGGATGGGCGAGCTGGCGCGCAGCGCCAACGAGTCCGGGACCGCTCTCGACGAGCTGGCCATCACGCCCGAGCAGGTCGCCCGCGTCACCCAGCTGGTCTCCTCCGGCGACCTGAACGACAAACTGGCCCGCCAGGTCATCGAGGGCGTCCTCGCGGGCGAGGGCACTCCCGACGAGGTCGTCGACCAGCGCGGTCTGAAGGTCGTCTCCGACGACTCGGCGCTCGGCACCGCCGTCGACGAGGCCATCGCCGGCAACCAGGCCATCGCGGACAAGATCCGCGGCGGCAAGGTGGCCGCGGCCGGCGCCCTGGTCGGCGCGGTCATGAAGGCCACCCGGGGCCAGGCCGACGCGGCCCGCGTCAAGGAACTGATCCTGGAGAAGCTGGGCGTCAGCGAAGGCTGATCCGCACCACGCATTAATCGCCCCGGGGGAACGCGGCACCACCGCGACCATCCCCCGGGGCATTCTCTTTTGTCAGGGGTGCGGGCTGTCATCACCCTCCACGGGCCGGACCGCGACCGGCCGGGCCACCCCTGACGGGCCGGCCGCCGACCGGCCGCCGGGCTACCCCTGACCGGCCGGACCCCGATCGGCGGCCGGGCACCCCCGGCGCCCCACAACCCGCACAAACCCAAGCGCCCGCCCCCGGTCGACCCGCATCAGCTCCACCGACTCCCGGGCCATGCCCGCCATGAACTCGCTCGGGCTCTCCTGCGCGCACACCTCGCTCCACAGCAGCCGTTCGCGCCAGCAGCCACAGCGCGTGCGGCCCCATCTGGTTCTCGGGGATCCTGCGGACGTCGTAGCGGTTGCTGCGCGAATGCGGGTGGGTCAGGCGCTCAGTCAGGTCGCCGGACGAAGCGTGGGTGGTGATGTTGATGTCGGACATCGGTGAACGGGCTCCTTGTGCCGTAGGGACGGGAATTCATCCGGGAATCGGATGCGGAGGAGCTCGGTCGGACCGTCAAACAATGCACCTGCTTCGGTCTGCGGCGCTGGGCCGGTTGTCCTGTCGATACCAAGGCCCGGGACGGTAGCTGCCGCCCCCGCTCGCCGCATTCGGATTCCGTGCGTGCCGCAGCCGGGATTACGTGCGGAAGTTCCCGGTTTTCGGCGCTTGTGAGTAAGCCCACGAACCCGACAAAGGATCACTTTCGACTGTCAGAGTGTCCCTCGATTGCTCAGGTTTTCCTGGCTATTCATCTTATCGAGGATTTATCCCGGTCAAAGATATTGAAATACCCCCTGGGAGCAGGTCCGTGGCTGCACTTGCGCGTTGGTGTGTCCGGCACCGTCTGGTCGCCGTCCTGCTCTGGCTGGCCGCCTTCGGCGGCGTCACCGCCGCCACCGCCGTCATCGGCTCCGCGTACAGCGACGACTACACCGTCCCCGGCACCGAATCCGGCCGTGCCACCCAGCTGTTGGCCGAGGGATTCCCGGGCCTGGGCGGCGACAGCGACACCGTCGTCTGGCAGGCGCCCGGCGGCGTCCGCACGGCCGCCGTCGAGCAGACGATGAACGACACCCTCCACAAGATCGCGGACCTGCCCGGGGTGTCCTCCGTGACCAGCCCCTACGAGGGCCAGGGCAACGGACAGATCAGCCGCGACGGCCGGATCGCGTACGCCGCCGTCACCTTCGCCCAACCGGTCGAGAAGATCAGCAAGGCCGAGGCCGAGGCGGTCGTCCGCACCGCCAAGTCGGCCGACGCGGACGGACTGCGGGTCGAGTTGGGCGGCAGTGCCATCGGGCTCACCGAGTCGTCCGACGAGCACTACGCCGAGGCGATCGGCATCGCCGTCGCCGCCGTCGTGCTGTTCCTCGCCTTCGGTTCGCCGGCCGCCTCCCTGCTGCCCATCGCCACCGCCCTGGTCGGCGTGGGCACCGCGTACGCCGCCATCGGACTGCTCGGCCACGCCATGACCGTCGCCGCGTTCGCCCCGATGCTCGGCCTGCTCATCGGGCTCGGCGTGGGCATCGACTACGCGCTGTTCATCGTCACCCGGCACCGCCGCGGACTGAAACGCGGCCTCAGCGTCACCGAGGCCGCCACCAGCGCCGTCACCACCACCGGACGCGCGGTCCTGTTCGCGGGCGCCACCGTGTGCATCGCCCTGCTGGGCCTGCTGAGCCTGCGGCTGAATTTCCTCAACGGCGTAGCCGTCGCGGCCTCGATGACCGTCGTCCTCACCGTCGCGGCGTCCGTGACCCTGCTTCCCGCCCTGCTGTCCCTCATCGGTGACCGCGCGCTGAGCCGCCGCGAGCGGCAGCGCCTCGCCGAACAAGGACCGCAACCGGAGCTGCCCACCGGCCTCGCCGCCCGCTGGTCCGTGTTCGTCGAACGCCGGCCCAGGCTGCTCGGCTCGGTCGCGCTGGCCGTCATCGCCCTGGTCGCACTGCCCACCTTCGCCCTCCACCTCGGCACCTCCGACCAGGGGAACGACCGCAGGTCCTCGACCACCCGGCAGGCGTACGACCTGCTCGCCGAGGGCTTCGGACCCGGCGTCAACGGACCGCTGACCCTGGTGGCACACGTCGACAGCGCCGAGGACAAGCTCGCGCTGGACAACCTCGACACCACCCTGCGCACCACCCCGGGCGTCGCCTCCGCGACTCCCGCGCACTACGACACCGGCGGCGACACCGCGTACCTCACCGTCGTTCCCGACTCCGCGCCGCAGTCGCGCCAGACCAGCGACCTCGTGGACCGGCTGCGCGACGACGTCCTCCCGCGCGCGCAGACGGGCACCTCGCTCGACGTGTACGTCGGCGGGGTGACCGCGAGCTACGACGACTTCGCCAAGGTGATCGTCGGCAAGCTGCCGCTGTTCGTCGGTGTCGTCATCGGACTGGGTTTTGTGCTGTTGATGCTCGCCTTCCGGTCGGTCGGCATTCCGCTGAAGGCGGCCGTGATGAATGTCGCCGCCGTCGCGGGCGCCTTCGGCGTCGTCGTCGCGGTCTTCCAGTGGGGCTGGGGCAGCGAACCGCTCGGGCTCGGCCGGGCCGGACCGATCGAACCCTTCCTCCCCGTGATCATGGTGTCCGTGCTGTTCGGGCTCTCCATGGACTACCAGGTGTTCCTGGTCAGCCGGATCTACGAGGAGTGGCTTGAGACGGGCGACAACCGGCGTGCCGTCCGGGTCGGCCTGGCCGAGACCAGCCGCGTGATCAATTCCGCGGCCGTCATCATGATCTCCGTCTTCCTCGCGTTCGTGCTCAGCGGGGACCGGGTGATCGCCATGTGCGGCCTGGGGCTGGCCGCCGCCGTCGCGCTCGACGCGTTCGTTCTGCGGACCCTGCTGGTACCGGCCCTGATGCACCTTCTCGGCGACGCCAACTGGTGGCTGCCGGGCTGGCTCGACCGGCGCCTGCCCCGGATCAGCATCGAACCGCCCGAATGCCGTGCCGCGCACGACCGGCTCCGCGACGTCGTGGTGGAACTGGCGGAGCACCGACAGGACGTACGGGACAACCCTGGGTGAGGACGGCACGGCGCCGCGGTCCCCGGGAACCCGTTACCGCCGGGGTGGTGCGCCGCACGCGCGCGTACCCTCCGGGACGATCGAGTCCCCGGGAACCCGCTACCCCGGAGGTGGACCACCGCACGCGCGCGTACCGTTCGGGACGATCTTTAAGGGACTTCTCATACAGCATCCGTAGCGTGCGGGGCATGGGAACAAAGACAGGCGACGAGACCGTGGCCGGCACCGAGGCCAAGAACGACGAGGCCGAGCAGAACGAGGCCAGGAACGGGGAAGGGAAGGACACCGGGGCCGCTGCCGCTGACCGGGCCGACGAGACGGCCGGCGGGACCTCCCCGCAGGACGCCGGGCAGCCCGCGGGCGCAGCGCCGGCGGACACGGTGGACGACACGGCTGACGACGATGGCGATGACGCTGTCGACGGGCCGGTCGAGGAGACGGCGCAGGACGACACTCCGTCCGGCGTCGGCCAGGGCGCCGGAGCCGTCGTCTCCGCCGTACTGGGCGTCGTCTCGCTGACCGGCGGCTGGATCGGCACCGTGGCCTCCGCCCGCGAGACGCTGATCGGCCAGTTGCAGACCTCGTCCTCCGCGAGCGTCGCCACCCAGGTCAAGGAGGTCTACGGCGATGCCTGGCAGACCACCGCCCTGTGGGCCGGCGCGTTCGCGCTGGCCGCGCTGATCGTCGGCGTCTTCGTGCTGGCCCGGCCCGCGTTCGGCGCCCCGGGCAAGCCCCAGGCCGGCTGGATCAAGTCGGTCGCCTGGGCCGGTGTCTCGCTCGGCGTCATCGGCCTGCTGCTGGCCGTCCTCAAGTACTCCGACGTGATACTCGGACTGCCCTCGACCAGCTGAACCGCCCCATCCGACAGGGGCCTTGGGAACCCGTAAGCACCTCGACGGGACGCCTGAGGCCCCTTACGCGTGTCCGGAGCCCGCCGCCCGCCGCGAGATGCGGAACTCTCCCGATGCGACGCACCCCCCTGGCAGCCGAGTGTGGAGGCATCGCCACGAGCGATCCCGAAACCCGACTTGCGAGGGACGCGCCATGATCCAGTACGAACTCCAGTTGCTCCGCTCCGCCGAACTGCGCCGCCGGGCCGCGGACGCACGCCTCGCCCGCGCGGTGCGGGGCCGACGCCGCCGACCGCGCCGGGAGGCCACGGCCCGCGAGCGCACCGACGGCCGCCAGGCTCCTTCCGATAGTTCTTCCGATACCGGGAGCCCAGACCGACACCGGCTGTCCCGCGCCGCGTGAACGCCCCGGCGGGGGAGGACGGGGGGCGGCCGGAGCCTCGGCGTGGCCGCCCTCCCGGCGCGGGCGGCCCTCCCTCTCCCCCCATTACCTGCTTCGTGGCCCCGCAATGGGCCTCCCGGCCCGCGGCAACGCTCCTGCCACATGCCCGTCCGCCGTACGAGACCGCGACCCGGGCCGGACCGGGGCCGGCTGGGGAACCGGGGGCGCAGAAGTTTCCTCCCGATATTCCTCCCTGCAGAGACCGGATGCCGTGGATGCCATGGACGCCGTGCCGTCAGACCGCCGTGCGATGCTCGAACCCGTGGAGTCCAGGTCCGTCAGTCCCGTCTTCGTCGGACGGGCCGAAGAACTGCAGACGTTGAACGGCGCCCTCGCCCGTGCCGCCGCGGGCGAGCCCCAGGCGCTGCTGGTCGGCGGCGAGGCAGGGGTCGGCAAGACCCGGCTGATCGAGGAGTTCGCCGCCGCCGCGGGCCGCCGGGGCGCCGTCGTCGCGCTCGGCGGCTGCGTCGAGATCGGCGCCGACGGACTGCCGTTCGCCCCGTTCTCCACCGCGCTGCGCGCACTGCGCCGCGCCCTGCCCGGCGAACTCGACGAGGCCGCCGCGGGCCAGGAGGAGGACCTGGCGCGGCTCCTGCCCGAACTGGGCGGGGCCGCTCCCGCCCATGCCTTCGGACGGCCCGACGAGGAGGGCCTGGCCCGCCTCTTCGAACTCACCGCCCGTCTGCTGGAACGGATCGCCGCCGACCGTACGGTCGTCCTCGTCCTGGAGGACCTGCACTGGGCCGACGCCTCCACCCGCCATCTGCTGTCCTACCTGCTGCGCACCCTGCGTGCCGGCCGGCTCGTCGTCCTCGCCACCTACCGCTGCGACGACATCCACCGCCGCCACCCGCTGCGCCCCCTGCTCGCCGAACTGGACCGGCTGCGCACCCTGCGCCGTATCGAACTCGACCGTTTCAACCGCGAGGAGGTCGGCCGTCAGATCGCCGGCATCCTCGCCGCCCAACCGGATCCCGCCCGGGTCGACGGGATCTTCGAACGCTCCGACGGCAACGCCTTCTTCGTCGAGGAACTCGCGGTCGCCGCCCGCGCGGGCCGCCGCACCGGTCTCACCGACACCCTGCGCGACCTGCTCCTGGTCCGTGTGGAGGCGTTGTCCGAGACCGCCCAGCGGGTGGTCCGGATGGTCGCCGAGGGCGGCTCCACGGTCGAGTACCCGCTCCTCGCCGCCGCCACCGGGCTCGCCGAGGACGATCTCATCGAGGCCCTGCGCGCCGCCGTGAACGCCGGCATCCTGCTCGCCGTCCCCGGCGGCGACGGCTTCCGCTTCCGCCACTCCCTGGTCCGCGAAGCCGTCGCCGACGACCTGTTGCCCGGCGAGCGCTCCCGCCTCAACCGCCGCTACGCCGAGGCCATGGAGAGTGACCCGGCGCTCGTCCCCGCCGACGAACGCGCCATGCGGCTGGCCAGTCACTGGTACCACGCCCATGACCCCGCCAAGGCCCTGCCCGCCGTCCTGGACGCCTCCGTCGCCGCCCGCTGCCGGTACGCCTATACCGAGCAACTGCGCCTCCTGGAGCGGGCGATGGAACTCTGGGACACCGCCCCCGCGCCGGTCCGGGCCGCGCTGCGCCCCGTGGACTGCGTGGCGGTGTACCCGT
The DNA here is from genome assembly GCF_042871185.1 of Streptomyces sp. NPDC006012. NCBI lineage: Bacteria > Bacillati > Actinomycetota > Actinomycetes > Kitasatosporales > Streptomycetaceae > Streptomyces > Streptomyces sp. NPDC006012. The sequence continues at coordinate 99,379 of NZ_JBIAIE010000030.1, forward strand.
CCTGCGACCCCGCCACCCCGCTGCGCTATCTCGACCTGATGGCGGAGGCCGTCCTCGCCGGACGGATGTGCGGGGAGCGCGAGCGCGCCCTGAAGATCACCCGACGGGCGCTGCACCTCCTGGAGGACGAGGACGACCCGCTGCGCGCCGCCTGGTTCTGGAATCAGCGCTCCACCCTCGTCCAGGCCCTGGGACGCGGCGACGGATGGCATGAACTGGCCACCGCCCAGGAACTGGTACGCGGGCTGCCACCCTCGGAGGTGCATGCCGATGTGCTGGCCGGCGTCGCCAACTGGTGGACGATGCACGAGCCGGGCCCGCAGGCCCTCGCCGCCGCCGAACGGGCCGTCGAGTACGCCCGCATGATCGACGCCCGCGAGACCGAACTGGACGCCCGCATCACCCTCGGCGTCCTCAGGGTCGACGCGGGCGATGTCGAGGCGGGTCTCGCCGACATGCACCGGGTCATGGACCGGTCCGTCCAGGAGGGATACCCCCATGTCGCGGCCCGTGCCTATGTGAACCTGCCCTCCGGACTCGAAGCGGTCGGCCGCTCCCGGGAAGCCGCTCCCATCCTGGACGAGGGGAGCGAGTACACCCGGAAGTTCGGCCTGCTCGGCTCCGAAGCCCGGGTGTGGGCCAACCTCGCCGAAACCCTGTACGCCCTCGGCAACTGGTCCGAGGCAGCCACCGCCGCCGCGAACGCGGCCCGCCGCGGCCCCAGCACCAAGCCCCTGGGCTCGGCCGCGCTGTCCCTGGCCCGTCTCGCCCTGGGCCGTGGCGACCTGGCCGAGGCGGCCCGCCGGCTCGCCGCCGCCCGCGACTGCTTCGGCAGCCACGACACCACGCCGCAGCAGTGGCTGCCGCTCGCCCGTATCGCCGTCGGCGTCGCCGTCGCGGAGGGCCGCCTGCTCGACGCCCGCGACGAACTGCACCGAGCCCTGGACGCCGGAGTTCCACCGGGCACCCAGCGCTATGCCTGGCCGCTGCTCCTGGCCGCCGCCACCGCGGAGGCCGATGCCCGCACCCTGCCCGCGGCACAGCCCGGCCGGGCCGAGGCGCTCGACCGCATCGCCGCGGCGGCCAAGAAACTCACCACGGGCGCACCCGTGTGGCTCGCGCACGATTCATGGGTCCGTGCCGAACTACGGCGTGCCGCCGGCGAGGACACCCCCGGCCTCTGGACCGAGGTGATCACCGCCTTCGAGTCCCTGGACCGCCCCTACGACCTGGCCCGTGTCCGCCGTCGCCTCGCCGCCGCCCTGCTGTCCTCCGGCACCGGACGCCCGGGCCACACCACCGCGGGCGGAGACGACGAGCGGGCCCGCGCCACGGAACTGCTCCGGCTGGCCGGAGCCGTCGCCGATCACCTCGGCGCCCGCCCGCTCGCCGACTCGGTCGCACTCCTCGCCCAGCGCGCCCGTCTCACCCTGACCTGTGCCTCGCAGCGGACGCCGGCCGATCCCGTCGAGGCGCTCGGCCTCACCAGCCGGGAACGCGACGTGCTCCGCCTGGTCACTGCCGGCCGCACCAACCGGCAGATAGCCGAGGAACTGTTCATCTCCCCGAAGACCGCGAGCGTCCACGTCTCCAACATCCTGGGAAAGCTCGGTGTCTCGGGCCGTGGGGAGGCCGCGGCGGTGGCGCATCGGCTGGGTCTGTTCCCCACCGGGACGCTCACGGCCGGACCGGAGAGCTGAGATTTACGCTGGAGAAAGTCATACGGGGGAGAAAGCGGGGAGAGTCCATGTTCAACGCCTTCGAGGAACTGTTTGCGCCCGGCCGCAAGCACACCCGGGACGAAGAGAACCGGCTTGAACTGACCCGCGAGGACGTCGGCGACAACGATCCCGGACGGGGCGCCATCGACCTGTCGTCCGGAAAGGCGGTCATACGCCTGCCGGCAACAGCACCGGCCCCCTCGGAGGACGAGGCCGAGCCGCCCGTCGACGACGCCTGACCCCCCACTGACACCCCCCACTGACACCCCCCACTGATACCGCCCGCTCAGGTGACCTCCAACTCCAGGATCCGGTCGTCCCCCGGCTTCGGCGTCCCTCTGCCGTCCGTGTTGCTCGTCACCAGCCACAGCTTGTCGCCGCCGGCCGCCACCACCGTGCGCAGGCGGCCGTAGGTTTCGGTGAGGAACGCCGCGGGCTTGGCCGCTGCCTCGGTGCCCTTCAGCGGGATGCGCCACAGACGCCGGCCTCTGAGCCCGGCCATCCAGATGACGCCGTTCACAGAGGCGATGCCACTGGGGGAGGCGACATCCGTGTGCCACTGGGCTATCGGGTTGTGGAACCGCTTGTCGGACGACGTGCCCTCGGCATCCGGCCAGCCGTAGTTGTCACCGGGCTTGATCGCGTTCAGCTCGTCCCAGGTGTCCTGACCGAACTCCGAGGCGAACAGGCGCTGTTTGTCGTCCCAGGCGAGGCCCTGCACATTGCGGTGGCCGTAGGTGTACACGACGGAGCCCGGGAGCGGGTTGCCCGGGGCCGGCTCACCCTCCGGCGTCATGCGCAGGATCTTGCCGCCCAGGGACTTCTTGTCCTGGGACAGGCCCTTCGTGCCGCTCTCGCCCGTGCCCGCGTAGAGCATGCCGTCGGGACCGAAGGCGATACGGCCGCCGTTGTGGATGACGCCCTTGGGAATGCCCTTGAAGATCGTGTCCGGTGCGCCGAGTTGTTCACCGGCCGGCTTTCCCGCGTCGTAGAGCATCCGGACGATCCGGTTGTCCGAGGCCGAGGTGAAGTACGCGTAGACCGTGTGGTCGGCGCCGTAGCCGGGGGAGAGGGCGATGCCCAGGAGGCCGCCCTCGCCGTCCGGGGAGACTCCGGAGATCTTGCCCAGCTGGGTCTGCTTGCCTGTCTTCTCGTCGACTCTGGTGATCGTCCCCTCGTCCCGCGAGGAAACGAGCAGCCCGCCGTCGGGCAGGGGCGCCAGGCCCCACGGTGACTTCAGTCCCTCCGCGACGGTCCGCACCACCCTCACCGAGCCCTTCGCGGGTGGCGTCGGCTCGGCGGAGTTCGCGGACGGGGATGTAGGGGACGCCGTCCCCCGCGCCGTCGTACTCACGGCCGCGCCCGGCGGGCCGCTCCACTCGGAGGAGCAGCCGGCCGTCAGTAAGAGTGCGGTGGCGGCCAGCACGGCTGGCACAGCTCGACGTTGCACGATCAAGGTCCCTTCGACGCGGCGGTTGCGGCGGCGGCTTCTGTATCTCATACACCGCTCACGCCCGCCGGGTTCCCATCCCGGCGCACGAACCCCATGATCCCCGCCGGGAGCCGGGAGCCGGGAGCCGGGAGCCGGGAGCCGGGAGCCGGGAGCCGGGAGCCGGGAGCCGGGAGCCGGGAGCCGGGAGCCGGGAGCCG